>NZ_QJJQ01000002.1:214722-388159 GCF_003201975.1 Pseudogracilibacillus auburnensis | reverse complement strand
AAGTTCATCAACGGGATGCTTACTATTTGAACGCATAAAAAAACCCCCTAAAGTAGTTTTGTTTTTTAGGTGTCTACTTTAAGGGGAGCATACCATCATCATGATACTGGCTTTTTTTGTTTAGAAAATTTTACATACAAAATAGTTTGACATTCGTTACATCAATAGCACCTCCTCAATTTCGCAATGGTTGCTCTGAAATCCAATAATCTCTTTCAGATCCTGCCTGCCTTTTCCATTTGCACAGTATGAATACAAGCAATATGCATGTTTTTTTATGGAAAGAGCGAAACTTCATTATTGATATGATTAGTTCATTTCTGTTGAGAATTAAAAATTTTAGGTAAAAGACTTGAAAGTCAAAAAAGGTCAGTGTATAATAAAGTCAAAGGTCAAATATAGTCAAGGTCAAATGTGAAGTTAAACATGAAAATGAACAATAAATAATTTAATTTTGAGGAGGAAATAACTAATGAAATGTCAACAATGTGGTATAAATAGGGCTGCTGTAAATATGTCTATGCAACTTAATCAGGAAAAAATGCAACTGCATGTATGTCATGATTGTTTTCAAAAAATCCAAAATCAAATAGCAGATTCAAATAATTTTTTCCAAGGTGGGGACATGTTCTCTCATCCATTTTTCCAAGGAAACATGGGGGGACAAGGTCAAACTAGAACAACAACAAAACAAAAACAAGGTGGTAGTGGCTTACTGGATGAATTAGGAAGAAACGTCACTGACGCTGCTCGTAACGGCCAAATTGATCCTGTTATCGGCCGGCACAATGAAGTTAAACGTGTCATTGAAACGTTAAACAGACGTAACAAAAACAATCCGGTTTTAATTGGTGAACCTGGTGTCGGTAAAACAGCGATTGCTGAAGGACTTGCACTAAAAATAGTGGAAGGCGATGTACCAGCAAAATTAATGAACAAAGAGGTATATGTATTGGATGTTGCATCCCTCGTTGCGAACACTGGAATTCGTGGTCAATTTGAAGAACGGATGAAACAATTAATTAATGAGTTAAAAAATCGTCCAGAAGCCATTTTATTTGTTGATGAAATTCATCTATTAGTTGGTGCAGGTACTGCCGAAAGTTCACAAATGGACGCAGGCAACATTTTAAAGCCTGCACTTGCACGGGGTGAATTACAAATAATTGGTGCAACAACATTAAAAGAATATCGTCAAATTGAAAAAGATGCGGCTTTAGAACGTCGATTCCAACCAATTATCGTAAAAGAGCCAACGATCGAAGAAGCAATTCAAATTTTACAAGGTTTAAAAAGTCGTTATGAAGATTTTCATGGAGTAAAATATGCTGATGAAGTAATTGAAGCCTTTGTTACATTAGCTGATCGTTATATTCAAGATCGATTTTTACCAGACAAAGCGATTGATTTAATGGATGAAGTTGGTTCACGATTAAATTTAGCGAATGCGGAAAAAGATACTGACTCGATTGAAAAGCAATTAAACGCAATTATCCAAGAAAAAGAACGAGCAGCCGAACAAGAAGATTACGAGAAAGCAGCAAATTTACGTTATCAAGAAATTCAATTACAAAAACAACTTGAAAAAGCAAATGACAGTCAAAAAGAAGTAAGTACAGAAGTTTCCGTTCATGATGTAGAGGAAATGGTTGAAGAAAAAACTGGTATACCGGTTACAAAACTACAAGCAGATGAACAAGAAAAATTAAAAAACTTTGCCAAACATTTACAAGCTAAAGTAATTGGTCAAGATGAGGCGGTTGATAATATTGCTAAAGCGATCCGAAGAAGCCGTGCTGGATTAAAGTCGAAATATCGTCCAATTGGATCTTTCTTATTCGTAGGTCCTACTGGTGTTGGTAAAACAGAACTCTCAAAAGTGCTTGCAGAAGAATTATTCGGTACCCGCGAGTCGTTGATCAGACTTGATATGAGTGAATATATGGAAAGACACACTGTGTCTAAAATTATTGGTTCTCCTCCAGGCTATGTTGGCCATGAGGAAGCAGGTCAATTAACGGAAAAAGTACGTCGAAATCCATATTCAATCATCTTACTTGATGAAATTGAAAAAGCACATCCAGACGTACAAAATATGTTTCTGCAAATTATGGAGGATGGCCATTTAACAGATTCCCATGGTAGAACAGTAAGCTTTAAAGATACTGTTATTATTATGACAAGTAATGCTGGAACAGGCATGAAGCCGATTAATGTCGGTTTTGAAAAAGATAATCAAGCCATTTCAACATTTGAAAACTTAAGAGATTACTTTAAACCTGAGTTTTTAAATCGGTTTGACGCGATCATTACATTCAACGAATTATCAGAAGAAAACTTACTTGAAATTGTTGACTTAATGCTTCATGATCTAGAAGAAACAATTGAAAACAATGAAATTCATATTACTGTTTCAGATGAAGCGAAAAAACAACTAGTCAAACTAGGATATGACCCACGATTTGGAGCAAGACCATTACGTCGTGTCATTCAAGATAAGATTGAAAACCAGTTAACAGATTTACTATTAGAAGAAGGAAATGTCACAAATGTCAAAGTGGATATAGAAAATAAAGAAATTATCGTGAAAAGTGCATAACTTGTAAAAAACCGCTAATTACGTATTAGCGGTTTTTTGTATTTATACAGATTGAAGATAAACAAATTAAAATGGTTTCTATCTCAGCATATAACTAAATCCATCTTGTCTAATTTATGAAAAAATAAGCGTAAAGTTACCATTGGTCATTTAATCGACCGGACCCTTATTTGTTCATTTAACGGGGGAAAGAATATTGGATTCGGTTCTGATTTTGACGGAATCGACCAATTTGTTGTAGGACTAGAAGGTGCTTCCACTTATCAAACGCTTATTAATGAACTACTTACATGCTATTCCGAAGAAGAAGTGCGTGGCTTTACATTTGATAACTTTTTTCAATTTCATCCTTACATTTTTTACGACGAAAATTTTCATGAGACATGTAGCTATTATTTTTGCTAAAAATGGCAAAACTGTTAGATACAATGTTTAGGGGTGAAGAAATGTGATGACAGAAAAAGATGCATGGTCAATGAATGGATATTTAGGAATAATTATTATTGCAATTCTATTAGGATGTGCTGCTTTTAGTCTCGTATATCGACAATTCTCTTTAGGAATCATTTGTTTACTTATGGCTATTTTACTTGCAACAGGATTAACGTTAATTCAACCGAATCAAGCTTGCGTTGTATTATTTTTCGGAAAGTACATTGGCAGTGTTCGAAAAGAAGGGCTTGTCATTACAGTCCCACTTTCTTTACGGAAAAAAATTTCATTACGTGTGCGCAACTTTCATAGTAGTCGACTAAAAGTAAATGACGTCAATGGAAATCCGATTGAAATTGCGGCAGTCATTGTTTTTAAAGTGGTTGATTCAGCTAAAGCAATGTTCGATGTAGATCAATATGAACAATTTGTTGAAATTCAAAGTGAAACCGCATTGCGCGCTGTCGCGACAAAATATCCGTACGACAGTTTTGATGAGCATGAATTAACATTACGTGGAAATGCGGAAGAAATCTCAAATGAATTAAAAACAGAAGTTCATGAACGGTTGTATGTAGCGGGAGTTGAAATTATTGAAGCCCGCCTAACCCATTTAGCATATTCAACAGAAATTGCACAAGCGATGTTGCAACGACAACAAGCGAGTGCTATTGTTGCCGCACGGAAACAAATTGTCGAAGGGGCAGTCGGTATCGTGCAAGACGCAATGGAACAGCTAGAACAAGATGGGGTTGTCAAATTAAATAATGAGAAACGAGTAACGATGATGAACAATTTACTCGTTTCTATCGTAGCAGATAACGGTGCTCAACCAATCATTAATACAGGTTCACTTAACGATGATTAATAGAATCAAATTTTATTAAAAACCATTTTATATGGTTTTTTTTGTGCTCAATAATATTATTAAAAAAGGATATTCGAATTATCGAAAAATAAAAATGTAGATGGTATGTGCTTACTTAGCAAACGGAATATTCGAGACTTCTAATCGGCTAGGGGGAGGCGATTGAGGTTGTACCCGTGGTGAAAGCTAGTATACTCAATTACGTCATGAGAGGCAAGACTTTTTCCATACTCATTTTTATTACCTTAATAAAGTTAGTATATCTATTGACAAAAATGTTCATTACTTATATAGTTAGTTATAGATGTAACTAACCTAACGGATGGGTGGTGGCAAATTGAAGACCAAACTGGATGACAGCCGACCGATATATATACAAATTAAGGAATTTATTGAAGACTCCATTATTAATGAAACGATAAAAATCGGTGAACGAGTACCCTCAACAAATGAATTAGCAAAATTTTATAATATAAACCCTGCTACTGCCAGACAAGGAATGAACGAATTAGTCATGGATAATATTTTGCGAAAACAAAGAGGTGTTGGAATGTTTGTAACAGAAGATGCAAAAGAAATATTAATTGGCAACCGGAAAAAACAATTTTATGAAAATTATATCGTCCCATTACAAGATGAGGCAAATAAGTTAGAGATTACGAAAGATCAGCTGATCGAAATGCTTGAGAAGGAGGGGAATATGGATGAGAATTGAAGTAAAAAATTTATCGAAGGTTTATAACCAGACAGCAGCATTAAAGGATGTATCTTTTTCTTTAACCGAGCCAAAAATATACGGCTTGCTTGGTAGAAATGGAGCTGGAAAGACGACCTTTATGGAAATTTTAGCGGGCCATATTTTAGCTTCAAGTGGGGAAATATTAATTAATGGTGACCGACCATTCGATAATCGGAAGCTCACGGAGAAGATATGTCTTATTAAAGAAGGCGATAACTTTAATAAAGACATGAAAGTGAAACAAATATTGCGGTCTTATTCTTTGTTTTATGCTACATGGGATCACCAATTGGCAATGGATCTTATTAGAGAATATAACTTACCTTTACATACAAAAGTCAAATCATTATCGAAAGGGATGGCGTCAGCACTTGGAATTATTGTTGGGTTAGCGTGCAAAGCACCGGTTACGATATTTGATGAACCTTATATTGGACTTGATGCAGCAGCTCGGAAAAAGTTTTATGAAATTTTACTTGAAGAATATGAAAAAGAAAAGCGAACGATTATTTTTTCTACTCATTTAATTGATGAGGTAAGCCTTTTATTTGAGGAAGTCTTAATCTTACAAGAGGGAACACTTTTATTGCAAGAAGGTGCGGAAACACTAAGACATAATACATGCTCTGTCTCAGGTCCGATTACAGAGGTAGAACAATTTCTAGAAAATAAAGAAGTGATCAAGCGCGATCAACTTGCTGGAATGATGACAGCATATGTATTTGGGAGTAAAACGGAAGCAAAGCAAGCAGGATTGACTGTTGAAGGCGTGCCCATTCAAGACTTGATGATTTATTTAACGGAAAAGAAAGGAGCGTAAAAGATGTCTGAACAACTAAAAGGATCGATTTATTATTTATCTAGCGAAATACGTTATTCGTTATCGGTATTTTGGTCGATATTATTATCTTTATTAGCTCTTTCGATTTTTATTGACCTTCTATTTAAAGAAACGAATGTTGTTTTCACACTCGCATTTCCAGTATATATATATTCAGCTATTGCTGGACAAATATTAGTGAAAAGCGGTGTTCCGTATTTAATTAAAATGGGATCTACCCGGAAAAATGTTTTTATTAGTTTTGCCGTCCACTTTTTAGGCTTAGCGATGGTAAATGCGATAATAGCAAACACTACTTATTTGATTGTACAGTTAATATACAAAGTCGTTGGAGTGAATGAAGGTACAGCGATTCTTAATACACAACCACCACCTTTTGGGCTTAACCTATTTCAAGATACATGGTTTACTCGTTTTGTGATTGATTCATCTATCTGTTTTATTTTACTCGTTTGCTCGTTTATTTTGGGTTTGATTTTTTATCGGTATGGGTTAATCGGAGGATTTAGTACGATCGGTGTTTTACTATTACTATTAATTTTCGGGATTTCAAATGGATGGTTAATTAAACTATTCCTGCCTATTTTCGCTGATTTTAATTTATCTTTCTTTTTTCAATTATTTTTATTCAGTATTCTTCTTTATTTGTTTTCCTATTTGTTATTACGAAAATTTACTATAAAAGGGTAAATACTCGAAACGTCCTTAAAGAAGAGAGATAGGGAAATGAGGGTGTCCAACAAAGGAAAAACAAATACGATAGCATTGCGAAAAGTTGATGAATGGTATTCGTTTATTTTCATCGTTCAATTCATCATTTCCCTTCCATGCTGGAACATTTCTAGAAACGAATGTTAAAAAACGGTATTTTGCCAGTGGGCTCTCAGAGACTAGATGTTTCAGAAAGTGGTTTATTATTAGTGTCAGTCGAAAATGAAGTAGCAAACACATAAGTAGGGTAATATAGCAATAATTTCCTTTTACTAAAATGATTTATGAATAATAACCGCACAAAATGTTAAGATTCTTGTGCGGTTTCGTTTCTTTTTAAAATGTTGTGGAAAGGCTCCTTTT
Source organism: Pseudogracilibacillus auburnensis (assembly GCF_003201975.1). GTDB lineage: Bacteria > Bacillota > Bacilli > Bacillales > Amphibacillaceae > Pseudogracilibacillus > Pseudogracilibacillus auburnensis. Next base: position 381,606 of record NZ_QJJQ01000002.1, on the reverse strand, counting down.
ATTTCCGCGGTGTTACTCCGCCAAACTTCGAAATAAATGTGACTAAGGTTCAGATGAAGAATGAAGCACTTGGGCATCCTGGGAATGCGTTTTCGCTCACTCCACCGAAAAGCTTATCGCGAGTGCCAGCCCTAGCACGTTCTGTGCGTCGAAGCTCCATACTGAACCATGTTTCTTTTATAAAGTAATCACTGTTTTTCAATCGATTCCATCAATGAAATAATCGTATTAGCGATAATTTGTCCAGCGGTTTTGGGCGCTGTTTTTCCTGGTAGACCGAGGGCGTGTATGGCATGTATACCTCGATCTTTAGCAGACTCAAAATCAGTTCCACCGGGTGCAGAGGCAAGGTCAATGACCAGTGTCTTAGGGTTCATCTTCGTAATCAAATTGCGATCGAGAAGGAGGTGTGGAACAGTGTTAATACATAGTTCATTGTGTTCGATTTCTTGATGTAAGTTTGTCACGAACAGTGGGTTCATTCCCATCTCTGATATCCGAGCAACATCAGCAGAATTACGAACACATACTGTCACATTTGCTCCAACATGTTTAAATAAACGTGCAACGGTAAATCCAACTCTTCCAAAGCCAAGTACTATGACATTGGAGCCATGAATAGTGTAGTCTGTATGTTCGATTGCTAATTGTAACGTAGCCTCTGCAGTTGGAATCGCATTATAAATGGCTATATCATCGCGAGCAAATAGTACTTCTAATTTCCGATTTGCTACCGCTTCATTTAAAAAATCATTCGTCGTCCCAGTATAAATGACACAGTGGGTTGGTGTTTTGGCGATCATATCTTTATTTAATGTAAAGTCTTCATCTGAGTAGGCTGAAGTTACTTTGCCCTCATTTGTCGTCCCGTGAACAGGTAAAATAATCGCATCCATAATTGAAAAATCAGCATCAGCATGTTTGCAAGTAAAAATAGTTGGATGTTCGAATGAAATCTTTTCATATCCAATCAAAAAAACATTTGCTCCTTTCTTCCTTAAGCCCTCAATTATTTCTAAATATCTCGCATCTCCACCAATAATAAGCACATTTAGCATTTATTTTCCTACCTTTCTGTAAAATTAACAATTCTTTATCTCCGCGGGTTACTAAAACTCCCCCCAAGCTCCGAAATAAGTGCGACTAAGATTCGGATGGAGTTTAAAACTCCCACTGAACCAAGTCTTCTTTATTATTATATTAAAACAAACAGATAAAATTTCACGGTTTTATTCTATCATTGTAATAAAAAAATTTCTTGATTATCTTCTTTCCCAAAAAAGCTCAACTAAAAAAGCACTAACTAAAAGTCAGTGCCCTAAACCTAAATCGTTAAAATATTTCTTTTCGTTGAAATAGAACAATAGCTGCAAAAAGAATGATGATTGTTAAGCTTAAAGTAATAATAGATGTTCCGATTAATTCTTTAGAAACTGTATTCGTGATAACTAGCTCTTGAATATGAGCAGATAGTTGATTTGGGAACCAAGTAAGCTTATGGCCAAAAATCATGTTGATGATGCTCATAAAGATAACTGTTAATATCGTACATGCAGCAACAAGACCGGGTATTTTAAACATTGTGTTAAAAAACACAGAGACTGTTAAAACAAACGTAAGCCATAATCCATAAAAAAAGATAATTTGCAGTAACATGAGAAAGCTTATATCACCAAATAATAGATTCGTATAATACCAACTAAGGAACATACCTACAAAAAGGGATAACCAAACTAATAACAGTAAAGTAGTCCATTTTGCTGTGATATAATTACGGTAACGAATTGGTTTTACCAATATTATTTCAGTTACACCACTATTTCTCTCGGCAGCAATGATTCCCATTGACATAAGTGCAATAATCAACACGCCGAACATACTTAATTGTTCTATACTCATCATAATTACTTCCTCTGGTGCAAGGGTAGGCAATTCAAAGACAGTTCCATCTGGTAGACCACCAGCCATATTAATAATTTCCGGTAAATAATAATTAGTAATGGGATCCATAATTGTGATCATGGTGAAGACGATTGGAACCCAAACCCATTTTTTATTATGCCAATTTTCTTTCGTTTCCTTTTGAAATAAAGTGATCCATTGCATGATTATTGCACCGCCTTCATAAACATATCTTCAAGGGAGGCACGATTAACGGTAAAATTCATCAATCGCCAATTGTTTTCAGAAGCCATTTTTAAAATTTCTTTTCTTGCTTCTTCGATATTTGATACAGTTACATGGATAACAGAGCGTTCAATTGAAGTATCTGTAACTGCATGTATGGATGTTAATTTCTGTTCATAATCATCCACACCATTTTCGAATTCCAATTCAATTTTTGCCGTTTGATATTTTTTTCGTAATAAGTCCATTGAACCTGATTCGACGATTTTTCCACCATGTAATAAGATTAATTCATCACTGATTTCATCTGCATCACTTAAAATATGGGTAGAAAAGAGAATCGTCATTTCTTTTTTTAATTCTTCCATTAAATTCAACACTTCACGTCGACCAATAGGATCAAGTGCAGAGACTGGTTCATCTAAAAAAAGTATTTTCGGCTGATGAATAATTGCTTGTGCGATGCCAAGACGTTGTTTCATTCCACCTGAATAAGTGCCAATTCGTTTGTTTTTAGCATGGGCAATACCAACTTTCTCAAGCAAAATATCTGCCTGCTTTTCAGCCTCCAGCTTATTTATATACGTTAATTTCGCACAATAAATTAAATATTCCTTTCCAGTCATCCAATGATGGAAAACGGGATGTTGTGGCAAATAGCCAATATATGAACGAAAATCAGTCATGTTTTTATCATTCATAAACTGAATTGTGCCACCAGATTGTTTAATTAACCCGGTTAGGATTCTTATTGTCGTTGTTTTACCAGCACCATTTGGTCCAATTAAAGCGATACATTTTTCCGCACCTAAAGTAAAGCTAATATGATCAACGACCATTTGTGTTCCATATTGTTTCGTTAATTGATGTACAGTTAAAATATCCATTTAACGTTCCTTTCTTCCGATAATAAAATATAAAATCGGACCGAATGTAGTAATAAGTAGAATGATAAAAAGCCATAATAATTTTGGACCATTGGTTTTTTCAACTTTAATCCAATCGATGAAAGCAACGATCATTAAGATCATTTGGATAACGATAATAGGAGCAATAATACCCCAATTAATTTCGGCTAAAACTTCCATTGATATAACCTCCTTATGAAAATAATAAAATTGGTATAACAATGACTAGAATGAGAGCCCCGACAAGAACCCACGATAATGGATGAGCCCAATTATTTGTCCATCCAACCCCAAATCGCTTTTCAACGAAAATGGAAGGATCATTTCTATTCACATAAAATTGTCCAAGCTTCCAAAACCTGTCATCATCACGGTCAATCACACTTTCATCATGCTGATCATTAATATTTACGCGACTTCCGCCTTGCCCAGTTGTAAAGGCGAGGGCTAATGTCACGATCATAATAATTGCGGTAATTGTGAAAATGACAGGTTCATGATAATTGTCTAAACTTGGGTAAATAAAGCTTAGTTGTGTAAACAAAAGAAGTATGGCTGTTAATGTCGATGTGAAGACCAGATAAGCAGACCATCTTCTTCTAAAGATAATCCCTTGTCGCTTTGACTTATCCGGGTTTTCAACACTCACTTGTTGCTTCGTCATTCTAATGATGACATTGATAAAAATGAATAGAATGACCAGAAAAACTTGCGATCCAGGGATGAGTAAAAGCGTACCAATGGATTTATCGCTATATGTTACCTTTCCGGAAAAATCTGTATGCATTGGAAGTTGTTCTGGTATAACATCGTATAATATAAACGTGATTGTGATGGTCGCAAGTGTAATTAAGACTGGAATGGTGAACCACCAATTGGAATGAGTTAGTTTTTCTTGGTGAAATTTCGTATCAATGATTAATGACTGTGTTCGAGCAGCTTGCCAATTTTCCGCTTGCTTTATCTGTTTCATTTTAAAGTGAAAAGGTAGATATAAAAGAAAGCTTCCAATAATAAATACAATGATCAGGACGGAATAAATAATATATGCTGTTGCTTCGCTTACTTGTAATCCTATGATAAAAAGAATAACAGTTGTCAAAAGTCCTATTGACGTTAATAATAGTGAATATTTTTTACGCATCGCCTTAAAATCATCTCGTCCATACATCGATTCAGGTATCGATACTCCGAAATTCTCTGTTTTTCTCGTTAAATAAGGAATAGTTGCTAAAACAAGAATGATCGTAGGATATAAAAAAAGTAAAAACATTAGATGATTATTCATCTTTTTTTCCCTCCTCTAACTCCGAATAAATACTTTTAACTAGTCTCCTAAATTGTTCTTTACTCAATTCCCGGCAATAAGAGTCGGCAATAAGTGGGCGAAGGGTAGTTTTTAATTTTTGCTCGTAATGTTCATCAGCTTTAGGGGCACCATCTGGATGTACGACGACACCACGTTGGCGATGAATTAGTAAAAAACCTTCTTGTTTTAATTGTTGATAAGCTTTATTTACTGTATGCAAATTGATTCCTATATCACTTGCTAATGAGCGAACAGAAGGTAGACGTTCACCCGGTACTAATTGTTTTTTCGCAATGCCAATGATAATTTCATTCTTTAGTTGTTCATATATGGGGGTTTCCGACTCAAAATCTAACTGAATATACATAAACACCACCCTTACTATTCGTGATATATGTTATATAAGTAATATAACATACGAAAAATAATAAAACAATAGGCAAAAGAAAAAAGAGCCTGAAATCATTCAGCTCTTTTCTTTGTCTTGTATTTAAGCAAAAGATAAGGTTGGTTCAGTTCCATTATCATTAGGAAACAACTTCCGCTTCTGCGGCTTCTCCAGCTTGTGCAAATTGTACGTAAGAAGAATAATGTTCTTTCGTAGTAACGAATAAGTCATACACTTCTTCTGGATAATTAATTGTATAATATATTTCCGGGTATAGTTGATTGGCATTTTCAACGTATGGTAGTTTGGAAACGGCTCGTAAAGAACGGGCATTATTTTTTCGCACTTTCATAAAGACTGTTTCGATCGTTAAGGTGAAAAATAATTCTTCCAAAAACAATTGCTTTGCTACTTTATTATAGCCTTTACCAAAATAAGGTTGACCAACCCATGTCGCTAAAAAACCACTTTTTTCATGAATATCATATAAATTAATTGTCCCAATTGGATGTTCAAATTCATCAACAATTGTACGTGAAATGAGTTCACCATTATTTTCAGCTTCCATCATTTGTTTTGTTAAAAAGTAAAACTCATCACTCGTATTTGCCTTATGTCGAATATAGGGGTAGACATCAGGATGAGAAGATAATTCAAATAATGCTGGAACTTCATGTAAATCGCGTTTTTTGAGCATAATAATGCACCCTCCTTTATTTAAGAAAACTAATTTTTGAGTCAAAAAGGTGACTCGTAACTTAGTATGACTTATGTGGAATAAGCAATTTCCCATTGCTTATTTACTAAAAGTCGGGTGCCCAAATTAGGGTTTTTCAGGCCTGGTGGACACCCACGAATTTAAGTTAACGGACAACGAAAATTCGGGGCAGGAATCGAACCTGCTAGAACCAGATTATTTCTGGTGGCGCACCATTTGCCTTCCCTATATTTATCTCCAATATTTTTGTCAATTTATTTTAACACGAACTAAGGTGAAATGGGAATAGTTTTTTTGTAAAAAAGTAATTAAATTTGAACAATTTTTTAACGCGATAATATATCCACTTATAAAGTTGGGAAAGCCTTTTGAAATAAGAGTTTATAGCCAATTTAATTTTCAGGATGATGACAAAATAATTTAACGTAAATTTAGTATATTGGTGAATTAATAATATTCATTTATTTACATAAAATGATCCAGTTATCTTCATAAAATACGAAAAATACGTTAACATATATAGGAGAGGTATTGAACAATTGCAAGGTCAACGATAACCTCTTGTATTACACCTCTTCGAATGCAGTGTTAAATGGTATTTCCAAGAGAGTTCAACGATGCTTAACGTGATAGAAATGCAAGGATTTTGACTGTTTTACGATAAAACCTTTGCACGTAAGTTGAAATTAGAATCTTATTGCAAAGAACTACTCTAGTTGTTCAGTTGTTCCTTTAGTAGAGAAATAGAAAGAGAAAAAACAAAAAGTTAGGTGAGGAAATGACGGTATTTATCATAATTTTATTCATTTTGGTAGGCCTTATCCTTTTGTATAAATTTGCATCTAGCCCTGAATCAATAGACCGTATAAAAATTACTGGGATTGAAAATATTTCATTCGAAAACGTAAATAACAGTAACACTTTTTATTTAGTATATCCGGCTAGTAGATCGCAAAAGGAGACTCTGATTAAAGAGGTGTTGACGACTGGTGAAGTTATCCGAGAGTTTGAAGTTACAGACGAGGTATTCAGGCGTTTTCATGTAAATCAAAAACCTAATGAGTTACATCAACTTTATATGTCTTTGAAAGGACAAGCAATCATCGACAATTGTTTTTACATATATGACATTGACAAAAAGAAGTTTACACAAGTGAAGATCGATGAATATCTTTATGGTAAGGTTGGTATAAGACAAATAAAACATTATGGGAATGATATTTTATTTGAAGCTATTAGTAACACTGAAACAACTCATTTTGATGAAGAAAGAGATTACTACGGATCGTCTATATCAAACTTTTCTAAAAAAGTAAGTTGGGAAGTTACGAAAGGGTACAAAGCGACTGATGAAGCAATTTTACAATTTGGCCATAAAATAATTTATGGAAACTATCATGAGAATAATGAATACCAATCATCTATTGCAATTATTAATAGTCTAACTGGAACGACAGAACACGTTTCTTTAGATGATGAGATAGGAGAGTGGGAATACTTTCCACTATATGCTACAGAAGAACATGCCTATATTTTAGGTGAGCAAGGGATGCTCTACGTTTTAAATCAACAATTAAACGTAAAGAAATATACCCCTTTTGATTCAATGCCTCAACAGGAATGTTACCACGATATGAATGCTAGTCTTTTCATTGACCATTTAACAGCATTGCATATCGTCTATAAAGAAGAGAATGTTTCAATCCCGACATTAGGTATATTTTCATTTCATGATATACCAACATTTACTATTATAGACACTGATTATTTGAGAGAAAACTATTATTATAAAATTTTATATCAAGACGTAAAAAAGCAGGAAATATATTTGTTAGGTACAGATGAAAACAATGATCATTTACTCGTTATTCATCATAAGACATTTGACCTTCTATATGATATACCTATTGAGGATGGAGAATCATTAGATCTAGTGATTAAAACTTAATGGTGGGGATCTAATAGAAAATTGGAAAGAAGCCACTGACGGGATTCGAACCCGCACTCGTTTCCTGAGCATAGGCTAGGGGAGAACACGCTTCCCTACGGAATTTCACCGGCAGGAATTGCACCTGCCTCAGCTGTTTTTGCTTTTCGGTGCTTCTGAAACCCTTGCCTTGCGACCTGGTTCTACAATTGTTTTCCAGCGCTCTTCCCTTCTCGAGCTACAGTGGCAATTTTAAAACAATGTTATTATACCAAAGAATGTAATATATTTGCTATGATTAATAAAATATATTAGGCTAATTTTGGTTTTCACTATTTTCTTTAACCTTTATTAATGAGTTAAGGTATATTATTTCTCTTCAATATTCGCTAAATATTTAAAAACAGGCATCTTATTTCCATGAATTAATTCTAGCTGATTACGCCACATTACTCTTAAGGCGAGAACTAAGATTTTACCACGCCAATTTTGTGGAACAAAACTTTGATATTCAATCTTTTCGAATCCACCGAATCCTTTTTTGAACGTATTGACATTTTGCTGTGCTTTATCTTCCTTATTAATTGATAGTCCTAAGAAGTCATAATATTGAAAATTTCTTTCTTTAAAAAATAGTATATCATTCCAATGTAAGTACCGGTTTGCACGACCAATATGGAGTCCTGGAATATCTGCATTAGCAAAACGACCTGAACAAGAGTAGAGCATAATCGCACGTCTTTTAGTTAATATATACACATGGCTTGCTAATTTTCGACCATCAGGATGACAAACATAAGAAATGACGATCCTGCCATTTTTCCTTAGAGACATTAGTTTATCGACTCGACATAATTCAATTCCTTTTTCTCTGGCAAATGGATTAAAAAAAGCTGTAAATTGTTCGATATCTTCTAGCTTTGGCTCTGTGAGAAAATGGAGAGAAAGACTATCTCGTCCCGCTTTATTTATTTGATATCTCGTCGTCCGATTCATCTCTTTTCGTAATTCATCTTCCGTTTTGTTTAAATCGATGCACAGGGTTAGTACTTGTTTATGAAGCGTATACCATTTGTCGAAGTTACATAATTCTTTTTGCATAAAATAGGCATGTAGATCGGCTTTCGGAAGTCCCTTCTCTACTTCTTCATCTTCATACATTTCATTTAGTGTAAAAATATATTTTTTCCACTGAATTGCCATGATAAACACTCCTTTTAATAATTACTTTTTGATGTATTATTAGCTAAAATATCACTAGCTAACTGTCTCATATTTCGGCTCTGAAAGCCGTATGTTTTTTGCAACAAAATAAAATGATTAAGTATTTCTTGTAAAAGCACCATATTTAAATCAAGATTTATCCCAAAATTATGTGGATGCCACCATAAATGATATATCTCTCCACGTTTTGCTGCGTAGGTCATTGCATTTTTAATTCGCTTTAAACGTAAGCTCTCAAGTTTACTCCGTTTTTTTGAATAAGGTCTTAAAAATCTACTCGACTTTATGTTAACGAGATTATTTGTTGGTGAAGGTAAAGAATATGTGTGATGTCCGAAAAGATTCATATAACAATCCAACAGACGCAATACGCGCTTAATAAATCTTTTTCGCTCATTCGAATTTAGTTTATAAATAAAACTATTTTCAGTTCCACGATAAGCGGTAATTCCAAGTAAACCGCAAGTTTGTAAAAATTTTTCATTCACTTGATTTCTTGGAAAAACGATCGAGGAAATATTATTTCCGTTTTTCCCTGCTATGTGTATGGCAGTTTTTAAGTCACTTGAAAATTGTTCTTCGGACTGTCCTTTTTCTAACGTATAATAATGTGAAAATGTATGGGTAGCTATTTCTTGATTAGGAGTAGCACGAATGCGTTGAATAAGGTAAGGAGCGAAAAATAGATCGTAATCTTGTTCGGTAATTGGATTGTTTTCTACATAATGGTTAGCAGATAGTTTTTTATTGTTATAAGTTGGTGTATGTCTCGGTATATGTTTTTTCAAATCCATTATATTCGTACAATAGATCATGCCAACAATTGCCCATGTAGCATGGATGTGGTACTGTTGAAATGTTTCTAACATTGCTAACACTGCATCGTGGGCACCACGAATATTTTTTTCATATTTTTCCCGTTTAAATACATCATGAACTCCCCAATAAAGTTCAAAATCTAAAGAAATGATGAATGTACCTACATTTTCTTGCATTCTCATCTAAAGCCATCCTCTCTATTCAAAAGGAAAATTCTATTTTATTTTTTCCGCATGTTCATATGTTTCTTTTAACCCTGCAATGATCGAATATTGTTTAGTCCAGCGCAATATATCGGAGGCAAGCTGATTTTGTAAGCAGCTATGAAGGATATCACCAGCTTTACTAGGTTGATATTTTGTTAAAATGGTAGTACCGAATTGCTCCATCAAAATTTGGACAAGTTCATTTAACGAAAATTTTTCATTGCCACTAATATTAATAATATGGGAGCCTGGTAAAGTCATTGCATTTAAACAAGCGTCTGCCACATCTTTGACAAAAATAAAATCGCGTGTTTGTGTACCATCACCATAAATGATTAAAGGTAAATTATCCTTTAATCGCTGAAGAAAGATAGAAATAACTCCAGCTTCTCCGTCTGTTGTTTGACCAGGACCATACACATTCGAAAACCGTAAGATACAATAATCTAAATGAAATAATTCTCCATATAATTGAATGTACTTTTCTCCAATTGCCTTGGAAAGACCATAAAATGAAGTTGGACTCAAAGGATGGTGCTCGTCTACTGGTAAATACTTTGGAGTGCCATAAACAGCTGCACTTGAAGCAAAAATAAACTTTTTTACTTTATATTTCACGGCATTTTGTAAAACGTTGATTGTTCCTAAAATATTTATATTTGCATCTATTGCTGGATCTTTCATCGAGTTAGCTACAGAAACTTGTGCGGCTAAATGAAAGACGATTTCTGGACGCTCCTCATCAAAAATTTTTGCTATATTAGGATCAGTAATATCGATGTGATAGAATTTCACTATATTATGGTGAAAATGATTTTCTAGGCTCGTTGAATGATCTAGAACAACTACATTTACTCGCTCGTCTATTAATCTGTTTATTAGATGAGAGCCGATGAATCCCGATCCCCCTGTGATGAGTACTTTCATCCTTCATGCACCCCCTGTTTTGTTTTTCTACCATGTGATAAAACTTTTTTATAATAATTTTCTGTTTCATGAAGCATGATCGAAAAGGTAAACATTTCTTTATATTTACGGCGTGCTTCTATTCCGAGCCGTTTTCTTAACTTTTCGTCAAATAATAATGAAAGGATTGCTGTACGTAAATTGTTAACATTGTCACGAGGGACAAGTAAGCCAGAAATTTGATGATCAATTAATTCTTTAACACCACCGACATTTGAAGCGATAATTGGTAAATTTGCACGCATTGCTTCAATAATACTAATTGGAAGTCCCTCAGATCTTGTGATTAACAAAAAAATATCTGCCTCCGCTAAATAATTAAAAACATTTGCACATTCTCCTGCAAAAATAATATTATTAGCAAACTCGCATGTTGATGCATAAGCTTTCGTCTCAGTTAATAACGGACCATCTCCAATGAGTGTTAGTTGCCAGTTTTCATGTGGTATATCTTTTAATGCTTTGAGTAATAAAAGATGATCTTTTGGATAGGCAAATCTCGCTACCATAACCATTTTCACTTTGTCAGAGGAGGTTTTTGGAACACTTTTTTCTATATCATGAATCCCATTATGAATCATCTTCATATTGACATGGAACGCTATTTTGTGAGCTTTTGCCGCATCGTAATCAAATTGTGAAACGGTAATTATGCCCGAAGATAGTGGACCAATTAATTTTTCTATCGTAATAAATAGATTTTTTTTCATTTTGTTTGTTACACCAGAAAAAGACCAACTATGCGCGGTAAATACAGTCGGTATCCGAAGCATTTTTCCCGCAAGTCTACCAATGATCCCTGCTTTTGAGGAGTGAATAGCGATAAGGTCAGGATTTAACTTTTTTAATACTGTTTTAACCTCAAATAATGCGCGAACATCTTTAACTGGACGAATTGGAACAGTCATATGATTCAATTGATAATATTCAATACCGAGCTTCTCAAGTTCTTGTGGAATTTTACCGAAACCAGCTGCAATAACAATTACTTTATGACCTCGACTGATAAGTGCTTTCGTCAAATCAAATACATGTATTTGTGCACCACCTAACACATCCATTCGTGTAATAAACTGAACAATTTTCACATGGAATCACTTCTTTCTTTCTTCTTGATATATATCCATAAAAGGAAGAGCTAATAGTAACCACATATGTCGCCAATGCATCGTATCGATAAAAATACTATTAAATAAAATTCCGATTAATGAAGCAGTAATAATGACAAAATAACCTTGCATTCTAGAAGGAACTTTAATTAAATGGATAACGGAACGTCCAAGACAAATAAGAAAAAAGGTAAAAAAGGCTAGGAAGCCAATCAAGCCATTTTCATATAGAATTCGTACATAAAGACTATGTGTAGATATTTCTAACATGACATCTGCTTGCCCTGGACCAAAACCGAAAGGATAGCGAATAAGATTATCCACTGCATTTGCTTGATTTTGAAAACGAGTATTATCATATTCTTGTAGACTAAGTCGATCAAAAAATAAGTCGCTAATATTAGTCGAAGTTACAAAATAAATAAGTACTGGGATAACGATGAGCAGGAGAAGGAGCATCAATTTTAGTCGTTTACTTGTACTTTTTTTAATAATGAATAGATAAATAGTAATTGCTAAAATATAATGTCCCCAAGCGGCTCTAGAGAAACTAAGTAAAATACCAGTAGTTAATATTAAAAAGGAACTAAAAAACGCATATCCTTTCTTGTTGTAAAATCCTAAAATACTAGATTTCCATAAAGCATATAGGGCAGGGGGGACTAAAAATGGGCCAAAAACATTTGGATCTTTAAAGAAACCCTGCACTCGATCGAATTTTAAAAGAAAATCGACCCCAGGAATTATTTGGCTATAAGCACCGATTCCAATTACGACGGATACAACAGATGCGATCATATATCCATTAAACACATACGGGAGTAATCGTTCTTGAAAATATGCACTAAGACCTGCAATCCCAATCCAAGAGATGATTAAATAGCATGTAATGAAGAAATATAGAATCCCTTTTTTAACATCCGTTACAAAAAAACTAGAAATTAAATTCATCTGAATAAATAAAACAAGGAGCGTCATCGGCCAGAAATGTTTGTTTCCATAGCTCGTATATCCGTAAAAAAAAGCAACAAATAGAACGAGAGTGATAATAAATTCATATGGTGCTGGTTCAAATAAAACAAATGCACTAGTTGAAATCGTAAAAGCAATAAGCTTTAAAAACGTATCATTTTTATTTATGGGATAGATAATCAAATTGATCGCCTACTTTTATCATTATCGATAGTTGATATGAATATGTTCGCTTTACGAGTTGATTTAAGTTTTAGATACATCGTGTACCAAGAGCCGATCCCAAGCATAATAAAGCCAATTGCCCCAAAGACGCTTAATGTAAGAATGACTTGCCATGGTTCTGTAAGAAAAAAATAAGCACAAACAATCCCAAGTACAAGGATAATTAATCGAAATGCCTCAGCGAATACTTGAATATGTAATAATTCAAGTACGTAAAAATTAGGACTAATTGGTCCAACGATAAGTTGAAAGAAATAAAGAATACTCAAGTATTGAACAAATTTTCCAGCTTCTCCCCATGCATCGCCAAAGATAAAAGGAAAAACAATCGGTGAAACGATGGCTAAACTAACAAAAATAACGAGAGCGATCAAAAATAACTTTGTTACTGTATTCCAAAACAGTTTGACAAAATCAGAAAAAGAAATATGGAGTATTTTTGCCGATTTTGCTAAATATACCTGTTTCACTGAATAACCGAGTAATGCATCTGGTAGGGCAAGGACGCGAGTAGCTACTAAATACCATCCTGCAACTTTAACACCGAAACTGCTTGCAATAAATAAAATTGGCAGATGGGCGGAAAAACCAGCAAACACGGAGGACCAGCTTGAAATTAGAGGGAAATGTTTATAGCGAATAGCTGTTACTTTTAACTTTTCCCATCGGAACTTCATACGTTTTCCTTTAAAGTCTTTTCTCGATGAAAATGCTAAGCTGAATCCACCGATTATTCTTCCTAATACTTCACCAGCAATTAAAAATCCAGCAGTATTTGAAAAAATTCCCAAACTGAGTTGAGAGCAAATTTGTGAGAGATTCATTTTTACTTTACTTTGTGCAATTCTCGGATAAGCTTCTTTTCTAAGTGCCCATAATTGAAAAACTTGAAAAGTACCGAGGCCTAAAATACTTACAGGAAGGAACGATAAATATAGGGTAAGTTCTCGAAATTGAAATAAATGTACAATATGTGACCTAAACGAGATAATGATGAGCGATAGGACGAGCACATTTCCACATAATATAAGTAATGCTACGACCAATACATGTACGGCATCATTATCTTTTTTTGGAAGTGGAATCGCAGTCTCATAATGAAGAGAAGTGATAACTGATATAGTAAATAAAATCGACGTATAGACAGCAAAAACACCGAATTGTTCAGGACCATACATTCTTGTTAATAATGGTGTTACTAAAACGAGAGTAATTTGTGATAATATCGTGCCAGACATTAAGACTGCAACACTTTTAATAAAGTCGCTATCCGTTATTTTCCAACTTCGTAACAACTTATTTTTCATTCACTTCACCTTGTTCCATAATGATAATAGTTAATATCATTCTTCCTTTCTTTCTTTTTGTTGATGATTGCACCGAGAATAGTTGCATTTACATTTGTTAGTTGACCTAAACCTTGCTGAATATGAGTAACTTTCGTTGTGTCGGATTGAACGACGAGTAAGCAACCATCGACTTTTGTCGCGAGAATTGCTGCATCGGAAAAAAATAACGGAGGACTATCAATGATAATTCGGTCAAAATGTTCTTTCAATTCCTGAAGTAGTTGATCCATTCGTTCAGACGATAATAATTCTGCTGGATTCGGTGGAATCGGACCACAAGTAATCGATTGTAAATTAGGTGTAAATGTGTCCAATAAAATATCTTGAACAGATCTATTTCCTGCTAAATAGTGTGTTAAGCCAATTTGACCGTTCGACATTCCCATTTTTTCTTTACGTAAATCAGCATCAATGACGACTGTTTTTTTATTATCAATTGCCATCATCATTGCCAAATTACTACAGGTTATTGTTTTCCCTTCATTTTTTGAAGTACTTGTAACTAAAATCGTTTTTAAAGATTTATCCATTAGTTGAAACTGTAAATTTGTTCTTATGGAACGATATGCCTCTAAAACTGGAGTAGACATCGGACCTTTTCTCGAAGTAAGAATAGAATGTAAATCCTCTTTTTTATTTGAATTCAAGCGATTCTTTCGATTTTTTGAAATAATACCTACTTCTCCTAAAAAGGATAAACCAAGATATTTCTCAATATCTTCTTTTGAACTTATTTTTGTATTGAAATAAGCTGATAAAAAAGCATAGGTACAAGCAAACAGAAATCCGATTATAAACGAAATGACCGTATTAAAAAATAATTTCGGTGAAATAGGGGTTTTATGCTTCTCGACTTTAGCTTCTGTTAATATATTGACATTTTCTAAATTCATTAATTGACTTATTTCTTCCTTAGATTTGGTGGCAAATAAATTTGCGATCTCAACAGCTGTATCAAGATCATTTTCTTTTACGTATAAGGAAATAATTTGAGAATTGTCGTTTGTTTCCACACGAAGCTTCTTCTGTAATTCATTATTGGTAAAAGGTTCATCTAACTCCTCTACGACTAAATCGATTATACGATCGCTTTGAATAATGAAATGATACGTTTCTATTAATCGTAAATTAGTTTCGATGTCGAGAGCGGTTAATGTTTCTTCTGTCATTGGTACAGTATTATTAACGAGTAAATCAGAACGAGCCTCATAGACTGGTTTAATGATAAAAGAATTAACAATAACTGCTAGAAGTGCAAAGAGTAGTGGAACAGTAATAATAAATTTGATTCGTTTTTTAAAAATTTGTAAAAAATCACGAATTTGAAAAGTTTGATCCATCGATAAACAGCCCCAATATTCAATAATGTGTTACTCATTAACTCAACTTTCGCATATTGAAATGAACAGTTATGCCTTAGTAGAATGATGTTGGATGAAGAGACAGTACTCAGGTTGACTTTGGATTATTTGTTTGCTTTAGAAACATGTTTACATCTAAGTACATTGCTCTTAAGCTTCCAAATCTGATCAAATAGTAGAACGAAACTGTGCAATAACTAAGCTAGCAGCACTCCCCGTCGCTACAGAAATACACTCCGCTTTCCGCGGGCGGCTGGTAAGCCTCCTCGCTTGAAATTAATGGAAGGCCAACTAAAACCGGCCTTTGCGGCCAACGTCGGCATACCCCTTGCCGGGGCAGGGTCTCACCGATGCCTTTCCTCCCGCAGGAGTCTCCGTGTATTTTCTTCGCTCAGGTGAGGTTGAATCATTACGGTAATTTATGTTTAAAATTATTATCATCTATATTCCCCTAACCTAACGTACAGTTGATTGGAGCGTAGGACAGTCGACTCCTGCTGGAAAAGCACATGGTCTTCGATGGGACGAGCATTTAGCGGAGTCCCACGTGTCTGAAGACCCCGCAGCGGTGGTTTCTCCGCGAGGCGGGTTAAGTTCGCGACGTCCTTGTCGCAATACCCGCACTAGCACGTCCTGCGACTGCGATTACTCGTCGCAATAAACATTGTGCGTCGGAGGCTGAAGCCGTGCCTGCGGAAAGCATGTCACATTTCGCGGAAGACAACGGTAGCATGGAACGCAATTTAGTTGTTTAGCAGACCTAAAGTTACTGCGCAGTTTATTTCTTATTATGCAACATCAAATTTATTTTTGTAGGAGACGGAATGACGCTCTTAATTTTAAGAAAACTACTCATGATACCCAAGTTGTCAAGGGCATCTTTTTAGAAGCACTTAAAACTTAACCAAGCTAACTGTTTAAATTCGTTTTATCAGTGCGTAAGTTGAGTCATTAATAAATGATTGTTAAGTATGGTTCAACGTTTGACCTTGCTTCTACTATTTGTGAAGTGGAACTAGTAGATGAAGTTTAGTTGAAAATATGCCTCCTAAACTGCACCGTCTGCCTTAATAACTTTTATAATTGTTAAAAAAACAATTTTTGTATCTAGAAGAAATGAACAATTTTTTACATACTTCAGATCATAATGAATTTTTTCTCCATGATTTATATTTGATCTTCCATTTACTTGTGCATACCCAGTAATCCCTGGTTTAACATAAAGTCGTTGCATTTGACATTCATTATAATAATGAACAATTTCAGGGATTTCTGGTCTTGGACCGATAAAACTCATTTCTCCTTTTAAGACATTAATTAATTGAGGTATTTCATCAATACTAAATTTTCTAAGCCAAAAACCAATTTTCGTTACATTCATGGCTACACTTGATTTAAAGATAAAATCATCAGGAACCCCATTTGTCCATGAGCGTCCTGATTTTTTAGTAGAACTTTTATTTAGTTGCATCGTACGGAATTTCCATATAATGAATGACTTTTCGTCTTTACCGATTCGTTCTTGCTTAAATAAAACTGGAGTGCCTTCAAAAATGATGATCGTTAATGTTGTAATAAGTATCAACGGTAATAGTAAAAACAATAAAAAGAGACTCCCAATAATATCCATAAATCTCTTTATAACAAAATAGAATTTATACTGTTTTACAACTACTTTTATTTCTTTTATATGAAAAATGTCTATTTTTGCCCTTTGAACCAATGTTTACCACTCCTGTCGGTCGAAAGTTATACCATTATATTCGATGTACAACATCTTTATTACTATGGAAAGAAATAGTATAGGAATTTGTTCTGTTTAATTTTCCAACTATTGAAAATAAAAAAAGAACTTCCAAATATTATTCAGAAAAGTTCTTTGAAGGAAAGGGCTAAATGAAAACAATATAAAAAGCACATAGAGTTTTATTAAATCTATGTGCTACCATTTTCACTGATATATTTGTTGAAGTGCCTCCTCTAAATGAGGATATGTAAATGTAAAATGATTTTCTTCTGCTTTTTTTGGATAGACATATTGTCCTTCTGTAATGAGTTGATGCATTTCTCCAAGCATTATTTTTAACATAGCTGTAGGTGCTGATAAAAAAGTAGGGCGGTGTAATGTTTGCCCCAACACTTTTGTAAAGTCTGCGTTTCGTCTCGGATATGGTGCAGTAACATTAAGAGGGCCTTTAATGGCTTTTTCCTGGAGAGCAAATAAAAGCATTTCCACACAATCATCTATATGGATCCAAGAAATCCATTGTTCGCCTGAGCCAATTTTTCCGCCTGCAAATAATTTTATCGGTCTTGCCATTTGTGGCAAAGCTCCTTCATTCTCGTCAAGAACAACTCCGAATCTTGCATACACTGTTCGAATGCCGAAATCTTCCGCAGTATGGGCAACATTTTCCCACTGAGAAGTAACGGTAGCTAAAAAATCATCACTTGCTTCTTTTGTTGCTTCGGTGAAAATTTTATCGTTAGAAACACCATAATAACCGATAGCTGAACCAGAAATAAATACTTCAGGCTTTGTCTCCATATGCATCATAATTGCGATTAATTTTTCGGTCGTTTGAATCCTGCTTGAAACAACATCCGCTTTCTTTTTTTCGGACCAATAACCAAAAAGCGATTCACCAGCAAGGTTCACAACCGCATGAATAAATGGTAATCTATTCATGGAATAGTTGTAACTAATGTAAGATACGTATTCTGTATCTTGGTGTTGTTTAGGGAAACGGGTTAAAACATAGACATGATGACCTTCCGCCACTAATCTTTTGACAAAACGACTTCCAATAAATCCAGTTCCACCAGTCAATAATATATTCAAGAAAACCCCCTCCTTCATATAAACAGCACAAATTTTATAATAGTATATTCATGTTATGATAGATCAAGGGGTGAGTCAATTTTTGCGAACAATTACTAAAATTTCAACACAAAAAAAGTCGGCGAATCGCTACAATATTTTTTTAGATCATGAGTACGCTTTTAGTGTGGATGAAGATGTGTTAATAAAATTTCATTTACATAAAGGGTTAACTTTATCAGATGAAATGATTAAAAATATTACTGAAAATGAATCATTGCAACGTTCATATTTATCAGCTATTAATTACGTAAGCTACCGAATGAGATCGATGCTAGAAATGCGCACCTACTTAAAAGGGAAAGAAATGGAAGAAACAGCAATCGATCAAGTAATCGATCGGTTAGTATTAGAAAAGGTCTTAAACGATGAAGAATTTGCAAATGCTTATGTCAAAGATCGCATGAATTTCACATCGAAAGGACCAACCCTCATTGCTAAAGAATTACAAGAAAAAGGAGTTTCATTTGAAATAGCCAATCGTGCAGCTCTTCAATATAGCGAGGAACAACAGTTTGCAAAAGCAATCAAATGGGCAGAACGAGAATTCAACAAAAAAAGTAAACACTCTTATCGAAAACGACAGGAACAATTAACCTATAAATTATTACAAAAAGGTTTTACAAATGATGTTGTCACTGATGTCATGAGAGAGGTATCAAGAGAAAAGGATCATGAGGAGGAAAAATCTGTTTTACAAGTGCAAGGTGACAAATTGGTTAGACGTTATAGCAAAAAGTTTTCCGGTTATGAATTAAAAACGAAAATAAAGGCTGGATTATATAGTAGAGGATTTTCAAGTGAACTTATTAACGAATATGTAGAAAATTTAGAGGAATAAATGTAAAATATGTAGTAGTAAGGGGATGAAGCAATGAGTTTACGATATAGTGATTATTCCATTGAACAATTACGTGAAGAATTAGGGAAGTTGAAGGAAAAAGCCCAAAAAGCAGAGCAATTAGGTGAAATAAATAAAGTCGCCATTTACGAAAGAAAAATGCAAATTGTTTCTTCTTATATGATGAATCCAGATGAATTTCAGTCAGATGATATTCACAAATTGAATGGAGATCCTGGTTATACATTCAAAATTAATTTTATTAACGGTGTGATGGCTTGGGGACATCGAATTAATTTATTGGGAGAAATGCATGAAACGGAAGAAGCATTACCCATATCATTACTTGGAGAAAAGGTAGAGGGAAAGTAAAAACTCGCTAAAAATGCGAGTTTTCTTTCGTATACAAGTGATTAAATTTTACTTTGCGCTCGAACTGGCTAGTTAGAATCTAAGGGTAACGAATAGCGTTTAAACGGACTTATACCATAAATCATACTGCTTGCCAGGAAACTTGTTTGATTACGTTGGGCTGTCGCCAAAATACAATTTTTTTTGTAATTTTTGTTCTGAAAATATCCAGCCAGTATAGGAATTGATAATGGTAAAATGATCATCAATTTGGGCGACGGCGACAAATGGGTAATATCCTTTGGAACGGTATCTTAAATCGATAAAACGGACCTCTGTATAGCGTTCATTTTCAATGATTTCCCAACGATAAACAGGGGAAAATGACAAAAACGCTTCAATATTTTTATCTGTTTTTGCAATATCAATAATTTCAGATTTCGGCAATGGGACACGCTCGAATTCATCCATTAACTGGATATGGCCATTTTCAACTATTCCTACAAAAAAGCGATCTTTCGTCGTTATTGCTACCCGCCAATAATTTTGCTTCATTGTTGGAGATGTTGCAACTTGTTCTGTTGTTGGAAAATATTCATGAATTTTTTTAACGATTTCCCTTTTATCAAAGAAACGTTTAATATAGTAAAGGGTAATAACACCATAAATCGTTAAAAAAGTGCTGCCCGGGTTTGCTCCTAACATCCAAGCGATTATTCCTGCAACATGTAAAAAAAAGATGTATGGATCAAACGTATTAATAAAGCCAAGTGCAACCCATTTGTGAGTAAACGGACGCAAAGCTTGTGTTCCATAGGCATTAAAAATATCGACAAACACATGGACAATCACAGCTAAAAACGTCCAGAGCCAAAGATGGAGAAAACTGATTTCCGGTACGAACATATATATAATCGTTGAGATAAACACACCCCAAAAGATAACTGCTGGAATAGAATGTGTTAATCCACGGTGGTTACGAATGTATGTGGCATTATTTCTTAATTTTAAGACAGTATCAAAATCAGGAGCTTGTGATCCGATTAATGTTCCGATTAAAACAGCATTAAATAGTGTAGGGTCATTTGCAACTACAGGATCTAAAGTAGCGACACCTCCTAGTGCAATTCCCATTACTACATGGGTTCCAGTATCCATTTATGTCCTCCTTAAAACGAACCAATCATCTAGTACAATTGTAACATAACGGAGTGATTTTATGACTGATAAAACGTTACATAAATTTGACAAAAAAATGTTTAACCATAATCTAATTTCTTGGTATCATAAAAACAAACGAGAACTACCATGGCGTGATACGAATAATCCGTATGCAATTTGGGTCTCTGAAATTATGTTACAACAAACAAAAGTTGATACCGTTATTTCTTATTATAAGAAGTTTATGAATCGTTATCCAACAATTTTTCACTTAGCTAAGGCAGAACAACAAGAAGTACTAAAAGAGTGGGAAGGATTGGGTTATTATTCACGGGCACGAAATTTACATGACGCGGCAAGAGAAGTTGTAGCAACTTATCATGGTGAAGTTCCAAAAAATCCGAAGCAATTAGGAACACTCAAAGGAATTGGTCCATATACACAAGGAGCCATTTCATCGATTGCATTTCAGCAACCAGAACCCGCCGTTGATGGAAATGTTATGCGTGTATTGTCCCGTGTTTTGCTCGTAAAGGATAATATAAGTGAACAACGAACGAGGAAAAAGTTTGAACATATTGTAAGAGAGTTAATTTGCCATTCAGATCCTTCTGCCTTTAACCAAGGATTAATGGAGCTTGGTGCTTTAATCTGTACACCGACATCACCAGCATGTTTGCTTTGCCCGGTACAAAATGAATGTCGTGCCTTTGCTGAAGGATGTGAGAAAAAGCTGCCCGTTAAATTAAAAAAGAAAAAACAAAAAACAGTATCTTATCTCGTGTTACTTATTCGTGATGTGGATGGAAAAATTGCCATAGAAAAACGTCCTGATAAAGGGTTACTCGCAAATATGTGGCAATTTCCGATGATAGAACTGAAGGATAAACACTCTTTAGAAAAAATAGCAGAAAAGAAGTATGGAATTCCACTTATATTGAAAGAAGAATTAGGACATGTCAATCATGTTTTTTCCCATTTAATTTGGGATTTACATGTATATGAAGCAATTTGTGCGACACGACCTGAAATAAGTGAACAAGTGAGATTATCCTTTATAAAGGAAGAAGAATTACAGGACTATCCTTTTTCAGTGTCCCATATAAAGGTAAGGGAATTTTTGCAAGGTAAACATGGCTAATTTAATATAAAAAAATAGTATACACCTCCAAAGTAAAAAAAGGTTGTTCCAAATAATACCAATAGGGGAGTTTGGATAACTTTTACCAAGTTGGATAAGTTAATAACTGCGGAGGTGATATAAAATGGATCGCAAGCAAAAAGCAGGCACTAATGTGCAAAAAGTGAGAAAACAAAACCAGCAAGCGGCACAAGCTCAACCTGGACAATACGGAACGGAGTTTGCTGAAGAAACAGACGCACAAGAAGTAAGGAAGCAAAATCAAAAATCACAACAAAATAAAAAGTAATGAAATACATGATTATGTATGAAAGCTTTCCTAGGCGGGAAAGCTTTTTATTCTTTAGCAGATAAGAAAGTATAAATTCTTTCTTCCTGCTCATTGGCTGAAAACGCGACGACCTGGACTTCACTCTCGTTTGTCCCACCGTAAGTTCAACTAAGGTATTCGCAATAAAGGCTTTAATTATGTACATAAGTGCAACATCTCCTAGTCCCCGCTTTGTGGATTGCCAATCGATGTGTTTTCTTTAGCGAATGGCAAGGTTTCTGAAAGAGTGGGGTACGAATTTAACGAAGTTGGACATGTAAGAGGAAACTGCTAGGGGAATTACAGTTAGAATATGCATAATCAAAATAACAACTTAAAAATTACGAGAGGCTTAAAGTGTGATCAAATAGAAACAATAAACTTTCTATATAATTGTTGAACCTGTATACTTATGATATAACCGAGTGAAAGGTCGATTGGATGGAGATACCAAGCATTGGTTCAGTCATTCACATTAATAGTTTAAAACATGATCAGACACTGCATAGAAGATGGGAAGAAAATATTGTTCTTTACAGTGATCAACAAAAAATTATTGGTGGAAACAATAAAACAATTGTAGAAGAAGCGGGAGGAAATAGGTGGCGCACAAAGGAGCCAGCGATTTTTTATTTTGATCGACGGTACTGGTTTAACATTATATTTATCCTTGGCAAAGACGAATCATTTTATTATTGCAATATAAGTTCACCATATACGTATAAAAACAGAATGATACAATATATTGATTATGATATAGATATCATTGTATCGTTAGATTGGTCTTACAAGATTCTCGATCAAGAAGAATATGAAACAAACAACGAAAAATATACTTATCCAATAACGGTTCAACAAGCGATTGAAACTGATTTAATCGTGTTACAAAACTGGATTCAACATCATCATGATCCATTTAACGAATCATTTATTCATTATTGGTATGATAAGTTTTTAACATTGCAGTCTGAAGTTTAACGCCTTGTTGCTTTTGTAACAGGGCTTTAAATACGAAAAAAGTAAAGATTATGTATATAAAAAGGAAGATTTTTCATGAGCAGTATTAAACAATATTTGAAATTTGTTCGTCCATATACATGGCATATTATTTGGACGATTATGATTGGCATATTTAAATTTGCGATTCCGTTATTAATACCACTCATTTTAAAATATGTGATCGACAATATTATTCAGGGAAACATGTCACAAGCAGATAAAATCAGCCAACTTTTTTGGTTAATGGGAATTTCATTTGTTGTGTTTCTCTTATTACGTCCTCCTATTGAATATATTAGACAATATTTGGCACAATTAGTTGGTAGTAAAATTTTATATGACTTAAGAGATCGATTATTTGATCATATTCAACGACTTAGTTTGAAGTATTATTCTAATACGAAGACAGGAGAAATCATTTCCCGGGTAATACATGATGTCGAGCAAACGAAGACTTTTGTGATCACTGGCTTAATGAATGTTTGGCTTGATATGGTAACGATACTCATTGCCATTGGTATTATGCTAACGATGGACGTTAAATTGACGATTGTATCGATAATCTTATTTCCGTTGTACGGTTTTTCAGTGAAATATTTTTATGCAAAATTACGGAAATTAACCCGGGATCGTTCGCAGGCGCTGGCAGAGGTGCAAGGACATCTTCATGAACGAGTGCAAGGAATTTCTGTGACACGTAGTTTTGCACTGGAAGAGTATGAACAAGAACAATTTGATCAGCGTAATAAAAACTTTTTAACAAAGGCGATCGACCATACGAGCTGGAATGCAAAAACGTTTGCCGTTACGAATACGATTACTGATTTAGCGCCATTACTCGTCATAGCTTTTGCAGCATATCAGGTGATAACTGGTAATTTAACGGTTGGGACAATGGTTGCATTTGTCGGGTATATGGAAAGGGTATATAGTCCATTGCGACGATTAATTAATGCTTCCACAGTGCTGACGCAATCGATCGCATCGATTGATCGTGTTTTTGAGTTTATGAATGAAAAATATGATGTGTATGATAAGCAAAATGCGATTGAATTAGAGCGAGTTCATGGTGATATTTCAATACAAAATGTTTCTTTTCAATACAATGAAGATGAAAGTAAAGTATTAAATAATATTCATGTACATGTCGAAAAAGGGGAAACAGTCGCGCTTGTCGGAATGAGTGGGGGAGGAAAGTCCACCTTAATTAGTTTGATCCCGCGGTTTTATGATGTGACAGAAGGATCGATTAAAG
Organism: Pseudogracilibacillus auburnensis; assembly: GCF_003201975.1. Taxonomy (GTDB): domain Bacteria; phylum Bacillota; class Bacilli; order Bacillales; family Amphibacillaceae; genus Pseudogracilibacillus; species Pseudogracilibacillus auburnensis. The sequence continues at coordinate 357,059 of NZ_QJJQ01000002.1, read as the reverse complement.
TCGATGGGATTGACATACGTGATGTCACGCAACGGTCGTTGAGAAACAATATTGGCATGGTATTACAAGATAATATTTTATTTAGTGAATCAATTGCAATGAATATTCGCATGGGAAATCCGTATGCAACAGATGCAGAGGTCATTGCTGCAGCAAAAGCAGCAAATGCCCATGATTTTATTGAAGCTCTACCTAATAAGTATGATACTTTAGTCGGTGAACGTGGAGTTAAACTATCAGGCGGTCAGCAACAGAGAATTGCGATTGCCAGAGTGTTTTTAAAAAATCCTCCAATACTTATTTTTGATGAGGCAACATCCGCACTTGATTTAGAGAGTGAACATACGATTCAAGAGGCACTTGAAAATTTAGCGGCAGATAGAACGACATTTATCGTTGCGCATCGTCTTGCAACAATTACACATGCAGACCGAATTATTGTAGTGGAACATGGACAAATAACGGAAATGGGTACCCATGTAGAATTAATGCGTAAAAAAGGAAGTTATTATGACTTGTATCAACATCAAGATTTTGATTCAAGTGCTAGTTTAATAAAAGGATAGATTTAGAGGGAACCTTAAATAAATGGGGTTCCCATTATTTTTCCTGTAACGTTGGGGAAACGTTTTATTACACGCAATTACTATTTAGGTAAAGGCATTTTCCTGTTGAATTCACTATTATCCCAAATGATCTTCATTTTCACTTTGAACTTCGCATTTTTTCAGGAACGCTGCATTCTCCTTTTGACTCATGCATTATTCCTCCAGCCCCACATACCTCAACAACAAAATCATATCATTCATTTCCATTTTTTATAAAAGAGCCACTTAAAACCTAGTACTTCTTTTAAAAGAAGAATAACAGGGTATTAGTTATGCATACGCTTAAATAAATGAACAAGTTAGTAGGGATCATATGAAAATAATTATAATGAGTCTTATACTTTTCGTCATATTAAACAGTTTAATTCAATTTATTTTGTTTAGACAAGAAAGTCATCCGTTAAAAACACATAAAATTAGTCTATCTTTTGAAGTGTTTTATACACTTATTGTCATTTATTGTATCGTCATTATTGGATTTGGGCTCATTTATTTTGTTTTATCTTTTTATGAACTGACATTAGTTGAAAATGTAAAAGATAGTGATTCATCCACATCGAGTCTTTTATTACGTAGTTTTTATTTTAGTGGTGTTACTCTCCTGACAATTGGTTATGGGGATATCACCCCGTTAGGCTTCGGAAGATTCGTTGCGATTATCCAAGCGTTAATCGGCTTTATTTTACCTACAGCATTTGTGTTGAAATTAGTCCATCTTAATTTTGAACAAAAACGGCATCGCTCTTAAGTGATAATCACTTAGGCAAGCCCGCTTCCTATGGTATAGTTAAATATATAACAATAATGGAGGGATTTTGATGTCTGTAGAAGTTGGACAAAAAGCACCTAATTTTACGTTACAAAACCAAGATGGAGAAGAGGTTAGTTTAGCCGATTTTCAAGGTAAAAATATCGTTTTATATTTTTATCCGAAAGACATGACTCCAGGCTGTACGACACAAGCTTGTGATTTTCGTGATCATTATGCAGCATTTAGTGATTACAACACAGTTATTATAGGGATTAGTCCGGATCCAATTGAGCGTCATCAAAAATTTATTGATAAACATGATTTACCGTTTCAATTACTGGCAGATGTTGAGCATAAAGTGGCAGAGCTTTATGAAGTATGGAAATTGAAAAAGATGTTTGGCAAGGAATTTTATGGAGTTGAAAGATCAACATTTATTATCGATAAAGAAGGAATCATACAAAAAGAATATAGAAAAGTTCGTGTGAAAGGTCATATCGAGGAAACGTTAGAAGTTGTGAAAACACTGTAAGAAAAATGGGGGAGAAAATAACGTGAGAATTTATACGAGGTCTGGTGATAAAGGTACCACTTCTTTAGTGTATGGAAAAAGGGTTGCAAAAAATGATTTACGTGTTGAAGCATATGGCACTTGTGATGAAGCAAACTCGATGATCGGCTTAGCGCTTAGCTTCTTAAATGATGTGGAGTGGGATAAAAAAGCTGATTTTTTAGAGAAAATGTATCGAATCCAAACGATCCTATTTCATGTTGGAGCAGAACTTTCGACACCAAGTGATCGTGAGGTGGCATGGAAGTTAAAGGATAAACATATAAAAGAATTAGAAGACCAAATCGATGAGTGGAGTGAGAACTTACCTCCACTAAAGCAGTTTATTTTACCATCGGGGCATAGTGCTTCAAGCTCACTCCATTTAGCGCGTACAGTAGTTAGGCGTGCGGAAAGAATAGCTGTCGGGGTTCAAGATGAACTACATAATACATTAGCCATTTCCTATTTAAATCGATTATCAGATTATTTATTTGTAGCAGCAAGATATGTAAACAATGAGTTAAAAGGGGAAGAAATTTCGCTGCAAGTAGATGTATAAATTGGTATAGGAACAACTTATTCTCAATACACCAATTTCCTTCTCAATTATTATGGCAAAATTGTGATTGAAATCACACTTACTTTAAACTAATTATTATTCAGTATTAGGTTTAGATTGACAATACCTACGAGAACAATGTAAACTAATAATAGCGATTATAATCTGTATTTTGGGATTATGAAATATACGTGAAAGCGAGGTGCATGACGGTGATAGACGACAAATTACAAATAGCGATTGAAACATTAAAGAAGTCTGGGGTTCGTATAACACCACAACGTCATGCGGTTCTTGAATATTTGCTAACATCGATGTCTCATCCAACTGCAGATGAAATTTACAAGGCCCTTGAGGGAAAGTTCCCAAACATGAGTGTTGCAACTGTATATAACAATTTGCGCATCTTACGTGAAATTGGACTTGTTCGTGAATTGACGTACGGAGACGATTCAAGTCGATTTGATAGTAATATGAATGATCATTACCATATTATTTGTGAAGATTGTGGGAAGATTGTAGATTTTCATTATCCGACACTTGATGAGATTGAATCATTAGCAGAAAAAGTAAGTGGATTTGAGATTAGCCATCATAGGATGGAACTCTACGGTAAATGTCATGAATGTTCCAAAGTAAAGGTGCAATAAATAATCATAATAAAGAGTTTCGTGTATACAAATTATGATAATGGGAAAAACGTTAAATTGCATCGATTCAAAAAATAGTAACTGATTATATCAGTTGCTATTTTTTTCTTTATCTATTATTTAACAGTGGAAAATGAAGAGAAAAATTAGTATTCATTAAAGACTTCCAATTTTTGACGAGGGTATAATCTATTTTCTATCTGTTCGAAGTTTTAAAAACCCCTGACTCTGACTATCACTTATTCTCTACTAGGCTCACTTTGCTTTCAGTTAATGCATGAAAGCTCTTCATTTTAGAAATATTATTATAATGGTTTACCTTGTGATGAAAGGCTGTTTTCTTAAAGATTATTGTTTTTATGATAAAAAATTGTAACTTTAAAGTTTTCTGATAAAATAATCAATATAGTTTAGCAAAGGAGGTCAACCATTGTCAAAAGGACTTATTCACCATATTGAAATATATGTTTCAGATTTAAAAAGTTCAATCAACTTTTGGGGTGAGTTTTTAGAGGAATTAGGATACGAGACTTTTCAATCGTGGGAAAGTGGACAAAGTTGGAAAATCGGAGAGACATATATTGTTTTCGTACAAGCAGAAGAAAGATTTATGGACATACCTTACCATAGATGCAGAGTTGGGCTAAACCATTTGGCATTCCATGCAAGTTCCCGTCAACAAGTAGATGATATGACAAGAAAGTTAGAACGCAAGGGGGTTAAAATCCTTTATATCGATAAGCATCCCTTTGCAGGAGGTGAAAAACATTACGCTGTTTATTTTGAAGACCCAGATAGAATTAAGGTTGAATTGGTAGCACCTTGAACTCTAAATATAAAAGTCTTTTACTATGGACTCTTTTTGCAAATGCACCAAGACCAATCCACGCCTTTCCGCCCTGTGGACTTATCATCTCTTTTGCTCTATTATGCAGATATTCCGATCTTACTCCCTTTAAAGCATTCAGTAATTCAAGAATTAACAGAACCTGGAACTTTATAATGCATCATCTGTTCTTGGATGTTTATATTTTTTATTTTCATTTCACTTCCCCTTTATTTAATAACATTAAAATAATTTTAACGCGAATATTTGTTCCTTTGTATATATTTGGATATGATAATTCTATTTAATTAAATAATCCTTTAGTTTACATACAACATTTATTATTAAATATGATTTGTAATCGTCATAACAATGAGAATAGAGCCAAGATATCCATATCTGAATTCTTGGCTCTATTGAGATTGTTTTTTCTCTTTTTTTAATAATCGAATTAGTTAATGTGAACGATCCTGTTTTACTAATTCTACTTCCACCCATTTTCGTACACTATTAATAAGCCATATTCGCGTACAACTATGTAAATCCGCTTTCTTGATTTTACGCTCCACTATTGTACCATCGGATAGTAATTTTTCGCGAAATGTACCAGGTAATAATCCGCATTCAATAGGGGGAGTGAAGCGTTCACCATCGATTTCTACTACAACATTTCCAATTGTAAATTCGGTGATTTCATCGTTTTCATTCCATAATAAAACATCAAGTACATCATCTCGCATATGTTCTTTATAAAATGAACGATTCGTTGTCTTATGGTATAAAAATGTATTTTCTTTATTGATCGGCTTTTTAGCTAAACAAACTTTCGGATTTTCTATTTCATGTAATCTAAAAATTTCTGTATGCCCCTGACCATTTTCATCGACTAATAAGCGGACTTTCCATGCTCCATCTTTGTGACAATGTGCATATTGCATTAGTTTTTCTTTAATTCGTGGAAGATTAAGGTGAAAATCAAAATAGTTTGCTGATTTTTCAAGTCTACTTATGTGCTCACTAAAAACAACATATTTCCCATCGTACAGTCCAAACGTTTCCAAAAGTTGAAAAGGTTGGTTTTTGATGTGTAATACTTTTGTCTTTGTTAACACTTCGTCATATTCTTCGTCCACATTTGAATCTTTCGTTATTGCTCCACCTGCACCATAACGAGCAATTCCATTCTGTTTATCAATGACGACTGTTCGGATAGGGACATTAAAAACAGCTTCTTTTTCAGGGGTAATATAACCAATTGCCCCGCAATAAACTTCACGTGGGACGGGTTCAAGTTCTGTAATCATCTGTATTGATTCACGTTTCGGGACACCGGATATGGAACCACAAGGAAAAAGTGCTTTGATTAAATCAATGAAACGAACTTCTGGTAAAATGTCCCCAGAAATCGTTGAGGTCATCTGATATACGGTTGGATATTTTTCCACGGAATACTTTTCCACAATTTCAATACTTGCTTCATTTGCTATTCTTTTTAGTTCATCAGACATTAATGTTGTAATTAAATTATTTTCCTGTTGATTCTTTTTCGATGTTTGTAACCAATGTTTATTTTGGATATCTTCTTCATACGTTTTTCCACGATGAATGGTGCCTTTCATTGGCTTCGCTGTTATTCTACCGTTTTTAACGTGAAAAAATAGCTCTGGCGATGCCGATAGAATTTGAAAATCACCAATATCTAAGTAAGCACAATATTTCGCACGTTGTGCATTCCTTAATTGGTTATAATAAGTAAAAGGATCGCCATGAAAATTTGCTCGGAATGGGACCGTATAGTTTATTTGATCGATCTTTCCTTCCATAATGGCATCCATAATGTGCTGAAATGTCTCATTATATTCCAGCTTTGATTGAGCGATTTCCCAACTTTCAACTGAAAATCCGCCATTTTGGTCAAATACTTGAACAGAAGGCTCACGAAAAACGCCAAACCAAATAAAAGGCATATGGTTGTCCGTTTTTTTATGTATGTCAAAAAATGAATGAGCAACTTCATAACTTATATAACCTGCAACATAATAACCATTTTCGACCGCTTGCTCCACTTTTTCTAAGCAATTTGCTACATCCTTTAGGTGATTAGCAATGATTAATTCTTCTGGCTGTGAGAATAAAAGAGGCTTTCGTTGTGTTTCGTTTATCATAAAATCAAATTGTAAGGTTTGCTTTACCATTAGCCCCACCACTTATTATTGTTTTCTTTGTTCTTCTGATTGTCGACGATATTTTCGTGTATTATATTTTTCATCAAATTCCTTACCTTCAAGTTCTTTATCCAATGTGAGTGGCTGTTTACAATGCATACAAGCATCGACACGACCGAGCATTTTTGTCGGTTTTTCACAGCTTGGACAAATGATTGGGATAGCTTTCGTGGATAGAAGACCTATCCAAAAATAAACGACTGTACTTAATATAACAAATAATACACCTATGGTGAAAAAAGTAACCATTAACCAAGGGATTTTTTTCGTTAATATTCCTCCATACATAACAGCTATACCAATAAAGATTAAGCTAAGTGCAAATCCTCTAATCTTATTAATTTTACTTTTATACACTAATTGCGGTTCACTCAATGTAAATCCTCCTTCAATTGTTCCATTCGTATTATAACATGAACCGTTCATAGTTTAACATTTGAACAACTAATTCCTTAAAGAGGTTATTTAAAGGTTTGGTAAAAAATGACACTTCACATTTCTTTGGCTGTTTAAGAAAGTGTAAATCCATTCTTGAATAGCCAAAGTAGCAATAAGGTATTACAATGAAGGACTGGCGAATGTCAAGTTTTCTAATTGGCTAGCCTCTCTGCTACTCACGTATTAAAATGCATACACCCTTGCTTAAAGCTACACCACCTCGAATGCACGTACAATGTTTATTGCACCGAGTAATCGTAGATGCAAAAGCTTTTCGATGGGATGAGCATTTAGTGGAGTCCCAGAACGCAGCGATCTTATGCGACCTTGATTCTTTTTATCCTCTTTTTTGAACACGCACTTAAATGAATAGCATATTTTTCCATGAAAGCACATACATATTACTGTTTGGTAGGTAGAGGATTATAAGGAAAAAGTAGGTTGAAAATTCGTCGAATAATCAGTATACTTATATAAAGCTATAATGTGAGCTAATGACATCATTACCATTCTTTACTATTTTACTTACCTACATCATGTTTAGTTTACATGAGGCAAATAAATAAGGGGGATAAGCAATGAGAAAAACTAGGTTGTTCACTGTTATGATGGTGCTAGTAGGTCTTATTTTAGTACTAGCCGCTTGTGGCGGAAGTAGTTCTACTAGTGGTGGAGCGAAGGATGCAAAAATAGCAATCGGTCCAGCTGCCAGTGAAACAAACACAGTTTCTAAAATACTTTTAGCAGCTCATGGATTAGAAGAGGGAGATTATCAAGTTTACCAAGAAGGTTTTGGAGATGCAGCCGATTTGGTACAGGACGGAAATATTGATATCTCGATAGGAATTTTAGGACTTCCAGCTGGTAGTATCGAAAGTTTGCAAGCGTCTGCAGGGGATGTTGTTATGCTTGGATTATCAGAAGAAGCGATTGAAGAGATGGAAGCAAATACTGGATACGAACGTTACACTATACCACAAGATAGTTATGATTTTTTAGAGTCTGACATTGAGACAGTTGCAGCTTATGCAGTCTTAATGGGGAACACGGATACAATCGATGAAGAGCTAGGGTATGAGCTTGCTAGAATTATGGTGGAACACGCGAATGAAGTTACCCATGCTCAGGGAGCCGAAATGACGTTAGAAAACGCTTTAAATGGTGCAGAAGGCTTACCAATTCACCCGGGCGCAAAACGTTATTATGAGGAACAAGGATTAACAGTCGATAATCCAGTTGCGGACTTAACCGCAGACGAAGCAGATCGTAAAACAGAATTTATATTAGGTACGGGAAGTCAAGGTGGAACATACTATCCGTTAGGTGGAGAGATTGCTAACGTGTGGAATAACCATTTAGATAGTAATTTTACCAATATGGAAACAGGTGCTTCTGTTGAAAATTTAGCAACAATTGGTGAAGGCGAGATGGACTTAGGGATGGCTGTTCATGTTCCATCGTTAGCTGCGATTAATGGGGAAGGTGATTTTGAAGGGAACGTAATTGAAAACGTTGCCTTTATCGGTCATATCTATCCTGAGATTGTTCAAATTGTTACGAGAGAAACGACAGGGATTACTAGTTTAGACGGAAAGTAAGATAGTGTAAAAAAAGCTGGGAAAAGAGCAATCTTTATATGCTCTTTTCCTTTTTAGAAAAAGGTGGTGGGAAGATGGATGAACAGGTGCGTTTAAAAGAACAATCTCAAGCGGAAAAAGACGCAAAAAAAATGTTGGAAAAATATGATCGAGAAAGTCAATTTCGGGAACATATTGGTAAATGGGCGTGGATTGTTACCTTTTTGGGAGTTGCTTTAACGGTTTTTCATATTTATGCGGGTTATTTTGGAACGCTACCTTCACAAAAGCAAGGGGCGATCCATTTAGGGACAGCGCTTGGAATTATATTTTTACTTTATCCAGCAAAAAGTGGCTTGCAAAAAAAGCAAAAAACAGTTCCTTGGTATGATGTTATATTAGCTTTTACAGCGATGTATGTAACGTATCATAAAATAATCTTTTTCGATTCGATTATTCAAAGCAGAATTTCGGGTTATAGTATGCTTGATACGATTATTTCTATTGTCGCAATTTTATTACTACTTGAAGCAACACGTCGTACGGTAGGAATCCCAATCGTTATCGTTGCATCTGTCATGATTCTGTATGCATTATTTGGGAAATATATACCAACTCAGGTTTTATCACATCCGGGATTTTCATTTAATCGTGTAGCGACTAATCTTTGGTATCAAGAGAGTGGAGTTTTCGGGACGCCCATTCAAATTTCATCTAAATTTATTTACTTGTTTTTATTTTTCGGTGTCATGCTCGTTCATACGAGAATCGGCCAGTTTTTTAATGATATAGCATTTGCTTTAACAGGAAGGTTCACTGGAGGAACAGCAAAAGCGGCAGTTGTCGCTAGCGCTTTACAAGGAATGGTATCAGGGAGTTCAGTAGGAAATACAGTTGCTTCTGGTTCCTTTACAATTCCGATGATGAAAAAGGCAGGATTTAAACCTGAATTTGCAGCAGGTACAGAAGCATCTGCATCTACTGGGGGACAAATTATGCCACCAATAATGGGTGCTGCAGCCTTTATTATGATGGAATATTTAGGTGTTTCCTATGCAGTAATTATGGTAGCAGCAATCGTTCCGGCGATTCTATACTTTACTGGAATTTTTATTGGTACTCATTTTGAAGCGAAAAAGTTAGGAATTTTAGGATTACCTAAGTCGCAATTACCGAATTTGAAAGAACAAATGATTCGTTATGGTTACATGCTTATTCCATTATTTGTCATTATTGGAACAGTAATGATTGGATTTACACCACAACGTGCCGCAATTTATGGAATTATTTCCACTTATTTAGTTAGTTTAATTCGTAAAGAATCACGGATGTCATTGAAAAAGACGTTCTACGTTCTAGAACAAGGTGCTCGTGTTGCATTACCTGTTATTGCAGCAGTCGCAACAGCAGGAATTATTGCTGGTGTCGTTAGTATTACAGGGCTTGGGGCGAAATTTGCTGCTGGTATTATTTCTTTATCATCGGGCCACTTAATATTAGCGCTCTTCTTCACAATGATTGCTTGCCTCATTTTAGGCATGGGGCTGCCGACAACAGCGAACTATGTTGTAACCGCAACCATCGCTGCTCCAGCTTTAATTAATGGTTTCGATCTAGCACCGATTGCGGTTCATATGTTTGTGTTTTACTTTGGTATTGTTGCTGATATTACACCGCCAGTTTGCCTTGCCGCTTATGCCGGGGCTGGAATTGCTAGGGCGAATCCATTTAAGAGTGGTGTAACAGCGGTAAAACTCGCGATAGCGGCATTTATTATTCCTTATATATTTGTGTATAATCCAATTTTAGTTTTAGTTGATGTGACGGCACTTGAGTTAACCGTGGCCATTGCAACAGCTGTAATCGGAATGATGGGTGTCAGTAGTGCGATGATTGGATTTTTTATTCGTCATTCAAGAGTGTGGGAGCGGTTGTTCATGTTTATAGGTGGAATGTGTTTAATTTTACCGGAAATGATTACAAATTTTGTCGGGATTGGGCTTATTGGTCTCGTTTGGTTTATTCAAAAACAACGAAAAGATGATAGTGGTGGATTAGAGCAACAGACTCCATCTCAGGTAACTTCATAAATTGTAGCTAGAAATGAAAAAACTGTCTTCCAGCCAAGGCTTGTGAGACAGTTTTTTTGATGGTAATTTAGACTTTCGTTCGACGAAAAGAGCAAGCCACCTTTTATTTCAAACGTTCAAGCCATACATTTGCAGTATTTTAATCTACTTCTCTTAAATTCAACTAAGTTTATATGTTATGATGAATAAGAGTTTAGGAAGGTGGGCTATCGTTTGAGTGGACAAAATATAGTACATCAAGAAAATAAAGGAAAAGCATATACCATATTATTATTTACTGGAATCGTCTTTATCGCCTTCAATTTACGACCAGCTATCACATCGGTTGGACCATTAATTGGAACCATTCGAGACGATGTAGGTTTCTCTAATTGGAGCGTCGCACTGTTAACGAGCTTACCGTTAATTGCGTTTGCCATTATGTCACCTATCGCACCGAAGCTTGCAAATAGACTTTCAAATGAACGGACACTAGCTTTTGGATTACTCGTGTTAATAATAGGCATAAGTTTACGATCTATTTCGGTTATCTTTTTGTTATTTTTAGGAACTTTATTTATCGGTTTTGGAATCGCAATTTGCAATGTACTACTTCCAGGAGTCATTAAGGAAAAGTTTCCAACAAAAGTGGCGATTATGACAAGTATATATACATCATCTATGTCCATTTTTGCTACTTCGGCATCAGGTGTTAGTGTACCTTTAGCGGAAGGTTTACAGTTAGGATGGCAGCTCGCCTTATTCATTTGGATTATTCCCGCAGCAATTGGCCTTATTATTTGGACGATTATTTACCGGAAGAATAACATAAAAAGTGAAGAGAAGATGGCGTTTTTTGAACCGGATAAAGGAAGTGGCATGTGGAAAGCGCCTCTCGCTTGGAAAGTCGCTTTATTTATGGGTCTGCAATCATCGATTTTTTACATAACGATATCTTGGTTACCAGAAATTTTAATGGGATATGGAATGGACAAGACAACGGCTGGAGTGATGCTTTCTTATTTTCAGTTTATCGGTATCCCAGTTAGTTTTATTGTTCCAATGATTGCCGTAAAAATGAAATCACAAAGCTTGTTAGTTTTGATTGTCAATACGTTATACATTATTGGTGTCACTTGTTTAATAATGAATCCATCTTTTGTCGTAACTTTAATTGCTATCGCTTGTATAGGGACAGCCTCAAGTGCGAACTTCGCCTTAGCATTATCATTTCTTGCAATTCGGGCTAGAAATGCGAAACAAGCTGCTGAATTATCAGGGATGGCACAATCAATTGGTTATCTTCTTGCCGCAACCGGACCAATTATGATTGGCTTTATTTATGATCTGACTCAAGTGTGGACAATCCCATTATATTTATTAATTGGTATAACTATTGTTATCATCTATTTCGGAATGGCTGCAGGTCAAAATAAATATGTACTAGATAAATAGAAAAGGGGATTTACATGAAAAAAGTTAAATTAGTTGCATTAGATATGGACGGAACTTTGTTAAATGATGATGGAATTGTATCTAATTATACGAAAAATGTTATCAATCAAGCATTAAATGAGGATATTGAAATTGTCTTAAGTACTGGAAGACCACTACAAATGTGTGCTTCTTATGCAGAAGAGTTAAAATTAACTTCCTATATTATTACATCAAACGGTGCAGAAATATGGACTGTTGATCATAAGTTACTAGAAAGACATACATTAGATGCTCATAAAATAGAATCATTATGGGAGTTAGGAGATAAAAACAATTACCATATGTGGATCGTTGCAACAGATGAAATTTTTGTCAATCGTAGACGTCCTGAAAATTTCCATCAACATGAATGGTTGAAAATTGGATATGGTAACTTGGATGAGAAGGCGAAACAATTTTTACTTGAACAGTTACAAGATGATAAAAGTATTGAAATAACAAATTCATCGCTTACAAATATAGAAATAAACAAAGCAGGGGTAAATAAAGCAAAAGCGATTCGTTCGATCTGTAAAGAGCTCGGTATTTCAATGGAAAACGTTATGGCAGCAGGTGATAGTTTAAATGATCTCAAAATGATCGAACAAGTTGGAGTAGGAGTTGCAGTTGCAAATGCACAGCAATTAATTATTGAAACGGCCGATTATGTGACAGATACGAATAATGATGATGGTGTTGCAAAAGCAATTGAGCGCTTTGCGTTATAACAGAGGAAGAGGACGGGAAAAATAGGTTAGTCATGGAAAAATCCGAACTTGGTGCAAATACTTCAATGAAGAATGCATAAGTTCGGATTTTGCATGATGTTTTTTAAAAAAACGTGTTGCTCATAAAAATTAAACTGTGCAGTATCTTAGTTTGATATTTCGTCTATAAACCTAGTCACAGCAACGTTGATTTCCGCTACGGACAGTCGCTTTCCGCGGGCACGGCTTCAGCCTCCGACGCACAGGACGTGCTAGTGCGGGTGTTGCGACAAGGACGTCGCGAACTTAACCCGCCTCGGAAGAAAACCGCTTCCTCCGGGGTCTTCAGACTCGTGGGACTCCGCTAAATGCTCGTCCCATCGAAGACCATTTGCTTTTCCCGCAGGAGTCGACTGTCCTACGCTCCAATCAACTATACGTTTGGTTAGGTGAATGTAAATGATATTTATTTCAAACATAAATTACCTAATGATTCAACCTCACCTTAGCGAAGGAAATGCACGGAGACTCCTGTGGATGGACAGGGAGGCTACCGAAAAAAACTATTCGAAATTATACCAAAAAGACGGTTATTTTATGGCCAAATGGCATGTTTTCCATACCTCTGTATCGCTAATACAATAGGATGAAAGAAAAAGTCAACATTCCATATTTGTGTGGAATCCGAATGCACGAAGACTCCTGCGGGAAAAGCAACAGCCGAAAATCCATTTCAAACGTTTTGAATAAAACGTTTGAAATTAGTTGAGGCGTTGCCCGAGGAAAGCGAAGTGGATTCGGATGGAACGCATGTAAACAAACCTTGGGGACTTTTTCATCAGCCGCCTATGGAAAGCGCAGCATATTCAGGATGCAGGTGTATACCAATCCTTCCAAAGTTCTTTTAAAACCATTTCAGTTGTCGAAAGCGGAGTGCATTTCCGTAGCGATGGTATATTCACTATTTAAAAGTTACTACACAGTTTCGTTCAACTACGTTTATATTTAAAATCCGACAGCTGCCGAGTAATATTTTAAACTTTCTATTTTGATAATAATTTATCTTTTGAGTGGGACGTTTTGTTATGTCCCACCCTCTTAAAAGACAACTGTTAGCAAGAACATCACAATACTTAGCACAACAGAAGTAATGATCATCGCAAGCAATGGTTTTAACGCTTTCGTTCGAATGGAAGATAAACTGACATTTAAACCAAGTCCAACCATTGCTGAAGTAAGTAAAAACGTTGTCCCATTACTAATCCATAGTTGTATAGGATCAGAAATAAAAATGAACTTATTTAATACATAACTCCCGAACAAACTCATCATAATAAATCCAAGTAAGAAATACGGAAACGTAATACTAGCCCCTTCATTGCCATTCTTTTTACGTTTTAGCCACATAATTAAGATAAAACAGACAGGAACAAGTAAAAATACACGAGTTAACTTTGCAAGCAGAGCGATCGCAAGTTCATTTTCCCCAGCAGGTTCAGCCGCCAGCGCTACATGGGCAAGTTCGTGTAAACTAAGACCAGACCAAATCCCAAAGTCAATACTTGAAATTGGGAGTATTGGCATAACCAACGTATAACAAATCGAAAATACGGTTCCAATTAACGCGATAATGGCAATACTTATTGCGGTATCTTCTTCCTTCGCTTTTAAAATAGGAGCGGTAGCTGCAATTGCCGCAGCCCCACAAATGCCAGTCCCAATTCCTAATAAAAGTGAAATTTCCTCTTCGGCCTTCAACCATTTTGCTAGATAAATCATAAGGAAAATAGCAAAAATAATCGCGATGATGCTCTTGACTAATAATCCAAGCCCATCTTCAAATATTACGTTAATATTTAGCTTTAATCCGTACAAAATGATTGCTAATCGTAAAATATATTTTGCGGTAATATCAATTCCAGCTTTAAGAAATGTAGGATAGCCAAAGATTTGACGATAAATTACTGCAAGTATAATGGCACAAGCTAAAGGACCGACCCGATTAAATCCTGGTACGATTGCTAATACATAGCCAAGTAAAGCGATAAAAAAAGTAAAACCAATCCCTAAAATTACTTTATTCCAGTGTAAATCTTTTATCATGATATACCCTTCTCTCTATTTTGTTACATAAATAGTATAAAATGATCTATATCATTAGTAAAATAGATATTAATGATGGTTCGCATAAGGAATACTTATGAAAGGAGTAATTCACTATGGATCAATATTTAGCAGTTTTTATCGAAGTAGTTGAATCAAAGAGCTTTACCCGCGCTGCTCAAAAATTACATATGACCCAGCCAGCTGTTAGTCAATCAATCAAGAGTTTGGAACAAAAAATTGGAACAAAATTAATTGAAAGAAATAATAAACAATTACATGTAAATAAAGCAGGAGAAATAGTTTATGTAATTGGCAAAGAAATAATCGCAAAATATGAGCAAATGGAAGCTTTAGTTTCAGAATTGGAAAATGAACCTAGTGGTAACTTAAAAATTGGTGCAAGTTATACAATTGGTGAATATCTTTTACCCAAAATAGTCAAAAACCTTTCTAAACAATTCCCTCAAATAACCCCACATATTTTAATAGGGAATACGGAAGAGATTGGAAAAAAGTTACTTAATCATGAAATAGATGTAGGGTTGATTGAAGGGAATTTTAAGGACGAGACAATGAATCATCTATTGTTTACGACGGATGAAATGTATATTATCGCAAGCGGTAGGAAAAACTTACATAGAAAGGGACCAATCGCACCGGAAGAATTAAATGATATGACATGGCTCATCCGTGAAGAAGGTTCGGGAACGAGAAAAATAACCGAACATTTTTTACGTAAAAATAACATTAATCCAAAACAGATCCTCATTTTTGGTAGTACGCAAATAATAAAAGAAGCGGTGGAAGCTGGATTAGGTATTAGTTTAGTATCAAAATGGGCAATAAAAAAAGAACTGAAGCTTGGGACAGTGAAACAATTACCCGTTATGCAAACACCTGTGCAACGCGATTTTTCCATTATAAAAATAAGGCAAGAGTTTGAAACGAAGGCAATGAAAACGTTCGTTGATATGGTGATCAATCACCCATACGCGAACAAATGATTCATATAATAACTTTCTTTATTTTCAAAAAAGAGGTATAATAGGGATATTGAAAGGGGATGGTAACATGGCTTTTTCACGGGGTCCAAAAGAACCTTTACCTGAGGTTGAGACGAATGTATGGTCATGTACAAGTGATGAATGTCAAGGTTGGATGAGAGAGTCATTTAGCTTTGAAAAAGAACCAGAATGTCCGCTTTGTCAATCAAAAATGGAGCAGGAAATACGGATGCTACCAGAATTGGAATGAATTATTAATAGGGGCGTTGGAGGCGCTATCGTATTCATAAATAAATATTTCTATCAAAAAACTTGGTATATGCCGAGTTTTTTAATTTTTGCACACTTTATCATTAGTTAAAATGTTTTAAAAGGGATTGAAATGTTTGCACGTTATTGATATTATCTAATTAAGTAAAACAACATGATCTAACAACTTGATGTAAGCGATTTCAAAAAATATAGGGAGGAATGAATGGATGAGGTATGCAAATCCGAATACAGAGGGGTCAGTTGTTCATTACAAAGAGCGGTATGATAACTATATTGGTGGAGAGTATGTTCCCCCAACAAACGGTAAATACTTTGAAAATGTAAGCCCGGTAACAGGGCAAGTATTTTGTGAGATTGCTAGATCAACGAAAGAGGATGTCGAACTAGCCCTTGATGCAGCACATGATGCGAAAGATGCTTGGGGAAAAACTTCTGTCACAGAAAGAGCGAATATTTTAAATAAAATAGCGGATCGGATCGAAGAAAATTTAGCAATGTTAGCTGTAGCAGAAACGTGGGATAATGGAAAAGCAGTTAGAGAAACATTAGCAGCAGATATACCACTTGCTGTCGACCATTATCGTTATTTCGCCTCAGCAATTAGGTCACAAGAAGGAACGATTAGTCAAATCGACAATGATACGGTAGCATATCATTTTCATGAGCCAATTGGAGTGGTAGGTCAAATAATTCCATGGAATTTCCCAATTTTAATGGCGACGTGGAAAATTGCACCAGCACTTGCAGCAGGTAACTGTGTCGTTTTAAAACCAGCAGAACAAACACCAGCATCTATTCATGTATTACTTGAATTAATTGGTGATTTGATTCCTCCTGGGGTACTGAATATTGTCAATGGATTCGGGGTGGAAGCTGGAAAACCACTTGCTTCCAATAGTCGTGTTTCGAAAGTAGCATTTACTGGAGAAACGACTACAGGACGTTTAATTATGCAATATGCTTCTGAAAATTTAATCCCAGTAACGTTAGAACTCGGTGGGAAATCACCAAACATATTTTTTAAAGATGTCATGGATGAAGATGACGGATTTCTAGATAAAGCGATTGAAGGATTAGTCATGTTTGCACTAAACCAAGGGGAAGTTTGTACATGTCCATCACGAGCGTTAATTCATGAATCGATTTATGATTCTTTCATAGAGCGTGCGATTGACCGAGTGAAGAAGATAAAGATCGGACACCCACTCGACACGGAAACGATGATGGGTGCACAAGCTTCTACAGAGCAATTGGAGAAAATCACTTCTTATCTTAACATCGGAAAAGAGGAAGGTGCAGAAGTATTAATCGGTGGAAATGCAAATAAATTGGAAGGAGAACTTGGGGGCGGATATTATGTAGAACCGACTATTTTTAAAGGTCATAATAAAATGCGCATTTTCCAAGAGGAAATTTTTGGACCTGTTTTATCAGTGACGACATTCTCTGACGATGATGAAGCGATGGAAATTGCAAATGATACGTTATATGGATTAGGTGCTGGAGTTTGGACACGCAATATTAATAAAGCGTATCGATTTGGACGTGGTATCCAAGCTGGTCGCGTATGGACAAATACGTACCACCAGTATCCAGCGCATGCAGCTTTTGGTGGATATAAAAAATCCGGAATTGGTAGAGAAACACACTTAATGATGTTAAGCCATTACCAGCAGACGAAAAATTTACTTGTTAGTTATAGTGAAGGTCCAGCTGGATTCTTTTAATCAAATGAAAAACTCCCACTCTAGAAAATAGTGGGAGTTTTTTGTACAAAAGAGATAAAACGTGCATTAGAAAGTAGCCCATTATATATAATATGATAAGAGGAGTGATGAAAATGGTGGAACGAGTGACAGCGACAGAAGCAGCCCTTTCTTTAATCAAACATTTAAAAGAGATACATGGAGACCTTATGTTTCATCAATCTGGAGGTTGTTGTGATGGGAGTTCCCCAATGTGCTATCCGAGAGATGAGTTCCGAACTGGAGATTCGGATGTTTTATTAGGTAAAATTGGTGGTACACCATTTTATATGTCGAAAGATCAATATGATTACTGGAAACATACACAATTAATTATTGATGTTGTTGATGGACGTGGAGGGATGTTTTCACTCGAGGGGCCAGAAGGAAAAAGATTTTTAACACGCTCTCGCGTTTTCACGACCGAAGAACGCAAGCAATTAGGTATTGGATAAATTTTTTAAATGGTAAGTTGTTGAATTTTTGTAGGCAAAAACATCTACACATAATTTGCATATAATATGAATAAACTCGTAGAAATAAAAGGAAGTGTTGTTGTGCATCAAGAAATAAAATACTATGTACATGGTCATACAGCAGAGGGATATGTAACCTTTTTACAATCGAATATAAAAGACATAAAGAAAATAATTATTTTACAACATCCTTCAAACATAGTAAAAACGAAAGTGTTAAAAAAAATTGCCAATTTTTACAGTAAAGAATATGATCTTGAAATAATTAGTAGTCCTCAAAGTAAAGAATATGTGGATGGAATAATAGTTCGTGAGCTATCTGTAGCAATATTAGCGAATAATGACCCTTCGATAGAAAATGAAATAATCGTTGATTTAACCGAATTTATTCCAGGTAGTTCAGACAAAGCTGTTCACATGCCAGAAAAAAATCAACTATATGAAGAAGCATATGCTTATTTCAAAAGAGGATTAGAAATCCACGATGATTTAGAAAAAATCTATATTAATGAAATGGATTTTACAAAAGCGGATCATGCGGCAGAAAATTGTATAGCGGAATTATTTCATGATACTGAAACAAGTTCACAACCAATTACAGTGTATAAAAGGTTATTTGGTACAAATACGCCTGATGGGATCGTCAATCATGTGCAAGATTTAATCGAACCTATCCAAAATCGAATTTTTATTAAAGGGAGAGCGGGAACAGGAAAATCAGTATTTATGAAAAAAGTATTAGAAGCATGTCATCAATATGGATATGATGTAGAAGTCTACCATTGTAGCTTTGATCCAAAAAGTCTTGATATGCTCATCATTCGCGATCTTGATTGTTGTCTATTTGACAGCACGCCACCACATGAATTATTTCCAACACGAATTGGTGATGCAATTGTCGATCTATACGAACAAACAGTAACGAAGGGAACAGATGAAAAATATGAGGCTGAAATAACTCATTATACAAAAAGATATAAAGCCGAAATGAAAAAGGGCTTAAAGAAACTCGAAGCTACAAAGGAATTAGAGGAAAAGAAAGAAAAAAGTTGGCTGCATACAGAAATAAACAATTTTGATCAAATCGTCGAGGAAATTATGCCCAAATAATAAATTTACTCTTGCAATTTTTCTGAATTCATTGTAAAATAAGTCAACTAACATAGTATCTTTCAATTAGGAGGTGGGGGAAATGGTGACAGTTAAATTATTAAAACCTTATTATATTAAAATGAATACAGAATATATCCGGATCATATTGGCGTATCAGTATTTTTCGTTATTTATTAATAAGAAAGTATACCATTTTGTTCCGATTGAAGGTCAGGAAATATTAATTAATCGTAAAACAAAACAGGTTGTTAATACAGAAACAAAATTTGCCTTTCAAAAAGGGAAAGATATTATTTATTTAACCGTAAAAAAATTAACTTCCCTTGCTGATTTTATGGATCAATTAGAAGAAATCATTAAGCCTTATTATGAAAAATCATTAGTTGTACAAAAACAAGAAAGTCAACTGAATGATAAAACCGAATTAATTATTAAGGAACTAGAAGTGCAAAATATTAAAAGATTAATAGATAAATCACTGGATGAAAAAGATATTCAAACATTTAATATGTTAGTGAAGTTATTATAAAAGGAGAATTTTCTATTTAACAATAGAAAGTTTCTCTTTTTTTGCTCACAGAAATAATAAAACCGACAACATAGCCTTTTCAACGCCTAACTGCTTACCAATCAGCGTGTTTCCTTTCGCGAAAGAGACGATTTTTATCGTCGGTAAAGGAACTAGACAACGTTTATTCCTATCCTCACGTAAGCATAATAGAAGAGGCCGGGACAAAAGTGTTTTCACCAAAGAAAAACCCGAACAATGGTAGCTGCATATAATCCGCTCTGGAAATATACTTCGCTTTCACCACAGGGCATAAGAGCGACATCTGTTCAACCTGCGCTATCGCTTGTTTTCACAGTGACTCCTTTACCGCGGGCGGCTGGTGAGTCTCCTCGGCTAGCGCACTGTGGGGTCTCACCGATGCCTTTCCTCCCGCAGGAGTCTACGTATATTTCCTCCGCTAAGATAATGCATTATTCGTCTTTCGATATGGTCGTTTTAGTTATGTCCCAGCCTCAAAACCGCAGTATTACTTTGTATCTTTTAAAATATCCAATACTTTACCAGCAACAAAACTGCTTGAGCCAATATTTTCCGCTTTTTCTACCATCATCGCAATTAACATATCTTGATCTTCTGTTGGATATCCGACGAACCAACCATTTTCATGACCTTTCGTATCGAGGGCAACTTTAAGCTCTGCAGTTCCGGTTTTTCCCGATACAGGGAAATCCTCATCTTTCGCTGCTTTTGCAGTACCATCTGTCACAACATCACGTAAATATTGTTGCATTAGTTCGGCATCTTCTTCACTAATCACATTTTCAACCCAAATTTCTCCTTTTTTATCCTCTTGTAAAAAGCTCGGTTTTATCATGTTCCCCTTATTTAAAAAAGGAGTATAGGCAAGTGCCATATGCAGAGAGCTTACCTCGATTTCCCCTTGCCCATAACTCGTATTTGCAAGGAGAACTTCATCCGTCAATTTCCCATCATTTGACACTTGTGATGCATTAAACGGAAAAGAGACTGGAAGCTTTTCTCCAAAACCAAATTTTTTCAACCCTTCAATATAATTATCACTACCCATTTCAACAGCTTTCATTGCGAAATAAATATTATCTGATTTAATAATAGCTTCTCTTAGATCGACTGGTTTCGAAGTGGTAGAAACCCGTTTTACTTTGAAGTCTCCCCATCCTTCTTTCCCCCATGTTAACCCATTTATCGTAATTCCTTCTTCTGGCTTAATCGTGCCATTTGATAACCCTATTGCAGCTGAAACAGGCTTTAGAACTGAACCAGGTGCATACGTTGCTGTAAAGCGGTTAACAAATGGTTCTTCTTTATCATTCATTAGTGCATCCCAGTTACTTTGAGAGATTCCATACGTTAATTCATTCGGATCAAACGATGGACTGCTTATTAATGCTAGAATTTCCCCAGTTTTTGGGTTAATGGCAGCTGCAGTTCCAGATTTACCTTCATAAGACGAAAATATTTTTTCTTGAATATTAACATCAATTGAAATTTGAATATGTTCCCCATTTTTTACAGATTTCTCCGCTAGCAGAATCGTTTCTTCTTTTTTATCGCCATTATCTTTAATGATTAGTATTTTAACTCCTTCTTCGCCACGTAATTTGTCTTCATAAAAGAGTTCCAGACCGCGTTTACCAATCATATCACTTTCTTTGTACGCACCTTCTGGATATTTTTTCATTTCTTCAGACGTGATTTGCCCAATGTACCCAGTTAAATGTGCGGCAGCCTTATTGGATGGGTATGTTCTACCAGTTGTTTTAACAGAAGTGACGGAAGGAATAAGCAACAATTGAGATATTTTTTCTTCCGCACTTTTGGGAATTATTTTTAATGGAACGAAATGGTCAGGCTCAACCCAAGCTGCATTTAACTTTTCATCTATTGCATTAACCGACATATTTAATAATGCTGCAATTTGCTCTTTTTCATTTTCTTCAGATTCAAATTTACTTGGGACAACTCCAATTTCATAAGCGATATCATTGATAGCAAGTGGCATTTGATTGCGGTCAAGAATTTCTCCTCTTCTTGGGCTTTCTACATCAATCTTAATTTTTCCGCCATCCGCCAAATCAGGAAAAATAAGTCCAGGATCCCATTCAATATACCAGTCTTTTGTTTCTTCCTCATTATCTTCTTCCACCAAGTGAAGGGTAATATCATATGTGAATTGAATTGGACCAGCGATACTATCCATTTCTACTTCTAAGGGGACAGTGACAATCCCTTCTTCACGAGCTTTGGACAACTCTTTATCTGATAATTCGGTTGAAGATATAGCCAAATTTTCGATTCCTAGATCATTGTAAATTTTCTCATAGCGATCAACAAAATCTTCTTTTGCATATTCAGCTTTCACTTCATCTGTCAGCATCTCATACATTTTCATAAACTCATTTTTGTTCCAAAGGGAAATGTATGTATCAAGCTGCTCTGCTGGGTTATGTTCTTCATTGGAACAACTTGCAAGAAAAATTAGAAATATAAGACTAACTACGTATAAATATCTTTTCATTTTAAAACCCCCAAGATTGGTTAAGCGATCTCTCTCTATTTCTTTATATAGGACAATGTGAGAAACAAACGTTATGTTTCACTTTTTTCTTTAAGTGCATGTTCAAAAAGGAAGATAAAAAAGGATCCGAGGTTAGCTAAGATCGCTGATGTTCTGGGACTGCATTGGATGCTCCTCCCATCGAAAAAGATTATGTCTGCGATTACTTTGCATATAAAATATTGCCAGCACAGCTTTTCTGCCAAAGAAATGCTGAAATGTCATTTTTATCGGACTTTTTGAACAGCTTCTTAAATGTATAAAAAATCATTTTGATCAATTTAATCAAAATGACATTATTTAGTATCCACAGGGAGTGCGTTAATAATATATCTATCTGGTGCACTTCCAACATAATTAAATGGATAGCAAGTAGAAACCGTTAATACTTCATCAGGTGCTGTCGATTTTATGACAGTACGATCATCTGCACTGACTATTCTCGTTTCGACAATTTCATAGGAAAATTCCCCGTACGGCACTTTAACCGTTAAAATATCACCAATTTCTAATTCACCCATTCTCCTAAAAACAGTATCCCGATGACCTGATAACAAGATTTGATCATTTTCTGATGGAAAGACCGTACTTTTATAATGACCAACTCCCTTTTCTAACTCATCTTCATCTGTTCCTTCGACGATCGGTAATTCCGCATCAATTTTTGGAATGTCTAAAATTCCAATTGTATCTCCCACATTCGGAGAAAAGTTTTTATATGCCTCTAGTAAATTATCTACGTCGTCGGTTGAAGTTAGTATTTCTTGAGCTTCCGCTAAACTTTCTTTTTGTAACATGTTTGTTAAGACTAATTGATAGCCAGCGTAACCAATGATACCAATTCCGATTATCATTAAAAAAACAGATAATTTGCGCAAAAAATCACTCCTTGAAACGAACATTTCTAAATCATTTTATTACGCTTATTATACCGTCTTACCAAGGGAAATGAAACAAATAAATTAAATATTCATTACTTATTAACACAATTTAAACGTTCAAAAAAACCAACAAAAAACGTTCTTCCATCACACTTGTACAAATTCCAATTTCTTTTGAAATAGCATATGATAAAAAAAGTAAAACAATTGATAGAAAAGTCTTGTCGAATTTACAATTATTGTTTAAAATAATGTAGGAATAGGAATGAAAGATGACTTTTCGAATAACTGAGAATAAGGATGATCATTAATGACTGAACAAGAAAGATTTAAAAGCTTATTACAAAATATAATTTACGAAACGGAACAAGATAATATAACTTCAACAGACGAATTAATTCATTTAATTGTCCGAGAATTCCAGAAAACATTACTAATTGCAAGCAACAGACCTTAAGATACGATCGTTTCAATATATTTTTTATCTATTTCATTAAGTATAATTTGATTATTTGTTAAATCAATCATTTCCGCTTGAAAGGAATCAGCAACTCCGATATGGACATAGACAATTAATTCTACTTTTTCTAAATAATTAATATGATCGATCACATGGGATGACATCCGTAAGGCATTTTCCACTTTTCCAAGTAAAGGATACTCGATGCTCAAGGATATCCCTTGCATTAACTCACCTTTTACGATGCCTATTGTTTTAATTGTTTCAGAAGTTGTGCTGCTGTAAGCTCGGATTAATCCTCCAGCACCGAGTTTTATCCCACCGAAATAGCGTGTAACAACAACAGCAGTATTTTTTAATTGAAGCTTTTTTAATACGTCCAACATTGGGATGCCGGCTGTACCACTAGGTTCTCCATCATCATTTGCCTTTTGAATTTCATCATGATCACCGATTAAGTAAGCCGAGCAATTATGTGTGGCATCATGATGCTTTTTTTTGATTTTTTGAACAAATTGTTGAGCCTCCTCCGCTGACTTTACTCTTTCTACATATCCGATAAATCGAGATTTTTGAATAATTATTTCGTGTGTACCAGCTTGTTTTACGGTATAATAATAATTTAGCATATAGATTAATTCCTCCGATAAGATAGTGCTTTCCTAATTATAACATAGGTCGGTGATTGGAAAATGGTTTTGGAGAATCAAATGGATAAAAAAACGTTAGACACTATTATAGACGAAATGACGAATGTCGTTGAAAAAAGTAAAGATGAAATATTTCATATAAGTGAAGAAGCGATGGAAGAACACGCTCATTTACAACGGGAACTAGAAGAAACTAAAATGATGGTGAAAGATTATATAAAACGTGGCGACCGACTAGAAGTAGAGGTAAGAAAGTCAAGGCAAAAACTTTCGGTCGTAAGTCGTGAATTTAATCGTTATACGGAAAGCGATATTCGCCATGTCTATGAAGAAACGCATTCCTTACAGACAAACTTAGCGATTATGCGTCAAGAAGAAAAAAGACTTCGCCAAAAACGGGACGAGTTAGAAAGACGAATTATTCGTTTAAAACGAACGATTGAACATGCAACCAACTTGGGTAGAAAAGTATCTGTCGTATTGACGTATTTACATGATGATTTCAGTAAAGTAAATAAAGCATTAAAAACAGCAAAAGAAAAACAACAATTTGGGTTGAAAATTATCGAGGCTCAAGAAATCGAACGTAAAAGACTTTCACGAGAAATCCATGACGGGCCTGCACAAATGCTTGCAAACATATTAATTCGCTCTGAAATTGTTGATTTAGCTTTTCGAGAAGGCAATGTCGAACAAGCACTAAAAGAAGTGAAAAGTATCCGCGGAAATATTCGTTCTTCCTTACAAGAGGTAAGACGGATTATTTATGATTTACGCCCAATGGCTTTAGATGACCTTGGACTTTTTCCAACAATTAAAAAGCATATTGCGACCATGTCAGAATATAACAATATTGAAATTGAATTAATTTTACTTGGGGATGAAAGAAGGTTAGAAGCAAATTATGAAGTAGCAATTTTTCGCTTAGTACAAGAAGCACTACAAAATGCTATAAATCATGCCGAAGCAAATTTAATCAAAGTGACGATTGAAGTACTTCCCGATCAAATAACTGTTATAATTAGAGATGATGGAATTGGATTTGATCATGATATTGAGAAAAAAGATTCATTCGGATTAATCGGAATGAAAGAACGTGTTGAAATATTAGACGGGAAATTATTGATCGAATCAGGAAGGGGAGAAGGAACTACTATTAGGATAATAGTACCATATAATCAAAGTTTTGATAGGTCTTAATAACCTTGTTATATTATGTTTTCGTATAATATGGTGCATTTTGTTTGATAAACAGATACAATAAAATAAAACTAATGGAGGGAATACTTTTATGGTTTCGAAAGAAGTAATTACTATTGCACTAATTGATGATCATAAACTATTTCGAGAAGGAGTAAAAAGAATACTAAGCTTTGAACCATCATTTGAAGTTGTCGCAGAAGCAGACGATGGGTATGATGCAAAAGAAATAGTTGAAAAATATCAACCAGATATTGTATTAATGGATATAAATATGCCAGAGATGAATGGGATCGAAGCTACGAAAGATTTATTACAAAATAATCCTGATGTAAAAATAATTATTTTATCGATCCATGAAGATGAGAGTTATGTTACTCATGCACTCCAAACAGGTGCACAAGGGTACTTACTAAAAGAAATGGATACAGAATCTTTAATGGAGGCAATAAAAGTCGTCTATGATGGTGGCTCTTATTTACATCCTAAAGTTACTCACAATCTAGTTCAAGAGTATCGTAAATTAGTAGAAAATAAGGAATCATCTTCAGGTGCAGGTGAAATAGAATATAGAAAGCCACTACATTTACTAACGAAACGTGAATGCCAAGTTTTACAACTTTTATCAGAGGGACAAAGCAACCGTCGTATCGCGGAGACTCTAGTCATTAGCGAAAAAACGGTCAAAAATCATGTCAGTAATATATTGCAAAAAATGGATGTAAACGATCGTACACAAGCTGTTGTTACAGCTATTCGAAACGGTTGGGTTGAAGTATTTTAATCACTTTATTGTTAAAGGGGGGGCAATGATGAAAGTAGCAATTGTAACGGATAGTACTGCTTATATTCCAGAAAATTTACTAGAAAAGTATCATATTCATACCGTACCATTAAGTGTTGTTTTTGGAGATGAGTCCTTTCGTGAAGGAATGGATATTACGACCGCAGAATTTTATGCAAAAGTTAAACAATCAAAAGATTTACCCTCAACATCGCAACCGGCGATCGGTACATTTATCGAATTATTTGAGGAACTTTCAAAGGACTATGATGCAATTATTTCTATCCATCTTTCTAAGAAGTTTAGTGGTACATATGAAGCAGCGAAAAGTGCAGGGAACATGGTGGAAAACGTAAAAGTATACCCATATGACTCAGAATTAAGTGCTATGCCACAAGGTTTGTATGCAATCGCAGCTGCCGAAATGGTTCAACAAGGGAAAACAGTAGATGAAATAATCACTCATTTGGATGATATGAAAAGTAAAACCCGCACTTATTTTATGGTAGATGATTTAAGTCATTTACAAAGGGGTGGAAGATTAAATAGTGCCCAAGCATTGTTAGGAAGCTTGTTAAATATTAAACCGATCTTACATATTGTTGACGGATTAATTGTTCCGTTTGAAAAAATACGTACAAGAAAAAAAGCGATTAACCGAATGATGTCCATGCTTGAAGATGAAGCGGTGAATAAAAAAATTGTACGAGTTGTCTTTATTCATGCAAATAATGAAGCGGTAGTAACGAAATTGCGAGAAGATTTTGCGAAAAATCATCCAGAAATCGAGTCGATCATCAGCTACTTTGGACCAGTAATTGGTACGCACTTAGGTGAAGGGTCGATCGGTGTTTGTTGGTATACTGAATAAGGTGGTATTGAAAATTGATTACATATGTCAGCCGAAAACTAGTTTCGATGTGGAATCAACTGATTGGAAAAAAGGGGAGAATAACAAGTCATCACTCCCCACCCCTTAGGACTAAAGACGTTCAACTTGATAATAACTATGTGAAAGACTTAGCTAAGAAATATACAGGAAAATTGTTGCTTAGAGATGAAATAGTAGTACAAGAAGCACTTTTTCAGAAACTACTAACCTACCGTATATTTACCCCAATCCCCTCCATTCAAAACGGTTTATTTTTCACAAAGTGTATCCGATGTAATAATAAAAAGAAGTCTTTATTTGCGGAAATCCCCTGTTCTCGTTGTCAAAAACGACATCGTTATTGCCGAAACTGTATCAATATGGGTAGAGTAATGGAATGTGAACATTTATATTATTGGTCGGGGGAAAGGTACCGTTGGCCACAATTAAAAAGTCCTTGTACATGGAACGGAACATTAACCGAAGCACAACAGCATGCAGCCGATAAAATTATGGAAACAGTCAAGCGAGGAGGAGAGCAGCTAGTATGGGCGGTGACAGGGGCTGGAAAAACAGAAATGCTTTTTCAAGGGATTACGACAGCGCTTGAGCTGGGGAAGCGAGTATGTATCGCAACACCTAGAGCAGATGTTGTCCGAGAATTATTACCCCGCCTTCAGCGAGCCTTCACTTCTCTCCATATTCAGGCATTATATAGCGGGAGTCGGGATAATGATGGAACAGCTCAACTTATGATCGCGACAACTCACCAGCTTCTAAGATATCAACATGCATTCGATGTGCTTATTATTGATGAGATTGATGCATTTCCTTTTCATCATGACAAGTCTCTTCAATTTGCAGCAAGGAGAGCAGCAAAAAAGAACGCTGCACGAATCTATTTGACGGCTACCCCGCGAAAAAAGCTGCGAAATAGAGTTATGACGAAGAAAATAGACTATGTGTTTGTACCCGTTCGTTTTCATGGGCTTCCTCTTGAAATTCCTAACCTCTTCTATTGTTCCTCTTTGAAACGTCGGTTAGAAAACAATATGCTTCCAGAGAAGTTTATTCAATGGCTAAAAGAGAGAGAAAAGCCAACTCGACAAATGCTTATTTTTGTTCCAACCATTCAACTTGCAAACTCCCTTAGAGAACCTCTTATTTCACTTTTTCTACACCATCAACTTATTTCAAATCAAAAAGAAATGATTAGTGTTCATGCAGAAGATAAAGTACGGGAAGAAAAGATCACTTCTTTCCGTGAAAAGAAAATATATGCGCTTATTACGACAACGATTTTAGAACGGGGCGTTACTTTCCCGTCCATTGATGTTGCAGTTCTCGACGCAGGTCATATCATTTTTGATGAAGCTGCATTAGTACAAATCACTGGACGGGCAGGAAGAAGCCCAGTCGATCCGAAAGGGGAAGTAGTCTTTTTTCATGATGGAAAGACAGATGCAATGATCATGGCTCGTGATTCGATACTAGAGATGAATAAACGGGCAATGAAATTAACAACTAATTCAAAAAAGGAGTGAATGGATGAACTATTGTTTATGGTGCGATGAAGAATTAATTGTTCATACTAATTGGGGAAATGTGATCCATTTGCAAAAACAGCAAAAATTATGTCCCCTTTGTATAGCTAAATTTAAAAAAATCACTGGAAATCGCTGTACGATTTGTAGTCGCCCATCTGGAAACAAGACATGTGAAGATTGCGAGAAATGGAAAAGCATTTATGCAGGGAATGATCCATTGGACAGAAATGTATCCCTTTATTCGTATAATCATTTTATGAAAGAGATGATTGCAAAATGGAAGTATCGAGGCGATTATATATTAGGTGAAGTCTTCAGAAGAGAATGGTTGATCCATTTTATGAAAAGTTATTCAACGTTAAAAAAGCAAGCAGCGATCATTCCAATACCTTTAAGTGATGAACGATTAATTGAAAGAGGATTTAATCAGTCCCAATTATTAGCTTCTTTTTTAAACTTGAAACAAATGGAGATACTGAAAAGAATTCATTCTGAAAAACAATCAAAAAAAACGAGAATCGAGCGCATGATGTCTGAAAACCCCTTTACATTAACAAAGCCAATAACGAAACCAGTTATTTTGATCGATGATATTTATACGACTGGAAGAACGATCCGTCATGCTGCTAATCTCCTAAAAATAAATGGGTGTCCAAAAGTATATGCGTATACTTTAGTTCGTGGGTAAGTTCATGATTTAACAGCTAGCATCATATAATTGGGGAATAACTAGTTTCGACAAAAATGTGACAAAACGTTGACAATATTATTGATTTGCAATCGCTTACATGATATGATAGCACGTATATAAAAAACGGAATATTTCTTAAATATAGAAAAGCATAACTTTAATACTTAACTAAATAGGTACAATTGATTATATAAGAAGTCTATCAAATTACGTATTTCACATCATGAAATTACTTTCCAGTGTAAATGTAATGAATTTGGAACAAACCTTCATTTTATTATGTTGGTTTATCATAATAACAATCATTTATAAGGGGGATTTTCATGCAAAAAGTAAAAAATCGTTGGCTAATTGCTGCATCTGCTGTAGGAATACACATTTCAATAGGTTCTGCCTACGCTTGGAGTGTTTTTACGAATCCTATGGTTGATCAGTACGGGTGGGATACAACCCAAGTTTCACTTGCATTTAGTATCGCCATTTTCTTTTTAGGAACGTCAGCAGCATTCATGGGACGTTTCGTTGAAAAAAATGGACCACGAAAATCAGGTATGCTAGCAGCGGTTTTTTTCGGTGTTGGGGTTGCGGGATCAGGATTAGCAACGATGATGGAGTCACTATCTTTATTATACATTTTTTATGGGGTGATTGGTGGTACGGGATTAGGAATCGGATATATTGCACCTGTGTCAACGCTTGTAAAATGGTTCCCAGATCGAAGAGGACTTGCGACAGGGCTTGCTATTATGGGGTTTGGCTTTGCGGCACTAATAAGTGGGCCAGCAGCAGCAACTCTAATAGAAAATGTCGGGATTTCTAGTACATTTTACATTTTAGGGCTTATTTACTTCGTTGTGATGACGTTATCGGCACAATATCTATCTCCACCGCCAGAAGGATGGGCACCTAAAGGGTTTATTGAAAGTAAAAAGAACGGTACGAGTAAAATAAAAGCAGATTTGTCTCAACTAACTGCCAATGAAGCAGTGAAAACGAGAAGGTTTTGGATGCTTTGGATCATGCTATTTATTAATATAACATGTGGAATTGCTATTTTAGCTGTTGCCTCCCCGATGGCTCAAGAGATTACTGGTATGACTGCGATTGCAGCGGCTACAATGGTTGGACTTCTTGGTTTATTCAATGGAGCGGGCAGACTAGGCTGGGCGTCCTTATCGGATTATATCGGTAGACCAAATGTATATACAGCATTTTTTGTCATTCAAGTAATCGCGTTTTTTGTTCTTCCATTTGCAACGAATGCAATCGTATTCCAACTGTTACTTTTTCTAATTTTAACTTGCTATGGTGGCGGATTTGCTTCCATCCCAGCGTATATTGGCGATTTATTTGGAACAAAACAGCTTGGAGCGATACATGGCTATATATTAACTGCATGGGCACTTGCAGGAGTTGTCGGTCCAGTATTATTATCCCGAATTTATGATCTTACAAATAGTTATAATATGACGATGATGATATTTGGTGTTCTATTTGCTGTTGCACTTTTCGTTTCGATTTGGATTCGTACAGATATTAGGCGTTTACAGGAAAAACAAGTTAAATCGAAACCTAGAGTATCTAGGGTAGCGACCAAGGCATAAGAAAGAGTAAATGAGGCTAGGAAAAAAGTGTTTTTACGAAAGAAATACCCGAACAATGGTAGTTGCATATCACCTGCCTCGGAATAGTATTTGGCGTACCTCAGGCGAATGGTGAGTCTCCGACGTACGAGATGTACTAGTTTTGGCGTATATTTAGACTTGATCGTTTAATTATGTCCTAGTCAATTGTCAATACCAGAATAAAGAGCAGCGAAAAAAGTGCTGATGGACGGATTTGAAGAATTAAGTGCAGCGAGCCTTAATGATGTACCGAATTCATGTATACTATTTATAAAGCCGTAGCAATTTCTTTTTCAATGATAGATGATTGTTACGGCTTTTTATCAATGTAATAGGACACTATCATTTTAGTTTGATCAAACAACTGAAATTTTTGCATAATGAATGATGAACGGATCGATATCAAAACGAATGGAGGGGTTTTTTGTGGAAAAAACGAAACATACTGGACCTATCAAACTGCCAAAAAAACCTGATCCAAGTCTTTGGGTAAGTAAGGTTCCTTTTGGATTAGGAAAAATCAAACCACATCATATCCGTGATACAATGAAAGTCGTTTGGGAAAACAAAGATAATTTGCCTTATGCGACACGGATTTTAACGAAGGGAGTATGCGATGGTTGTGCATTAGGTGTACAAGGCCTGCATGATCAAACGTTAGTTGGACCACATATATGTACAACAAGACTAAATGTACTACGTTTAAATACAATGAAAGCAATGAAACCAGATATACTTCATGCTGATATTGATGAATTACGGAATATGAGTAGTACGGAATTGCGGAAGCTTGGACGTATTCCATACCCACTTATCCGCCGACCTGGAGAAAGAAAGTTCAAGCGGATTTCTTGGGATGAAGCAATGGATACGATTGCAGATAAAATAAAATCAATTGATCCGAAGCAATACGCATTTTATTTAACATCACGCGGAATAACGAATGAATCTTATTACGTTGCAGCTAAAGTGTCTCGTTTTCTTGGAACAAATAACATCGATAACGCTTCACGTATATGTCACTCACCATCCAAAACAGCCCTTACTCGGTCGGTCGGAATTGGGGCGTCGAGTTGTAACTATTTAGACTGGATCGGTACAGATGTCCTTGTTTTTTGGGGGTCAGTAGCAGCTAATAACCAACCTGTTTCAACAAAATATATGTATGCGGCAAAACGTAAAGGTACAAAAATAATCATGATTAATCCATATTATGAGCCATCGATGGATAAATATTGGGTACCTTCTGTTCCAGAGTCCGCCTTATTTGGAACAAAAATTGCTGATGATGTGTACCAAGTAAATATCGGCGGTGATATTGCCTTTATGCATGGGGTGATGAAACATTGGTTTGAAATGGAAGAAAAAGAACACGGTTCCGCAATTGATCATTCCTTCGTTTTAGAACATGTAAATGGGTTTGAGGAATTACGTGAAAAGGTTACCGCCTATGATTGGGCCCAATTAGAGAGAACATCTGGTCTCTCAAAAGAGCGTATAGGTGAACTCGCTGAAATACTTGCAAAATCAACATCAGGTGTATTCGTTTGGTCGATGGGATTAACACAGCATCGTTTCGGTACGGATAATATTTCACAAGTGGCAAATCTAGCATTATTACGTGGGTTTTTAGGTAGGAAGCATTGCGGGCTTATGCCTATACGCGGTCATTCGGGTGTGCAAGGATCTGGAGAAATGGGGGCTGATCCATTTTCATTACCTGGTGGTGCAATAAATGAAGAAGGAAGAAAGCGTGTCGAAGAGGTATGGGGCTTTGATATCCCTGAGTGGCAAGGAGATATTGTTGGGGTTTCACTGGAAAATGCTCTATTACCAGAAGAACACGAACGAAAATTGAAACTATATTATATGTCTGGCGGGAATTTCCTTGAAACAATGCCAGATCCGGACTTTGTAAAAGATTGTTTAGAGAATGTCGATATTAGGGTACATCAAGATATTATTTTTAATACATCTACTTTTGTCGATGCGAAAGAAGCAGTCATTGTATTACCAGCGATGACAAGATATGAACAACCTGGAGGAGGCACATCTACTTCTACGGAAAGAATGGTTTATTTTTCTCCAGAAATAAAAGGACCGAGAATTGGTGAGGCTAGATCTGAATGGGAAATCTATGTTGATTTAGCCAAACGGGTGAAACAAGAAGATAGTTATTTAATCGATTTTAAAGATGCATATGCTGTTCGAGATGAAATCGCCCTTGCAGCACCAAACTATAATGGAATTCAGCACTTGAAAGAAAGTGGTGATCTATTTCAGTGGGGTGGTGCATGGTTGTGTGAAGGCGGTATTTGTCCAACTGCAGATGGAAAGGGCAATTTAATTGCGGTAGAGTTACCGGAACGAAGAAAACCTGAAGGCCATTTTTATGTAACGACAAGAAGAGGAAAACAATTTAATTCAATGATTTACGGTGAAAAAGATCCATTTAATGATGCGGATCGTTACGATGTGTTAATGAATAAAGAAGACGGTAAGACGCATGAAATTAAAGAAGGCGACGCTATCGTTGTTTATAACAAATATGGATCGTTTAATGGAAGGGCAAAATTTGTTCCGATTAAATCTGGAAATGTAGAGGTTCATTGGCCAGAAGGAAATCCTTTAATTCCAAAAGGTGTCTATGAACAATTTGCAGGTATCCCGGAATATAATACCGCCGTCATCGTTGAAAAGGCTGAAACATATTATGCTCAAAAGGATACAAAATACGTAGAGAAAAGAGTAGAAGAGCTAGAAATGGAAATAAGCTAACGAGAGCTCTTCCGTTTTACAAATCCATCATGTCCCATATGATAGAAAGGACATGGTGGATTTGTTAAGATAAGTAGTTATGGCTGTTTCTTTTCTAATATCCTTTCGCAAACGGTTTTTGAAAAGAATCCATAGAAGGTGAAAAAGATGAAAACAATCATACATGGTGGTTGGAAAACAGTTCGGTTTCAAAATGATTTTAGTTCTACCGTGGAAGAAGAGGTTGCAACCGAATTCCCGCTAACGATTATGTTAAATGGAGAGGAATTTGCGACAATGATTTGCACACCGAAAGATATGCATGAACTGGTTGTAGGTTTTCTCGCATCAGAAGGAATCATCCGAACATATCAAGAAATCCTCTCCATGAATATCGATGAAACGAAAGGATTTGCCTATGTTGAGATAGATAAGCCAGTTACGTCACTTGAACAAGATCATTCTAAACGTTTTATTGGTTCATGCTGCGGGAAAAGTCGCCAATTTTATTTTAAAAGTGATGTAAGAACTACAAAAATGATCAAAGGAAAACTATCTATATCGGTAGAACAATGTTATAAATTAATGGAACAACTACAATTACAATCAACATATTTTCACAAAACGGGTGGGGTTCATAATGCGGCCCTTTGTAGTATAGATGACATTTTCACGATTAGAACCGATATTGGAAGACATAATGCCCTTGATAAAATTTATGGAGAAATATTAATGAAAAAAATTCCGCTAAAAGATAAATTAATCGTGTTTAGTGGACGAATTTCTTCTGAAGTAGTATTAAAAATATCGAAAATTGGAGTGGGCATTTTGTTATCAAAGTCAGCACCAACCGATCTCGCATTAAAGCTAGCAGAAGATTTAGGCATTACAACAGTGGGCTTCGTTCGTGGTAATTCCATGAATGTATATACGCATACGTATCGAATTGATGAAATCATTTAATCATCACTTTCCTTAAAGAACCTAAGACAAAGTGTTTTAGTCATAGAGAGATCCGAACAATGATTCAAATTTCTACCATTTTCATTCGTTCGGATTTTCCTTTAGCTGTGTTTAAAAGCATGTTACCAATTTTTTATAAACTTCGACATAACTTTTTTAGATTTTTTCTACAAACCTAGTCACAACAAAGTTGATTTCCCTGCAGATAATCACTTTTAGCGGCACGGCAGTCTGCTTCCAATGACAGAACGCGCTAGTGCAAACCTTTACGTTGGGACGTGAAATCGCAGTCTCAGGAGTCGACTGTCCTACTCTCCAATCAACTATACGTAAAGGTGAATTACAATGATGAAACTGTGCATTCGTGAATTGAACTTCGCATTCTTCCTTGGAACTGTGCATGCTTGAATTGCACTCCGCATTCTTCCTTGGAACTGTGCATGCTTGAATTGCACTCCGCATTCTTCCTTGGAACTGTGCATACTTGAATTGAACTCTGCATTCTTCTCCGGAACTGTGCATGCTTGAATTGCACCCCGCATTCTTCTCTGAAACTGCGCATGCTTGAATTGCACTCCGCATTCTTCTCTGAAACTGTGCATTCGTGAATTGCACTCCGCATTCTTCTCTGGAACTGTGCATTCGTGAATTGCACTTCGCATTCTTCCTTGGAACTGTGCATTCGTGAATTGCACTCCGCATTCTTCTCTGGAACTGCGCATGCTTGAATTGCACTCCGCATTCTTCTCCGGAACTGTGCATTGGTGTATTGAACCCCGCATTCTTCTCTGGAACTGTGCATTCGTGAATTGCACTCCGCATTATTCTATGAAACTGTGCATTCGTGAATTGCACTCCGCATTATTCTCTGGAACTGTGCATTGGTGTATTGAACCCCGTATTCTTCTCTGGAACTGTGCATGCGTGAATTGAACTCCGCATTCTTCCCTGAAACTGTGCATGCTTGAATTGCACTTCGCATTATTCTCTGAAACTGTGCATTCGTGAATTGCACTCCGCATTCTTCTCTGGAACTGTGCATACTTGAATTGAACTCTGCATTCTTCTCTGGAACTGTGCATACTTGAATTGCACTCCGCATTCTTCCTTGGAACTGCGCATGCTTGAATTGCACTCCGCATTCTTCCTTGGAACTGCGCATGCTTGAATTGCACTCCGCATTCTTCTCTGGAACTGTGCATTCGTGAATTGAACTCTGCATTCTTCTCCGGAACTGTGCATGCTTGAATTGCACTTCGCATTCTTCTCTGGAACTGTGCATTCGTGAATTGCATTCCGCATTATTCCTTGGAACTGTGCATACTTGAATTGAACTCTGCATTCTTCTCCGGAACTGTGCATGCGTGAATTGCACTTCGCCTTATTTCCTAAAACTGTGCATTCCTGTATGGAACGCTGCTTTTTGCTCATGACATTCCTTAGTAAAGAGGGGAAAGCGAAGACGACGAGACTCTGCAACGAGTAATGCGAATATGGAGGATAAGGTAGCCAACCGCTAAAAAGCAGCGTGTATTTCCGCAGCGATAAGACATTCACTAATTGAAGCTACTGTGCAGTTTAGATCAACTACGTTTATATGTAAAATCTATCCTCTAATTTAAAACTTCTATCCCTGTCTTTGGATCGGAACGTTTTATTTTGCCCAAGCCTCTTCTGTTTGTATGAAATATCTTCACTTATTCATTTTGATTCCAATTTCCTGTACAAGACCTTACCCATTAATTTTAGTATGTTTTAATTGGTGAATGTGTAGTTACTTGTTTAACGGAAAAAGTTTAATTGCACTTACTAAGTTTTCCATCGCTTTGCGGAAATAATTGCATGACATTTGCGACAATTCCAAGAATAATGTGCCCTCAAAACATGTTATATGTCAATTTTATCGGATAATGCACCGCGAAAATACAATATGTGCCAGTTTCGAAGGTTATGTGGCGTTAAAAAAACATGCACCAACTGTAAATATAATATGCTCATGAAATGTCATGCTAATTATATGCCCATCCAGGAACAATATCATCTACCTCATGTCAAGGCATTCTATAAGTTTTTTTACATTAGCTTTCACCACACAACTACCTTAACATTCATTTTCTATTAAAATCAGATAACTTTTGGAAAAACTATTAACAATTAGTCTTGTTTAGACGATGATATATACAACGAGTCTTTACAAAGTGGCTTACCTTATGGACTGTTAAACAGTTCCATATGTTTTCTATGTACATGGTCATGTCATAAATTATGATATACTAAGAGAAAAATGGGTGATGAGAATGGCTCAACTAGACAACTGTACACGCTGTGGAGTAGTTTTTGCAAGAGGATTAAGAGATATTTGTGGAAAATGTTATCGAGAAGAAGAAGAAGCATTTCAAACAGTATACCGTTTTTTAACAAAACGCAAAAACCGTGAAGCAACGATAAATGAAATCGTTGAAGCAACAAAAGTAGAGGAAGAATTAATTATAAAATTTATGAAACAGAAGCGATTACGTTCTTCTCAATTCCCAAAGCTTGCTTATCCTTGTGAAAAGTGTGGCGCAGATATTGTGGAAGGAAGATTGTGTTCTAATTGTTCTACACAAATAAAAACGGATCTAGCATTACATGATAAAATGGAAAAAAGATCGGCAGAAAAAAAAGAACATGAGTCGATTTATTACACCATTAATAAAGAAAACAATTAATGTAAGATAATTAGAAAGAAGATTAGAATGTTTTCCCAAATTAAGATGAAATAACTATTGAATAACGATAAAAATAGCCGATATTAATAGTAGAATATACGTTAGGACGTTCATAATAAGTAAGTGAGGTGGATTGAAATGAAAATTCAAGGACCTAATCCTGTTTTAAATGCATATAAACAACAACGACAGAAACAGATGAGTAACAGGGCCGAACAACAAAAAGATCAGCTTAATATTTCTACAGAAGCAAAACAACTACAAAAGAATAAACACTATGATATAGAACGTTCAAAATATGTTGATGAAATAAAAAAACTCGTTCAATCTGGGGAATATAAAGTGGATCATGATAAAACAGCACAAAAAATGATTGACTTTTGGACAAAGCGAACTTAACGGGAGGTTTTTCTCATAGCTGTACAAGAGGTTAGCAAAAGACTACAAAAACTGGTTTCCTTGCATGAAGAGCTCCTACAAATATCTGAAGATAAAACGGAATACATTAAAAAAGGTGATATGGAACAACTATCCAAACTATTAATTCAAGAACGAAAGCAGTTACAATTAATTACACAAATAGAAGCAGACCGTCAACAACAGGTGGAACATATTTTTAATCATTTACATATCGATTCAGAAGATAAAACAGTAAGTGAGCTATTAAAATATGTCAATACCGAAGACGAAAAAAGGGAAATAGAACATCATGTTACTGCATTAGTTGAAATCATTGTCAAATTAAAGCAAAGTGAGCAATTAAACAATGACTTGCTTCAACAATCAATGCAATTCGTGCAGTTTTCCTTAGATATGTTACAGCCGTCTATGAAAAATATGAATTATAATGAAAAAAGTTCAGGGAATGAAACAGTGAAACGTTCTGTTTTTGATTCGAAAGCGTAAATTGACTATTAGGTAAGAGGAGATAAACGATGAGTACATTTCAAGGGTTAGAATTAGCCAAAAAAGCGTTATTTGCCCAACGAGGTGGATTGTATACGACAGGTCATAATATTGCAAATGTCAATACGGAGGGATATTCAAGGCAACGAGTAAACTTTGAAACAACAACACCTTTTCCAGTCCCTTCTCGGGTCCAGCCACAAATAGCAGGGCAAATGGGAACAGGAGTGAAAATCGGTACGGTCCAACGAATTCGTGATCAATTTTTAGATTTTCAATTTCGTGCGGAAAATAGCCGGTTAGGTTATTGGAATACAAAGCAAGAAGCATTAAGTCGTATGGAAGAGCTATTAAATGAGCCATCAGCAAATGGTATGAATAACATGATGGATCGTTTTTGGCAATCATTACAAGATCTAGCAGACCATCCTGAAAATTCAGGCGCTCGTTCTGTTGTTGCCCAACGAGGGTTCGCACTTGCGGAAACATATAACCATTTATCTAAAAGCCTGCAATCGATTCAAGCTGACTTAAAAGATCAAATAGACGTATCCGTAAAAAATATTAATTCTCTTCTAAGACAAATTAACGGTTTAAATGAGCAAATTCAAAAGATTGAACCACACGGATTTTTAGCAAATGATTTATATGATGAGCGGGATCGTTTAATTGATAAACTATCGGAACATATGAATATTAAAGTACATTATTCAAGAAGTAGTGAAAGTGCACTAGAAATTGCTGATGGGATTGCTTCCATTGAAGTGCTTGATAGTAGGGGACACTCCATTGGAGATGGGGTATTTCTCATTGATGCAAGAAGTCCTAATACAGTTGCAAATGCAGTAAAAGAAATAAACGTCTATCCTGACAATGAGAATAGTCCAATTACTAATATATCTGTCGATGGTGAGGATTTAGGTTTAGACTTAATGAAGTCAAATGGTTCTTTAAGTGCTTTAATTGAGTCGTTTGGTTATGTTGATGGAGATGTGAAAGGCACTTATCCAGAAATGCTTGCTGAACTTGATCGTATGGCAGCAGCATTTGCGAATGAGTTTAATCGTGTTCATCGTCAAGGAATAGATTTAAATGGCGATCAACCTACTATTGATTTTTTTATACCAAAAGACGGTGCAACAGAAATCACAGCGGAAAGTATTACCATTAACCCAGATATACTGAACAATTCAGATTTAATCGCTGCAGGAGATCCAGATGCTGGAAGTCGAAATGCAGACAATGCTCTTGAGCTAGCAAAAGTGTTCGAAAATTCTCTGAGCGATCTTGGGAATACTTCGACTAGGAAATTTTTCACAGCGTTAATTGGGGAGCTTGGAGTGAAAGGGCAAGAAGCAAAAAGTGAGAAAGAAAGTTCAGAAATATTACAAGCACAAGTATCCCATTCTCGTATGTCGGTTAGTGCTGTCTCATTAGATGAAGAAATTTCCAATTTAATTAAATTTCAACATGCATACAATGCTGCGGCCAGAAGTATGACAGCAATCGATGAATTACTCGATAAGATCATTAATCAAATGGGATTAGTAGGAAGGTAGGTTGATATAAAATGCGAGTAACACAATCAATGTTACAAAACAACATGTTGCGAAACTTATTTAATAGTCAAGCACAAATGGATAAATATTTAACACAACTCAATACGGGCAAAAAAATTAGACGCCCTTCCGAAGATCCTGTGATCGCAATGAAAGGGATGGGGTATCGAACACAAGTGACAGAAGTGGAACAATACCGCCGAAATGCGACAGAAGTATGGAACTGGATGGATCATTCAGATGATGTGCTTGATAAAGCGACAAAAGCAGTACAGCGAATGGAATATTTAGCTGTCCAAGCTGCAAATGGTTCTTATGACAAAGATGAACGGATAAGTGTCATGCAGGAAGTGAAACAACTACAAGAACAATTAGTGGAGCTTGCTAACACAAATGTAAATGGCAAATATATTTTTAATGGGACAAATACCGATACAAAGCCTGTGAATCCAGAAGCAGGCGCCAATGGATATGAAGTGACGTTTGGGCCTAATAATCCAATTCATCCTGTTAAAATAGAGGTATCAAAAGGAATTCAACTTGAAGTTAATGTTAGTCCTGAGAACATCTTCAATCAAGATTTATTTGACAATATTCAAAACTTTATTCAAGCACTTGAAAATAATAATCAAGAAGAACTTGATAATAGTATGGATACTCTAAATAAGAGTTCGCTAAATATTATTAATGGTCGTGCTGAGCTTGGTGCAAGAATGAATCGTTTAGAATTAATTGAAGATCGTTTAGCCCAGCAAGAAATCATTGCGAAAGATACGATGGCAAAAAACGAAGGGGTCGACTTCGAAGAAGCAGTTACAAATCTTTTAACACAAGAAGTGATCCATCGTGCAGCCTTAGCCGCTGGTGCAAAGATAATTCAGCCATCTTTAATCGACTTTTTAAGATAAATATAAGTGGGCTGTCCCAAAGTTAAAAATAAAAGTAGAGTTGCATTTTAATCAATTTGTACCCTACTTTTATTTTTGATTTTCTTATTTACTAACAGCTTGCTCGATAACGAAAAAGGAGAAGATCCTATGCAATTTCCACAACTTCGTCTGGAATCTCAAATGGCACGAATTGCGATCGAGCAGACTCCAGCACGTATTGAAATGAAGCAAGGAAAAGCACATTTATCCATTCAACAGCCAAAGGCAGAAGTATCCATGCGGACGATGAAGGGGAAATTAACAATCGATCAAACACAAGCATGGGAAGAAATGAATTTAATGAGCACGAGAAGATTAAATGAGCTACATGCAGATGAAGGATTGAGAGCAGCATCAGAAGGTACAGCAAGAAGAGCGGAACAAGGCGTAGAATTATTAAACATCCATACTGGTGTCGATATAATCGCTGAACAAGCGGTGCAAAATGGTCATCCGCCAACAAAGACTTTAAGTTTTACATATATTCCATCCCCACTTGCTGTAAAGTTTCATTATGAACGTGGTGACGTGCAAATGGATGTACAAGAAAGAAAGCCAATCATTGATTCACAAATAAATAAGCCAGAATT
Source organism: Pseudogracilibacillus auburnensis (assembly GCF_003201975.1). Classification (GTDB taxonomy): domain Bacteria; phylum Bacillota; class Bacilli; order Bacillales; family Amphibacillaceae; genus Pseudogracilibacillus; species Pseudogracilibacillus auburnensis. The sequence continues at coordinate 315,672 of NZ_QJJQ01000002.1, read as the reverse complement.
AACGTTTCATCGAGGTGGCGTTCAAATATCGATGGAACAATATGCACAATTAAAAATAGATTTTGATAATCTCTATGTATAAACATTCATTCCATTTGAATGTTTATGGAAAGGATGCAGGAAAGATGTTAGTAAAAACTAAATATTTCGATGAGATGGAGATAGATGAAAGAAAAATAATAACCTTTGGATCGGGATTACCAGGATTTCTTGAGGAACGCCAATTTATCGTACTTGACATACCGGGAAATAATTTGCTGCAAATTTTACAATCTATTCATACACCTAGCTTAGCTTTTTTTGTAACGAACCCCCACTATTTTTACGATGATTATGAATTTTCATTAGATGAACATATCGTTGAATCTTTAGAAATTATAGATGAAAAAGACGTGGTCATTTTATCGATCATGACGATGAAAGAGCCGTTTCATTTAAGCACGATCAATTTACAAGCACCGCTTATTATTAATTCAAACAAAAAATATGGCAAACAGTTTATATTAAATGATGAAAAATATTCCATGAAAGCAACTATATCTTTCCCCACAACTGAAAAGAGAGGGGAGTAACGATGTTAGTTTTAAAGCGAAAAACAAAAGAAGCAATACGGATTGGTGAAGATGTTGAAATTTCTATCTTGGCTATTGAAGGGGATCAAGTAAAGATAGGAATTTCTGCACCAAAGTCGGTCGAAATTCATCGTAAAGAAATTTATGATTCTATACAAAAGCAAAATAGTGAAGCGGCAAGTTTAACGATTGATATTACGACTTTATTTGATAAATAAAGCTATTCAACAGTATTTCGCCCTTTATTGTTAAACTATTCCACAAATGAACCGATATAAATAATAAGAAAATTGAATAGTTAGGAGTTGTATGGGAGTGAATGTTAGTAATATCCAAAATAGTGTGCCCGCCATACAAAAGAAAAGTGAACTAACACCGGATCGGACACAACAGCAAGCAAAAAATAATCTTTCATCAGAACATAAAGAGATTAACAATGGAAAAGAAGTAAGTAAACAAGAAGTAAAATCTACTGTTGAAAAGTTAAATGATTTCGTTGATCCGGTACGAACGAATTTAAAATTTGTTTTTCATGAGGATTTACATGAATACTATGTAACGGTGATTAATCCCCTGACAAATGAAGTGATAAGGGAGATCCCACCTAAAAAAATGCTCGATATGTATGCAGCAATGACCGAGTATATGGGATTATTAGTAGATGAAAAGATTTAAGGAGGTACATTAATTATGGTAATGCGAGTCGGTGGTATTGCATCTGGTATGGACATTGAGTCAATGGTTAATAAGTTAATGGAAGCGGAACGAATGCCGTTAACACGGCTGAAGCAGCAACAAACGACATTAACGTGGAAACGAGATGCTTTTCGGGAAATAAATAGTGTATTGTTGGAATTAAAGAACATGATGACAGACATGAAGTTGTCTACTACGTATAAACCGAAAACGGCTACTTCGACACAAGAAAATGCAGTAAAAGCGACTGCAACGTCTAATGCATCAAATGGTTCGTATGAAATTAACGTGACTCAGCTGGCGACAAATGCAATGAATATAAGTACAACGAATACAGATCTAAAAGGCAATGACGTTTTGGATGCATCCTATCACGATACATATACATTTTATACGTTTGATGAAGATGGTGAACGCCAAACACATACATTTGAAATTAAAGAAGGCGATACATTAAATAAAGTATTTAAGCGTATTACAGATGATAAAAATAATAACGTACGGGCGTTTCTAGATGAAACATCAGGGAAGGTCGTGCTAGAGACGACACGAACTGGTAAATATAATTCAAATGGTGCAGAAATAACTTTTAGCGAAGAAGACAATCATTTTTTTACAAATGTCTTAAAATTAAATCCAGCTAATGAAACAGGCGGTCAAAACGCTACATTCATTTACAATAATGGATTAGAATTAGAGTCCAAAAACAACCATTATACGTTAAACGATATTCATTTTGAGTTTAATAATGTAACAGATGGAAATGCTCGTATTAATGTCGATACAGATGTAGAACAATCCTTCGATGCGATTATGAAGTTTGTCGATACGTACAATAAAGCGATTGACATAATGAACAGTTCACAAACAGAAGAAAAATTTCGTGATTTCCCACCTTTAACCGATGAGCAAAAAGAGGAAATGTCTGAAGAGCAAATTAAAAAGTGGGAAGAAAAAGCGAAAAGTGGCATTTTGCGTGGAGAATCAGCTATAAGAGATAGTATGTATGCCCTACGTCAAAGTTTACAATCCGTCGTTGAAACTGATGGAGAATACAAATTGCTTAGTCAAATCGGTATTTCGACTACAATTAATTATTTGGATGGCGGGAAATTAGAAGTTAATGAAGAAAAATTAAAAGAAGCCTTACGTGACCATCCAGATGATGTGTATAGACTATTCTCGAATAGTGGAACTGGTGATAATCGTGGACTGATCAACCGGTTTGATGATACCCTTGGTCGGGCAAGGAAACAAATTGAAGAAAAAGCAGGTAATAGCACACATACATTAGACAATTATACTATTGGAAAAAGAATGAAAGAATTAAACCAAAGAATTTCAGATTTTGAGAAACGAATGATTATGGTGGAACAAAGGTATTGGAATCAGTTTACGCAAATGGAAAAGGCTATTGCTAATTTGAATCAACAATCATCTTATTTATTCTCTCAATTTGGTGAAATGTAATATTATGTACGATAGGAGAGTGGATACTTTATGATGACAAAACAGTTTCAAACGTATCAAAATAATGCTGTGAATACAGCTTCAGGTCCACAATTAACGATGATGTTGTATAATGGATGTATTAAATTTATTAATCAGGCAATTAAAGCAGTAAATGATAACGATCATGAAACAAAAAATACAAATATTCAAAAGGCACAAGATATTGTCCAAGAACTTATGTTAACGTTGGATCAAGAGGTAGAAATTTCGAAACAACTTTTATCTTTGTATGAATTTATTTATTTTCAATTGCAACAAGGAAATATTAAAAGCGATGTAAAATACTTAGAAGAAGCACTTGCCTTTATTACTGAATTTCGTAATACGTGGAAAGAAGTAATGAAAACAGAATCATCTTCTTATGTTCAGGGTGCACAAGTATAATGGGTCGGCTACAACAATTACATGACGTAACCGTAAACATGCTTTCGACACTTCAACAATTAGAGGAAAAGAAACTCGACCGAGAGTCAGTCATAAAAAAAATGGACGAATTAATCGTAAGCAGGGATGCCATCATACAAAAGATAAAAGCACCTTATACAGAAGAAGAAATAGAAATTGGTCAACAAGTCGTTCAATTGAATGAACAAGTAAAATTGAAAATGGATCATCTGTACGATGATGTAAAAAGTGATATGAAAAAAGTAAAACAAAAAAAAGAATTGAATCGCTCTTACATTAATCCATATGGGCAAATTAAAACAACAGATGGCATGTATTTGGATAGCAAACAATAATAGCTCCTTATGGGGCTTTTCCTTTTTTAAGAGGGTGATTTTTTAAAAAATTATCGTTATTTATCTATCTATTTCTTTTGCATCTAAATGATAACATGTTAATCTATAATGTAAGTAAGTTTTAACACTTATGTACTATGTATCATATTAAGAAGGAAATAAAAGAGAAATCATAGTATAATGAGTGATATAAAGAAAAAAGGAGGACACTTAAATGAATTACAACATTCGTGGTGAAAATATTGAGGTGACCGAGCCGATACGTGATTATGTAGAAAAGAAGATTGGTAAACTAAACAGATATTTTGATACACCGCCGACATCTGATGTTCATGTGAACCTAAGTGTCTATAATGAAGAGCAACAAATTGAAGTAACCATTCCAATGACAGATTTATTATTACGTGCTGAAGAGCAGCACACAGATCTATATGCAGCTATTGATTTAGTTGTGGATAAATTGGAAAGACAAATTAGAAAGCATAAAACAAAAGTAAACCGAAAATTCCGTCAAAAAGGTGCAGCAAAACATATTTTTGCGGAATTAGAAAAAGAAGCGAACAATGAAGTTGAATCGGATGATATTGAAATCGTTCGTACAAAACGTTTTAACTTAAAACCAATGGACTCTGAAGAAGCAATTTTACAAATGGATATGTTAGGACATGCATTTTTCGTCTTTACTAACGCAGAAACAGACGATACAAATGTTGTGTATCGCCGCAGAGACGGAAAATACGGTTTAATTGAACCAACTAATTAACGGAAAAAAAGCTATTCTACTAAAAAGTGGAGTAGCTTTTTAGCTTTCAAGGAAACTATATTTGAATCTACTTACTGATAACAATTATTTGCGAAATTGGCCGCATCTAACGGATGTGCTAGTACAAATGTTTTCAGTGGGACGAGTAATCGCCGTCCTAGGACAGTGCACTTTTTGTCTGTAATTGTCGAACGACTTGCCAAAAATTAAATTCTCTTAGATGAAAGATAGATAATTTTGAAAAATAGCGTAAAAAAAGATGTTGAAATCGCTAAAAAGACTAATAATTTTGTCGAAAGATACATAAAAATTGTAAATTACAAGTTCGCTTAAAAAGAATTTGATTGTTATATTTTAGTTAGAATATAAAATGAAAATGACTGGAGGAGAAAATTTGGATCAGCTAATTTCCTATGAAGAACTAGTGAGAAAAGTTCAACAACAGGAGGATACAGTTGCACAGTTGGTGAAAATAATTGCTGCCACTAATCATCGAATATCAGAGTTACAAGTTAAACAAGAAAGTATGGAAAAGGTTCATTTAATAAATAAAATATAATTCCACGCAGTATTATCTTCGCATTATTCCTCATGGTAAAAAAGAGTAGCCCAACTACTCTTTTTTACTTTACTGCAACATACTCAACTTTCGCACCAATAAAATAAGTTCAAACAGTTTGCTTGGTAAAGCTTGAGGTACTTCTAATGATATCGTTGACAACCTCGGTATAATAAACTGAATTTAGCTGATAGGATGCCTACTGAAAGTTCGGCGGCTGTTGAGCTCCCTTCGTGCTGACACACTATGTGATCTCGCCTAGGCCTTCCTCCCACAGGCATCTTGATGGATTTGAACCGCTCCGAATGATAAATATGATTTGGCATTCCAGTTAGGTTTCTAGTATATATCTCCAAACGAGTCTCGGTGAGCGCAGTGCGGCGACTCCTACGGGAAAAAGAACGACTGAATATCCCCGAAGAAGTGATTTTCTTCTAAGGTGACTGAAGCGTTGCCCGCGGAAAGCTTCAGCACGGAGCGAGCCCAGACGGGGATATCAGCTCAAATTTAAGAGCAAATGAATCATCCAAACTCAACTTAAACACTGTATCCTCATTCCATTTAATTCTACCAAGGCTTTCTTGTTCATTTCACAATGCCGAAAGTTGAGTAACATACTTTAATATTCTGCATGTTTTCTCCTTATTTCGTTCATCATTACTCACAAAGGAATTCACCATTTTTGTTCATCATGAAAGGGAAAGATGCCTCTAGTTGTCATCTATAATTGAATAGTGGTATCATAAAGAGGACTTAAATAGTACATTAAGAAAGTGTTTTTAAAAAAAGATTGTTTATTCATTCTTTGCTATTGGTATACTCAAGAGATAGCTAATAAATAATATAAAGCTATTAGGGATTACTTTATTGAGGAGCGTTTAAAATGGTGAAATTGTTAAAAAAGATTTTTGGAGACGGGAACCAAAGACAATTAAATCGTATACAGAAAACAGTTGATGAAATAGATGCATTAGAAGAAAAATATGAGAAATTTTCGGATACGGAATTACAACAAATGACAGAGCAGTTTAAAGAGCGGTATGCAAATGGAGAAAGTATAGATGACATGTTAGTGGAAGCTTTTGCGGTAGTGAGAGAAGCATCTAAACGAGTATTAAACATGCGTCCTTTTGCGGTCCAACTCGTGGGTGGAACAGTTTTACATGAAGGAAATATTGCGGAAATGAAAACAGGGGAAGGTAAAACGTTATCCTCGACAATGCCTGCCTATTTAAACGCATTGACTGGTAAAGGTGTCCATATTATTACTGTGAATGAATATTTAGCGGATCGTGATGCGACCGAAATGGGAAAGCTATTTGAATTTTTAGGCTTAACAGTTGGATTAAATATAAGTGGGAAGTCAAAAGAAGAGAAAAAGGAAGCATATGAATGCGATATTACGTACGGAACGAATAATGAATTTGGGTTCGATTATTTACGTGATAATATGGTCCTCTATAAAGAACAGATGGTACAACGTGATTTGAATTTTGCCATTATTGATGAGGTGGATTCCATTTTAATTGATGAAGCGAGAACACCACTCATTATTTCTGGTAGTGCGCAAAAATCCGTTAATCTGTATCAACAAGCGAATACCTTTGTTTCAACATTAGATCGTGAAACAGATTTTACGTACGATGAGAAGACAAAAGGTGTTCAATTAACAGAGGAAGGGATCAATAAAGCGGAGAAGTTTTTTGGTATTGAAAATTTGTTCGATTTAAGTAATGTGTCCCTAACTCATCATATTAACCAAGCATTAAAAGCACATGTTTCGATGCACCGTGATATGGATTATGTCATTGAAGAAGGCGAAGTCGTTATTGTCGACCAATTTACTGGTCGTTTAATGAAAGGCCGTCGTTATAGTGATGGACTTCATCAAGCAATTGAGGCGAAAGAAAAGTTACAAATTCAAAATGAAAGTATGACACTTGCTTCGATTACATTCCAAAACTTTTTCCGTATGTACAATAAATTAGCGGGAATGACTGGGACAGCGAAAACAGAAGAAGAAGAATTTAGAAATATTTATAATATGGATGTTATTGCGATTCCGACGAATAGAGAAATTGTTCGTGATGACCGTGCAGATATGATTTATAAATCGATGGAAGGAAAGTTTCAAGCTGTTGTACAAGAAATTAGAGATAGACATGAGACAGGTCAGCCTGTTTTAGTCGGAACAGTTGCAGTCGAAACGTCAGAACTTATTTCTAATTTGTTAAAGAAAGCACGCATCAAACATGATGTATTAAACGCTAAAAATCATTATCGTGAAGCAGAAATTATCGAAAATGCTGGTCAAAAAGGATCAGTAACGATTGCGACAAATATGGCAGGACGAGGAACAGATATTAAACTAGGGGAAGGGGTCACTGATCTTGGCGGATTAGCAGTTATTGGAACAGAACGCCATGAATCCAGAAGAATAGATAATCAGCTTCGGGGACGTGCAGGTCGTCAAGGTGATCCAGGAATGTCCCAATTTTACTTATCGATGGAAGATGAGCTTATGCGCCGTTTCGGTTCCGATAATTTAAAAACAATGATGGAACGACTCGGAATGGATGATAGCCAGCCAATTGAAAGTAAAATGGTGTCCCGTGCAGTTGAATCGGCCCAAAAAAGAGTGGAAGGAAATAACTTTGATGCTCGTAAAACAGTTCTTTCTTACGATGATGTATTAAGAGAACAACGAGAAATTATTTATAAACAACGCTTTGAAGTAATCGATTCCGATGAAAATGTAAGAGACATCATTGAACAAATGATTACATCTACCGTCGAGCGTGTAGTTAGCACACATACTCAAGATGACGATGAAGATAATTGGGATATAGAAGCAATTGTTAAATATGTACATGGAAATTTACTTGATGCAGAAGATATAACTATTGCTGATATAAAAGGTAAAGATCCGTCTGAGATGAAAGAAATTATTATGGATAAAGTGCGTAATCGATATGATGAAAAAGAAGAAGAGCTATCCCCAGAGCAAATGCGTGAATTTGAGAAAGTTATTTTACTTCGAACAGTAGATACAAAATGGATGGATCACATTGACCAAATGGATCAATTGCGTCAAGGTATTCATTTACGTGCGTACGGTCAAAACGACCCACTTAGAGAGTATCAATTAGAAGGATTTAATATGTTTGAAGCGATGATTGAAAGTATTGAGGAAGAAACAGCAAAGTATATTATGAAAGCTCAAATTCGGAGTAATTTACAAAGGGAAGCTGTTGTGAAGGATACAAAGGCAGTTTCAGGTGGTGGTGAAGAAGGAGCGAAAGTGCGTAAACCGTATGTGAGAAAAGAAAATGTAGGCAGAAATGATCCATGCCCTTGTGGAAGTGGAAAAAAATATAAACATTGTCATGGAAAATAGAAAGATGAGGTTAGGACATAACGAAAACGATCAATTCTAAAGGTGGACAATCCAATAACTAAGCGGAGGAAATAGACGTAGACGCTTGGTCGACTAAAAATGGTCACGTCATGGGACTGCGCTAAATGCTCGTCCCGTCAAGGACCTTTGCATCTGCTATGCTCACTCGGGTGCAATAAACATTGTACGTCGGAGGCTTACTAGTCGCATGTGGAAAGAGGCTTGTATTTCTGAAGCGGGTTATACAGCTACCGTTGTTCGGATTTTTCTTTAGTCAAAATCACTTTTGTCCAGCCTCCCTTTTCACTTATTAAGAAGGAATAGTTGAGGTGTAAATATGGATATTACTGAAGGCAAACAAGAATTAGATAAGATGAAACAACGAATCGTTGAATTTAGGGGGTCTCTTTGACCTTGACCATAAGAAGGAACAAATAAAAGTACTGGAAGGAAAAATGGCTGTACCTACTTTTTGGGATGATCAAGATGCAGCCCAAAAGGTAATTGACGAATCCAATTGGTTGAAAAACAAGGTTGATCAATTTGAGGCTTTGACCAATCAAATGGATGACGCGGAAGTATTATATGAATTGGTAAAAGAAGAAAATGATCAAGAATTACTTAACGAGTTAATAGATGAAGTTGCTAATTTAAGAAATAGAATTCAAGATTTCGAATTAGAAATGTTACTAAGTGAGCCTTACGATAAAAATAATGCCATTTTAGAACTTCATCCTGGTGCTGGTGGAACTGAGTCACAAGACTGGGCAAGTATCCTACTTCGCATGTACCAAAGATGGGCAGAAAGTAAAAATTATAAAGTAGAAACATTAAACTATTTAGCTGGTGATGAAGCTGGGGTAAAAAGTGTCACTTTACTGATAAAAGGGCATAATGCATATGGTTATTTAAAAGCCGAAAAGGGAGTTCATCGTTTAGTGAGAATTTCACCATTTGACTCATCGGGTAGAAGACATACATCTTTTGTTTCTTGTGATGTTTCACCAGAATTAGATGATAATGTTGAAGTAGAGGTTAATTCAGATGATTTAAAAATTGATACGTATCGTTCAAGCGGTGCAGGTGGTCAACATGTAAACACATCCGATTCAGCCGTACGAATTACACATATCCCAACAAACACGATTGTCACTTGTCAATCTGAACGTTCTCAAATAAAAAATCGGGAACATGCAATGAAAATGTTAAAATCAAAATTGTATCAATTAGAAATTGAAAAGAAGGAACAAGAGCTAGCTGAAATTCGGGGAGAACAAAAAGAAATTGGTTGGGGTAGTCAAATTAGATCATATGTTTTTCATCCGTATTCAATGGTAAAAGATCATAGGACTAATTTAGATGTTGGGAATGTTCAAGGGGTGGTGGATGGTGATATTGATCCATTTATCGACGCTTATCTACGTTCACATATAGAGTAAAATAAATAAGACAAATTAATGACTTCTTTTCAGATGTAGTTTTAAAACATATAAAATGGGTTATAATAATAAATGATTAAACTATATTAGTGAGGGGGATTTTAATGAAAAAATGGTTAATGGCGGTACTTTTTGGTACAATGCTAGTGCTTGCAGCTTGTGGTGGCGGTGGTGCTACAAATGAGGACAAATCAGAACCAGCCGATGAAGGTACGGAAGAACCTGCAGAAGATGGCGGTGCGGTAGATACTGCGGCAGCTGAGGATGCTTACAAAGCTAGTTGTGCAAGCTGTCATGGTCAAGATCTTTCAGGCGGAGCTGGACCATCACTAGAAAAAGTTGGTGCAGATCGTACTGCAGCTGATATTGAAGAAATTATTGCAAATGGTCAAGGGTCAATGCCAGGTGGATTATTATCTGGAGATGACGCTACTGCAGTCGCTGAGTGGTTAGCTGAGCATAAATAATACTTAGATTAAAAAAACTTGTCTAACTTGGATATAAGTTAGACAAGTTTTTTATTGCATTCATTTCTTTCTCAAATGCTTATTAGGTAATGTTTCGTTTTGCACTTAGCTTTTATCCTATGAAATTAGTTAATTTGACCCATGATTTGCGCATCCGGCAAATCAGCGATCCATCATTCGTGAATCCGGGCATAATCGAATTTTTACCCCCATCGATCTACTCTCGCAACCATCTTTCCTAAATCTGAACAATATTTTCCGCCAAAATTTCATTAAAATGAAGTAGTCTCGCTTTCTATCTCCTATATATCATATTTCCTGATTCGTTTTGTCGAATCTTCTTCATTATTGTCATTTGAAATATAATTGTAATAATTTTATAAGGAAAAATACTGTAGTTTTATGGTATGCTATATATGTTAGTTAAACATTTTGTAGAAAAAACAGGAAAAACTTATTAGTTATCATTAATATGAATAGTATGAAGGTGAATTGATAGATGATTACAATGAAAAATGTACATAAAACGTACTCAAATGGAGTTACGGCAGTAAATGGAATCAATGTAGAAATTGATCGTGGGGAATTTGTCTATATCGTTGGACCTAGTGGAGCAGGTAAATCAACGTTTATTCGACTTATTTATCGTGAAGAGAAACCGACTAAAGGTGAAATAATGATAAAAGGGATAAAAACAGCCGAGATGAAAAATAGAGATGTACCATTATTACGCCGAGATATCGGGGTTGTTTTTCAGGACTTCAAATTATTACCAAAGCTAACAGTCTATGAAAATGTCGCATTTGCTTTAGAAGTTATTGAGGAGGTCCCTGATAAAATCCGGGAACGTGTGATGGAAGTTTTAGATCTTGTAGGATTAAAGAATAAAGCCCGTTCTATCCCTGATGAGCTTTCAGGAGGGGAGCAACAAAGAGTAGCCATCGCAAGAGCCATCGCAAATCGACCTAATATCGTTATTGCTGATGAGCCTACTGGTAACCTAGACCCTGATACATCATGGACGATTATGAGAATATTAGAGGAAATAAATGCAAGGGGAACAACTGTCATTATGGCAACACATAGTCAGGAAATAGTGAATACGATTAAAAAACGAGTCATTGCAATTGAAAACGGGATTATTGTTAGAGATGAAGACCGAGGAGATTATGGGTATGAAATTTAGAACTTTACAACGACATTTTCGTGAAGGTGCAAAAAATATAGTACGTAATAGTTGGATGTCAGTAGCATCAGTTGGAGCAGTAACAGTTACTTTAGTATTAGTTGGTACTTTTGTCGCCCTAATGCTAAATATCAATCAAATGGCGGTAAAGGTGGAAGAAGATGTAGAAATAAAGGCATTGATTGAATTAACTGCGGATGAAGATGAAGTAAAAATAGTAGGCGAAGAAATTGAGCGTATCCCTGGAGTAAATACGGTTCGATTTTCTTCTAAAGATGACGAATTAGAAAGTCTTGTAGAAGGAATGGGAGAACAAGGACAAGCATGGGCATTATTTGAACAGGATAACCCTTTAAACCATGCATACGTTATTAAGGCGAAAAATCCACAAGATACGGAGCAAATAGCGAGTAAAATTGAACAGCTCGATAATATTTATAAAGTGAATTATGGACAAGAAGTTGTACCTCAACTGTTCAAGTTTAATAAATATGCTCGGACAATAGGTGTAGCGTTAATTGTTGGTTTAGTACTAACAGCTGTATTTTTAATTTCTAATACTATTAAACTAACAATTATGGCTCGTAGTCGAGAGATTGGAATTATGAAACTTGTTGGAGCAACGAATACATTTATTAGATTGCCATTTTTTGTTGAAGGACTGCTATTAGGTATATTAGGGTCGGTTATTCCAATTGCAATTATCGCAACTGGGTATTATTACACCCTTAAAAATGTAAGTGGACAAACATCTTTTCATTTTGTCCAACTCCTTCCGTATAGTCCATTTGTATGGCAAATATCAGCAATCATTTTGTTTATCGGTGCTTTTATAGGAATGTGGGGAAGTGGCATGAGCGTACGGAAGTTCTTGAAAGTGTAAAAGGGAAGAAAGGAAAAATTACCGTTGGATTTACAGCATAAAAAGGGGACACGAAATATGAGGAAATACAATTTTTACATACTGATGACTACTTTTCTTCTTGCTATAGTGCTCGGAAATCAAACTAAAGTAAATGCAGAATCTATTAATGATTATCAAAATGAAATACAGGAATTAGAGAAAGAGCAAAGCAAGTTGAAAAATAAGGAAAGTGATGTAAAAAGCAATAAAAAATCTGTCGAAAACAAAATGGACGACAACTTAACTAGTCAAAAGTCGGTTAAAAACCAGATCAATAAAATTGATACAAAATTATCTTCTACCAAGGCAGATATTCAAGAAAAGGAACAGGAAATTGAAGCGACCAAAAAGGAAATTGCCGAATTAGAAGCTGATATAAAAAAGTTGAAAAATGAAATAAAAGAGTTGGAAGAAAGAATTGAAAAGCGTGAAGCGCTGTTAAAGGATCGCCTTCGTTCCATTCAAGAAATCGGGGGCAATGTTCAATACATGTCCGTCATTCTCGGCTCCGAAAGTTTCAGTGAATTAATTAGTAGATCAACTGCTGTTAACTCGATAATGGATCAAGATAAAGTTATTATGGAAGAACAAATTGCTGATCAAAAAGCACTTGAACAAAAACAAAAAGAAGTAGAACAAAAGAAAAAAGATGTGGAAGATAAAAAAGCGGAACAAGAAAAACAAAAAGAAAAACTACAATCTTTAAAAACGGAATTAGATCAGCAAATGGCTGAAAAAGAAAAAGCACAAGAAAAATTAGAAGAGGAATACGAAGAATTAGAAGAGTATAATTTAAGTTTAGAAGAGGAAAATAAATTGATTGCTGAACAAGCAGCCGCAATAGAAAAGGCAAAACAACTAGCAGAAACGGAAAAAGCAAGACTAGAACAAGAAGAACGCGAAAGAATTGCTAGAGAAGAAGAAGCTAGAGCACAAGCGGCAGCCGAGTCGAAAAATGAGAATACTAGTAATGATAGTACGACTAGTTCTTCAGGATCATCTGATAACTCTGGGTCTTCAGGCAGTCCAGCTGTTTCCAGTGGAGGTAGTGGCTCTTTTATTTGGCCAGCAAACGGTAGATTTACTTCAGGATTTGGTCCAAGATGGGGAACAAATCATAATGGAATAGATATTGCTAACGGAAGAGGGACGCCGATAGTAGCATCAGCTTCGGGAGTTGTAAGTAGTGTTGTAACAGGTTGTGTCGAAGGAGATATTTCTTGTGGTGGAGGATATGGTAACTTTATTATTATTACGCATTACATAGATGGAAAAACATTTTCTACTTTATATGGACATTTATCAAGTGTGAATGTTTCTGTTGGTCAAACAGTAAGTCAAGGTCAACAAATTGGTGGCATGGGTCACACAGGTCATTCGACTGGGTCACATTTACATTTTGAAATACATCCGGGTGGGTATAAAAATCCGGTCGATCCAATGAATTATTTACGATAAGTTTAACATGAAAATTTGATAAGAAGGGGCTTTTCTACAAAGCCTAGAGGAAAAGTAGAGCTATTTATTGCTCTACTTTTCTAATTGATTAAAAATGACCGATAAATTTCATATTTATTCGTAATGAAACTTTCATATAATTCATTAAAAGGGTTGAATACTTTATAGGAAACAAGAAGGTCTTTATGGTAAACTATAGAAAGAAGAGATTTCACAACATTTGAGGTGGAAGAATGAATGTTAAAAAGCGCGATTTAATTATTTTTATTTTGATAACTTTTGCAGTTGGATTTTTAGGTGCTTTTACAGGTTTAAAATTATTACAACCAAAAATGATCGCAACACAAAATATCGAAGTGCCATTTAAAGAAGAGAAAAACCAACATGCTGATATTGAGGAAGGTTTACAAACAATTAAACAAGCATATGATTTAATTACCCAGCATTATGTTGGAGAAGTTAATGAAGATGAATTACTTGAAGGCGCGATACAAGGGATGCTTGACACGTTAGATGATCCATATAGTTCATATATGAATACTGAGGCGATGGAGCGCTTTAATGAGCAAATTCAATCTTCCTTTCAAGGAATTGGTGCGGAAGTAAGTATGGTGGAAGGGAAAGTGACCATTATTGCACCAATTAAAAACTCGCCAGCAGAAAAAGCTGGATTGCGCCCAAATGATCAAATCATTAAAGTGGATGATGAAAAATTGGAAGGACTTGATTTAAATGAAGCGGTTGAAAAAATTAGAGGGGAAAAAGGCTCAGAAGTTGTTTTACTAGTACAAAGAAAAGGTTCTTCTAAACCAATTGAATATACGCTTATACGTGATGATATACCGATTGAAACGGTTCATGGAGAATTGAAAAAAGTGGATGGAAAAAAGACAGGAATTATTGATATCACGTCTTTTTCGGAAACGACAGCAAATGAATTTAATGAAACATTAACGAAACTTGAAAAAGATGGAATGGAAGGACTCATTATTGATGTTAGAGGAAATCCAGGTGGATTATTAGATTCGATTGAGGAAATCTTACAATCGTTTGTACCGAGTGATATTCCTTACTTACAAATTGAAGATGGTCAAGGAAAAGTCGATAAATTTTATTCGAATTTAAAAGCTAAAAAACCATATCCGATAAATATTATTACGGATGAGGGCAGTGCTTCAGCTTCGGAAATTTTAGCAGTAGCAATGAAAGAGATCGGATATGACATTGTCGGTACAACTACTTTTGGAAAAGGAACCGTTCAACAAGCTGTCCCGTTAGGAAATGAAAAAAACGGAAGTACAGTAAAATTAACTTTTTATAAATGGTTATCACCAGAAGGAAATTGGATTAATGAAGTTGGTGTAGAGCCTACGGTAGAACAAAAACAGCCTGAATTTTATTATACAAATCCAATTCAAATAGAAGACACATTAACATTAGACGAGACGGATGAGCAAATTAAAAATGCGCAAGTAATGTTATCAGGTATTGGCTATGATACAAAGCGTGAGGATGGATATTTTGATAAACAGACAAAACAGGCAGTAAGTGAATTTCAAAAGGATAATAACATAAAAGTAACTGGAGAAATTGATGAGAAGACGGCCTATGCAATAGAAACAGAAGTAATTGATATGATACGTAGCGGTGAAAAAGATTTGCAACTACAAAAAGCGTTGGAAGTATTATATAAATAACAAGAATCGAAGAAGGTGAAGGATGATGCTAGAAACGTGGTTAATTGAAATGGCAAAGGGGATTGGTAAATTTTTTCTTAACCCTTTATCGTACTGGGCATTATTTTTATTTTTGTTGACAGGCTATAAACGGGTTAAGATGGAAAGAAAGCAATTTAGCACGAAAATATTCAATCTCTTTGCGGAGGGACAAAAAACGCTTATCATTTCAATCGCTTTTAGCATCATCTTATCTATCATCACTGTTTTTAGCGGGATTGTTTTAACATTTGAAACAATTCTTTTGATTATTGTTGTAACCGTTTTAGTGAGTATAACCGGTTCGACGACTTTTTTATCAGCTAGTTATACAATTGGCATGACGTTTATTTTGCTATTAATTTTACCATTTTTGCAACTAAGCGCGATTGAATCATTCATTGGATTTAATAATATTTCCCTTATTCATTTTATTAGTTTAGCTATTTTGGCAGGTGTTTTTTTATTAATAGAAGCAATCTTAGTAAGTAGAAAGACGAATAGACAAACATTTCCACACCTTACACTTAGCCATAGGGGGATATGGATTGGTCAGCATCATATAAAAGGATTGGCATTTATTCCTTTTTTTGTTTTGATGCCAATCGATAAGCTATCTGGGATTGCTCCTTTTTGGCCTTATTTTCATTATGGTGAACAATCGTTTAGTTTAGTATTTATCCCATTTTTACTCGGCTTTCATTACCGAGTTCAAGGAGAATTACCGAATATCGCAGCTCAACGAGTCGGATATGCTACCTTTTGGTTAAGTTTACTCGTCCTAGCATGTGCTTTTAGTAGCTTGTTTTTTCCTTACTTAGCATTTGCGGCAATATTTATCGCTATTATTGGGAAAGAGTGGATTACCTATCGTCATAAATTGAAAGATAAAAAGAAACCAGCATTTTTTAGTCCACTAAATAAAGGGATTAAAGTATTAGCAACGATTCCAAATGGACCAGCAGATCGTTTAGGTATCGTAGTAGGAGAAACAGTATTAAAAGTAAATGGAAATATCGTCACAAATCCGACACAATTTTATGAAGCATTGCAAAATAGTGGTGCATTTTTCAAACTAGATGTATTAGATCATAAAGGGGAAGTTCGGTTCATCAATAGTGCACTGTATGAAGAGGATCATCATGAATTAGGAATTATTTTTCCAGAGAAACCAGATAATCAATAGATTACTAGATAAATATTGTGAAAGAATAAGTGGAAAAAGTTACAAGAAGTGATAACGCTCACAGACTTGTAACTTTTTTTTATTTTATGATGGAGGAAATAGGAAATAAAGTGAAAAAAGGGGGAAAGAAAATGATTCAACTAATAGTGTGGTATGCAACGTTACTTTTTATCATACTTCTTGCGGTGGTATTTGGATGGGTAGCTTTTTCATCGAAAAAGAAACAAGACTATGCTCCAATTATAAAAAGGTGGTATAAAGCTCGTTCGATTTACGGTGTTCTCTTAGTAGTTTTAATGCTAGTTGTTACGATTTATACATTGCGAGAATT
This sequence comes from Pseudogracilibacillus auburnensis, assembly GCF_003201975.1. Lineage (GTDB taxonomy): Bacteria > Bacillota > Bacilli > Bacillales > Amphibacillaceae > Pseudogracilibacillus > Pseudogracilibacillus auburnensis. The sequence goes on along the minus strand of NZ_QJJQ01000002.1, from coordinate 298,747 downwards.
ACCATTTAACGAACCGTCCCATGTAGAAGGTGTTGAAGTAATACCAGTTCATGTAGAGGCATTTCAGTTTGGTTTCGAACTCAATATGACTGAATTTTCAGTAGGCGATACAGTAGAATTTAATGTGACAACAAAAGATGTTACCCATGGATTTGGAGTATACGATCCCGATATGGTACTCGTTGGACAAACGCAAGCAATGCCGGAATACACGAATACATTTTATTTAACTTTTGATCAGCCAGGAACGTATCAAGTGCTTTGTCTCGAATATTGTGGCTTAGCCCATCACATGATGATGACTGAAATGGTAGTTAAATAATTTCGAATGGGGTGTGATCATTTATGAGGATGGAAAAAGGAAAGAGTACGATTATTCAACAGTTAATCATTGCTGCGATGATGATCATTTTAATGATGGGGTTTGGTGTATTAATGTTGTTACAGCAAGGGGGCGTAGTAGATTTTGGTCCAGCTGCATTTTATCAATTTTTAACCATTCATGGCACTGGAATGATTGGTGGAGCTGTGTTAGCGGCAACTGCAATTATGTGGTATTTTCTCAATAAATATGTCAAATTATCGTTATCTGTTTTAAAATTGAATATCGTATTATTCGTTTTAGGTGTCGTCATGATTATTGTTGGTGTGTTTGCATTTGAGTTTTCAGGGTCATGGACGTTTTTATACCCGTTGCCAGCGATATCGTCGGGGGCGTGGGGAACTGCGGGCGCCCTTACTTATTTAATAGGTCTCCAATTAGTTGGACTTGGTTTATTAATCGTGTTATTAGATGCTGGGCGAGCGATTATTCAAAAATATGGTAGCTTAGGAAAAGGACTAGGGTGGGATGTGATTACAGGAAAGAAAAGGGAACAAGACGCCCCACCTGCTGCGGTTGTTGCTTCTACGATGGTTGTAATTGTCGACACGGCCGCTTTACTTTCTGGAACAATCGTCATTTTCATGAACATTATTCATGTGATAAATCCAGCATTTACTTTTGATCCGCTTCTTGCCAAAAACTTAACATTTGCTTTTGGGCATATTTTAGCGAATTCAACTATTTACATGGCGGTTATTGCCGTTTATGAAATATTATCTCGTTCGACAGGAAGGCCGTGGAAATCAAATAAAGCATTTTTAATCGCTTGGACGATGTCAACATTATTTACGATGATTGTGTATCCACATCATCTTTTACAAGATACTGTCATGCCTACATGGGCGCTCATCGTTGGACAAGTTTTATCGTTTGCAAATGGTTTGCCAGTGCTCGTCATTACTGCTTATGGTGCACTTATGATCGTCTATAAATCCGGTATTAAATGGAGGATGGGCTCATCATTAATATTTCTTTCTATGTTCGGGTGGACGGCTGGAGTTATTCCAGCAATTTTAGACTCGGCGATCATGGTTAACCATGTCATGCATAATACGAAATGGGTGCCAGGCCATTTTCATATGTATATGGGGCTAGGAGTCATCGCAATGCTTTTCGGTTTCATGTACTACTTAGTACAAAATGATCAGTCAATCAGACCGAATCAATTAGATCGATTTGCTTTTTGTTTATATACCTTATCAATTTTAGGTGTTAGTTTCTCCTTTTTAACATCTGGTGCCATCAGTACACCGCGAAAATTTGCAACCCATTTTGAGCAATGGCAAGCACCTGCAATTTTCGGAGGAGTATCAGGCATATTCTTAATGATTGCCATTGGTATTTTTATTATCTATTTCATCCGTTACATGGTAAATCGAAATAAAGATTTTTCAGTGGAAAAAGAAATCGCCTAAACAATAAAGTGATGGAGGGGAATGAAGTGAAAGGATTAATGTATGGAATAATTCTCTACATTGTATTGCTTTTACCTTCTGTCATTTCTTTGATGGAAAAATTTATCGTCACCCATATGCTACTGCAAATGCCACTCCTTCTCATAAGTGGGGTTTTAATCGGCGATTTTGTAACTAAAAAATGTCCATCCTTTTTTGAAAAATGGAATGGAAGCGGGATTCCTGGTATGACATTAGTGTATATAGTGACGATGTATTGGATGTTACCAAGGGCAATGGATGAAGCATTACTTATTCATTTCGTTAACGTATTTAAGTATGTAAGTTTTCCTTTTCTAGTAGGTATTCCGTTACGAGATAGTTGGCCACGACTTTCCGGACTGGCAAAAGGGTTTGTTATTTTTAACTATATTCCGATGTTTGGAGTTATGGCGTGGCTCTATATTGACGCACCAATTCAACTTTGTAACAACTATTTAGAAAGTGAACAAAAGATTCTCGGATGGGGATTTTTCACGTTAATGTTCTGTATGTTATTCTATATTTTGCAAAATGTATTTATTGATCACTCCGCAGAATAATGAAGAAAATTGCCGGTGCTTTCTATTCCACTTAGGTGGCAGATGAATTGTTGTTAAAAATGATCCATCTGCTGTCTTTTATTGACTTTTAAAACAGCAAAATATAGATGGGTAGATGTTCAGTTTTTTGATGGGATGTTTCTGATTGAAACAAGTGTGCTGGCCCTACCCGGTTCCGCATCTCCAATTTTTTATCCTTGATTGGGCACTCGCCCATTCCCGTGCCCAACCTTCTAGATTTACCCATGTAAGAGGCGACTATATTCCGTCCACACCCACCTTCTGCATTTTCCACAAGACAAGAACGATCTACTCCACCACGAGTACCAGGTCTTTTGCTTATACGGTAAATGCATATACACAAAAATGGAAAAGCTCATATCAATGAATTTCCGTCTGGCAGCTCTACTATTAGTTTTCATTGTAACATAAACCGAAATTATGGAATGTTAGTTCGGTTTTGTGATACAATTACTAATATTGGATAATAAGCAGTGTGATAACATTTCAGAATTTGAACATCGTCTATAGTACAATCAAAGATTGGAGTTCTCATTATGGCAGGAAAGTTTGAACTTGTATCGTCTTATGAACCCCGTGGGGATCAACCGAAAGCAATTGATCAATTAGTCCAGCAAGTGAATAAGGGAAATAACCATTTAACTCTACTTGGCGCAACAGGTACAGGGAAGACATTCACTATTTCAAATGTAGTGGAAAAAGTAAATCGACCAACATTAGTAATTGCACATAATAAAACATTAGCTGGTCAATTATATAGTGAGTTTAAAGAGTTTTTCCCCAATAATGCGGTCGAATATTTTGTTAGTTATTATGATTATTACCAGCCAGAAGCATATGTACCATCAACAGATACATTTATTGAAAAAGATGCAAGCATTAACGATGAAATTGATAAATTACGTCACTCGGCAACATCGTCCCTATTTGAACGGCGTGATGTATTAATCGTCTCAAGTGTTTCCTGTATTTATGGATTAGGTTCTCCTGAGGAATATAAAAACCAAGTTCTTTCTTTACGAATGGGAATGGAAATAGAACGGGATCAATTACTTAGAAAACTAGTGGACATTCAATATGCCCGTAATGATATTGATTTTAAACGGGGAACTTTTCGTGTTCGTGGTGATTCTGTCGAAATTATTCCAGCATCAAAGGAAGAGCATTGCGTACGAATTGAATTCTTCGGTGATGAAATTGATCGTATTCGTGAAGTAGATGCCTTAACTGGAGAAATTATTGGTGACAGAGAACATGTTGCTATCTTTCCTGCGTCCCACTTCGTTACAGGTGACGAAAAAATGAAACTCGCGATTCAAAATATTGAAAAAGAATTAGAAGAGCGTTTAAAAGAGCTCACAGCGGAGAATCATTTATTAGAAGCACAGAGACTTGAACAACGAACAAATTACGATTTAGAAATGATGCGGGAGATGGGTTTTTGTTCAGGAATTGAAAACTACTCTCGCCATTTAACGCTTAGAGAACCAGGTTCCACACCTTACACATTGCTCGATTTCTTTCCAGATGATTTTTTAGTCGTTATCGATGAATCACATGCAACGTTACCACAAGTACGTGGCATGTATAACGGTGACAAAGCGAGAAAGCAAATGCTTGTCGATCATGGATTCAGATTACCATCAGCGCTTGATAATCGTCCTTTAAAATTTGAAGAATTTGAACAAAAAGCAGGTCAAAGTATTTATGTTTCAGCAACACCGGGGCCATACGAAATAGAACATACGAAAGAAATGGTTGAACAAATTATTCGTCCAACTGGATTGTTAGATCCTAAAATTGAAGTAAGACCAATTGAAGGCCAAATTGACGATTTAATTGGCGAAATTAATAAGCGTATTGATCGTGAAGAACGAGTATTAATTACGACATTAACGAAAAGGATGTCAGAAGATTTAACCGATTATTTAAAAGAAATTAACTTAAAAGTGGCTTATTTACATTCAGAAGTAAAGACGCTCGAACGAATCGAAATTATTCGTGACTTACGTTTAAAAAAGTATGATGTACTCGTCGGAATTAACTTGCTTCGTGAAGGACTTGATATTCCCGAAGTATCATTAGTGGCGATTTTGGACGCAGACAAAGAAGGATTTTTACGCTCGGAACGTTCCCTTATTCAGACGATGGGACGGGCAGCTCGTAATGAGAATGGTCAAGTTATTATGTATGCTGATACAATAACAAATTCCATGCAAGTGGCTATCGATGAAACAAATCGCCGACGTGAAATTCAAGAGGCGTTTAATAAAAAGTTTGGCATCACTCCGACAACGATTAAAAAAGATGTCAGAGAATTAATTAGAGCAACTGTTGCTGCTGAAGATCAAGAAGATTATGAAACAAATGAATTGGCGAAAATAGCCAAATTACCGAAGAAAGCACGCGCCGAAGTAATTGAGCGTATGGAAGAGGAAATGCGTGCTGCTGCAAAAGAGCTTGATTTTGAGCGAGCAACAGAATTACGTGATATTATTTTCGAATTGAAGGTTGAAAATTAAGTAGAATAGGCGATTGGGAGGATGAACAAACCTTATGCCAAATAAAATGATCAAAATCCGTGGAGCGAGAGCTCATAATTTAAAAAATATCGATGTAAATATTCCTAAAAATAAACTTGTCGTTGTGACTGGATTATCTGGGTCAGGAAAGTCATCGCTCGCTTTTGATACTATCTATGCAGAGGGACAAAGACGTTATGTTGAATCGTTATCTGCATATGCGCGTCAATTTTTAGGGCAAATGGATAAACCTGATGTTGATACAATTGAAGGATTATCACCAGCCATTTCCATTGATCAAAAAACGACAAGTAAAAATCCGCGTTCTACGGTAGCAACTGTGACGGAAATTTATGATTATTTACGACTATTATATGCAAGAATTGGGCGACCAGTTTGTCCTATTCACGGGATTGAAATTACGTCTCAAACGATCCAGCAAATGGTCGATCAAATAATGAATTACCCGGAAAGAACCCGAATTCAAATTTTAGCACCTGTCGTTTCAGGTAGAAAAGGGGAGCATGTTAAAGTTTTAGAACGTTTACAACAAGAGGGGTATGTGCGAATTCGTGTAGACGGAGAAATGCGTGAAATAACAGAAGAGATAAAGCTCGATAAAAATAAAACTCATTCTATTGAAGTAGTAGTCGATCGAATTATTGTGAAGGAAGGCATTGAAAGCCGCCTAACTGATTCACTTGAAACAGCTTTACCACTTGGTGAAGGACGAGTTATTATCGATATCATAGGCAAAGAAGAAGTCGTCATGAATGAAAATCATGCTTGTCCTGAATGTGGCTTCTCCATTGACGAGCTAGAACCAAGGCTATTTTCCTTTAATAGTCCATTTGGTGCTTGTCCAACATGTGATGGGCTAGGGACAAATTTAGAAGTCGATCTAGATCTCGTTATTCCTGATTGGCGTTTATCTTTAAATGAACATGCGATTGCAGCTTGGGAACCGATCAGTTCGCAATATTATCCACAATTATTAAAATGTGTTTGTGAACATTATGGAATTGATATGGACATTCCGGTAAAAGACATTCCGAAAAAATTAATGAATAAAGTTTTATATGGTAGTGGCAAGGAATATATTGATTTTTACTATGTGAATGATTTTGGTTCTGAGCGAAAAAATCGTATTCAATTTGAAGGAGTGATGAACAATATAGCTCGACGCTATAAAGAAACGTCCTCCGATTATATTCGTGAAACATTAGAGAAATATATGGCGGAAAATGCCTGTCCAACCTGTGAAGGGTATCGTCTAAATGCGGAAGCCCTTTCTGTTTTCATTCAAGACAAACATATAAGTCAAGTGACGGAACTTTCCATTACGGAAGCATATGAATTTTTTAAGTCATTAAAGTTAACGGAAAAAGAAGCACAAATAGCGAATATGGTGTTAAAGGAAATTAATGATCGTTTACTTTTTTTAATGAATGTTGGTTTAAGTTATTTAACACTTGCTCGTGCCTCAGGAACCTTATCCGGCGGAGAGGCTCAACGAATCCGATTAGCTACCCAAATAGGGTCAGCGTTAACGGGGGTACTATATGTACTTGATGAGCCATCGATTGGCCTTCATCAACGCGATAATGACCGCTTAATTGAAACGTTACAACATATGCGCAACCTTGATAATACACTTGTTGTTGTCGAACATGATGAAGATACGATGCTTGCGGCTGATTGGATTATTGACATTGGTCCCGGAGCAGGAGATCATGGTGGTAAAATTGTTGCAGATGGTACACCGAAACAAATTATGAAAAACAAAAAATCATTAACCGGTAAATATTTAGCTGGTAAAGAATACATTGCCTTACCAGCCGAACGTAGGGTGCCTGATGAACGTTTTATCGAAATTATTGGTGCAGAAGAGAACAATTTAAAAGACGTTACAGCGCGCTTTCCGATCGGTGTAATGACAGTTGTTACAGGTGTTTCTGGTTCAGGAAAAAGTACACTTGTAAATGAAATATTGTATAAATCATTGGCGAAAAATTTATACGCTGGGAAACACCGTCCTGGTAAGCATCAAAAGATAAAAGGTTTAACACATATCGATAAAGTAATCGATATTAACCAAGCACCAATTGGTCGAACACCGCGGTCAAATCCAGCAACATATACGGGAGTTTTTGATGATATTCGTGACGTGTTTGCTGAGACGAATGAAGCAAAAATTCGTGGCTATAAAAAAGGTCGTTTTAGTTTTAATGTGAAGGGTGGTAGATGTGAAGCTTGTCGCGGCGACGGTATTTTAAAAATTGAAATGCACTTTTTACCTGATGTTTATGTCCCTTGTGAAGTATGTGAGGGAAAGAGATATAATCGGGAAACATTAGATATTAAGTTTAAAGGAAAAAACATTGCAGATGTATTAGATATGCGCATTGAAGAAGCATTACAATTTTTCAGTAATATCCCGAGAATTAAAAGAAAACTTCAAACTGTTGCAGATGTCGGCTTAGGGTATATAAAGCTTGGACAACCAGCCACGACATTATCTGGTGGAGAAGCACAGCGTGTAAAATTAGCGAGTGAATTGCATAAACGTTCAAATGGAAAAACAGTTTATATTTTAGATGAACCAACAACTGGGTTGCATACAGACGATATAAAACGTCTACTCGCAGTTTTACAAAGACTTGCTGATAATGGAGATACGGTCATCATTATTGAACATAATCTAGATGTCATTAAAACAGCTGACCACATTATCGATCTCGGACCAGAAGGTGGCGATGGTGGTGGCGAAATTATCGCTACAGGGACACCTGAAGAAATATCGGCAGTGAAAGAGTCGTTTACGGGACAATATTTGGCGAAATTGATAGCACGTGACCGAAAGCGTTTAGAATCGACACTCAAAAAAGTAATGAATAAGGTTTAAACAGAAAAGTTACCGATTTGTCGGTAACTTTTTTTGCGCAGGAGAAGTTACATTCATGATCACACCAAGTTCAACTCTACATTTATGGGGGCACAAGTTATATTTGTCCAACCAAACTGAAGAGGCAACATCATTCGTTCAGCGCATAACTGAATTATTTACTCATCGTCTGTTAGGACACATAACGGACATCCCCAGCCCATCATTCGCTAAATCAGCACATTTTGATGGAATTATATCATAATGGTCCTCTAAAAATAAACAGACGCCTGCAATTTTTTTAAAATGAAACACATCTTATTTATAACACTACTTCTTTTACACTCAGTCATATATTTTGACGTAAGATGACTTTGTTTGTAAGCTAAAAAGAGGAATATTGGAGGAGGTCTTCGCAAATGGAAGCCATTAGGAAAGATATTGTACAAGAGCAGTTAAATAGCTTTAAAAATAAACGTGTTTATATTCATTTGGAAACGACAAATGGTGCCTATGCTAGTCATTTTGGGAATCAAGGTGTAAACGTAGGTGCTTATATAAGGAATGCACAAATTACCTTTACAGAAGCCGTGATCAAAGGGGATGTTGGGTATCGCGTTGGACTTAAAACGGAATTAGGCTGGCTTTATGCAGAAGGGCTAACCGATTGGGAATTGTATAATCAAAACCAATTATTACTTGCAGGTCATGATGCAGATGGAAGACTAATGGTTGCCTTGCAAATTAGTGAAACACCATTTCAATAAAGGATGAAAATGCTTTTTTTCATGGATTGTCATAACAAGTGCGTGTTCAGAAGGAGGATAAAAAGACCAAGCAGTTTTGAAGCGGCGTAACTTTGAGTAACGCGACCTATGCATTTTAATACGTAAGTAGCGGAAAAACAAGCCAACAAAGAAATGCAAAGTGTCATTTTTATCGGACTTTTTGAACAGTCTGTACAAATGAAAGTTTACCAATATATGAATAAATGAGGGAGATTAAATGGAAAGTCAAAAACATGTAGTTATCGTTTATCCACACCCTGATGATGAGTCATTTGGGGCAGCTGGTTCAATTTATCAATTTCGAAAGCAAGGAATACCTGTCACCTATTTATGTGGAACGCTTGGAGAAATGGGGAGAAATATGGGAACACCTCCCTTTGCAAATCGAGAAACATTGCCAAAAATAAGGGAGAAGGAATTACAAGAAGCATGTGAGTTTTTAGATATTGACTACCGCTTATTGGGCTATCGTGATAAAACGATCGAATTTGAAAACAAAGAAAAAGTCGCTACCCATGTAAAAACTATTTTGGAAGAAATAAAGCCAACATTAGTGATCACTCATTATCCCGAACATGGCGTTCATCCAGACCATAACGCACTTGGAGAAGCGACGATTGAAGCAGTTCGACTTATGGATCCAGATGATAGACCGACAATTTGGGCTTCAGCAATTACGAAGGACTTTGAAAAAGTGCTTGGAGAACCCGATGTCATTATTCCAGTGAAGGACCAATTTGATTTTAAGCTAGAAGCTATTTTAAAACATAAATCACAAGCAGAAGGTATGTTAAAGAAAATGCAAAATATGCCAGATGAAATGAAAGTGTATATTGATGGATTAAAAGAAAGACTAGGAAAAGAACGTTTCTTTATTTGGAATTTCGAATCAAATTAAATGCGAGAACGAGGGGTGTATATTTGTGTTCGTACGTTCATTTTTAAGTTGGTTTACATCGGTTTTTTTAAATGCAATTGCTTTAATTGCGGTGAGCCAATTATTTGATTCTTTTTACATTGCAGATTTTAAAACGGCGTTAATAGCGAGTGTTATTCTTTCTGTGTTAAACTTGATTGTTCGTCCAATTTTGATCATATTAACGCTACCTATTACTGTTCTCACATTAGGTTTTTTCATCTTAATTATTAATGCAATTACACTAATGCTAGCACAAAAAATAATGGGCGATAGTTTTGTGATTAATGGATTTGGCGTTGCCTTTATTGCTTCCATTATTATTTCACTTATCAGTATGTTTTTACACCGACTCGTTGGTGATGTGAAAGAGAAATAAATACGTTGAAAAGATGGTTCAATCCATCTTTTTTATGTTTCTTTAAGACAATCGTTCTATAAACGCGCATGCAATAGTAATGCTTTTGATAGATAAATTCGAAAATTAACGGTAAAATTAAGGATGAAAGAAAACTGAAAATAGATTGAAATATGAAAACAAAGGAACAACTTTCTGGGGGTATAATGATGCGGGTTGTACGAACAAAGGATTTATTAGATAATTTTAACTTAACTTTGGTAGCAGGAGCAGATGGCATTCACCGTGAAATAGCGTCAAATGACATCCATCGTCCCGGTTTTGAAATGACCGGTTTTTTTGAGTATTATCCAAAAGAAAGAATTCAAATAATCGGGAAAACAGAAATGAATTATTTTTTAAAATTATCGGAGGAAGAACAGCAAGATCGTGCTGAACGCCTTTGTACTGATATAACCCCCGGACTTGTTGTCACTAATTGGATGGATATACCAGATGTATTAATAAATGCTGCAAATGAAGCGGGCGTACCCATTTTGAAATCACCTCGTACGACGAATCGAGTCATTGTTCGAATTACGAACTTTTTAGGAGCTAAATATGCACCGACAACGGCAGTCCACGGAGTCCTTGTTGATATTTATGGGATAGGTGTCCTTATTATGGGACAAAGTGGTGTTGGTAAAAGTGAAACGGCTCTTGAATTAGTAAAAAGAGGGCATCGTCTCGTTGCCGATGATAGTGTGGAAATTCGACAAGAAGATTATGATACGTTGATTGGTAATTCGCCACCATTAATTGAACATTTGCTTGAAATTCGCGGACTTGGTATTTTGAATATTATGACCTTATTTGGCGCAGGTGCTGTTAAAAGTTATAAGCGTATTTCTTATATCGTTCAGTTAGAATTATGGGATGATAAAAAGCAATACGAGCGTCTTGGGATTGAAGAAGAAACGATGAAAATAATGGATGTCAATATTCCAAAAGCGACCATACCAGTTCGCCCGGGAAGAAACTTAGCTGTTATCATAGAAGTAGCAGCGATGAATTTTCGTCTCAAACGAATGGGAGTAAATGCTGCGGAAGATTTTTCAGATCAGCTAGCGACGATGATTCAAAAAAACAATGAAAATAATTATTCTTAATTGCATTTTTCGTTGTAATAGAAGTGAATCTTGATTCAGGAGGGATTTGTTTGAATTGTAATGCGGAAGCGTTAGATCGTGTTTTTATTCAACTTGGACCAATTTCGATTTATTGGTACGGAGTCATTATTGCGACAGGTCTTTTTTTGGCGCTTTATTTAGCGACGAGGGAGGCGGATCGACTCGGTATAAAGAAAGACTTAGTTGTTGATTTAGTGATGTTTGCAGCACCAATTGCCATTCTTTTTGCCCGTATTTATTACGTTATTTTTGAGTGGGACATGTACAAGGGGCAACCATTATGGAAACTAATTGCGGTTTGGGAAGGTGGAATCGCGATTCATGGAGCATTAATTGGTGCGGTATTAACAACCATTGTATATGCACGGGTAAAAAATGTGTCGTTTTGGCAATTAGCTGATATTGTGGCACCAAGCTTAATTTTAGGACAAGCAATTGGACGTTGGGGTAATTTTATGAACCAAGAAGCGCACGGAGGTCCAATATCAGAAGCAGCTTATCAAAACTTTCTCCAATACTTACCCGATTTTATTATGAATCAAATGTGTATTAACGGAGTCATGTATCATCCGACCTTTTTATATGAATCCGTGTGGAATATCATTGTCTTTATATTATTATTATTGATACGTAAATATAACCCATTCCGTGGCGAACTCTTTTTAAGTTATGTCATCCTTTATTCGATTGGAAGGATTTTTGTCGAAGCGATGCGGACAGATAGTTTATATTTCGGACCATTAAAACAAGCACAATTATTCTCAGTCATTTTAATTATTGGTTCTATTATTTTTATGATTTATCGCCGAAAAGCAAATCAAGTCGATAGAAGATATGATGGGTCAAAAATATAGTAATATTAGTGCGTGTTCAAAAAGGTAGATAAAAAGGACCAAGAAGTTCCATTGGCTAAAAGCGCCACGTCCTGGGACTGCGCATTCGCTCGTCCCATCGAAAACATTGTTCGTCGAAGGCGCGTAACTTTTCCGGTACTCACGTATGCTTTTACATACGTGAGTACCTAAAAAAGCAAGCTTAGAAAATTTAGCTTTCGCTACGCCTTTACTGCGAGAACTAAAGTAGCATTTATGCAGTAAGAAGGGATTTTTCCTTTCTTAACTGCCAACGCAGAAATTCGATGCATCATTTTTTTGGACTTTTTGAACATCCTCTATTAGGGAAGGTACGAGAGTGAATATCATACAAAGAGGTCTTAAACAAGGTGTTCAAGTTTCTTGGACGTTAGGAAAAATTGTTTTTCCAGTAACTATTTTAGTTACAATATTACAGTATACACCGATTTTGCCTTGGTTTATCAAATTAGTATCACCTGTCATGCAGCTTATCGGACTTCCTGGTGAGGCGGCAATGCCACTCGTTTTAGGAAATGCCTTAAATTTATATGCGGCAATTGGTGCCATTGTTTCGTTTGATTTTACAGTGAAGGAAGTATTCATTATGGCAATGATGCTTTCTTTTTCGCATAATTTGTTTATTGAGTCCGCTGTTGCCTCAAAGGTTGGTGTTAGTTGGTGGCTTATTTCGGGAATTCGAATTGCATTAGCGTTAATTGCAGCATTTATCATTAATTTAGTATGGAGTGGAGGTAGCGAGCCAGCACAATATGGTTTGATCGCCTCATCTGATGTTATTTTAGAAAGTTGGGTCGCTATTTTTCTGTATGGACTAAAAACAGCGACAATCGCGGTCTTACAACTTTCTTTCGTCATTTTTCCATTAATGCTAATGATGCAGTTTTTACGTGAGCTTGGTTGGTTAACACGTTTATCTAAAGTATTCGCACCATTCACTAGATTTTTAGGCATGAAGGAAAATACATCCTTCACGCTTGTCACTGGTTTAACAATCGGATTAGCCTTTGGAGCGGGAGTGATGATACAGGCAGTAAAGGAAGATGGAGTTTCAAGAAAGGACATGATGCTCGCGCTTATTTTCCTCGTTACTTGTCACGCTGTTGTCGAAGATACCGTTATTTTCATTCCTTTAGGTATTCCTGTATGGCCGTTACTGGTGATCCGACTTGTCATGGCGATCATCTTAACGATGGCTGTTGCATTTGTTTGGAACCGAATGGATCAACGAAAGGAGAGAGAGGTTACGTATGAGCATTAATACAATTTTGTTTGATTTAGATGGTACATTACTTGATTCGAATGAACTTATTCATCAATCATTTGTCCATACATTTAATCAGCATGGATATTCGTTTACGAGAGAAGAAATAGTAGCATTTAACGGTCCACCATTAATTAAAACATTTTCTAAGTTAAACCCAAATACGGCTGAAGAAATGATTCAGACGTATCGTACTCACAATTTAGAACATCATAATAAATATGTGAAGTTATTTCCAAATGTAAAAGAGACATTAAAGAAATTGCACGCACATGGATTTAAAATGGGTATCGTTTCAACAAAGATGCGTCCAGGGGTAATGCTTGGTTTAGAATTCACGGAAATAGATCGATTTTTCGATACGATTGTAACGATAGATGATGTAAATAATGCAAAGCCACATCCTGAGCCAGTTTTAAAGGCGATGAAAAACTTAGATGGCTCTCCGACAACTTCGATTATGGTTGGGGATAATTATCATGATATTGAATCAGGAAAAAATGCAGGTTTAAAAACGGTAGGTGTAGCATGGAGTTTAAAAGGAGAAGAATACTTACGACAATTTAATCCAACATATATGGTAAACGATATGCGTGATTTATTACCGATTGTAGGTGTGTAAATATGCGGAAAACGAAGCGATTTAAGGTAGCTGATGCAAATTCTTTATGGCATATTTATCAGACAGTTTCCTTTTTTAAAGTAATGAAAAATTTTATTATTATCCAAATTGCCCGTTATACCCCTTTTTTAAGTGTGAAAAATTGGCTTTATCGCACTTTCTTGGGGATGCAAGTGGGCAAAAGAACATCGTTTGCTTTAATGGTCATGCCAGATATTATGTTTCCGGAAAAGATAAAAGTTGGAAATAATAGTGTGATTGGGTATAATACAACCATTTTAGCCCACGAATATTTAATTGAAGAATATCGAATTGGCGAGGTTATTATCGGCAATGATGTGTTAATAGGTGCAAACACGACGATTTTACCTGGTGTAACGATTGGTGATCATGCCATTGTTTCAGCTGCATCCCTCGTGCATAAAGATGTTCCTGCTGGGGCATTTGTTGGCGGAAACCCAATGAAAGTTATTTATACAAAAGAAGAAATGGAAGCACGACAACAGAAGAATTCGGTAAGCGAAGAATGAATGGTTCACTGGAGTGAGGAGTCGTCAAAGGGTACGATTAGTGGGTAAAAGGTGTCCGAAAAGAATGTGAAATTGTTGAACCGGTCACGATTAGCTTCTAATCACATCTTGAAAAGCTGAAAAACAACAGTCCCTTAGACGATTACCAATTCTGGAATAGAGAAATGATTTTTAAGAGCCATGAATGGATGCCAAATCAGCACGAAATGATGTCTTCTTCCATACCATGATGACTGAAAAATTTCTTAAAAAAATCCATTGTTTGACGTCTGTTTCAGCAGGAAATAATACAATTAAATAACAACAACAAGCTTGGAATAATGCTTGTTCAATTGTGAGCATATTAATAGACGGAATGTATCCATTCTTATAAGCTATACATAGAGAGATGAATGGTATCAAAATAGGACAATAATGTAGATAATTTGACAAAACGGAAAGGGAGATCGTAATGAGTGAAGAGCGTTTGTATGATGTAATTATCGCAGGAGCAGGACCAGCAGGAATGACAGCCGCAGTATATGCATCGCGTGCAAATCTTGACACACTAATGGTGGAGCGTGGAGTACCAGGAGGACAAATGGCAGATACGGAAGCAATAGAAAATTATCCTGGGTATGAAAGTATTTTAGGTCCAGATTTATCAAATAAAATGTTTGAACATGCAAAAAAATTTGGTGCAGAGTATGCCTATGGTGACATTAAAGAAATAATTGATCATGGTGACTATAAAGAGGTTCACGCAGGAAGCAAAACATTCAAAACGAAAGCATTGATTATTACGACAGGGGCACAATATAAAAAATTAGGCATTACTGGAGAAGAAAAATTAACAGGACGTGGTGTATCCTATTGTGCAGTTTGTGATGGTGCATTTTTTAAAGACAAGGAATTAGCAGTAATCGGTGGTGGTGACTCAGCGGTAGAAGAAGGGCTTTATTTAACACGTTTTGCCAAAAAAGTAACAGTTATTCACCGTCGTGACACATTGCGTGCACAAAAAATCATTCAAGATCGTGCATTTGATAATGATAAAATGGAATTCATTTGGGACACTGTCGTTGAAACAATTAATGAAAAAGACGGTAAAGTAGGCTCCTTATCACTTAAAAACGTGAAAACAGATGAAAAGAGCGAATTTGCCATTGATGGTGTATTCATCTATATTGGGATGGTACCTTTAAGTGAACCGTTTAAATCATTAGGAATTGTAGACGATGAAGGTTATATTCCGACAAATGAAAACATGGAAACAAAAATTCCTGGTATTTATGCAGCGGGAGATATTCGGGTAAAAGATTTACGACAAGTTGTGACGGCGACAGGTGATGGAAGTATTGCGGCTGAAACAGCAATCAAATATATTGAAGAATTAAAAACACCAGTGAGCTAACGTACCTGAAAAGCGTTAGTCTTACTACCTAAAACGTTATTACTTTTTAATCGTATTGTAATAAATTAGAAATATTCATGGTGTATAATATATTTAAACTAATTGACCCCCTTTAATAAATTAGTTATTGGCACAGGTGAAAAATCCTGTGCTTTTTTTGTCGTTTAGGAAGTTATTCTTGATGATACGGTGGATAAAATTTATTGCTAAATTGGCTATTACTAGCTTCGACGCACAGGGCGTGCTCGTGCGCCTAACGTCAACGTCACAAACGTTTTTGATGAGACGAGCGTTAGTGCAAAGGTCTTCGATGGGATGAGTAATCGCAGTCCCAGTCCCATACCGTCTCGCTTTTAACTAGTAAGAGTGTTTGCACTTTTGTCGTTTACTCAGTACTTAACGCGGTAGTTCTTTTTGGTGCAATACGTACTATACTGTATAATAGAAGTAAGGAATAAAAATAATTACGTCATTCGTATTTTTTAAAATGTATGCTAACTATTTTAGGGGGAAAAGTTTAATGACTGGATTTGAAACGAAGTTAATGATTATTACTGGAATGTCAGGTGCAGGAAAAACAGTCGCCATTCAAAGTTTTGAAGACTTAGGTTATTATTGTGTGGATAATTTGCCACCAACATTAATCCCCAAATTTCTAGAGCTGATGAAAGATTCAACGAACAATATCCGGAAAGTCGCACTCGTTATTGATCTACGAGGCAGAGAGTTCTTTGATACACTTTATGAGTCACTTGATGTGATCAGTGAAGAAGATTGGCTTCAAGAACATATTATCTTCTTAGATGCTAAAGATGAAACACTTGTGAGTCGTTATAAGGAAACAAGACGTTCACATCCTTTAGATAAAGGTGGACTTCCACTAAACGGAATTAAACAAGAACGAAAAATCTTAGATGAATTAAGAGGGCGTGCACAGAAAATTATCGATACGACCAACTTAAAGCCAAAAGAGTTACGGGAAAAAATCCATGGATTATACGCTGATGAGCAAGAAGCAACTTTTTCTGTCCATTTTGTTTCGTTTGGGTTTAAGTATGGAATACCAATCGATGCTGACTTAGTTTTTGATGTACGTTTTCTACCAAATCCTTTTTATGTCGAACATATGAGACCTCTAACAGGACTAGATGAAGAAGTAGCTAATTATGTATTTAAATGGACGGATACGACTAAATTTAATGAAAAACTTCTTGATTTATTGCAGTTTATTATTCCGCAATATAAGAAAGAAGGAAAATCACAAGTAGTCATTGCCATTGGTTGTACAGGTGGACAACACCGATCCGTAGCACTTACAGAATATTATTCGCAAACCATCTCCGAAACTAATTTGACTCATATTACCCACCGGGATATAAAGAAAAGAAAGGGTCATTAATATGTCTTGCAGCATCGAACCAAAAATAGTTGTATTAGGGGGCGGCACAGGGATGCCGGTTCTTTTACGCGGATTAAAAAAATATCCGATTGAATTATCAACTATCGTTACAGTTGCAGATGATGGTGGTAGTACCGGAAGATTGAGAAAGGATATTGAAATACCAGCCCCCGGTGATATTCGGAATGTCATAGCAGCCTTATCGAATGTAGATGCCGAATTAAAGGAGCTGTTTCAACATCGCTTTCAAGTATCTAATGGGTTATCTGGTCATTCATTAGGAAATCTTGTATTAGTTGCGATGAATGCTTTAACTGGAGACTTTTATTCAGCTGTAAAAAAGGTATCTGATTTATTCCAAGTGAAGGGAAATATTTATCCAATTGTAAATGAATCTGTTACATTACATGCAGAAATGGATGACGGAATGATCGTATCTGGTGAATCAAATATACCAATGAAAAATAAAAAAATTAAACGCGTTTTTTTAACGCCAAACAATCTTGAACCAATGCCAAAAGTCGTTCAAGCAATTTTAGAGGCGGATATAATTGTTATCTCTCCCGGAAGTTTGTATACGAGTATTTTACCGAACTTAATTATTGCTGACGTCGTAAAAGCGCTAAATGATACGAAGGCAAAAGTTGTTTATGTATGTAATGTGATGACACAAGATGGTGAGACAAATAATTATCATGCATCTGACCATGTGCAAGCTATTTATAACCATATTGGTCCTAATACGATCGATTCGATTATCGTCCATAATCAGCCAATCCCTGAAGCTACATTACAGCTTTATGCTCGACAACATTCAGCACCAGTCATTTATCAAAAGGAAAATTTGCTCCAGTTAGGACTTCAAGTGATGGAAGAAGATATCATTGATCATTCGCAAACAGTGATCCGACATAATACGAATAAGATTGCAAAGTTACTATATGATTTGGCAATAAATAAGAAAAGGTAATCAAAAATTATCGTGTGGTAAAATAGACTGGCTAGCTCTCCTACCAACCGAAATATGCGAGACTACTGCGGGATAGGGAAGAGATTGGCAAGACCTCACAGAGCGAATGCCGGGGGAGGCATGCCAATCGCCTGCTGAAAGCGAGTATATTCAGGTGCTGGTTTAGGAAAACATCATTCCACACTTAATTTCCGAATACTTATAATAAATAAGCAAGAAGAGGATGAAGTGAAATGTCATTTACTTCTGAAATAAAAAAAGAATTAATCAGCATCGATGAAAAGGAATGTTGCTTAAAAGCGGAATTAGCAGCTATTATTCGAATGAATGGTGTTATTTCGACAATGGAACCAAATGAGACACTTGATATTCAAACAGAGAGTGCTGCAATCGCAAGGAGAATATTCACCTTATTAAAAACAATTTTCCCCGGAAAAATTGAATTACTCGTCCGTAAAAAGATGAAGTTGAAAAAAAATAATGTCTATATCGTCCGTGTGAAAGAAAAAGTAGAACTATTGTTACAAACTTTAGAAATTGATCATGAACAAGATGGATTTGAACAAACGGACTTGAGCGCCGTTTACAAAGAAGAATGTTGCAGAAGAGCATATTTACGAGGGGCCTTTATTGCAAGAGGGTCCATCAATAATCCAGAAACATCTTCCTATCATTTAGAAATATTTAATTTAGATCAAGACCATAACCATGTGTTATGTCAATTATTAAATGAATATCAACTTCGAGCACGTGAACTACAACGTAGAAATGGATATATTACGTATATAAAAGAAGCAGAAAAGATCACGGAATTTTTAGGGATTATCGGTGCACATAATGCATTATTTAAATTTGAAGATGTTCGAATTGTTCGGGATATGCGTAATTCGGTAAATAGAATCGTTAATTGTGAGACTGCAAACTTAAATAAAACGATAAGTGCCTCTGTACGCCAAATTGAAAGTATTAAAATGATTAAAAATAGTGTTGGGCTTGATGTATTACCAGAAAAATTGAAAGAAATTGCTGAAACAAGATTAGAATATCCAGAAGTAACGTTAAAGGAACTTGGCGAATTACTGCCAACTGGTACATTATCAAAATCAGGGGTTAATCATCGTCTGAAAAAGATCGAAGCTTTTGCAGAAACGCTTAAAATGGGTAATTCGAATTAAGTTCAGTTTCTTTTCATTATTTAAAATGATATAATAGCGGTAATTTAACATGTTTACGAAACGAATACGATAATTATACTGATAGTGGGCAACTTGATAACGCCTCCATAACAAGTGAAAAAGAAAGGATGATTTATTTTGGTGGAAAGATCCGTAGAGGTTAAACTAGAAACAGGATTACAGGCTAGACCAGCTGCACAGTTTGTTCAGGAAGCAAACAGATTTACAGCAGATTTATTTCTGGAAAAAGAAGGAAAAAGAATCAATGCGAAAAGTATTATGGGTTTAATGAGTATCGCAATAACAAAAGGGGAAACAATTACATTAATTGCAGATGGTCCGGATGAAGATATTGCACTTAATGAACTAGTTTCCTTGATTACATCAAAATCATTATGACCCTAACGTTTAATAGTTGCTTATCTGTTTTGTTTGAACAGAAAGCAAGTATACCATCTATTGACTGATATTTCGCAACATTAAAACTTAAATGAGGTAGATAAATGGCACATTATGATTATTTAAAACAAGCATTGGCTCGTACGAAGAAACCTTGCGCATTTTTAAATATGGATGCTTTACAAAAAAATATGGAAGCGATTACAAAAGCAGCGCAGAATAAGAAAATTCGGATAGCTAGTAAATCGATTCGAAGTGTCGATGTATTAAAGCATATTTTGTCATCATCACCTATTTTTCAAGGGATTATGTGTTTTACAGCTGAAGAAGCGATTTTTTTAAATGAATATGGATTTAATGATCTATTAATTGCGTATCCGATTTGGGATGAACAACAATTACGAGATATATGTAATTTGGTAAAAAAAGGCGCAACGATAACGGTAATGGTCGATTGCATTGAACATATAGAAAGACTAGAAATGATCGCTTTAGAAGAAAACGGAAAGTTTCTCGTTTGTGTAGATATCGATGTATCGACAAATGTATATGGATTGTATTTTGGAGTATATCGTTCCCCCATTAAAACAGTGGAAGATGCTATCTATATCATACAACGGATCGTGAATTCATCATATATAAAGTTAGATGGGCTCATGGGTTATGAAGCACAAATAGCAGGTGTAAAAGATGATGATCCGAATGAAAAAATACGTAGTACAATAATTCGAATGTTAAAAAGAAGATCATCAAAACTAGTTGTAAAGAAGCGGCAACAAATAATGGAACAAATTAAGAAAGCAGGAATAGTACTTCGTTTTGTAAACGGTGGTGGAACAGGAAGTTTACACGAAACGATAAAAGAAGCAAGTGTAACGGAAGTAACGGTCGGATCAGGTTTTTATAATTCACATCTTTTCGATAAATATGAACATTTTAAACTAGAAGTTGCTGCAGGTTTTGCAGTTGAAATTACGAGAATACCAAAAGAAAATATGTATACTTGTTTTGGTGGAGGATATGTCGCTTCTGGTGCAGTTAATCAAGATAAATTGCCAGAAATTTTTTTGCCACAAGGTGCAACCTTAACTAAAAATGAAGGAGTAGGAGAAGTGCAAACACCTATAAAGTATAATGGACCAATTGAATTGCAACATGGAGATCCAATCATTTTTAGGCATAGTAAAGCTGGCGAATTATGTGAGCGCTTTCATGAGCTGCATATTATTAAAAATGGAAAAATTATCGATGAGTTTCTTACGTATCGGGGGGAAGGAAAATGCTTTCTATAAGAAAAAGGAAACAAATAAGATGGAAAAATTGGTCCGAATCAATTTATTGTGAACCAGAAGACTATTTTAGACCGAAAAATTTGACGGAACTAATCGAGATTGTCGAAAAATGCCATCAACGAAATAAAACGATTCGTGTTGTTGGCGCAGGTCACTCATTTACTCCTCTCGTCGCAACGAGTGAAGTACTTGTTTCAATCGATGAACTTTCTGGCATAGATAAAATTGACCGAGATAATAACCTTATTACCGTGTGGGGAGGATCAAAATTAAAGGAACTAGGTGAACAACTTCATGCACATGGATACGCGATGGAAAATCTCGGTGATATTAATACTCAGTCGATTGCAGGGGCAATTAGTACAGGAACACATGGTACAGGAGTTAAGTTTGGGAGTATTTCAACACAAGTGGCTAGTGTAACTATTTTAACTTCTTCTGGTAAGTTAATGGACATTTCTCCTTCTGTGAATGAACATTTATTTGAAGCAGTTAAATTGTCATTAGGAATGCTTGGAATCATCATAAAAGTGACGTTAAAAGTTGTTCCAGCTTATCAACTGGTAGGACATAGTTACCGATATTCTCTCGAAAATTGTTTGCAACAACTTAATGAATTAAACGATGCCAACCGTAACTTTGAATTTTTTTGGTTTCCGTATACGAATAAGGTACAAGTAAAAACGATGAATAAGCAAGAGGGAGAAAGGAATATACGTCCAAAGCAGCATACATTTAAAAAAATAGTAATGGAAAATGGTGTATTTTTGGCGTTGTCGGAAATGAGCCGGATCGTTCCCCGTACGGCAAAAATGGTTAGTACAATTTCATCAATTGGAGTTCCAGTTGGTTCAGAAATAGATGATAGTCATTCGCTATATGCTACACCTCGCCTCGTAAAGTTCCATGAGATGGAGTATAGTGTACCGGCTGCTGCGATGGGGTCAGTACTTCAAGACATCGATAAAGCAATGAAGAAAAAACGTTTTAATGTCCATTTTCCAATCGAATGTCGCTATGTAAAAGGTGATAGTATTTGGCTAAGTCCTTCATATAAACGGGATTCAGCCTATATAGCAGTTCATATGTATAAGGGAATGGATTATACGGATTATTTTGCTACAATAGAAAATATTTTTCAATATTATGAAGGGCGACCACATTGGGGGAAAATGCATACGATGACATATGACAAATTAGTTGATCTATACCCAAGACTAATAGATTTCTTAAAAATACGATCACAATTGGATCATCGTCGGTTATTTGTAAATGAATATATTAGAAAGCTATTTCGCATTTAAACGTAAATCCCCCTCTCCTAAGTAAGGAAAGGGGGATATCGTTTTATTCTTTTCGCTCTAACACTTTATCGATTAAACCATATTCAACCGCACGTTCAGCAGACATGAAATTATCACGATCTGTATCTGCTTGAATGACGTCTAATGGTTGACCAGTTCTTTCTGAAAGGATTTCGTTTAATTTTTCACGCATACGAATAATCCGTTTAGCATGGATTTCAATATCCGATGCTTGCCCTTGTGTACCACCCAATGGTTGGTGAATCATCACTTCACTATTAGGTAAGGCATAACGCTTTCCTTTTGTCCCAGCAGCAAGTAAAAATGCACCCATTGAAGCAGCCATTCCAGTACAAATAGTTGACACATCTGATTTAATAAATTGCATCGTATCATAAATAGCCATTCCAGCTGTAATTGAACCACCTGGTGAGTTAATATATATAGAAATATCTTTGCTCGAATCTTCTGCCTCTAAAAACAACAATTGTGCAACGATAGAGTTAGCTACATTATCATCAATTGCACTTCCTAACATGATGATTCGGTCTTTTAATAAACGTGAGTAAATGTCATATGCACGTTCTCCGCGATTCGTTTGTTCAATAACTGTAGGTATTAAAACCATTTTAACATCCTCCTTTTTATCTTTATCCCAATTTTCATTTGAACCTAAGTTTATCATAACTATTTGGTCAAGAAAGGTCAAATAATATGTTTTCGTAAAAACATCTATCGTTCATCATGTCCAACTCCATTACTATTCAAACAAAAATAAGGAAAAAAGTTAAGAACTATAAAAAGTATAGCGTAATTTTTACCAAAAATAAACTACAGGAGAAGTTTTTAAAAATGATTTTTGAAAGACTTGTAATAATAGATAAGAGGCGGTATAATAGCCAATGTAGCTATTTGCGCCCGTAGCTCAGCTGGATAGAGCACTGGTTTCCGGTACCAGGCGTCGGGGGTTCAAGTCCTCTCGGGCGCGCTAGTGATAAACTTATATGTGACAAGGGATAAATGAATTTTTATCCCTTGTCACTTTTTTATTTTTTACGATAACTTGTAACCAAATTTCAAACGCCAGCTTAAAATCCTTCTGTTTAGCGAATGTAATAACGATCAGCGAAACCGTTTCTGGCTCTTTACCTTTTCGTTATCATTATAATGGAATGGAACTGCTTCAATTTGTAGTTGAAATTTGAATAACGAAGATTTGTTATTGACTCAACTTTCGCACCAATAAAATGAGTTCAACCAGTTCGCTTGTTAAGCTTCGGGTGCTTCACATTATTTCCTTGACAGTCTTGGTACAATAAGGACCCGCGAATACTCTCCTCCCAAATAAATATATTTCAATTGCGTATAAGAGTAACAAACGTAACGAACAGAGCAGGTGGAGTCTGAGTGTAAACAGCCTGTTAGAGCAAGCAGTTCCGCCAAAGTCAAATTGAGCACTGAAATCTTATCCTATTTCAGTCTACGAAGGCTTTTTGTCCATTTCACTCTACAAAAGTTGAGTTATTGCTTTCCACTATAAGTGTTCGTTACATTATGCGAATAAGGGTATTTTCAATCATGTTCGAATTTATCCTTGGAATTAATATGTATGAAATTGACTCACCTAAAAAGATGCAGCGGTGGGCGTCTCATTATATGAAATGAATTGTTTACTTCATAATAAGTCTCATTTGAAAATATCTCCATAGATAACCGGCTGGCATAAAACATTGCCAATCTAGAATTTAAAAAATAAACTACAGGATGCTTTGAATAGTGTCCAATTATGACAAGTTTATGACATTTTAAGTGTTTTATCATGGGAGCAGGAGAATAGCCTTTAATTATAGAAGAGGGTAAGGGTGGGGTATCTTCAGTACGGATTAGAAAGATATTTAATCGTAGTAACAGAACTGATATTTTAGCCTACTTTAAAAAATGAGGGACTTCTTTCTAACTGATCGTAGGAGTGGTAGCAATGAGGACAATATTAATTACAATGATTTTCTGTTATATATTTATCTTTATAATAGGTGCTTTTTTAGAAGATATTCTTTTTCCATGGGGAGGTGTTAGAGAATCACATTTAAAACCTATTTATCTTGGCATTATCTTTTTGAGCGGGTTAATCGTAGGTTGTACACTTTATATTGCTGAGCTTATAAAAGGGCAGAACGGTGAAGCAAAAGTTACAAAAAAGAAGAACGACGAAGAAAAAAATTAAAGTAAGAAAACGAAGTGAAAAACTTGTTACGTGTTTTATTTATTGTTTACGTTATGTAAGTCTGAACTGAATTTTGCAAAGGATTTCACAGTCTACAATCATGACAAAAAATCTGTCAGTTTATGAGTTTATGCTGAGTATGGTCATAGTGCTTTTCTACCCCTGATTTATTCTCGGTTCATTTTACCCGCAGAGTGTACGAAATAACATCAACCCACTTAGACGTTGAACTGCCATGAGTAGAAACGTTATTATAGCTTCTTTAGGGTAAGAAAAAATCTTCCATATACATAAACTCCTTGAAAAAAAGAAGACAAATCTACGTCTCTCTTGTGCAACTGAATCGTTAACCAAGAAATGTGGCAGTCATATTCTTTAAGTATTTTGAGTCTATTTTCCAGAAGCTTTTGAAATAAAAAACAGCCATCTGTGATCATTTTCACTGACGGCTGTTGTTTGTTATTTTACATCGATCACTGTTTCATCATCCATATCTTCATCTACTAAAGGTGGCTTTCTAACAAGTCCCATTATTCCAGCAATTAAGTATAAGATAAACTGGAAGAAACCAGTACCAAGCGTTCCAAGTAATATAACAATCGAAGTTAAGATTAGAATGATTCCAGCAGCTTTTGGTTTTTTATTTCCTTTAAAAAATATTAGTGCAACAATGCCAGCAACGACTCCGATCAAACATAAAAAGAACATGAACCAACCGAAACCAGCAATCACATTTAAGAAAGAGCCTGCTTCAAAAGCACCTTCTAATCCATCTTCGGCTAAACTATCATTGAAGCCTTCCTCAAAACCTAATCGGAAATAATCAGTATTGAGAAACGATGCTAACAATAGAAAACCAATTGCACCTAATACGTTTAAAATAAGTCCGATAACCGTCATAACTATTTCACCAGTTCTTTTCAAAGATAACCCTCCTTTTCATTTGTTATTCCATTAATTGTGATAAGTTAAACCATATATAGTTTATCGAAAATAAAAGAAAAAATCATCATACATAATTCCTATGTAAGATGATTTAATTTGTGACTATTTGACTATTGTAAGTTTTTTAAGTCGGAAACAATCTCATCCATTGCATCCATTTCTATTCCTGTGTAGTTTTTGATTACTTCTCCTTCAGGGTTAACTAAGAAAAATGACGTACCGTGCATTACTTGATCATCACCTTCAGGTGGTTCAGCAACTAAGCTTTTAAAGGATTTAATTGATAATTCTTTAATCGAATCAAAATCATACCCTGTTAAAAACGTCCAATTTTCTAAATCTGCTCCATATTCATTCGCATATTCCGTTAACACTTCCGGTGTATCACGATCGGGATCTACGGAAAAGGAAACAAGTTGGACATTCTCAATTCCTGCTTCCTGCATTTTGTCTTGTAAGATTTTCATATTTCGAGTCATTGGTAGACATACAGTTGTACAGTTAGTAAAAATAAAATCAGCAACCCAATATTCACCTTTTAAATCATCTCTTGTTAATGTGTCCCCAGCTTGTGTCGTTGCTTCAAAGTCCATCACTTCTTCAGACATCGTCGTTTCTACTTTATTGCCACCGCACGCGGCTAATATGAGTAAAGTGAAAATCATTGTACATTGTATTAATTTTTTCATCCAAATCCATCCTTTGATCATTTTCTTCGAAGAATCGTAAATAAAAGAGATGTTTCAATAAAACAACATTAAACATAGCATAACATAGAAAGTTGAATCGTAAATAGATAAACATGGAAGGTTCTGTGAAAAATTTGTGACATATGTTTATAGTGAGTAGGTTATTGTTTATACAAAAATAATTTTGTGACATAAATTAAGAATGAATAGGTAAAGAAAGGAGAGGTAAAATGAGTAGAAACCATTGCGGATGCCGAGGTAAATGTAATTGTCAAAAACCACGCCAAATTGTTTATCCAGTAAGAGAAGAGGTTAAACATTGCCATACAGAAGAACGCGTACAACATATCCACCCATCTCACACAACAGTAGTCAATCATCATACTATTAAAAATGAACATTTGTATCCTCATTCGACATCATGTGAAAACAGGGTAAATGAAGTCGATGTAAGAGGTGCATACGAGAGGCCAGGTAATGAAGTAAGAGGTGCATATGGAGGAAAATGTGACGGAAGGGTCGGTGGCGTAAGGGATAATAAATGTTGTGGTAGACGTAGAAGAGGCTGGTGGTAATTTTTATTATTAAGTAACCAAAGAGTAAAAATGAGTCAATGTTATCTTGCTTTGATGTAATATCGAATAAAAGCAGGTGTTCAATTTTAGATTGCACCCCAATTGTTAGGTGTGACGAACAATTGGGGTGCAGTTCACAATGTGGATACCTGCTTTTACCTATACATAGTTTACATTAGACAGAGTCTAAGCCAAAGAGTAGAACAGAAGCTACTACGTATTTTCTTTCATTCAAGTAATCAGAATCAATTAAGTGTTACAAATCAAGAACTTTTACTTTATCATCTACTTTTATTTGACCTGGTTGAATAATTTCTGCATATACACCGAAGTTTCCTTCATTCTTTTTAACGAGCGTTTTTAACACATGAATATCATTAGGTAAATCACCCTGTGCTAATGTCGTCATTACACAACGTTTTGTCGGCTGGATAATGTTAAGTTTGACTTCCTTGCCAATTTGTAAGGTTTTATTTACCCAGCTTTCTTCAACGAAACCTTCTTCATCTGGTACGTCAATAATGATATTCGGGCGAAATCGTCGGGCTTCAATTCTACTTTCTGGTAGTAATTTTCGTAGGGAATTTATTGTATTTGTTGTAATGATATGAATAAAAGCAATATCAAAAAAAGTATTTGTAGGAGATTGTCTAGAAAATATGGTTCCTCGATCTGCTAATTCCTCGATTTCCTTGGGAACATACCCTTCAAAAAAAGTAGCAGATTGTGACGGAGAGCGAAGCATTACCTCTCTGTTGAAACTTTCGGTTAATTTTTCATCAATATCATGATCATTACTATAAATCATATCACCACTTGGTAACATAATTTGTACATGAGGTAGGGTTTTCGTTATGGTGACAGGCTCTCTATATGTAGAATGGTAACGGAACATCGTTGGCCATTTTTTAGGATTTTTTGCATTCGCGAGTTTACCAGTCTCTTTGTCGATTACACCATACATCCTATCACCATAGATTCCGTTTTCGGTAAGATCACAAGCATTAAGTTCTTCTCCCATCATCGATTTAACTGGATATCTACGTAAAGATATAATTTTCAATCTACTAACCTCCTTCTTTTCCAATATTATACTATTAGTTGTTAGAATAATCACTAAACGAATATATTTTTTCTTTAATGGACTTTTTCTCTAATTATCGTTAAGATATGAAGAGGGTAAAAATTGCTATAAGCATGCAAACAAAGGAAGATGAATAAATGTTAAAAGCAGTAATATTTGATTTAGATGATACATTATTATGGGATCATAAAAGTGTAAGTGAGGCATTCAAATCAACTTGTGCAAAAGCAGTAGAAAAATATGATATTGACCCATTACAGTTGGAAGAAAATGTACGGAAACATGCGGAAGATCTATATCCAACATATGAAACGTATAAGTTTGTCAGTAATATTGGGATAGGCACTTTTGAAGGGATGTGGGGAGAGTTTCAAGATGAAGGAGAAGCATTTCAAAAACTCCGAGAAACTGTGCCACTTTACAGAAAGCAAGCCTGGTTACAAGGGCTTAAAGATTTAGATATTGAAGATGAGGAACTAGCAGAAACGTTAGCAAAAACTTTTCCAGAAGAAAGAAAAAAGCACATTTTTTTATATGATGAAACTTTGGAAGTGCTTGATGCATTAAAGGGGAAATATAAATTATTAATGTTAACGAATGGTTCTCCTCATTTACAACATACGAAGTTATCTTTATCACCTGAAATTGAGCCTTATTTTGATCATATCGTCATCTCAGGTGATTTTGGCAGTGGAAAACCAAGTACCGAATTATTTAATTATGCATTAAGTCTATTAGAAGTTGAAAAAAGAGAAGTAATTATGGTTGGGGATAATCCGCTAACTGATATTTTAGGTGCTTCAAAAATTGGCATCGATTCTATCTGGATTAACCATCATAATAAAGAACTTACAGAAGTGACACCTACGTATGAGGTAAGTAGGTTAAAGGAAATAATGCCAATAATAAAATCATTAAATGAATAATAGTTTAATCAAAGTGAATGATAAAAGATAAAATCATGTTGTGGTTTTATCTTTTTTATTAAGATATAAAAAAATGGAGGAGGCAATATGTTTGGGGTGGATATATGTTTTTTTAGCCGCTTTTGTAGAAATATTTTGGGTGTTAGGATTAAAATATTCTTCTAACTTTCTCATGTGGTCGGGTACAGTTATTACAATTATTTTTAGTTTTTATTTTATTATTAAAGCGTGTGACCTGTTGCCTTCTGGTACAGTATATGCTGTCTTCACTGGTTCGGGAGCTGCCGCAATAGCAATTATTGATTTTACTTTATTAGGTGCTGAGTTTACTACTTGGAAAGCCTTTTTTATTGGTCTAATTATAACTGGTGTAGTTGGAATTCAGTTGACGACAAGCAGTGGTGGAGTAGATGAAACGAGAGGGAGAGGAAAGCTGAAAAAGGAAGAAGGGCAAGTAGATAGTTAATGATTTCTTCTGAAAACTGTAGTTGTGTGACGAAACATTTTGAAAGGGTGAAGTTTACATGGCTTGGACTTACTTAATTATTGCTAGTTTAGGTGAGATATTTGGTGTTGCAAGTATTAATATGTTTTTAAAAAGAAAATCATTTTTATGGTTACTAGCAATCGTGGTAACATTTACTTTCGGCTTTATTTTTCTAGCTCTAGCGATGAAAGAAATTCCCTTAGGAACTGCTTATGCGATTTGGACAGGTCTAGGAGCAACTGGTGCAGTTATAATGGGCGTACTATTCTTTAAGGAACCAGCGGGATTATTAAGGTTGTTATTTTTAACATGTATTATCTCTGGTGCGGTAGGATTAAAGGTGGTTGGGTAAAATGAAAAGGGAATAGGTGTGAAAACGGGCTATTCAATTAGTCAATAATGTAAAAACATTAGGGGATCTTCCGTTACATTCGCCCACATCCTGAGCGTCGTGGGCGAATGTAACGGAAGTCATCATATCCTCTGAAGGTCCGTTCCAGAGAGCTACGCCGCCTCAGGCGACACGATGTTTAGTACTGGCGTTGCCACACAAGGCTTTTTGATGGGGCGAGCATTTAGCGGAGTCCCAAGGCTTTTTGATGGGACGAGCATTTAGCGGAGTCCCAGGACGTGGCGTTTTTAGCCAGTGGAACTTCTTGGTCTTTTTATCGACCTTTTTGAACAAGCACTATAAGGTTCACGGATCTGAATAGCCCTTTTTATTTTTCGTTGACTATTGATTGATCTAGTATCCAAAATTTCGATCCATTCATTAATGTTAGTCCTGCATGATTTAATAACGTACGCATCGTGCCTCGGCTGCTGATGTTTAAAAACTTTCGGCAATCTTCATTTTTTATTTTGTTTCCAAAGAGTAATATGTAGTCATATATAGCTTTTATATGTGCATTACTAGAACAAAAAGTACATTTCATACAGCGCCAATAACGTGTAAATCGCTTCATTCCAAGTGTCCTACACGATGGACATTGAACACCAGTTAAGATGTCACTTTTTTGAATCCCGTACGTTTGAAATACATTATATTGAAAGTCCTCACTTTTATTCATAATTCTCGTTATGATGTTATTTTTTAAAGGATTATTATTCTGATTTGTTATTTTTAATTGTTCATTTATTGTTATTATTCTAAGGGGAACTTCGTCTACGTAAGCTACTATTTTTTCTATTGATCTTGCATCTCCTGTTACAGTAAATACAGTGCTATGTTCCGCAAATGAAATAAAATAATAAATAGGTAGACCACTTAAATTCAAATTTTGTAGCCAACGAATTAAGTGGAATTGCGCATTTTCAATTTGTGTAATCGGATCTTTATACCCCACAAGCTTTTCTCCATCACTTCGAGTAAATTGTTTTAACTTTGTATCAAAATTGACATTGCCATCAAAACTTTTTACATCTATCATAAAAATTGCATAGGGTGTGAGAATGATCGAATCTATTTGACATGCTTTTCCATTTAGCCTCAAAGTAACATCACTTAAAATAGCATATTCCTTAGGCAACATTTGTAGATGATAATCTAATTTCCGCTCACCATTGTATCCTTTTTGATAAAAAGCAGCCTGTTTTCGAAGTAGTGGTAATTTTTTATGGCTGGCTGGTAGCCGAGAAATTATTGCATCAATCGTTTGAAGTGGTAACGGTTTTTTTCGTTTTCGTAAAAACATTCCCTTCTCCTTTCCGGATAGTAACTAATTGCTACTTTACCTTGAGAAAAAAAGAATGTCAAAATCGCAAAAATAAAAAATAGAAAGAATTTTTTAACAAAAAGTGATAAATGAATGTGGAAATACAATTATTTTATAAGGAAATGGCAAATTAGCTAGATTTATTTATGTAAAATGAAAATTTCTATTCGTTTTTTTGTTTTATTTTGGGAAGAACAACAGTTGGGGGAAAAGCTTAAGTGAAAAATTGTTTATGGGTAAAATGTTATGTTTAAAGTGAAAAATGCAAGGTTTAAATGTGGAATGCAGAGTTCAAGTCAGTAATGCGGAGTTCCAGAGAATAATGCAGAGTTCAAAACCCAAATGCACAGTTTACGAAAATAATGCTAAGTTCAAGTCGATAATGCGCAAGTTCATAAGAATAATGCAGAGTTCGAAAGTGGAATGCGTAGTTCCAACGAATAATGTAAGGTTCAAATCGATCATGCAGCGAATGTTAGGAAAATACCAAGTTCAATAAATTTTATTGGTTCAAAAAATCTGATAATACATAATAAAAAAGCTCCTTTTTAAAAAAGGTAGCTTTTTTATTCGTGAAGATCCCATGCGAGTTTGACGGAGTCGATAATGTAGTTGGCAACTTCTTCTTCGTTAAAGTGATCGGTCATTAATTTTGAATTATGTTCTTCATACGTGCTTTTTCTTGCGTTAAATAGTTCTTCAATATCTTCTAAAGAACGATCCTGCAAAACGGGGCGACTGTCGACCAACATGTGCAGACGCTCTTTCCAAGAGTCCCAAGAAATATCTAAATAAAAAACGATACTGTGTTTAAGACAAGCATTTCGAATATCTTCTTGCATAAAAGCACCACCACCAAGCGAGATCACTTTTAATGGCTGTTTACAGTAGCGGAGAACATATTCTTTTTCTTTTTCACGAAACTTCCGTTCACCAATTTTCTTAAAAATATCCGTCGTTGGCATTCCAAACTCTCTTTCAATTTCAAGATCAATATCGACAAAATCTCTGTACAGTTTCTTTGCAACAAGTTGCGCAACTGTCGTTTTTCCTACTCCCATAAAGCCAATAAACACAAGGCTTTTCTCACGCATGGATAGATTTTCAATATTCATTTTTCTCCCTCATACGATCAACAAAAAATTATGTTAATTGGTTGAACGCTGTCGTAACTTTTTCACGACCTTCTTCAATTCTTGGATGGAACTGAATCGTCGCTGCTTCACGTGTCGCTTTAACATTGTTGATTGCAACTTTCAATTTACCATCAACAGTCGCATTTTGCAACGTATTTTTCACGATTGATAAACCTGCAACTGCACCTTGTTCACGGGCAACTTTTGCACTTTCAATTCCAGTAATATTACCAGCAACGTAAATGCCTTTCATCGAAGTTTCCATTGCTTCATTATGGATAGGCACATGTCCACCTAATTCCTCACTATATTGGAATGGAACACCAACAACTGCAGCCAACTCAGCCAATGGATATAATCCACCTGCAATACAGACGAAATCGACTGGAATCGTTTCTTCTGTCCCACGAATAATATCACCATCGACAGTGACATCAACCATCGTAACCGATTCGACTTTGTCCGTTCCATTTATTTCTTTAATTGCTTTACGAAGGTGAATTGGCATGTCCCACATTTTCACTCCACCTTTAGGAAAAAACTGCAAAGCAATATTTTGTACAAACTTAAACTTAGCGAATTTGCTTCCAAATTTAATAAATGCAGATGGGGCTAAATGTGCGATTCGTACTAAACGCTCCATTACTAATCGTGGATTTGCTTGGTCTTCTGAAACGGCATTTCGAGCAGGAAGTGCCATACTATGAAGATCAATTCCAGCTAACTGTAATTCACGTGCAATCGCAGCTGATAAGACATTGACACCAACGACAATTCCTTTTTCGCCAACACTTACACGGTGAACGTTCGTCATTACTTGTGCCGCTCCGATTGACATAACACCAGGTAATGTCCACCCCGGGATTGGAGCAGCCGTTTCAGCAGCACCTGTTGCAATTAAAATATTTTTAGCCGGGAAGTTCTTTTTATTCGTATGTACGACAAAATGATCTTCAAGCTTTTCAATATGATGTACTGAAACTCCACAGCGAATATCTGTGTTCAGCTTTTCAGCTTTATCTACTAAAATTTTCGTTTCTTCAATACCATTCCACCATTCACCAGTTGGCTCTTGGTGAAGCTGTCCGAGAAGTCTCCCGCCCGGTTTTGGGAATTCATCAAGTACAGTAACACGTAAATCGTTTTCTCTACATTGAATAGCGGCAGATAAACCAGCTGGTCCTGCACCGATAATTACAACATCATTTATTTGCATTCTTCTTCTGCTCCTCCGATCGAATAAATTCATCATACGTTCTTGGAAGATCCCCTTCATTCTTTGGATCTAACGGAGACGGTTGAACTTTACCGCTTTCAATTACCATATTCTCCTTAATGGGTGTTAAACATGCGCGTACATTTGACACCTCATCCACTGTAACGCGACACTCATAACAGTGACCAATATTACAATAAATGCCACGTGGATTTCCTGATTCTTCATGTTTTCTTAGTGTACGGATACCATGAGCTAGTAATGCTGAAGCAATCGTATCGTTTTCATACCCATCATATGATTGTCCATCAAATGTAAAGGTAATTTTCTTATTTTCTTCTAATTTACCTAAAACAGGGTGATTCACAATTCGTTTAGTCGTCACTTGCTTTTCCTCCTAAATCAGATAAAGAAATTGGTCGAACAGGTGGTGAAACTTTTAATGGGATTGCATCTGTTGGATTTTCTTTCGTTAAGTCCGTTAATACTTTATCTACGGCTGGTCGACAAGTACGCCCACCGCAAAAGCCCATACCTGCTCTAGTCCGTAATTTTAATTCACGGGCAGTGCAATTAAATTTTTTAGCAGTTTCTTCAAGATCTTTCAAAGAAACTTCCTCACAGCGACATATTATTAAATGTTGCATAAATTAGCCTCCTTACACGGATATGATAAAAAATATTAAGCAATAATTCTATTCTAACACAAAACATTCTTTATTTTATGTTAAAATTAGAATATAATGAGAAAAAGTTTAATAATTGTAGCTGGAGGTATTGTTTATGAGTAATAAAAACTATGAAGTAGCCATAATTGGCGGAGGTATCGTTGGTTGTGCGGTTGCTTACTATCTTGCTGAATCAGGATTAAAGTGTTTATTAATTGAAAAGAATGATATTGCAAGCGGGACAAGTTCTCGTTGTGATGGAAATGTTACAATTGTCGATAAAGATCCTGGTTTTGATAGTCAAATGTCGTTAGTTAGTCAGGAATTATTGAATGATTTGCATAAAACACTTAATCTTCCTTTTGAATTTAGGGAGCATGGTAGTATTCTAGTTTGCGATAATGACGATGAAATGCAGGCAGCAGTAGATTGGGTAAAAACGCAAAGCGATAATGGACTTAAATTTAATGTATTAGACCAAAATGATATTCGTAAAGAATCACCATTTTTTGCGCACGATATTCCTGGGGGACTAGAATGTGAAACAGATTCACTAATTAACCCTTATTTATTTTGTTACTCATTAATTGAAAAAGCCGGAAAAGATTTTGGCTTAGATGTTAAAGCACAAGCAGGAGTGACAAATATAACACGTGGTGAAAGTGATTTTACGATTGAAACGAGTGACGGAACATTCCAAGCGAACAAAGTGGTCAATGCTGCTGGCGTTTGGGCTCCATTTATCGGTGAAATGCTCGATATTGACATTCCGATCATTCCACGGAAGGGGCATATTATTGTTGGTTCAAGACAACAGCCAGTAATGATGCGAAATGTAATGGAATTTGGGTATTTAATGAATAAATTTGGTCGCGAGCGTATTGCCGATAAACGTACAGCTGAACATGGTGTTGCATTAGTACTTGAGCCAACAGAATGTCAAAACTTTTTACTTGGAAGTAGTCGTCAATTTGTCGGCTATGATAGTTCTATCGACATTCAAGTAGTGCAAACACTTGCAAGACGTGCGTTACGCTTTTTCCCTAAAATGGATGACTTTAAAATTATTCGTACGTATACAGGTTTCCGTCCATTTACAGAAGATCATTTACCAATTGTTTCAGCAGTGGAAGAAGTACCGGGATTCTACATTGCGGCAGGTCATGAAGGAGATGGCATTAGTTTAGCAACTGTGACAGGGAAACTAATTGAGGAATTAATTAATGAAAAGTCGGAAACAATTATTCCAACAGAGCCTTTACGTTATGATCGATTTGCTAAGTCGAAAATACTATCATAAGAACAGTATCAAAAAGTATCTTTTTATTTAGAGTCTTTCCTAAAATGTTTATGTTATGATGCGAATGGAAAATAAGATTTTAACTAAATATGTATAAACACTAACGACTAAGAAGAAGCGCGAACTTGTTACCCGTGCCTGTATAAATAAGTTCGCGCATTTAATTTTATTCTGCTAGTAATTATTTATGCTTATTAAAATTTTATGTAAGCGTTAAAATAATAGAAAAATGTAAAAAAAGTTGATATAATAATTTAGCTTATTAAATCATATTATATTTTCTAGAAAACGACGGGGGATTATCATGTTTAGAATCTTAAAGATAGGAAGCGCATTTATTGGTATTATTGTCGGAGCTGGATTTGCATCTGGGCAAGAGATTTTGCAATACTTTACAAGTTTTGGTCATTTAGGGACATTGGCAGCAATTGTTTCAACTGCATTATTTGCCTATCTTGGTATGACACTAACGAAAGTTGGCAGCCGCTTACAAACTAATTCACATAAAAATGCGATATATGAAATAAGTGGTCGTTTTTTAGGAATAATCGTTGATGCCATTATCGTTTTTACATTATTCGGCGTTGGAGTTGTTATGATTGCGGGAGCTGGTTCAACATTAAACCAACAATTTGGACTTGCACCATTTGTCGGTAGCTTAATTTTAGTTGTCCTTTTAATATTAACGATGATGTTGAAAGTTGATAAAGTCGTAGCAGTAATCGGCAGTATTACACCATTTTTAATTTTAGCACTTATTATTATTTCAGTTTATAGTTTATTTACGATGGATGCTTCTTTTAACGAATTGAATCCGATTGCACAACAACAAGAATCTTCTATGCCGAACTGGTTTATTTCTGCTATTAACTATGTATCGTTTAATATTGCAGTTGGGGCAGGTATGGCAATCGTAATGGGTGGAGCAGAAAAAGATGAAAAAATTGCGTCACTCGGTGGCCTTGTTGGGGGACTTGGAATTGGAGTTCTTATCATCCTTGCTCATCTTGCCATCTTCTCAAAAGTCGATGTCGTGGCAGCATATGATTTACCTTTATTAAAAATTGTTGAAGAAATTTCACCAGTACTTGGAATTTTTATGTCACTCGTATTGTTCGGAATGATCTTTAATACAGCTGTAAGTATGTTCTACGCATTTGTTGCTAGGTTTTTTGAAATGGGTACGAAAAAAGCTTATCTTGCAACTGTAGTAACTTTAGTAGTTGGGTTTATTGCAAGTTTTGTAGGATTTACAACATTAGTTTCCAAATTTTACTCAACAATCGGTTATTTAGGATTATTCTTGATATTTGCACTAATTTATGCACCATTTAAACTTGCAAAAAACGCGAAAAATTAAACAAATT
Organism: Pseudogracilibacillus auburnensis; assembly: GCF_003201975.1. Taxonomy (GTDB): domain Bacteria; phylum Bacillota; class Bacilli; order Bacillales; family Amphibacillaceae; genus Pseudogracilibacillus; species Pseudogracilibacillus auburnensis. The sequence goes on along the minus strand of NZ_QJJQ01000002.1, from coordinate 262,156 downwards.
TGTTATTTAAATATGAGAGTAATAAGCTGAAAAAGTCGTTCGTTTGTTGGAACGACTTTTTTAATCTTCGTAAGTTTGGGATGATTCTTTGAACTATATTTTGTCCAAAAGTACTGCATTCTCGTTTTTAAAGCCATCCTAATTCACACTAATGGAGCATTCCTGTTTTAAAGCTAGCATAATTCATGGTAAGCTCACATTCCTGTTTTAAAGTCGGCATAATTCACAATAAGCCCATAATCGCGATTTGGAACTAGGGTTCCTCGGTATAACCAAAATCACGTATTAAAAAAATGGAGCGAGTGACTGTTTCTTTTCCTGTTAATATGGTAAAGTTCTAATGGTAGGTTTTCATGTAGGAGGAGAACATTTTGATTGATAAACGTGTCTATATGCTAACGATTATCGCGTTTGTCGTAGGAATGGCCGAATTAATTATTGGCGGTATTTTAGATTTAGTTGCTATAGATTTAGGCATAAGTATTAGTAATGCGGGATTATTAATTTCCGTTTTTGCCGTTGTATTTGCTATATCGGCTCCAATTTTTCTTATTATTTTTGCCAAAGTCGAGCGGACACGATTAGCTTTTATAGCGCTAATCTTCTTTTTGATCGGAAATATCATTGCAATTTTCAGTCCGACTTTTATGATGTTAATTGTTGCAAGAATTATTTCGGCTGCAAGTGGCTCATTAGTTGTTGTATTATGTATTAATCTTGCATCAAACATTGTTGAGCCTGCATTCCGTGGAAGGGCGATTGGACTTGTTGTAATGGGAGTGAGTGGGTCGCTCGTTTTAGGTCTTCCAATTGGTGTAACACTAGGCAATATGTTTACTTGGAGAGCACCATTCATTTTAATTGCAACGCTAACCGTATGCTTAATGATTGCTATGCCAGTTTTTCTGAGAAGAGTTCCGCCCAAAAAGGCTATTCCACTACGTAAACAAATCGCGACATTAAAAAACTATAAAATTTCATTAGCCCATTTAACAACATTTTTCTTTTTAGCTGGTCATTTCACGTTATATGGATATTTAACTCCATTTACGAAAACAATGCTTGGGTTTAGTGGAACGACGATTTCAATTTTATATTTTGTCTATGGAATTGCTGCAGTTAGTGGCGGTGGGTTAGGCGGGATAGCGGCAGACCGATTTGGCATCCGTCAGACGATCCTTATCGTCGTTTCTCTATTAGCTTTTTGTTTATTGATTATACCGTTTACGGTAAATATAGTAGTGTTATTTTGGATTATTTTAGTTTTTTGGGGAATGATGAGTTGGGCCATTACGCCACCAATTCAAAGTCATTTAATACTGCTATCACCAGAAACATCCGATATTCAGCAAAGTTTAAATAATGCATCTCTTCATTTAGGAATTGCCTTTGGTACATTTATCGGTAGCATGATCGTTCATTTTGGCTCTATCGAAATGAATGCACATGTTGGAGTTATCTTTATTGTGATTGCTTTTATTACAGCGATGATTTCGACAAGACGAGAACTCCATTTTGCCAAAAATGTTGCTTGATCAAATGAACAACAAGGTACTGTCTGAAAAGTGTATTACAAAAAAAAATCATTACCAATGAATTTAATTTTCTGCATGTTTAAATGGTTAAAAAATCGAGCACTCCTAGCTCCAGATATGAAGAGCGTTAGTGGAAAACGTTAAAGCAGATCGAGCTTGATAACGAGCATCATGTCTATATAACGTTTGTTATCCACACTAACACGTCTTGTGACCAATAAACATTTTCTGGTGGAGGTTAAGGTAGGTAGAATTCGGAGACATTTTTTAATTATTTTAGTATTTTCCATACTTTTATTTATACTTGAACGATTGGTAATATTTATTATATACTCAACTTTCGCAGAGTAAAACAGATCCAAAAGCCATCGTAGCATTAAATGGGTGAGACATCGGTGTGCAAGTTGACTTTGGATTCATTGTTTGCTTTTTGTTCTTATCACGTATTTGAGCTTAGCTGCGACATAACATTTTAGCCGGCCGCTACGGAAATACACTCCGCTTTCCGTGGGCGGCTGTTGAGCCTCCTCACTCGCTTTGCTCGTTGTGGGGTCTCATCTAGGCCTATCCTCCCACAGGAGTCTCCGTGTATTTCCTTCGCTCAGGTGAGGTTGAATCATTACGGTAATTTATGTTTGAAATTATTCTCATTTATATTCACCTAACCTAACGTACAGTTGATTGGAGCGTAGGACAGTTGACTCCTGCGGGAAAAGCAAATGTTCTTCGATGGGACGAGCATTTAGCGCAGTCCCACGTGTCTGAAGACCCCGCAGCGGTGGTTTCTCCGCGAGGAGGCAGACCGCCGTGCCCGCGGAAAGCGACTGTCCGAAGCGCAAATCAACGTTGCTGTGACTAGGTTTGTAGAATGAAAATTAAACTAATTTACTGTACAGTTTATCTCTACTTATGCCTAAAATAACAAATCTATTTGGGAGGAGCATATTCCCGGAGTCCCAATCTTTTTGAAAACGGTTGTGATACAAAAGTTGTCAAGGGGATAATTAAAGTATCCCAAGCGTAACCATACGAACGATTTGAACGCCTTTTATAGGTGCGAAAGTTGTGTTATATAGTAAGATTAATCGAAATATCGTACGAAAAGAAAGAGAGATATTATTCAGACTATGGACAAGCATCTTTGGGAATTCTCAAAAATTAATTGCTTTTAACTATATAAATGAGAAGATCAGCATCTTTATACAGTATCCAGTTAGGGGTCCAGATTATATGACAGATGATGAGGAAGATGAAACGAGCGAAAACGTTTTATAGGAATTAGGAACGACAGAATTATTTTAATAAACGAGCGAGATTGTTGAAAAGGGGTTTTTAAATGGATGAACATAATAACGGTTCATTTAAAAATAAGAATCTAAAAGAAAAGACAACAACAATTATTGGTTTTACGCTTTTTATTGTTTTAGTAATCGGGTTTGTTTTAGGGATTTTCTTCTTTGGTTTCGCAGGAGTTTTTACATTACTAGGTGTTCATTATGAATCTATTTGGTCATTACTTATTTTTGTTGTCAGTTTCTTTATTTTAGGAATTATTGTGGATTTATTCTTTGATGCTATGGCCAAATTAACTGTTGAAAACATAACTGAAAATGTAAATGCATTTTTAATACAATTGTTATTTGGATTTGCATCAAATTGGCTTGTTCTTTTTATAGTGGATGCGTTGATGGAAAGCATCACACTTTCCTTGAAAACGAAATTAATAGTGGCATTACTATTAGGTGTATTAGAACCCGTATTTGATAATCAAAAATCTGTTTCCGAAAATGAATCTTAGTTAATCGGACGTGATTGTTTTATAATGGAAATTAAAGGGGAGCATTTGCTTACTCTTTTTTGTCTAGGAACTTGTCTTTGACTATAGCTGTGGATAAAAATGTATTTGCGAAATTAATTGTGTCTTGCTTAAGCAGAAGCTAGTCAAATTTCAAGTTTCTTCCTACGATAAAGCAACCTTGTCGATGGGCTTTAAACAGAGGCTTACTAGTCACTTGTTTTAAATGTTTAGATAAAACTCCCTAATGAATTATCTTCACTCAAAAGATGACTATCCATATCTCATTCCTTTGTAACAGTTAGCTTCTCCAAAAAATTGTCAATGCTCCCTAAACAACTCATTATGTGTCATTTTCTAGTTATGCTAAGATAAGGTGTGGAATAATTGTATGAAAAAATGGAAGAAGGTGATTCATTTTGTGAAAGGTTGCAAACTATTTATGATCATATAAGTTGCTAGTTATACTTATATTTTTCTTATAGTCATTCAATTTTTATCACAACTTTTTCTTCCAACATCAATGGGGTTGTAAAAGGTGATATCGCTTATATACAGTAATTGCTTTATTAGCTTTTTGTTTATTTATTATCCCGTATACGGTAAAAGTTGTAGCCTTATTTTGGATTATTTTAGTTTTTTGGGGAATGATGAGTTGGGCCATTACGCCACCAGTTCAAAGTCACTTAATGCTATTTTCACCAGAAACTTCCGATATTCAGCAAAGTTTAATTAATGCATCCCGTCCTGCGACCAATAAATACCTTCTGGCCGAGGCTAAGGTAGGACCATTGGAAAGAGTTTTTAACGATTTTTGCTTTTTTGGATCTCAATTCATACTTGACCGATTGGTATTGTATGTTATATAATGAAATTAATCGAAATATCGTATGAAAAGAAGGAGAGATTTCATTGGCTCATATTATTCAGACTACAGACAAGCATCGTCGGGAAATTCTAATAAATAAATTAATTGCATTTAAGATATATAAAAGAGAAGATCAGCATCTTTATCATATGTCATTGCAGGAACTAGAAAATAAGTATCAATTATTTTTAACAGAAAGTCACCCTCATGATGGTTTAGGATCCTTAAGAATTAAATGGAGAAAAAAATAGCATAAATAAGTGGAGGAATCTAAAATGGGTGAAATATATCCAGTCATTGCTGGAGCTGAAACATTTTATTTTGAGGGGAACGATGTTGGTATCCTAATTTCACACGGATTTATGGGAACACCGGAAAGTGTTGTATATGTTGGAAAAAGATTGGCACAATTAGGGTATACTGTTTTAGCTCCTAGACTGAAAGGACATGGAACCCACTATCATGATCTTGAAAATTGTACGAAAGAAGATTGGTTTCATTCCATGGAAAAGGCATATAACGTGTTAAAAAGACGATGCTCAACTATTTTTGTCATGGGACAATCGATGGGTGGAACGTTAGCACTCCATCTTGCTCATAAATTTCAGTCAATTCAAGGAATTATGTTAATCAATGCAGCATTAACGATCCCGACATTGGAATATGTAAAAGGAAGCACAGAGCCACGATTTATCGATGAGGGAACCCCTGATATTAAAGCAAAAAATGTACATGAAATAACATATCAAAAGACTCCGTTAACAGCTATTCATGAGTTGCAAAACTTAATGGAAAGTACGCCAGCTATTTTGTCAAACATTAAAACCCCTATACTTGGAATTAAATCAACAATTGACCATGTCTGCCCTCCTGAAAATACGGAATATATTTTGGAGAAAATTGGTGCAACAAAGAAAGAAATAATTACTTTAACGAATTCATATCATGTTGCAACGATGGACAATGACAAAGAGACGATTGTCGAGGCATGTCATCAGTTTGTAAAGCAACAAGAAAAGGAAAATTGCTTTTTATTAAAAGGGTCTGGGAAAAACTATTAAGATAAATAATAATGCATGAAATCCGATGAGTCTTGATTTCATGCGTTATTATTTTCATGCGTTGAAATGCAATGTTTCCTTTCCGCCCTTGTTTTTCGTGTTTAATAAAACTCCCCAGTTAAACGACCCTTCACTCAAAAGCGATCCATATCTCTTCCTCGCATTTTAAAAAACTTAATGTTCCTTAAACACCTCATTATGTGTCACTTTCCTAGTTATGCTAAGATGGAGTATGGAATAATTGTATGAATATAAAGAAGGTGACTCATTTTGCGAAAGGTTGCAAACTATTTACTATCCTATAAATTTTTGATTATGCTACTATTTTTCCTTATTTTTATTCAATCTATCTCCCAACTTTTTCTTCCGACATTAATGGGTGATATTGTGGATAATGGGGTTGTCAAAGGGGATATCGCTTATATTTGGAAAATTGGATTCGTCATGCTTGCAGTTGCAGCAGTTGGCGTCTTCATGTCTATTTTGATTAGTCATTTTGCTTCGAAGGTTGCGATGGGAGTTGGTCGTAAGATAAGAGAGGATATTTTTACGAATGTAAGTGATTTTTCATTACATGAATTTGATACGATTGGAACAGCCTCATTAATTACTAGAACTACAAACGATGTTACACAAGTACAACAAGCAACCATTATGGTGCTTCGTATGTTTTTAATGGCACCGTTTATGCTTATCGGCGGGCTTATTATGGCTTTATCAAAAGATGCAAAATTATCACTCGTTATCTTGATTGCGATACCGTTTATTGCTCTAGCAATTTTGATTATATTAAAAAGAGGATATCCACTTTTTCAAGGGGTTCAGAAGCGGCTTGATCGATTAAATCTCGTTTTCCGAGAAAATTTAACAGGTATCCGAGTCATTCGATCATTTGCCAAAGGAAAAGAAGAACGAGCTCGTTTGAAAGAGGCGAATACAGACTTAACAGATATATCTATTAAAGTGAACAAGCTAATGGCGTTTACGATGCCATTAATGATGTTGTTAATGAATGTCACTGTCGTTTTCATCATTTGGTTTGGCGGGATACGAATTGACAACGGAAGTATGCAAATTGGTGATTTGATGGCATTTATTCAATATGTCATGCTTATCATGTTCGCACTGATGATGGCGTCGATGATGTTTGTCGTTTTACCACGAGCAACGGTATCGGCGAATCGAATTCGGGAAGTGCTTGAAATGGAAAGGTTGAAGTTAAAACAAGGGGATAAAAGAATAGACAATGGACAAGGGGTACTTGAATTTGACCATGTTACATTCTATTATCCAGGAGCAGACGAACCAGCACTAGAGCATATTCAGTTTACGGCAAAACAAGGGGAGATAACGGCGGTCATTGGAGGGACTGGTTCAGGAAAAACGACACTTGTGCAGTTAATTCCTCGCTTTTTTGAACTTACAGCTGGTACCATTCGGTTGAATGGAGTAGACATTACAGAGACATCACTTCCTCAGCTCCGTGAGAAAATCGGATTTGTGCCACAAAAGTCCTTATTATTTTCCGGTAGTATTAATGATAATATTCGATTCGGAAAACAGGATGCAACAACAGAAGAAATCATCCATGCGGCGACTATCGCGCAGGCAAATGATTTTATTGAACATTTACCAGAAGGATATGAGACAATGATTGAGCAAGGTGGCGCGAACTTATCTGGAGGACAAAAGCAACGATTATCTATCGTGCGTGCGCTTGTGCGACAACCAGACATATACATTTTTGATGATAGTTTTTCAGCACTTGATTATAAAACAGATTCTAAATTAAGGGCAGCCTTACAAGCAGAAACAAAACAGTCAATCGTTATGGTTGTTGCTCAACGAGTTAGCTCTGTCATGCACGCAGATCAAATTATTGTGCTTGATAAAGGGAAAATGGTCGGGATCGGCACTCATGAAGAACTAGTAGAAAATAATAAAGTATATCAAGAAATTGTTGCTTCCCAACTTGGTGAGGGGGAGATTGCATGACAAAGGAAAAAAGAGAGCAACCAGCCCCTCGTGGTCACGGCGGGATGCTTGTTGGCTTAGAGAAACCGAAAGATTTCAAAAAAACATTTAAACGATTAATAACATATTTAAAACCGAGAACCAAAAGCTTAATCCTCGTTTTATGTGTTGCGATTTTTGGTACTGTTTTTGCGGTGTTAGGACCGAAAATAATGGGGGATTCTATTACCGTCTTATTTGAAGGGGCCTATGCTAAATTTCAAGGTATACCAGGTGCAGCAATCGATTTTACTAAGATTGCCCAACTATTACTTATCCTTGGTGGTCTTTATGTTTTCAGTAGCCTTTTTCAATTTATTCAACAATTCATTATGGCAAGTGTCGCACAAAAAACGGTGTATGATTTACGTGAAGATGTGTTTGATAAGATGAATAAGCTACCAATCGCTTACTTTGATCGTCATTCACACGGAGATATTTTAAGTCGTGTAACGAATGATATTGACACGATTGCAACGACATTGCAGCAAAGCTTGACACAATTTATTACTTCCTTTGTGACGATTATTGGGATTATTATCATGATGTTATGGATTAGTCCACTACTTACTGTTATTGCGGTTGTCAGTATCCCATTGTCTATTTATGTCATTCGTCCGTTGTTAAAAAAATCACAAAAACATTTTGGCAAACAACAACGAACACTTGGAAATTTAAATGGACATATTGAAGAGATGTATACGGGGCATGAAGTGGTAAAAGCGTTTGGGCATGAGAAGCAGTCCATTGATACATTTAATCAAGTAAATGAAGAACTATATGATGCAGGAAGACGTGCGCAATTTGTTTCAGGAATTATCATGCCGCTTATGTCATTTATCGGTAATATTAGCTATGTGCTTATTAGTATTGTTGGCGGGATTTTAGTGACACAGCGGGCAATTACGATAGGAGATATTCAAGCGTTCATTACGTACACAAATCAATTTTCTCAACCAATTTCCCAAACAGCTAATATTGCCAATATTATTCAGTCAACCATTGCGGCAGCAGAGAGAGTTTTTGAATTGTTAGATGAACAAGAAGAAGAGCCGGTCGCTGATCCAGTAGTGATGAAAAAAATTCAAGGAAATGTCCGTTTTGAACAAGTTGATTTTGGATACGATGATACATTGTTAATGCAACATCTGAATATCGATATTTCAGCAGGGCAAACGGTGGCGATTGTTGGACCAACAGGAGCGGGGAAAACGACTTTAATTAATTTGTTGATGCGTTTCTATGAACTTGATAAAGGACGAATTACCATTGACGGCATAGATATAAAGAAAATGAAACGTAGCCAGTTACGAGAAAACTTCGGGATCGTTTTGCAAGATACATGGTTATTTAAAGGGACAATTAAAGAAAACATTGCCTACGGAAAAACAAATGCGACAGAAGAAGAAATTATCGCTGCCAGCCGTGCCGCTCATGCACATCATTTTATCCAAACATTACCAGATGGATATGATACGTTGTTAAATGAAGAGGCATCGAATATTTCACAAGGACAAAAGCAGCTATTAACGATTTCCCGAGCAATGTTAGCAAATGCTCCCATGATGATTTTAGATGAAGCGACATCAAGTGTAGATACGAGAACGGAAATTCATATTCAACAAGCGATGAATGCATTAATGAAAAATAGAACGAGTTTTGTGATTGCTCATCGATTATCGACTATAAAAGACGCAGATCTTATTTTAGTCATGGATCAAGGAGCAGTGATTGAGCAAGGAACGCATGAACAACTTATTCAAGCGGATGGATTTTATGCTGATTTATACAAAAGTCAATTTGATGAACCGATGGTCGGGTGACAAATGAAAAGAAGGGGAGTCCGAAAAGTAGAGCATGCCGATGAGAAATCAACTCTCTACGATCGTAGACATCCTCTTCTTCTTTTTTTATCATAACTTTCCTTAAAAAGGAACTTAATACAGGTAAAAGAGCACTCCTTTTGGTTCATGTGCAAAAAGCATTTGATGGGTGGGTGAAAGACATAATAAAAAGGCGGCGCTAAACAAGGTAGAAGGTTATGATTGTAAAATCGGATCATCCCTTGGTACTTGAACCACACGTAGCCTAGCTTTGAGAATAAGGTTTTGTTCAAAGCGTTAAAAGGGGGAACTATTATTGATGGGATATTCATTGGGACATATTTTACATCCTCATCCGAATGAAAAGGGTATGTATACCTGGCGCTACTTTGTGTATATATGTGTATTCCGCGATTATGTGGCGCATCTCTGCGTATATATGGCGGTTCCCAGCTTTAATATGGCGCACCTCCGTATTTATCTGGCGAATCTCGGTGTTAATATGGCGCATCTCCGCAATTATGTGGCGATTCTGGCGCGTTATTAGGAGAATCCCAGAGTGCAATGGCGAATCCGAATTTGCTAAGATTCTTCCTCCTGGAATTAGCGATTATCGTAAAAATTGTTCATTGAAATAAGTAACAGCATCAAACATTTTTACGCCATACCAAAACATTTCTCCATTGACGATAACAGGTTGAGAAAGTGGGGAAATGTTTAAAAATTCGTTTATGTTTTTTTCTTTGAAAGGATATGGCTCTGTTGCAAGTAAAATATAGTCAAGATTTGCATGGCAAAAATCACTTTCTGTTACCGTCGGATAACGTCCTTCAAACTGTGTAAAAGGGTTGATAAAGCCTAACTTTTCCATTAATGATTGAATATATGTATTTTTTCCGACGACCATATAAGGATTTTTCCAAATAACATAGGCAACTCGTTTTCCCTTATACTTCGTAGGGATGTGTTCCATTGCGGTCGTAATGGTCCGATGTAAAGCTCGTGCTTTCTCGATTCGATTTGTTAAAGTTCCTAGGTTGAGAATCATGTTTAATGCGTCGTTCACTGTCTGGATTTCAAATACATAAACAGGGTAAAATTTCTCTAGTTCCTCTACCATTTCTTTTGTATTTTCTTCTTTTTCTGCAATAATTAAATCCGGTTGTAACTCATGGATTCTTTCTATTTTCATATCTTTCGTTCCGCCTACATTGATCGCATTTTCAACTTTTCCTTTCGGGTGAATGCAAAATCTTGTTCTTCCAACTATATGTTCGTATAATTGTAAACTGAATAATGTATCTGTTATCGCAGGAGCGAAGGAAATAATTCGTTTAGGTGGAAAATCGTATGAAATAGAACGTCCTAATTGGTCAGTAATGGTTCTCATAAATGTCCCTCCTTCCTTAACATCGTATCATAATTAACCATTTTGGGTGCGCTACTTGCGAAAAATTTGAAAGTAAGCGATACTTTTAACTAGATAGATAGAATGAAGGAGAGGATAATATGGGGATAGAAACGAAAGTTACGTTTCAAACAGAGGATAGTGGATTGCAAGATTTTGTAAAAAATAGTGTTGGTGATTATGTTAGCTTATTTGTCGACAATGAATTACTTATTATCGTAAAAGATGTAAAAGCAGGGAACCAAACATATGAAAAAATTCGTATGCTTGCTGGTGACATAGCTCGTGAATTGACAAAGCGCAAAATTGCACAAGTATCTGTCAAGAACGAAGAACTATTCCAAGCATTTTCCGCGCTTGATGAACAAAAAATCATTATTGCATTTGTGGAAGGATGGCAGCTTGGTGGCTATTCTTTTGAATCGTATAAATCAAAGAAAAGTGCGGATGTAACAACATTGACTTTTTCAGACGAAGCGGCTGTAAAATCAGCTATCATAATGGGAAGAACACGTGCGACAGCGACTGCATTTTCACGTGATTTAATGAACGAAATACCAAGTACACTAAATCCGGAATCATTTCCACACATTTTAGAAAAAGAATTTGCAGATACGAATGTGAATGTCATAGTGCACGATAAACAGAAATTACAAGAAATGCAAATGAACGGACTGCTTACAGTGAATCGGGGCAGTAAATACGATCCAGCTTTTATCGAGCTTCATTATGAAGGGGATGCGACCAAGCCACTGATTGCACTCGTTGGAAAAGGGGTAACATTTGACACAGGTGGAATAAGCCTAAAAAGTGGTCGCGACCTGAGTGATATGCGCATGGATATGGGCGGAGCAGCAGCTGTTGCTGGTGCGGTAAAACTTTTAGCAGAATCTAATGCAAAAGTGAATGTCGTTGGACTTATTCAAACAGTTGAAAATATGCCTGATCAACATTCAATTTTGCCAGGAGATATTATTACGTATAAAAATGGGCACACGGTTCAAGTAGGAAATACCGATGCGGAAGGTCGACTCATTTTAGCCGACGGGCTGATTCGTTCCGGAGAATTACAGGCGGAATATGTGATTGATATTGCTACACTTACAGGAGCGATTGCATTTGCACTTGGGCCAAAGCTAGGTGGTATTTTCGGTGAAGAAGAGCTACTGGCTGAAATGAAGAAAATTGGCGATGAAAATGGCGATTTTGTTTGGCCAATGCCTTTAGTGGATGATTATGATCGTACGCTTAAAAGTAATTATGCTGATTTCAGCAATATTAGTAACCAAGCATCAGGAGGTTCCATTACAGCTGCACTATTCCTAAGACGCTTCGTACCGGAAAGTACAAAATGGATTCATGTTGATATGGCTGGTGTGATGGAAAGTAAAGAAAAAGGGTACTATGGCAATTCAGCAACAGGCTTTGGTGCTCGCCTTCTTGCAGATTATGCGGTACATGTTTCAAAATAAGAGGATGAGAAACGCCCATTTTCAATATGATAATGAAAATGGGCGTTTTTATTTAACTTGACCAAAAGTCGTTAAAGAATGTTTCAGGGTAATAGGTTTCTACTGTAAACATTCAATGGTGTAAAGAAGTTTGTGTAAGTCCTTACATGCTAAAAATAGTATTTAATAGAAATTTCATTTCTAATAAACGACTTTAGCGGCATATACGTTAGAAATCCCGCACATCATCTTTGTACAACCCAACCATTTTCACTTTGATATGATTGTCCAAAGTATATCTATCAATTTTGTACGACTATGTCGGTTTGACGATTCATTCATGTTTCCTTATTGATCAAATGAGTCAATTTCCTCTTTTGTTGCATTTTGATGCCACTTTTTTGCTTGCTCAATGGCAATAGGAATCGCTCTACCTTCACTATATCCTTCCTCAATCATGGCGTTTGCTATCTCAATTGCCTTTTTTCGCGTAATTCGATGTAAGTTTTTAAGCGAATTTGGATAGTTATTTATATCCCATGGCATATTATTCAGCCTCCATTATACATACTGTTGTTACTTCCTTACCCTAACATGTCGTGTTTTAATCCTTAGAAATAAAAAGTTTAAATGTAGCAAATTGATGGTATGTATGAATAATGAATCAAAGAAAAGGGAGGGATTCAAATATGCTATGGACAATTATTGGGATCTTAATTTTGCTATGGCTTTTAGGTTTTTCATTTGATATCGCAGGGAATCTAATCCATATCTTACTTGTTATAGCGTTAATTGTATTAATTATCCGTCTATTTACAGGTGGACGTGCTCCTTAAGCAAACTGAAAAAGACTTTATTTATACAAAAATCAATAAAAAACTAGGAAATGCCTCCTCTAAAAAAGCTGTTGGATCAGAAAACTCCAACAGCTTTTTTACTAATTTAAATTAATAGGAAAAGGAAGGGAACAATTATGTCCGTCTTAATGGATCTTTATTCTGTTTCAAAGTCAAAGTTTTCCATCTCGAAAATTTGGTTATCAAAATTAATTTCATTAATAATTTCAATTTGTTCCTCTGTTACTGGAAGAAGGATTGGCATGGCATGGTCAACCTTGATTGCCCCAAACTCATCTTCAGGGATCGATACGTTTAAGTCTTCCCAAACATATTCTCCATCTTCATACCCTAATGTAAAATCGAAGGAAATATTTTTAATTGGCTTGTCTAAACGGTTAATTCCGAGGAAAAGTAATTGTAACTCATCATCTTCAAACTCAACAAAGTCAATTAGAAAGAGACTAAAGTCGTTCGCATCACCGTCTTGTGGATTTTCTTTCACCATTTGATCCAACTGTTGATAAATGTCATTATTTTCAATCGTAATACCATCATCGGCATCAACTTTTGTCACTTGTAATGTCAAATCTGCTTTTTCACCAGCAGTTGCATCACGATCTTTTTCCTCAGATTCATCCTTTTCCGAGTTTAATTCCTCATCCTTTTTATCTGCATCTTCAGCATTAGTTTCCTCCGATGTTGCATTGTCTTCTACCTTATTTGTTTTCTTTTCATCGTCCCCGAAGATGGACATACAACCAGTTAAGATGAGAACTAGTATGAGCATAGATGTTATGAATAGCTTCTTTATTTGACTCAATCCTTTCAAAAAGTAATCAAAATCATTATATCGATAATTCACCTAAATAGTAAGAGGTAAAAGTATTATTTTAGTCATTCCTACAAATATAAAACAACTTTCAAATATGCTATTAAATTGTTAAACTAATAATGAAACATGGAAAGGGTTGATATTACATGAAAATAAAACTAATGGTTACTCTCATAACGTTAAGTTTATTAATTAATTTAATTAGCTTATACAACATAGGACTTGCATATCTTTCTTTCTTCTTTTTTATCCAATTTTTCTTGCCGCGCATTATGATGAAAATTATCTCCATTGCCGAAAAATATGAAGAAAAAGAATCAAAACCCTTTACTCGATTTATTATTGCACTTGTCTATCATCCCATCATTTGCTTAATTAATCGAATTTCTTTTATTATTTCTACCATTATGCTTGTAGTTGCTTCTTTATTTATGGTCGTTTTACAATTTGTTTTTAAAAATGAAATACATCATTTTTTACATCATACGGTTCAAATCGGTAATATCGAGGTGTTTTTACAAATATGTCTGTATGCTGGATATGCTATTTTTACTATAGCAATTCTATGTGTTGTTATTGATTCAGTGAAACTTTTGAAAAAAGAAAAAATATTTCAGGTGAAAGATCTCATATAAACAAACAATCCCACCCGTAATCCAAAGTGGGATTGTTACGTAGATTTAATCAGTAGCGAGAATTGTTCTGTTTAATACAGCATGTGCAGATTTGCCAGAATAGTTTCTCGTTGTTTCACCAATCACTTTTATATTTAATAAGTCTTTCATTACATTTGTTAATTCGGAAGGTCCGGCCAAATGTACACCTTTCCAATTAAGTGTTCTTGCATGTTTTTCGATCGATGGAATAATATTACGATACCATCTTGTTTGATTTTCACGTAGGCGATTTTCAAATTTCTCCCGATGATTCGCACTACTCGAATAAATAGATCCATAAGCAACACCTTTATATTGTTTCCAATTTTCAAGCTCTATATCTAGTTCGAAATGTTTTTCATCAATCAGTTCTCCCAAAGATGAAGTGATCAATGTAATTTTATCTCGTTGTAAAAGGAGGACTCCTGTTTTTGAATATTGTTTATATAGTTCATCTAATTGCTCAGTTGCAGCGTGTGCATGCCATTGAAAATCATTCATGACAGGAATTTGTAAATGATAGATAACTAAATGATTGGCTGATGCAAAACAAACGAGACTATTCGTCATTTCTCGTCGCCTATCCTTAATCGCAACATCGACTTTTTTACAAATTTTAGTCAAATCTTTGACTTCTTCAGGATTGGAAGCGGCGACATATTCCTCCATTTTCTTCAATCCATTTTTAAGTCTAATCTTCCAATCTTCACTTCCAGGGTTCGTGTTCAAGTAAATCGATAAAACAGATCCATCTAATTGCTCTAACTGATCATGAATTTGTCTAACCTTTTTCGGCACTTTACATTCCCCTTTCAATGTTTAGTACTTATCATACTATCAAAAAATAGGACAAATTTAAAAAGATGTCCTATTTAGTGAACGAAATGCTTTTAACATGTAAGATCAAAACTTCGCACCTGTTAAAAATTCTGAGATTAACATCCAACCAGCAAGTACGAATAAAAAAACAGTAATTAAATTCAACCAACGTTTTTTCGTTAAAAATCCCGCTACTAATGTGATGATTCCAATAATGAATAATATGATGATAGACGTAGAAATATTTATTCTCCTCCTTCTTGCTTCTTGCTGTAACCGATTACTATTATTGTAGCAGATTATAGAAAACTTGATAATCGCCAGTCACGTTAAAATATTAAATGTAGCAAAACGAAGGTAAATAGACAGAAACCTAATGTTAAATGTATCATCCGTCTCTTATAGGTTGTTTTTATAAATCGCATCCAACCAGTGATCACAACGAGTGATAAAGTGATAACTGCGAGAAGTCCACTTACCATTTTTACATTAGTAACTTGAAATCCAAAATAATGAATGACGAAAAAAATATGAAAAAGAATGAGGATAAGGGCAGTCGTTCCTGTCCATTTATGTATAGGTAAAACCTTTTTGGATAACTTTGCGTATTTGATTTTTCTTTTACGACTAATATTAGAACGAATCGTTGAAAAAACAGCATGCCTTGTCCAATTATATAAAATAAATAAAAGGCCAAATCCACCAAAAAGAATATGAACACCAAGATGGCCAGTACTCATTTTCCAAAGCGCAAAAATAAAAACAGCTAAATTAATGAAAAACCATTTACTCATCTAATCACCTTATTCCCTAAATTAAATCGTCTTGAGAGTGTTAGTGGGATACCTTTTATACTCATCAAAATAATAACATATTTTGAATGGGGATGATGTGATATAGACCATAGGGGATTTTTTGCAAGTATGTAAATTGATTATTACAAAACAGAGGGAAAATGGTTCTTTCTACTTTAGGAAAAATTTGGTGATCTTTAACATGCGAACTTTTTGATGGAGAGGGTATAATGAAAGGCTTCTGTGTATATCAAAACTCATTCCGATTAATTCTAGTTATACCATATTTACTCATCAAATTAACAATTAAAAGAAGTGGTACCCGAAGGTAGTTATTTGAAAGCACAAGTAAGTGTATCATTAAAACCTTTAAAGCATTCGGTAGATCTAATAATGAATGAAATTAATAAACGTTGGGATAAAAATACTGGGGAGGGTTGATTGTATGAGTGGATATCACTACTACACTTTGGAAGATCGTTCGTTATTGGACTTCAGCTCTTTTTAGAATCAAATAATGCCATAAGGGATATGAGTATTAAATATCCGAATGGATTTATTGATTCGAATGAAAAATTGGTCCTCTTTGACCGTACAGATAGTACAGTCGTTTACGATTATAGATATGTAGATGAAAAAGAAATGCAATTGGATCAGATTATTGTATGAAGCCGAGCATAGCTTCACGTTGAATCATCATCATCCAGCACTAGAAAAGCAAGTATGCAAAATCTTTACCGCAGAAAATAGCAGAAAAACGTGGGAATGAAAAAGCTAAAACCACGATCATTTTTAACGATTTTTAATAAAAGAAAAAGTAGAGCATAAATGTGGTGAAATTCATCTCTACTTTTTTTGTTAAGCCTTAATCCTTGTTATTTCCGATGGTCAAAGTCAAGCTCTTTTCCATCGTTAAATGTAATGTCGACTTCCATCTTTTCGTAATCAGTAGGGAGGTCAAATGCGGTTAAAATTTTATCTACAACATCTTGTTCCGTACTATCACTCTTCACGTCTAAGTTTTCGATTTTTGGATAAATGTCATCGAATGCATCTCTACCTTTTAGAAAAACATTATTTAATTCATCCTCGACTTCTGCCTCGATTGGCTCATTTTCCATTTTATCTTGCTCGATTTTAAATTCGTATTCTTTATCCTCAGCATATTTTACTTCAACCTTTATTTCTGAAAAGTCGAGTGCCTCCATTTTAGACTTCATATATTCCTCATCTTCTTTGCTAACAGTCTGTTCTGTCACATTTTGGCCTTTTTCTTCCTCTACATCTTCCTTCACTGACTCGCTTTTTACTTCTTTCTTTTCTTCCTTTGTTTCCTGATTTGTTTCTTCTTTATTCTTTGTCCCATCTGTATTATTGTTACCACAACCAGTTGCAAGACCAAGTAATCCAATGACAAAAAGTAACATCAACATTCGCTTCATTTCCATTTGCCTCCTAGAAATTAAGATAATATCTTCAGTATGACCAATAATCGTGTGGGTAAACCAAAAGATTCATTAGGACATTATCAGTCTTGACAGCAATGTTCAAAATATAGCCAACTAGGATGGATAAATATGCTAACATAGTAGCTAAAGCGTATGTAAAAAAAAGAAAGAGTTTTTTTAAGTAATCCATACAGAACAGAAAATTAATTTCAAACCTATTTTTTCTTACGTTTAAGGGAGTGTATAAAACTGTTATTTTTTTATGATGAGGCGATGTAAGAGGTAATTTTCAGTTATAGGGTAGCAATTTTATAGCCTTATTTTTACTCGGAAATCTTTATTAATCAATCAATGCACAAATCTTGATATGATTATCAACGATATTTGTGCTTTCATACCAAATGGTTTATTAGGACTCTAGTTCGGTTATTTATCTTTGAAAATGGGATTAATCTGCCATTTTAGCAGATTTTTTTATACGTAATGTTCAATCCATTGTTGAGTTAGGAGTGAAAAAATGAAAATGATTGATTTACAAAAGTTATGCACATTCCTTGTAAGTATGAACAGTCAGAGTGAGAAACATATAGGATACTGTGGAGTAAGCAAATCAGAAATTTTTCATGCATTAACGGAAGATTTTTCAGATTTACCCTTGAAAGAATTGTTTTACATCCATTCTAATCAAGGGCACATCATCGGAGCATTCGGTTTTGATGTTGATATGGAAAATCGAAGCGCGGAAGTATGGGGCCCATTTACAAAAGATAATGAAATAGCATCAGTGATTTGGAGTGAGGCATTTCCTGAAATGAAAAAATATGTCGATACATTTTCTTTCTTTGTTAATCTGGAAAATATAAATGCAATTGATTTTATGGATAAAATTGGTGCAAAGAAACAAGGAGGACATATTACATATATAGTTTCTCGTCACCAAGAAAAGCTTGAATCGATTGACAGTAGTTTTCAAGAATACACTCCCATATATATGGAATCTTTTATTCAATTACATGAAAAAACTTTTCCGAATAGTTATTATAATGGTGAACAAATAATTAGGCAGTTAAACATCCATAAGCGATTATTTCTCTGGATAAAGGATCATAAAGTAATCTCCTATGTATATATGGAGGCGGATCCACTTCATCATGAAGGTTCAATTGAGTTTGTATCCGTTTGTCCAACATATCGAGCACGAGGAATAGGTAAAAAAATAACTACGTTTGCAATTAATCAGCTTTTTTCAGATGATCGGATTCATACCATTACCATTTGTGTAGGTGATAGAAATAAAAATGCGATTGGACTATACCAATCACTCGGGTTTAAAGTGAAACATCAACTGATCCATTACACACTACGTTAAGTTCAATCCTGCTTATTTTCTCCCCGCTTGCTAATATGTATATTTTGAAAGATGGTTACGAACATTATCAATATGAACAAATTGGGAGTGAATAAAAATGATGCGACTCCTTACTCTACTCAAAAAAGGAAATGTATCGTCAGGACTTGCGGCAATTGGAAATTTGGCAATTGCAATTGTCAAAGGAATTGTAGCAGCAATAAGTGGAAATGGAACAATGTTTGCAACAGCGATGCATTCTTTTGCAGATACGATAAACCAAACTTTCGTCTATGTTGGTAGTGTACTCGCAGAAATGAAACCGACGAAACGATTTCCAACGGGTTTTGGTCGAGTGATCAATATCGTCTGTATGATTGCAGTTATTGTCGTAACGGTTATGGCGTATGAAACGATAAAAACGGGCTGGGAATTGTTCCATCATCCACAAGAATCAAGTGATTTTCTGTTAAATATAATCGTATTGCTACTATCTTTTTTAATTGATGGAGCTATCTTGTTAAAAACAATGAAGGAAATAGTGCATGAGGCAAGAGTAAAAAAACAAGGGAATTTATTTTCTTCCGCATTTACACATGCAAAGAAGGCTGCACCAGCTACAAAGCTCGTTTTTTATGAAGATATTGTGGCCACATTAGGGGCTGTTTTCGCAATCGCAGGAATTGTACTTGCTCAATTTTTTGGTGTTTTAAAGGCAGATGGTGTTGTATCAATTATTATCGGTCTTTTAATGTTACTTGTTGCTTACCGTGTAGGGTATGATAATATGATTGGATTAATTGGTGTTGCAGCACCTGCAGAGGTAGAAGAGCGAATCGCAAAAACGCTCCTCGCTGATTCATGTGTTGTCGATATATATGGGATGCGTGTTGTGCAAGAGGGAAGGGCATATCATGTGGATGTAACGGTTGAGTTAAAGAAGGGGCTAACACTAGATGAAGCAGATGATGTGAAATTTAAACTTACAGATACATTGCTCACATCACCGAATATTACTGATGTCATGCTTGGAATTATGGAGGATAATGATATTGTAACATGGCCAAATGAAGGGAAAAGACCATAAATAGATTAAAGGGAAGTATGAACTTGTGTGGATTTTTTGGCGCCAAAAATCAATTTAGATGAATTGTCCCTAAAAATTGTGCTTCATTAAAGAAGCTAGCATATACTCGTTGTCACGGTAAGGTAATTCTCAAATTCAGCACAAAAACGCATTTAGTGACACACCGTTCTCGTTTACGACACATCATCCACGGCATCAGCACAAAATCGAATTTCATTTCATCGCGAAAACCACTTATTTAATACAACATTCGTAAAAATAAGTGTATTTTTTCTATTTCGTTTCCTTCAAAAGAAATACTTTGTCTAAGATGGGGTCATAGAGTATTTGGACGGTGTCACCAATTTGTGGTGGATAGAGAATGTCTGCATACATTTTTACCTCTTTTTTGATCATTTCATTTTGATGTGCAAAAACAATAGTTAGATTAACTTGCGAATCATCATTGGCTGTTATTCTTGTTCGATCAATATTTTCAATGGTGGCGATTTGTTTCTTTCCGCCGTGTCGATAAGCTTTTTTCATGTTTGCTTCTTTATGATGGTGAACAACTAAACTAATAATGACGAACAAGAAGGGGAATGCCATAAATATAGAAAAGCTAAGAACAACACCTTTTCCAGCAGAATCATTTAGAATAAAGTGAAAAAACTTTTGAATAGATAACCCATCGTCTTCTTCATGCAAACGGGTTAATTCTGTCTCCTTTTTAAGGATAGGAGATAGTAGCAACTCATCATACTGTTTTTCACTGTAAGAGATAAACTCATTCGTTACTAAATCAAAAACACCTGCACCTGTTTCAGAAGCGAGGTAAAGTTGTTTCCCCATCTGTGTAACATTAAATGTTTTCTCGTCATAACTTTGTAAGAACTTTCCTTTCTCGATAAGTAGTGGCTGAACATTTTGACCAGAAGGATTAGTGATAAAACCAATCACTTCACTTGACTTAGTAGGCGAACTTTTACCAATAACTACTGTATAATCCGGTAATGAAAAAGCTTTCGGATCATAAAGCGGTTCTGGCATTTCAATCGGTTGGATTATTTCGTCATTCAGAAGATCATATTGCACAAATTGATTATTCATCACGATCGCAACAACTGGATCATGGACATAATGTTGAACCATATTCTTATTATCGCTTCGATGCTCTTTGGCGACAGGAAATGGTTGATTTTTCACTGTTTGAAGACCGAAATCATATAATTGTATTTCAATCATAGGTACAAGATTGGAAATAACCGAATTATTTTGAAGCTTGCTCGAGATAACTTGTTGCAATCCTGTTTCATCTGCCAAGCGATGCATTTGGATGGTTAAGTTGATCATAGATGATGTGATGAAGTCCTCTTTTTCGTCTTTTCCAACCAAGTATATTTCATTGTTAAACACTTTAGCTGATTGATCTAAATAGGTTTCTATAAAAAATGGTTGACTATCAAGTTTTTTTAATGGTTGACCTGACTCATAATAATAAAAATTAACATGATTATTTCCCTCTAACACTGATGCTCCTTTTGTTACGATGGCAAGACCATCTTTTTGATAGGCAACAATCATATGATGAAAGGGGTCCGAATCAAGTATTTGTTCTTGAATGATATCAGAACCATCTTTATTTAACTCTTGCATTCGAATACTGCTAGACTCTTTCATTAACACTACTGGATGCTGATTCGGTAAAAAGTAAAAGAGCCGATTCCTCTTTTTCTGATTAGATAATGTTTGGATATCTGATTCTAGTAAACTAATTTCCTCTGTATGCATCTTGTAGTCCCGTATTGAAGTAAATAATATAGCTACATGTATACAAAAGATAAACAGGATAATGAAAAGAAAAAGCAGACAAGAAAATTTAGCTGATTGGCTTTCCTCCATATTCCAACTCCTTTACATTTTTATTTCTCTTCTACCTTAATTATAAAAGATAAAAAAGTTCATGATTGTTTCTTTTATGTAAAAAAACAAATCGTAAAAATAGGAAGAAGTTATCTTATGGTATAGTTACAGCAAGGGGAAAGCTTGAACAGGGAATTTTTAAAGGAGCTGAAGAGTAATGTCCGAAATAATTGTATATGATAAGGCAAAATATCATTATGAAGGTGATTTTCCAAATGACTTATCCTTGAAGCAAGCCTATGTGCATACGGGTATGTTTCTCGGTTGGTTAATTGATCATCAATTGCTGAGTAAAGAGTTTGAGACAGAAATGGAGCTAGACATACAAAAATTTATACAGCGCGAAATAACTGGAGCAGAAATATATAGGAACGCAGATGGAGTGTTAGCAGATGATATGTTAAATGAAGAAGCTAATCAATTTGCAATGGAATATTTTGATTTTGAAAATGGACTTTTTCTAGATGATTATGAGGAAGCCTTTTCGGAATTAGACAGTCTATATGAGGTGGAAGATAGTTGGGGAAATTATTCAAAAATAAAAGCAGTGATTGATAGAAGATATATGGAATGGAAACATACCTTTGAAAAAGGAAGTGAGGGTACATAAAGCTAGTTTCAAACATGAAGTAATTTGCTGGAGTCACTTTTATTAGGGAGTGGCCCTTTTTTGTCATTATTGGAAAACTTCCTCACCCGAATACGTATAAATTGTCAAGATGTGTACATGTTCGACTAAATAAGAATGTACAATCCGTTGGTGTGGGAGCAATTGCTAGGTTTGGGCAATATGTAACTAGAAAAATGATTATGTGCCGAGATTTACACTGTGTTACATTGAAAATGATTTTCGACTGTGAAGGGAACGTGGTGATTTATGTACCAGGAAAATAATGATATGCCAAGTTCCTTATTGATGTGTCAGTATTTCGGAGCTTGGCAAATAAAGAAATGACGATTTATTTATATAAGGGCAACATCACTTCTGACTTCCCTTCTAGCTTGTCAGTCATTGTTTTTTCTTTAGCAGCACTTATCCCTTGCCTATCGAGGCGCGAGTTTTAGTAACGCCGCTAAGATAAATTAACACAATTACACACAAATATATACGTATGTTATGATTAAAGAAATATCTAAAAAATAGGTGATAGAATGAACACTCACTTTTTCTTCCGTAATGAGCATTTCGTATCTGGAATGACATTAAAAAGCGAGACAGCATTTGAACAAAATAATATGGCACTTCATACGTGTGACAACCCGTCCAAAATTATTGGAAACCGAAAAAATCTTGCTATTACTTTAGACACTCAATTGGAAAACTTCGTTTGTGCTAACCAAACACATAGCGCAAATTTTTATCGAGTAACGGCTGAAGATAAAGGGTGTGGCGCATTTTCAATGGAAACGGCGATACCTAATACAGATGCATTATATACATTTGAGCCTAATATTGTATTATGCTGTTTTACGGCGGACTGTGTACCAGTTATTTTTTATCATGAAAAGAGAAATGTGATCGGAGTGATACACTCAGGATGGCAAGGAACTGTAAAACAAATAACGCGAAAACTTTTCCACCATTTAATCACAGAAGAAAAGTGCGAACCCAATGAATTTTATATCCAAATTGGCAGTGCACTTTGTCAGGAAAAATTTGAAGTGGACGAAGATGTGTACGAGAAGTTTCATGAACTAGGCTATGCAGAATCATGTATTCATTATAATGAAGCTACAAAAAAATATCATATTGATAACCAAAAAACAGTTATCAAACAATGTGAACTTGCT
This sequence comes from Pseudogracilibacillus auburnensis, assembly GCF_003201975.1. Taxonomy (GTDB): domain Bacteria; phylum Bacillota; class Bacilli; order Bacillales; family Amphibacillaceae; genus Pseudogracilibacillus; species Pseudogracilibacillus auburnensis. The sequence continues at coordinate 238,686 of NZ_QJJQ01000002.1, read as the reverse complement.
GGCATTTCGCAAGATCAAATGAAGGTAGATACGACTTGCACGTTTTTAAACACGGAAGGATTTTCGTATCGTGAAGACAAACGAACAGGAAGACATCTAAGTTTCATCATGAGAAAAAAATAAACTATCGGTTTTTCCAGATAGATAAACTTTTTTGGGGGAAGAAAAGTGTTTACAATAAAACCAGCATGTGCCAAATGCGCAAAAGAAATAAAGGGGAATGATCTTGTTTTTGTGAGAATGAAATATCCAACGACGAGAGGGATGCGGAAATAAAAGCATATTTACAGAACAATGGGGACATTTTTTGTGAAACATGCTATGAAAAATGATAAGAAAGGAAGTAGAGCAACCTTGATTACATTATTCGACATTCAAAAAGCGAGGGAAACTATATCAGACATAACGAAAGTTACACCGATATTAACATCTGATCAGCTATCGAAAGCATGCGACAATGAAATATTTTTAAAAGCCGAGCATTTACAAAAAACAGGCTCCTTTAAAATTCGTGGTGCAACGAATAAAGTGAAACAAGTCGTGAAGGAAGGAGCGAAATTCATTACTGCAGCATCATCGGGAAATCATGGACAAGCAGTTGCATATGTTGCCGATCAGTTAGGGATACCGGCAACGATTGTCGTCCCAGAAAATGCAAGTCGATGTAAAATCGCTGCGATTGAAGCGTATAACGGAAATATTGAACAGTGTGGAACAACCTCTGCTGAAAGAATTCCACGGGCAAAACAACTTGCTAGTGAAAAAGGAGGAGTATTTATTCCGCCGTATGACGATCCATTCATTATGGCTGGGCAAGGGACAATTGGCCTCGAAATATTGGAACAAGTAGCAGATGTCGATGTGATAGTCGTTCCTATCGGCGGTGGTGGATTAATGTCAGGGATTGCTACCGCGGCAAAAGAATCAAATCCAACCATCCAAGTGATCGGGGTTGAACCTGAGACAGCGAATGACACATTTTTATCGTTACGAAACAATAAAATTACGAGCATTGCAAAAACAACGACTGTTGCCGATGGGTTAAGGACTAGTCAGCCAGGTGATCTAACATTTCCAGTGGTAAAAAAATATGTAGATGATCTCGTTTTAGTACAAGAAAATGAGATTCGGGCTGCAATGTCATTTGTATTTGAACGAATGAAACAAGTGATCGAACCTTCTAGTGCCGTTACTGTAGCAGCAGCGATGAACGGAAAATTAGGAGTTACAAGGAAAAAGGTCATGCTTATCCTCTCGGGTGGTAATGTAGATATGAATGAGCTTCCGAATTTACTGCAATGATAGGGATGCATTTAGCATACATGGGATGAGAAAAGCATTGCAATATTTAAACTAATTGCAATGCTTACTCTCTTTTAATCTGAATTCCTAAATCGTCTTAAAAAGGATTGGAGACGCTTGTTTTCCGAATGCTCAATCACTTCACTAGCTGTCCCGCTTTCGGCAATAACGCCGTCATCTAGAAAAAGAACACGATCCGCCACTTCAAGCGCAAAATCCATCTCATGTGTGACGAGAACCATAGCAGTTTCCCCAGTTTCGGCAATATTACGGATTACTTCGAGCACTTCACCAACGAGCTCAGGATCAAGTGCAGATGTAACTTCATCAAACAGCATAATCTTAGGTTTCATTACTAGTGCCCTTGCCATGGCGACCCGCTGCTTTTGCCCACCTGATAATTGACTAGGGTATTTATCCATATGCTCCTCTAATCCTACTCTCTTTAGCATTTCTTCTGAATGTTGTTTCGCTTCATCTTTACTCTCCTTCTTTACATGAATAGGACCGACCATACAATTATCTAAAATGGTCATATGCGGGAATAGGTTAAAATGCTGAAACACCATTCCAATATCACCTCGTACTTGCCTGAGATGTTTTTCATTAGCGGGAACCATTTTACCCGCTCGTTCCATCTTCCACAAGTTCGCATCATTCACATAAATATCACCAGAAGTAGGCTCTTCTAACGTCATTAACATACGAATAATAGTCGTTTTTCCAGATCCTGATGGACCGATAATACAAATTTTTTCAGATGGAGCAATATTTAAATCAATTCCTTTTAATACATCAAACTCTCCAAAAGATTTATGTACATCTTTAAACTGAACAATTGGTTCTACCATCATAAAACCTCCTTCACATTGATATAGAGCCAGTTGATGATTTTTTATCAAAACGGCGATTCATTTTTTTCTCTAATTTATTAATTAAAAGAGAAGAAGGATAGCTGAGCAGTAAAAATAATAAAGCAACAATCGTTAATGGCTCTAGATATCTAAAATGAGCTGCACCATAATTGTTTGCCAACGCTAAAATTCCTAGTACTCCGACTGTGGAGGCAAGTGGAACTTCTTTAAATAAAATAATAAAATAATTCCCTAACATCGGAATTGTCGGTGGAACTGCTTGTGGCAAAATGATTTTCAGCCATTTTTGGCGTGTAGTAAGATTTAAGGCGGTTGATGCTTCCCACTGTCCTTTATCAACAGATTCAATACCTGACCGATATACTTCGCCAATATATGTACTCGTATGGATACCAAGACCGATTACTGCACATGTAAAAGGAGAAAGGGAAACACCTACAACTGGAACCATCGGCCAACCAAAATAAAGGAAAAATAATTGAACAAGGGGCGGAGTTGATCGAATAAACTCCATTGTCCAAGTAACAATCCAATTAATGATCTTTGATGGAATTCTCCTTAAAAAGACCCATACAAAGCCAAAAAGGAGTGCAAATAGATAGCAGATGATTGTTAAGGAAATTGTTATTGTTAACCCTTTAGTAACGAGGGGGAGTGCATCAAAAAATACTTCCCATTTCCAGTTCATGAACTAGCAACTCCTTTCTTTGAAACAGTCTCCATTTTTCGTGCAAGAAAGATGAAAGGTAAGGCAATAATAAAGTAAAAAATAAGCACTAAAATATAAACAGTAGGGGCCATGGATAGATTGGAAGATCTAATTAAGTTACCATGGTATAAAATATCGTGCATACCAATGAGTGAAACGAGTGATGTTGCTTTTAACATTTGGATTAAATAATTCCCAAACTCGGGTAACATCATGCGAAATGCTTGGGGGAAAATAACGAGGCGCATCCGTTGAAATCTAGTCATATTTAAAGCTACAGATGCCTCTGTTTGTCCTTTGTCCACTGCAACGATCGACCCTCTAACAATCTCTGACATATAAGCACCATAGTTTAGAGAAATAGCTAATACACCAGCAACAAGATTACTACCAACATTAAACCCAAATAACATAGGCAAAGCATAATATAACCAAAAAAGTTGGACAATTAAGGAAGTTCCCCGAAACACTTCTACATAAAAACCAGTGAATGTTCGGATAATCCAAAACCTAGATAAACGACATAATCCTGCAACAATAGCGATAAAATAACCTAAAATTGCCGACAAAATGAGGACAATTACTGTAATTTGAATTCCTTTTAGTAATACTGGGAATACTTCTGCTATTGCACTAATAGTAATCCCTCCTTTAGAAGAATAGAAAAATGATTAAATATTAGTTGATATGATAACGTTTTCAAAAAAGGGTCAGCTCATTTCAAGAGAAAAGAACTTGACCCTTCGCTTATTAGAGCTTATTCATACACTTCACCTGAACAAACCATTTCAGTCGTAATATCACTTTCAACAGCATTGCTTGTCGCACTAAAATAATTTGCTTCTAGAAGTTCACCGTATAAATCGGATTCTTTTAATTCTGCCAACTTTTCGTTATACGCTTCACGAAGTTCATTATCATCTAGACGAAATGCCGCTGCACCATAACTTGGTACACCTTCAATATTAGGTTGTTCAAAATCCTCTACAAACTCCAATTTATCTGAATCTAAACTCTCCAAAGCCATTTTTATCGTCATTTCTGTTCCTGTTGTCGCTTGAGCACGCCCAGATTCAACAGCAGAAAATGTCGCCGGAATATCTGGAGCATTTTGAATTTGATTAGGGTCGACACCTTCTATTTGAACGAATTCAATTTCCGTAGCACCTGACATAATGGCAACGGTTACATCTGGGTTATCAGCAATATCCTTATAGCTGTGTAAATTTAATGGGTTACCAGTTTCAACGATTAATCCTTCTCCATATTTTACTTCTGGTTCTCCAAATGCGACGTTTTCACAACGTTCAGCATTGATAGCCATAGAAGCAGTAATAATATCGTACTTTTTCGCTTCAAGTCCAGGGATTAATTGACCAAAATCTGCTAAATGACCTTCCACATTTTCAATTCCCAATTCATTTAACACAGCAGTTGCTACATCAACAGCAACCCCTTTTAATTCTCCATCCTCTTCATATGCATAAGGTTTTTCATTTGCGAAACCAACAACAACGGTTCCATCTTCTTGTAACTGGGTAAGTCGATCTGAGCTGTCACTATCTTCACCGTTGCCACTACTCGCACTGTCGCCACAAGCTGATAATGCAAATACAAAAGCAATAAAAAGTGCAAGAACTACTAACCATTTTCTCATTCTCATATGACCTCCCTAATTTTTTTTACAATTTACAGCTACTAAATGAATAAAGAAATTTAGTAAAAGTAAAATGGTTATTTACATAGTATAGGTAAATTTTTTTCTGTTCAACTACGAAAAAGCATAATATAGTACGAAAAAAGCTTAATTTCCCCCTTTAACAAAAGAATAGTTAGGATTTCCTAAAAATATATTCAGTATATACTGTTATCCTCTATATTACTGAACTATTAATGGAAAATAAAGCATAATTTAAATTTTCATACAATTAAAAAACTATTATACTACAAATTGTATGAAGGATTAGTGAGAAAAGGGTATTCTATTTTTCCTTGAGTGTATGGTTAAATAAAGTTGGATTAATAGTTTACGGTTCAAAAATTATTCATTGTTTTAGTTAGACATGTACAATAGCCAAAACCTGTACAGATGCGGAATTTATATACTTATTACGTAATATTTAACTGAAAGTGATTAGAAAACTTGGCTTAATTCCAACCCCCTTGCGAGAATGAACGTTGCACTTAAACAGTTAAGAAGGTAGTATTTTTACCTACTAAAAGGGAAGTATGGAATTTGTTATCCTAAAAATTTTAGTATATGATCGTTTAATCCAATTCTACTTTTTAATAAGTCTACAAGTTCTCCATAAGGGTTTGTTTACTTGTCATCTAAACATAGTAAGCAATTTCGACAATCTCTTCTAAAATATGAGCATGACAAACATTATCATGTTGTGGTATAATTCTTAATAATCTAAAAATTTCAATAGCATTTTTACATCTATTAATTGTAAGGAGAGGGGGAACAGAGAATGTCTACGAATCAGTTAGAAGATAAACAAGATCAGGGATCACAAATCCTTGTTCACAAAGAAGTTCCAGCTCGTAAGGAAATGATCCATTATGGACTTGGTTTTTTTGGTATTATTTTAGTTTGGACAATGGTTGGATCATTCTTAACATTTTATTACACGGATATTGTAGGGATATCTGCAGGAGTCGTCGGGACACTTATGCTCATTGTACGTGTGTTCGATGGGATAACAGACTTGGGAATGGGAACAGTTGTTGATCGAACGAAATCGAAACATGGAAAAGCACGTCCGTGGGTTCTTTGGATGGCTATCCCTTTTGGTGTTACCTCTGTCTTACTTTTTGCTGTCCCTGATGTGAGTATGACGTATAAAATTGTATACGCTTACATATCCTATATAGCCCTAATTATATGTTATACAGCTATTTCTATCCCTTATAAAACGTTGTTAGGATTAATGACACAAGATCAACAAGGACGTTCACTTATTAATATTTACACTGGTGTTTTTACCATGCTTGCTACGCTTTCGGTTATGATCCTTACAGAACCTATAGCAAGTGCAATTGGAGGAAGCATTGGTTGGACTGTCGTTGCCGGCATATTAGGATTAACCACTGTCGCTACAAGCAACATTGCTTTTCGATCCACAAAGGAACGGATTCAGAAGAAACCTTCATTAGAGAAGAAGGAAAAGACTGCATTTAAAATAGAATTCAAGGCACTTATTACAAATAAATATTGGATCATTATTTCTCTATATTGTGTCATCTCGTATATATTTCAAGCATTGCTTTCTAGTGCGGGTCTCTATTACGCAACATATGTATTTAGTAATACAAGTTTATTTTCTCTTTTTGCTCTAGCCTTATTCGTACCTACTATTGTTAGTTTCTTTTTTATTGCCCGACTAGTTAACAAGTTTGGTAAACGTAATGTCGCTCTTGTTGCAGTTATTATCGGAGTTGTTGGAGGCTTGGTTAAGCTGATTGACCCAACAAACGTAACTATTTATATCATTGGAAGTATTATTCAAGGATTTGGCTTAATTCCAACGATTACAGTACTTTATGCGATGATTAACGATACCGCGGAGTTTACCGAATGGAAATTAGGTATTCGTATCGAAGGATTAATCAATAGTGGTGCAAGTTTTGGTATGAAGCTTGGAGCAGGGATTGGCGGTGCAATCATTGGATGGCTGTTAGCATTCGGTGGTTATGCTGCAGGTATTCCAGAGCAAACTGCTTCAGCTACACAAATGATTTATGCTCTTAATATTCATATTCCGTTGCTACTTGGAATAGGGCAAGTAATTCTCCTTTGGATGTACAGATTAGATCATCACTATACAACTATTGTGCAAGATATTCATGACCGGAAAAAGTAAACGAAAAGCAAAATAAATAACTCGTGCCAAGCTCACTTTGGTATGAACCTCCCGAAAAAAGCGGAAGAAGTGACCTGCGTCGATCTCCCTCGGGTATGAACTCCCGGCAAAAGCGGAAGAAGTGACCTGCGTCGATCTCCCTCGGGTATGAACTCCCGGCAAAAGCGGAAGAAGTGACCTGCGTCGATCTCCCTCGGGTATGAACTCCCGGCAAAAGCGGAAGAAGTGACCTGCGTCGATCTCCCTCGGGTATGAACTCCCGGCAAAAGCGGAAGAAGTGACCTGCGTCGATCTCCCTCGGGTATGAACTATCGGAAAAGCGGAAGAAGTGACCTGCATTCTGCTCTATCAGGCGAGTATCCCTCAAAAAAGCATCAAAAGTAACCAATGCCATTTTCTGCTAGTGGATTTTTAAATTACATCAGGTTTATAACATGATTTGACCAAGCCTCGAATACTTATGAAGAAAGAAGTATTTTTGTAGGAGGAAAAATAATGTTACAAGCCTTATTAGAACTTATCACTACAGAACAAAAGGCAGAAGCAATGCTAGAAAATCCGATTATTGAAGTCATCTTCATGGCTTTGTTTATCCTCTTTTTGGTGACACTTTTCACACATTTAGCATTGTTTTTCAAGATTAGAAGAACACGTAATTATATCAAAGAAACAAATCGTTTTGATATCGAGCCACTTCAAACATTTAAGCGAGAATTTGATGACCGCCAAACAGATGAAGCGATGAAAGTAGAAACATTCGTTCAAGAAAAAATATCAAGCTGGCGTATTTTTCAACTCCCTGTCATAAGTGCAATCAAATTAGTACAAATGACGATATCCGTCTTTATTTTGCTCGGTGTGCTTGGGACATTTATTGGACTGACGATCTCCCTTGGAAGCATCAATGCAAGTAGTGAACAGCTAGTGGAAAATGTTGCTGGTGTGCTTTCTGGTATTGACGTTGCATTTTATACGAGCATTATCGGGATGGGCTTTTCCCTCATCATGACCGTTCTCGTTCGGATCTTCAATACAGAATATATGCTTACCGATTTAATGTTACGATTAGAATCTCATTTAGAAGGCGAAGAGCAACATGGAATGAACCGGATGATTGGAGTATCTGAAAAGATCCATGAGGGGATTATCCATTTACAACAGACGAATGAAGGAATTGTTGATGCGTTTCACGGCTTTAAAGACTATACTTCAGGGCTCCAGCAATCAGCGAAAGATTTAGCAGCATTTAATGATGGGCTCTCTGAAAATTTAGAAACATTTCAAGAGCTTTTTCAGCAAATGAAAGTAATTACAGATGGATTTAGTGAAGGGACGACCCAATTAAATAAAAATTTCGCTTCCTTATTTACTTATTTTAAACAAGCAGAACGAAAAAACGAACGAATCGCACATGTTTTTGAACATACGTATGAAAAAATCCAAGATGTTTCTCAAGCGCAAATAAATAGTTTAGAACAGTTTGATACATCTGTTTCTGATCTAAAAAGTTTTACTTCTTCCTTATTAGATGAACAAAAAGATGTTCACGATGCACTCGATGGGATATCGAATAAAACAGAAGACTTAGTGAACATAATGGGACAGCATGAACGGCAATTAAGAGATATTTTTGGCGACGATTTACAAATAAAACTCTCGAATATGACGAATCACTTAGGTGAACTGACAACGAGCTTGAACAAAATCGGCAGTTCGATCACAACATTGCCTGAAGCATTAGATATCATTAACAAAACACAAACAGAATATAAAAGTTTATTAGGTGATCGTTTCCGCGAATTAAAGCAATTTAATGAATCGTTTAACGAGCATTTGAAAAGTCATGCAACAGACTCAGCAAACTTTGAAAAAAATATGCACGATGCAACAACAAGTTTTGAACAGATGGCAACAAAAAATAATGAACTAATGAATGAAATAAATCGGACAGTAACACAAGTGAATCAAACATTTATCCAAAGAGACCAGCAACTTGAAACAAATGTGGCGATGCTAAAGGAAACATTATCTAATTATGTCTCAAGCCTTGAAGGCACCCTGGGACAAAAACTAGATACCGTCATCCGCAACATCGAAAATTCTATGTATGTCACAAGTGACGGATTGAAACGAGAAATAACAGAAATGCGACGTCTATCAGAAGAAACCAATCAAAATCATGCACGTCAAGTTCAGCAATTATTGCAAGAGTTAAATCGTGAAACCCAGACACTGAATAGGCATGTAGAATCGATTGGACAACAAGCAGCAAGTAAACGAACAGGGTTGGATCAAAATGAATACTAAATATCAAAAACTATTTAAAGGAGAAGAAGAGGAAGGGCGTTTTTGGCCATCTTTTACGGACTTGCTGACAACTATTTTACTCTGTTTTATGTTAATTTTTATCATCATGATGGTCATCAAATCCCTTCAAATCGAAGAAATGAAGAGGACACTTGACCAAATTATGGGGGTGCGTGCTGAACTTGTCAAAGAGTTACATACAGAATTTACCGATTCAGCTTACGGAATTGAAGTCGATGAAAAAACAGGGGCCATTATTTTTGATACAGAAATTTTATTTGCTTATGACGATGCGGCACTAAAAAAGCAGTCATATACTTTTTTAGATGAATTCGTACCGAGATATTTAGATGTACTACTCGAAAGTGGTTATGAAGATTATATTGCTGAAATTATTATCGAAGGGCATACGGACAGGGATGGGGATTATTTATACAATCTTGAACTCGCTCAAGATAGAGCATATAGTGTCGCATCATATATAATGAGCAATGAATTTCCGTACAAACATATTCAAGCCGAACTTGAAGAAAAATTAACCGTCAACAGCAAATCATTTACTGACTTTCGAACGGATGAGGACGGAAATTACAGCGCTGACGCATCACGTAGAGTTGAATTTAAATTTCGTCTAAAAGATGAAGAAATTTTAAATAAAACGAGGGAGTTGTTGGGAGAGTAGTAAAGTATGCTGTATGGAATATAAACGGAGAGTTAATAGAAAAAGATGGTGTAATGGATAAGGCGGGATGATAGGTTTTTCAATGATTTATACATTTATCTTTTATAGATCCTTTTCATTTTTTTTATTACTAGTATAAACGATTGAGATTTTGGGGGAAGTTGTAAATTAATGGGGGCCTTACTTCAAAGTATGGTCTTTTTTTCTTGTATATGAATAGTTGATGAACAATAAAAGGAGTTCTACCAATAGAGATTCGCCATATAACCCGGAAGAAGCGCCATAAAACCCCCGAGATTCGCCGTATAATCCGGAAGAAGCGCCAGAAAACCCCGGAGATTCGCCATATACCCCGGAAGAAGCGCCATAAAACCCCCGAGATTCGCCATATACCCCGGAAGAAGCGCCATAAAACCCTCGAGATCCGCCATATAACCCGGAAGAAGCGCCATAAAACCTCTGAGATTCGCCATATACTCGGGAAGAAGCGCCATAAAACCACTGAGATTCGCCATAAACTATAGATCTGTTATAAGACAAGGATAAATATGAAGTTCTACAAGTACAAAAAATTTATCTATCATTTGGAGATTGCAAATGGTGGTTTTTTTAAAAGGTGGTAAAAATGAAAACTAGGAGGGGAGAATTGAAAAGCCTTCTTAATGGGGAATAGAAGGCAGATCATAATTAAGCGGTAAATGTCGCTTTCACACGTTTAGATTTAATAAAATAAATGATCCAAATAATGCTCATTCCTAAATTGAGTAAATCAATATTATATCCATTCGCTAAATATACTAAGTTCCAAGCCGAATTTAATAGAAAGAAAACAATCATTAATATCGGCAAAATTTTCTTACGCTTGATCCAAGTATAGAATACGATTAATAAAAAAGGAACAAATAATAAATCAGTATAATAGATAAATAAGTCAAAACCTTCAAGCTGAGATGGTTTCTGAAAAGTAACCATAATAATCGATCCGATAAATGTTAACACAGTCGCAATCGCAGGAATAATTAACCACCCAGAAATAATAGCATATGGATGATTTGTTTCGAAAACTGGCTCATTATTTGTTGTATTCTTACTCATTTACTAACTCTCCTTTTTAGTATTACTGCTGCCACACACATATAATCGTATTCTACTAAAATTCCACAAGAGAAGCAAAACAGATGATGAAAAAATAATTTGTCATCAAGCATTATTTGCTTGCATTTTTACCATTTGTTATCAAATCATCTTGGTATAGACTTATAATGGTATTCAATATTAATGGAAATATTAGAAAGTTCTAACGAGAGTTTCTAGATGTAAAATTTACTGTTACAGAATTTATGCAAGCTGCCGGTATAAGAAGTAACAGATATCACCAACAATTTGAACAAATTGCAGATGAATTAACAAGAAAGAGAATTAAAAATTTAATGTTTCTACTCTAAGTCTTCTTTTACCAATCTTGGCGTATTGCTTAATTAGTTCAAATAATCTTATAGTGTAGGGGCTTCTCATATTACCAATATAGTTGAACTCATATTTTGTATAACCATTTTTAAGTTCAAAAATGAGTTCTTTAATATGTATGTTAAAAGAGAGATAGATTACATCATTCTTATATCTAAGAGCGGATAGCCAAGGAAACCATCCTATTTCTTCATTATTTTTTATTTGAGCGATTTGATTGATAAAATAAATGAATCGAGGGAAAAACAATGAAAAATCTACCTAGTAGCCAGACATCTAAATAACCAAGAATACAAGGTTTTACTAGAAACATATGCAATCCATACCCAGTAGCACGGGATTGGAACAGCGTAAAAACTACACTTTAACGGACATTGTGAAGGTTGAGCGGAACAAAGAAGAAAATTGCTTGAATGTGCATTATGCTAATGTTGACTGGTGGCACTTGGTATTAAAAAGGAGCCGAGTATGAAAAATTGAATAAATACAGTGTTACCAATACGACAAAAGAACAACGAGCGGAATTTGTTGCTAATGCTGAAGCCATTAACTCATTGGGCGCTGCCCCTTTAACAAAAGAAAATCGCGATTTACGTCCGTTTATAGTACTAGTCACTTTATGATCTCGTGTGTGCTATTATTTGGGGTGAATTCAAAGGCAGAGCCCATGTTTGTCATACTTCATCTATTTGTTGCCACTAAAATACAGGCGGAAGAAGTTTACATTAATTTAAAACAAACTAACCTGAAAACAAAGGCTTTATTTTTCCCCTTCCTTTGACTTCCACTTTGTGTAAAGTACATAAATAACGTTTCCAATAGTCACTAATATTGCTCCAGTTAAAAAACCAAGTATCGGATATATATCAGAACCAAATATTAAGAGCAAAATAGTTGCCAGAACAAATCCTCCCCAACCCCCTATAGTAAAACGCCACGGATGTTCTTTATTAAATAGCATAATGATTTACCCTCCTTTCGATGTGAAAAATGACATTTTATTTGAAAAGCCCACCATTTCGATTGTTTTTGAACTTTTTTACATCATAACAAACCACAAAAAAATTGCAAGTTATTTTTATGATATGTCAGAATACTATGATAGTTTGCAAATTATTGAATTTAATGATAGATTTACATTACAGAAGCTAAACATTGTTTAAAATAGAGGGGGGATATTAGTTCATTTTTTAACTGGTGTCAAAGGTTTCAATCAGGTAAATATATAATATAAGGAGTGTAAAAAATGAAGAAAAGATTTTTAAAACCTATTGTTTTAGGATTAATCGTAATGTTGATATTCAACATTACCCCATCCGCATTTGCAAATCAGACAGAGCATGGACTCTCTGAAACAATGAATAATTTAAGCAAAACGGAACAACAGGACATAACAAATCATCTTGAAGCACTCGAATTGAAAACAGCCGATACTAGCGAAGAGTTATCTAAGGAAAACAAACAGATTGCCAAGAAGTCATTAGAAAGCTTTGAGAAGAATCTTATTTACGCAGGTATTAATAATGGTGAAAAGAATATAATATTAGGTACGGATAATGAGGACACGTTTGTAGCCATTACTGATGAAATAATTGAAGTAGTGGAGCGGATTGGCGAATATGACTTCTTGATTAATGGAGAAGAACATCACATTGAAGTTACTATAAGTGATAGTTCAGACGACAGTGAAACAGCTTTGACGTTTAATAATGAAACTATCGAATCTGGTGAAGTCGGGATAATGAGCAGTTGGAAACTGCAATCAACTAAATGGGTTAATGTCAATGCACAAAGAAACTTTCACACCTATACGGCGAGTGCATTAGGCGGTATTATAGGAACGATCCTCGGTGGGGTTATAGGTGGAGCTTTTGGTAGTATGGTGGGAAGTTTAGCCGTTGGAATGGCATACAATTATGCTGCATCGTCACAATATCCAACTAATGTAGGTAGATCTCATTTATACATGTACACAAGAGGTAAATCTCCTTTGGTTGATCGTAAGACAGTATCATATGACTATGCGGTTTATAATGGTAAAAATGTATATTTAGGTAAAGCAGAAAGAATTAAACGTGGTTGCGTTGGATGTGGCGTATAAATCATAAAGAAAAAGCCATCAGATTCTGCATAACGGGAATAACAGCACACTAACAAGATAGTAACAGTATAAATAGCATATGCACTTGATGACAGCTTTTCTGGTACTACTCCAACTAGGCGCTCATTTGCCTAAAGGCTTAGAGGTTGCCGTTAAGGCAACCTCTTTCGTCATCAAGCAAAGGGAAAATTAAAGGCTTAAATTTGTAAACTTTTTAGTATGTATTCTTTATTTTGGCCCCAAATTTTTTCTATTTGTTTTCCAGTACTTTCAAATTTTTCTTCCAATACTTTTTCAATATATGCTTTTGGGTACGTAATATTTCTTCCATTTACCTCTTCCAACACCTCACTGAGTAAATTAATTCCGAATTTTTCCCATCTGTTTATGTCTTCTGTTTTTATATTATAATTATAATTATCTAACAAAAGCTCTTATTTTACTAGCAGCATATCGTAATATTTTATGTTCAGTAGCTGAAGATCGCTATCATATATTGCTTCAGCAAATGTTAGGAGTCGGAGATAAGTATAAACAGTATGGTCAATTTAAACTAAGAGTGCTGCAACAAGCAAAAAAAGAATTAGACAAAAAAGAAAGTTTAACTTTTTCTTTTGATGAAATAAATAAGGCAGAAAAGTTGTTGAAATTATATTAAACATAAGGGTAAATAACCCAAAAATAGTTGGGGGAAAGACAGGAAATTTATATTTAAAAGAAGCGGATGGGATGATAAAAATAAGTAAATTATCTTTAATTAATATGCAAATTTTTAATACGGAAGCCTCTATACGTGAGTTAAATGGAACGCTATATGAACAAAGAATGAACCTTGATCGTTTGGAGAAAACATATATCGATTTACAACGTAGCCAAACAGAATTTCAACAATATAAAAATTTTTGTACCACACCGAGATTATCTAATCATACTTGGCATGGACGTTTAGCAAGGGATTTTGAATCATTTCAGGAATCAGAAATCGAAGTTAGCTACCAGTCTATTTCAAAGAAACAACTAGATTCGATCTTACAACAATTGAAAAATGAAATTCAGTCTATCAAACAATCAATCACATCAATAGAAGGAAATATTTCTTTCCGAGAGTCAAAATTATCTGGTTTAAGGGATCAAAGACGAAAGGAGTTAATGGCGTAAGTGAGTACAGAAATTAAAGTAATCGAAGCTGATGTGGAGAACGTTTTGAATGATCTAAAAAATTCGATTCAATCGATGGAGACAAGTTTTTCAACTACCATTCAAGGAAAATGCAAACTTGAAATGGTCGATAAGTGTAACCAACTTAATGATGCATTTACAAATGTTTTAGAAATGTATCAAACGTTGCTATTAAATAGTGAAGAAAAAACGAGAAAATCTGTTGATGTTTTAAAAGAAACGGAAGAAAATATCGCCACGGAAATCCAATCATTAAAATAGTTCACGTTATGCTAGGAGGTATAAATGAAAACCTTAGATGTACATGCATTGGATAAAGGGATTGATGGGACAAAAAAAATATACAAGCTTGCAATGAACAAGTTGAAACAATACAAAAAGCTATAGAAGGAGTTATTTCACTCGAAAGTTCCTTTAAAGGCAAAGCTGCTGAATCGATCCGAATGTTTTATGCAACTTGTCACAAACCTTTCTTACTTTATATGACAGAAGTCTTGCAGGATTATAAGAAAACCTTAGTGGAGATGCAAGAAGCAATTCATTCATATGAGCCAGAATCAGACGGTTTCATTGAACAAAACTTTTTAGAATCAGACATTGAGCAAAAGTTAAATAAGTTGGTAGACGTAACGCAAGGAATTACCGATGAAGTGAACAAAAAAATATATGAAGTGCAAGATATTGTTTCCTTGCCGAAATTGAATGAAATTGAGTTAATCCAAAAAGTACAGGAGGCAAAGAAAAAGACTAAGACAACGATAGAAAATTTACATGAATTGGATCATGCTCAGTCAAATGCATTGGATCGCATGTTGTGTAAGACTGAAAAGATGAAAAACTATGTAGAAGAAATCGGAAGTATGCTTCATAATGGAGATATAACGGTTCTTGATTTTAATCCGAATCAACTTCGGGACAGTGGTGCCTTCAATGAATTAGTTGGAAAGGTCAATCCTGTAGAAGATGGCTTTATAAAATTTGTAAATATCCTTTCTACCATTGAACCACTTATTTTTTTCTTACATCCAGACAAAATGCTTCCAGTGCTGTACAGGAATCATCCTGTCACTGCCTCTGATCTTGACAAATTAAAAGAAACGAAGGAATATCAAGATTTATCTGAAGAAAATAAACTTACTAAAGAAGAAGATGCACTTCGTAAATACTTACATAATTTGGAGCCGAATTCTGGAGGGAATCCATTTGCGGGTTATGAAAATCCTGATTATGGTCCAATCACATATCAAGATCGAAGAAAAGTAATGGGAGGCAATTCTCCATATGCTGGAACGATGGAAGGGCTACCCTTAATAGGGAATGTGTTATATGGGGAGGTTATATTGTATATCACGTTATTAGCCCGATTGATGAGATTATCACATTATCTGATTCAGATTCAACCGTAGCTGAAAAAGTTATTGCAGGTATCTTTTTATTTCCAAATCCGTTTAAGTTAGGAAAACCATTATATAAATCATTGAATGATGTTGGGGGTGGGTTGAATAAGTTAGGTAAGGGTACAGATAATGGTTATAAATATTGGAATAAAACCACCCAATTTAAAAACGTGAAAGTTTACCAAAGAGATGATATTATTAATCCAAATATGAAAGACGCACGTGGGAGAACTAATCTTGAGAGAATGAAGAAGGGATTAGCTCCACTTGGTTCAGATGGAAAGTCTATAAACCTTCATCACATGACACAAAGAAATGAAAGTTCGATAGCTGAGGTTACTCAGACGTTTCATAAAGATAATAGTTCTGTAATTCACATCAATCCTAATACTATACCTTCTGGCATAAATAGGTCTGAATTTAATAAATGGAGAACCGAATACTGGAAAAATAGAGCCAATGACTTCTAATGTGAAAATGGGGGATGAAAATGAGTAAAGATACTTATCAAAAAGCAAAGGAAATAATTTTGAATGAAGAAGAGATTGCTGATTTTGTGGGTGGTCATCCAGATGGATTAATAAGTTTGGCAGAAGAAAAGTTAGGATTAAAGTTTACTGGTTTATATTTAGATTATTTACAGACATTTGGAGCAGGTAATTTCGGAGCCCAAGAGATTTACGGGATTATTAATGCCGATTTTGAAAATTCATCAGTTCCGGACGCTATATGGTCCACTTTAACAGAACGAAAAGAAATTAATCTACCTGTTAACCTTCTAGTTATATATGATACTGGGAGTGACGAACTATTTTGTTTAGACTTTAATCAATCAGATGATAATGGGGAACCGAATGTAGTATCTTTTGTGCCTGGAGTTGACTTGGAAAATCAAACCTATGAAATAATTGCTAATGATTTTGGTGATTTTTTATTAGATTTGGTTAAGCAAGAAATATAGAATTTGAAAAAACCTTGATTGGCTAAATGCCTTTCAAGGTTTATTTTATGGTGGGATTACCTAGTGCCGAATAAAGCTATTTTTATTTTCGGATAAAGTTAACCCACGTAAGCCCTTATAATATTTTGACGAATAGTAAAGTACTTAAAACAACTGTAAATTGTATGTCCTATTTAATGTAGCTGTAGCTTATTAAAAATAATCACATAATCATTAATTACCATAATTGCTATTCTTCAAAGCCATATTTTTGCTTCCTCCCATCCTTTTAAATATTTTCGCCACTTATACTATCTTCAACTTCTACGTTCAACAAGATTAATCCCAATTCCCATGGCAATAACTCCAATGAGAGCCATCAATACAAGTGGTTGTATGATATCTTGCCAAGTAGCATCATACATGACAACATCTAAGATAGCATCCATTGCATGAGAAAGTGGGAAAAGGTCTCCGACAAATGTCAAGATGGGATTGGTAATTGTTCCAGGCATCATATAAGCCCCACTGACTAATGGAATCATTGGGATGACGGATGGATAAATCGCATAAAAATGTTCAGGTTTCCTCAAAAGCCCCGTTAATAATGTGGCAACACTCACCATACTGAAAGTGAAAAAAGCGATAATGACAACTAGTAGATCCAAACGATTCCCAAGGTCATAGTTTAAAATATATTTAAAGACGAGTAGAACGATGAACGTTTGAACAAAGCCGATAAAGAAAGCATAAGAGATATAGCCTGTATACATACCAGTTTTTGAAACAGGTGATAAAATCATTCGATCCCATAAACCATACACTTTATCTTTCAAAACATTGTTGACTCTAAATCCGATAATAAACATCGCTACTAACAAGGTGAACGCGAACATTAATTGGGTTCCCATATTATAACTGGAAAGTTCATTACCATTAATAGAGGTAACGTCCATTTTCAGGACTGGACTATCCAATTTTTCTTCCATTTCTATTCTCAATGCAGTTGGATCATTCGAGTTTGAAGTGGCTGCTTCGATGAATGCTTCTTTTTCAAAAACTTTTCTTACATGTTGATCCATGTATTGGATGGTCGGTAAATTGGATGACGTAATCAGTTGATAATCATGCTCCAATAATTTAACTGCCAGATCTGATCGCCCCTGTTGGACATCCTCTCTTGCTGTTTCAGAGTCAGTAATAACGAAACGAATATCGCCTTGTTCATTTAATAAGGGTTCCCATTTTTCCTCAATGGTTTGTGCGTTTTCTCCCTCACTAAAAATGGCTATTGTTGTCGGGGCTTTTGTTCCATCTGTAAAAAAGACCGTTGCCCCGACACTAGCGACAATAAATAAGATGATCAGCAGTGGGTTACGACGCTCTTTCGCTAACTGTGCTAAAAAAATTGGAATCATGAGAATTCCCCCCTTTTAGGATATAAGAAGATACTGAGGATGATCGTAATGAAAGTGATAACGAGTAAAACGATCATAGGTATCAATAGCATAGATACATCTTCAAATTGGAACCACTCAATTAATGTAGCAAGTGTCAGACCATTTGGGGTCCATTCGCCAATTTGTTGGAGCCAGTTCGGCAATATATAGATTGGTACAAAGCTGCCACCGATGATACCAAAAAGCATAATAATGATCATAAAAATACCATCAACAGCATCAGGATTTTTCAGTCGTAATGAGATCGATGTCAGAATCGATGACACTCCTGCAATAGCAAGGGAATACATCGACGCCACGACGATTAACCCAATCCAAAACGTAAAAGATCGATCTTCAAAAACACCTAAAATAAGATGTGAGCCAATAAAAACGAACATGATTTGTAGCCAGGAAAGGATAAAGGTTGCAACTGTTTTGCCGAATAAAAAGTGCAGTGCTGGTGTATTCGTTAAGGCGATTCGATTAAACGTATGCTCCCGTTTCTCAATCCCAGTTCGACTCGCGACTGTACTGGTCATAAACAATACAAACAAAGTACCCATCGAAAATGCAAAATATTGATTCATCGTAAAGGTAAAAGATTGATTGTCTTCCATGTTTTCCGTGCCACCTTCAGGCAGTTCGACGTGAGTGATATCTATGTCCTCACCTGATGTGGATAGAGCATAATGTAAGTTCATTTGATCTAAGAAATTTTGGATTACATCATAAACCATATCCACTTCAACTGCTGTTTCCTTTGCTAAAAAAGTTAACGAAGGTTCGGTTCCTTGATCGAGGTAGATGTTTGTTAATAATTGTGCTGTATAATTTTCTGGAATGACGAGCATGGCGTTCAAATCACCATTGTCAACACTTTGTTCTGCTTCACTTCTTGACATCGTTTGAACGGTAATCCAACTCTCTACATCAGGGCTAGTTAAAGAGTCGGTTAACAACTCCACGGGTGGTGCTGCTTGAACGTGTAATAGAAGTTCTTGTTTTAGTTCTTCAGGAATTTGTTGCGATTGGTTGACTAATGCCTCAAAATCTGTGATTGCTTCTTCTTGGTTATCTTCATTGACTACACCTAAAGATAATTCGTAATTCTCATTTAAATTTCCATCAAATAATCCGGACATCGCGACACTGAGAACGACAACTAATACAAGTGGTAAAAGGATCACAATGATAACTTCTTTACGGTCGCGCCAAAATAATAGTAAATCTTTCATTAAAAATGTCAGCATATAGGCTCCTCCTAATCTCTTAATGTCCGACCAGTTAAATGGAGGAAAATATCCTCAAGACTTGGATTTTCCATTTGGAAGTTGAGGATTTGAATGTTTTCTTTGTCTGCCAGTTTAACGAGATCACTAATAATATTTCTCGATTTTTTGGCGATGATTTTGATACCATCTCCTGTTTCCTCAACTTGACGAACAATGTCGATGTCTTGTATTGCTTGTAAAAAATCTTCGCTCATTTGATTGAGTTGAACTTTAATCGTATCTTCATTAGAAAGAATACTTAACAGTTCCGATTGGTTGCCAGAAGCGATCACTCTTCCATGATCCATAATGTAGACACGATGACAAAGTTGCTCGACTTCCTCCATATAATGACTTGTGTAAAGGACGGTTGTTCCACTTTGCTCGTTTAATTGGCGAACCATTTCTAAAATATAATTACGCGATTGTGGATCAATACCGACTGTTGGCTCATCAAGAATTAAAACTTTCGGATTGTGTAATAAAGCAGTCGCAATATTGACCCGACGTTTCATTCCACCTGAAAACGTTTTGATCATATCTTTTTGTCGATCTTTAAGACCAACCATTTCTAGTGTTTCTTGAATACGTGATTCCAGTTGATCTTTCGGCACCTGATAAATCCGTCCGAAAAATTTTAAATTTTCATAGGCAGATAGTTCTTGGTATAGGGCAATCTCTTGGGGGACGACACCGAGTACTTTTCTTAAATCACTCGGATCGTTGATCACACTCTTTCCATTTAATTTCACATCACCGGATGTTGGCTTCAATAAGGATGAAATCATCGAAATCGTCGTTGATTTTCCCGCTCCATTTGGTCCGAGTAATCCGACAGATTCTCCTTGATCTAAATACAGATTAACATCGTTGACAACCGTTTTATCTTTATACACTTTACTTAATTGAATGGTTTCAATCATACATGAAAACTCCTTTTGATTTGATGTATCTATAAGAATAAATGAAAAAAACTAGAGCCGATACTGACTCTAGTCATGAAGCAACAGAAAACAGTTACTTTCGTCATTTTATTTATAAAATAACTATTTTCCATGGACAGGACGTCCTAGCGTTGTCAATGTCAAACGCTTTTCGCTCGGCCCAACCAAAAGCATTGTCGTAACGTTTTTCCTACCAAGTCTTGTTGTGCATCGGAATCGTTGTCTTCATTCTATATCAACGAGACGGTGGCGAATGGCATAAATGGCTAATTGTGTTCGGTCACGTAATTCAAGCTTATTTAATATGTTACTCGTATTATTCTTAATCGTACCAACAGAAAGTCCGTGACGATTAGCAATTTCTTGATTGCTTAATCCTTCACCGATACATGTTAAAATCGCTCTTTCACGTGGGGTTAAACGCTCATCGACCTTTTTTGGTGGTGATTGTTGATGCAACAAAGTCGGCATCACTTTGGCTGCTACTTGATCTTCAATCGATAAGCCACCAGATAAAGCACTTTTGATAGAGCGAATGAGTGATGCTGTATCCCCGCTCTTAAGCAAATAGCCATTGACACCTAACTTGAGTGATTCTAACACATATTGATCATTGTCAAATGTAGTTAGCATCAATATTTTTACCGATGGCCATCGTTCCCGAATAATTTTCGCTGCTTCAATCCCATCCATCACAGGCATGCGAATATCTAAGATAACAATGTCATATATATGTTGTTCACAAAGTTTAATTGCTGCTTTACCATCATCTGCTTCGCCAGTTATTTTTATTTCTGGATCAGATTCAATCATCACTTTTAAGCCTTGGCGAACCATCATTTGGTCTTCAGCTAGAAGCACTCGAATCATGACGATCCCCCCGTTCTTTTAATCTTACCCATCCCCGTAAAATAAATTGTTTTTCATGACGTTGGGTTTCTAAACCGCCACCCAGCTTTTCCAATCGTTCCCGCATGGAAATAAGGCCATAACCTTCTTTGATATTGTGGGTATGTTTAACCGGATTCGTCATTTCAAACCGAAAAATGCTTCCTCCAGGTGCATCAAAGGTAATTTGGGCTTCTCTTGTTTTACTATGTTTCATCATATTCGTTAATCCTTCTTGAACGGCACGATATATCGTAAAAGATTGTTCACCAGTGAGTGGCGCGGCAAACGCTCCATGGTTAACGGAAAAATGAACGCGAATAAAGCTTTCTAGTTCTAATTTTCGTATAAGTCGCATCACCCCTTGTAATCCACCAACTTCTTTTTGTTTATATGTTTTCACTGCACGACGTGTTTCTTCCAAACTTTCATCCGCTAATTTTTTCAGACGATCAACATGCGGACTATCTTTCGTTTCTAATTGGATTCTGTATGCTTCTAATTGCATGATAAGGGAAGTTAGTTTATGTCCGACTGAATCATGAATTTCTTGCCCAATCATATGGCGTTCTTCTTGTCTCGCGCTTTCTTCGTCCCGGACTATCCTTCTTTTGAGCGTCCGGAATTCACTAGATAACTTCTCATACTGAGATAAAAGGTATTGATATCGTACATATCTACTTTTGTAAAAAATGAACCCTGCTAATACGATAATGATGAAAAAGATATTAAACAGGAAAGTCATGAGGGAAACAGAACCAAATATGAAGGTCACCATGATGGCTAAGAAACTGAGCAGGTGTACGATCACCATTTGTTTAACAGGTAACCGCTCTGTTGCTTCGGCCATAAGGAGTACGAAAATGAATAAAACGAACTGATTAACGTTATACGTTTCAATAGGGAAAAAAATGAAAGCTACGATGCCTATTTGTAAACAAAATGAAATGGTTAAATACTGTCTATTTTCTTTGAAAAGAGGTGTAATAAAAAACAAAGAAAAGAAAAATGCAACACCTAATAACCGCCATATATGCTGATCTAAATCCTCGAATAAAGGGAAGATGGAAGCCCCCCAAACGACTAAATAAAATGTTAACCATACGAAAAACGATTTCACACGTATCACCCGATCTCCCTATAAAAACTTACGACCAAAATCCTTAAAGGATTCATGATGAAGCCTATTTAAAATTATATTAGCATAAATAAATGAATAAGTGACAAAACATAAGCGAGAAAAGAATAAAAAAGTAAGCGGAAATAGAAAAAATGAATTCAGATTAACAGCAAATGGTTTGCAAAAGGATCTGCTTTTTACAAGGAGGAAGGAAATGATAGGGCAGGGGAGAGTGGGGAGATCGTGAAAAATCGTTTATTTATGTTCTACTTGTTTCGTCGTGTAATTGTACGAAAAAAGATACCGTTTATGAGTTCGGTTTTCGACTGAAACAAATCCTGCATTCATGACATTTATACGATTGATTAACGTTTCAAGATAACGAAGTCATGAAAAAAGATAATAGAGTGTTTTTTCTGAGGGAATTACTGATAAGGAAGATGAAGGGACTTCATTATTATACATTATCGCAAGGAGAAGTGGCTGAATATTATTCACAATTAGTTAATGTGGATAACTTTCAAGAGAGGTATACGGAGAAATGACATATCTTGCACAGGCAGAAGAAATATGAACAATCCGGACGGTCCTATGTTTTTCTTCACGTTTCTTTTGCCGTGCCCTTTGATGAAACTTCTAATAGAGGAACAAATATGATCATTGATTTACAAGGAGGATCAGGCAAAACCTGATATTTATTTAATAGATTTGGAGATCGAATATTAAATTGTAAATAAAATGTCATACTTTTATCACTATAAGTGCAAAAAAATGTAAATCAATCATATTTCCTCTTTGAATAGGATTGTTGCTCCTGTATAGTAACGGTAGAAGATACGCGCAACGCATATCTATAAAAAAAAAAAAAGGGGATAGTTTACATGATGAAACGTTTTTTAATTTTGATGCTTACTGCCATACTATTTGTTGGTTGTTCTTCACCAAAAGAGGAAACGGCGAATGATTCTGAAGGGAAAGAAGCGGAAGCGACAGAAGATGCGGAAGACACAGAAGAAGAAGGTGGAATTGAAGTTGAGAAAGGACTATTTAATGTAGAAATAACACTTCCAACTTCCTTATTTGGAGAAGAAGAGCTTGCGGAAATCGAGGCAGAAATGGGGGAAGAAGTTTCGGATATAACGCAAAATGATGACGGTTCTTATACGGTAAAGATGACCAAAAAAGAACATAAAGAATTGTTAGCGGAAATGAAAGACGACTTAACAAACATGATTACTGAGGTTGCAGAAGATGAAGAATTCGCCTCCATTCACGATATTACATACAATGATGACTTTACGAAGATAAATATGGTTGTCGATCAGGAAATGTTTGAAAATAGTTTTGATGGATTTGTCACACTCTCCTTAGGAGTGAGCAGTTTATTTTATCAAGTCTTCAATGGGAAAGACATTGAAAAAGAAAAAGTAACGATCTCGCTTGAAGATGCCGAAACGAAAGAAGTATTTAGCGA
>NZ_QJJQ01000002.1:0-214624 GCF_003201975.1 Pseudogracilibacillus auburnensis | reverse complement strand
GCAGTTTATTTTATCAAGTCTTCAATGGGAAAGACATTGAAAAAGAAAAAGTAACGATCTCGCTTGAAGATGCCGAAACGAAAGAAGTATTTAGCGAAATTATTTATCCTGATGCATTAGAGGAAATGGGAGAAGAGTCGGAATAAAAGTAGCACAGCTGTAGCAGGCTGTGCTATTTTTTATCTAAAAACAAAGGTTGGTTTATAGAAATACAAATAAATGTAAATAAAACTGTTCGGTCTCTAGCCTTTGGGAATTTTATCTTAAGTAAATAACAGATTACTACTGCTCAATTCAAGAAAGCTGTTCATGTTTTATTTTTCTAAATGTATTCGCTATAAATTGGACATGTTCATCCGTATGTGTTGCCATTAGCGTACAGCGGAGTCGGCTCGTATTTTCAGGGACAGTTGGTGGACGGATAGCAGGAATAAAAATACCATTTTCATTTAACATGTTTTGAAAATGCACCGCATGTTTGGCACATCCAATGATAACAGGGATTATTGGACTAATTCCGTTTAAAGCTGTATACCCTAATTGGTTTAACGCTTTTCGCAACACCATTCCAATTTTTAATAAACGCTGTTGTCGTTCCGGTTCTGATTGAATGATATGAATACTCATAAGTGCCGCCGCTACAGAAGCGGGAGCGAGTGCAGTTTGGAAAATAAACGATCGCGAAGTTTGAATTAGTAATGCAATCGTCTCATTATTCGCACAAACAAACCCTCCCTCACTTCCGAGCGCCTTGCTTAATGTTCCTATTGTCACATCTACATTTGCTTGAAAATAATCCGCACTCCCACGACCGAGTGTTCCAATGACACCAGTCGCATGAGCGTCATCGACAATTAGTAATGCTCCATGTCTTTCTTTTAAAAAATTTAATGTATCTAGTGGCGCTAAGTCACCATCCATGCTAAAGATACCATCTGTTACGATTATCTTTTTAGCATGATTTCGATGTTCGGCTAATTTTTTTTCTAAATCTTTCATATCTGTATGTTTGTAAATGATTATCCTTGCTTTACTTAAGCGACAAGCGTCAATAATACTAGCATGATTTAATTCATCACTAAAAATAATCGTTTCCGAATCACTTAAAGCGTTTATTACACCTAAATTAGCTAAAAATCCGCTAGAATATAAAAGACATGCTTCTGTTTGTTTAAAGCGAGCTAGTTCTTGTTCTAATTGTCCGTGGATCGGTAAGTTTCCGGTTGTTAAACGTGAACCACCACTTCCTGTTCCGTAACGCTCCACCGCTTCTTGAGCACTTGCAATAACCCGTGCATCAGTAGCAAGTCCTAAATAATTATTAGAAGCGGCTAAAATCTTCCGTTCACCGTTAATCAATGTTTCAGGTGTGTTTTTATCCGTAATCACTAAATTTCTGTATAAAGGTGATTGCTGTTTTCGTTTTGATTCCTGCCTAATCCAATTGTTCATTCCTTTACCCCTATAAGTACTGGTGTTTTTTCTAAAAAGTGAATGTATTGATCAAGCTGAATATTAGTTGAATCAATGATAAACACACGTCCACCCCGAGGTGAATATTTCTCCTTCATATTTGGAACTCGAATGAACGTGTTTTGATAAGAAAGATAGCCAGTCGTATATTCAGGATCATCAGAACAACAAATTTCACAAATAGTTCCAGCTGCAGCAACTTTAGAAGATAAAGCAATTGCTTCTGCACGTCTTTCATTATAAAAGATATCGTTTTTGATTTGCCATCTATCTTTAAATTGATTATCCCAATCAACATG
Organism: Pseudogracilibacillus auburnensis; assembly: GCF_003201975.1. Lineage (GTDB taxonomy): Bacteria > Bacillota > Bacilli > Bacillales > Amphibacillaceae > Pseudogracilibacillus > Pseudogracilibacillus auburnensis. The sequence continues at coordinate 212,852 of NZ_QJJQ01000002.1, read as the reverse complement.
TGACACACGTATACCCCGATTAATGGAAGGATCCAACCGTTTCCCATTGTTGATGTCTACAATGATGGCTCCTCTAGTCATCTCGTCATGGATCACCCAATCATATAAAGAAAAAAGTAGCTCTTGCTGAATCGGTAAGGTTGCTAATTGTTCGCTAATTACTTTCTTCGCTGTATGGGGATGTGAATTAGTCACTTCCTTCACTCGTAAAGGTGAAATATAGTGGATTTCATTTGGCTGAACGGTTTCAATCTTTAATGAAATAAAATCTGCTTTACCACGTGTATGATTAGAGGCACGATGAATCATTTCAAGAGCCGTCGTCTCTATCTCTGTTTGTTTGACAAGTCGCTCTGCTCCAGAAATATGCTGACCTCCGTTTTCGTGAGAACCTCCTTTGCTTGAACGCATTCGTATACTATACCATTTTTTCATGTTGTTTCATTCCTTTTCGTTGATAGACTTTTTGCATGACTCTCATGATTGGATAACTCATTATTGCTGTAAAAATCATCCCTGGAATAGCTGCGATAATGAGAGAAAGTGCAGGTACCTGTAAAGTTAGAGCAAGTACAAATCTAGCTGCTAATGTTCCAATTGGTCCTGCAACTATTAGAACAGGTAATCGAGTCCTAAATATGGCGACAATTCCCCCACCAACAATGCGGAAAATCATGGCGATTTCAATGTTGAGCAATGTATGTATGCCAAGCATAAATAAAATACTACTAGCTATAATACCGGCAATAATATAGCGTTTAAAACCAAATACCGCACAAATGGCAATAGCAATCGGTGCAGACATTTGAAATTCACTCCCCGGAATGCCTGTTGGTATTTTAAATGCCCCACTAATAATGATAAAGGATGCAAGTAAACTGATTTCAACGATTGTATATACTTTTTTATTCAATGAAACGATCTCCTTTAAAATTTATTTCATTACAAGCATTGGTTGTAACGCATGATGTAGCCGCTTTAACAATGTGAAGGCAAAAACACATACTACTATATCTAACGGCAAATATGCTCCCATCCAAGACCAGGCAACGAGGTAACTAAATCCTTCAGGTGCATCCGCCCACCATTGTAGCGCGGCAAACATATAGTTTGTCCCAATCACATAATTAACTAAAATAGCAAGTACGCCTGCAAACAGGTAAGTCTTACGGTTATTTCCCCATCTTTCAATACATGTACCAACAAGGAAACTGACGAAAATAAATGAAATGATAAAGCCAAAAGTTGGACTAAAGATGGAGCCTACTCCTCCTTTAAATTGAGCGAATACAGGAGCACCGATGAGACCGATAAATAAATAAGCGAACATACTAAAAGCTCCAAGTCTACTTCCTAATACGCCCCCAGCTAAAATAGCGAATAGTAATTGTAAAGTGATTGGTACTCCACCAATCGTAAGAAATGAAGAAACATTTGCCCCTACCCCCATCAATGCAGCAAACAAGGAGCAAAGAATCAATGGTTTCGTTTTCAAATCAATTTTCCCCCTTGAATTATTTTCTTGTGACTAATCATAATATATGTTAACCTTAAAGTAAAATGGTTAACAATGAGAAAGAAGGGGACGAATGTTAAGTTATTTTGTCACAGGTACAGGGACTAATGTTGGAAAAACCGTTGTAACAACACTACTTACTGATTTTTTAAGTGACCAGCATACACAACTTTTTCCTTATAAGCCGATTCAAACAGGGGCAAATATTGTAGATGGAAAGTTACTTGCTCCTGATCCAGAAATGTATAAGCACGTATTTAAAGACTCGGAATTTGATCGCCATTGTACATATGTATTACAAATGCCGAGTTCCCCGCATTTAGCAGCGGAAAAGGAAAATGTCACTTTTCATTTGGGGAAAATCCACCAGCATATAACAGAAATTGAAAAAAGGTATGACGGTATCGTTGTAGAAGGAGCGGGTGGACTTTATGTTCCAATGACAAAAACAGGTTATTGTATGATTGATTTCATGAAAGAGTTGATGTATCCCGTCATTTTGGTAGGAGAAGCAGGACTAGGAACGATTAATCATACCGTTTTATCAATCAAGGTCATCCAAGCAAAACAGATTCCAATTGCCGGTATCATCTTAAATGGGATGGGAAGGGAGGACGAGACACTAGAAAATGACAATATTAAAATGATCGAGCAGTTAACGAATGTACCAGTTGTCGGCACGGTTCCTTTTGTACACAATCTAGAACAGCGATTGAAGAAAAAAGAAGAACGAGCAATCTTAACGAAAAATTGGGATAAAAATATAACCAAAAATTAAGGAGGATTCGAATGGATCAGCAACAATTATTACATATTAGTAAACAACATATGTGGTTACCATTTACACAAATGAGTGATTATGAGAAAGATCCACTTATTATCGAGAGTGGGGAAGGAGTGCATTTAAAAGATATCGAAGGAAATGAATATTTGGATGCTTATTCTTCACTTTGGTTGAATGTACACGGGCACCGAAAAAAAGAAATAGACGAAGCGATTAAAAAGCAATTGGATAAAATTTCCCACTCTACATTGTTAGGGGCAGCAAATGTCCCGTCTATTTTACTTGCTAAAAAAATCATCGATCTGGCTCCCGAACGATTAACACGAGTCTTTTATTCGGATAGTGGTGCAACATCGGTTGAAATTTCTATTAAAATGGCCTATCAATATTGGCAAAATGTAGGACAACCACATAAAAAGAAATTTGTCACTTTACGTAATGGATATCATGGCGATACAGTTGGAACGATGAGTGTTGGATCAATTGATATTTATCATCGTGTCTACAATTCCCTCTTATTTGATTCAATCGTCGTTCCTTATCCAAATGTGTATCATCATCCTTCTGATGATGAAAAAGTCGTTTGTGAACAATCGCTTACTGAATTGGGAGAAATTTTTAAAAATCATCATGATGAAATTGCCGGGATGACAGTCGAGTCGATTATGCAAGGAGCAGGCGGGATGAACGTCATGCCAAATGGATATTTAAAAGGGGTCGAACAATTATGTCGCAAATACAATATTTTACTTATTGTCGATGAAGTTGCGACTGGATTCGGTCGGACAGGGAAAATGTTTGCAGTCGAACATGAAAATGTCCAACCAGACATGATGACACTTGCAAAAGGAATTTCAGGCGGTTATTTACCAATCGCTGCAACACTTACAAGTGAAGAAATTTATCAAGCGTTTTATGCAGACTTTAAAGAAGGAAAAACCTTTTATCACGGACATTCTTATACAGGCAACCAATTAGGCTGTGCAGCTGCTTTAGCAAATTTAGAAATTTTTGAAAAGGAAAATCTTGTGAAGCAAGCTGAGGAGAAATCTGAGTGGCTTGCCAATCAATTACAAGAAATTGCTAAATTGGAGCATGTAGGAGATGTTAGGAAGTTAGGCTTAATGTGTGGAATTGAACTTGTAAAAAATAAGGAGACGAAGGAAGCATTTCCATGGGAGGAGCGAGTCGGTTATCAAGCGACATTAAAAATGCGTGAACTAGGGATGTTAACCCGCCCGCTTGGAGATGTTATCGTCTTTATGCCACCACTGTCAGCAACATACGAAGAGTTAGCTGAAATGTTAACGATATTAAGGAAGGGAATAGAGCAAGTGACGGAAGATGTGGGGGAGAAAGTGAATGTATAGGCAATGCTGATGTTGATTCTAGCGTAGCCATTGCAGCCGATGTGGAAATAAAAGTGAAGCGGGCTAACGGGATGGTTAGCCTGTTTTGTTTTTTTGTGTTTATCTTGGCGTAAAACTTGATCAAGAAAATCATACACGTATAGTAGGATGAACTTTTTAGCTGAAAGTAATGGTGTTCATAGTTTGTGGTAGGAATTGAAGTCAGAATCACGAGATAGATAAAATTAAAAGAAAATAGTTGATTAGCAATAGTAAAAAAGAAATGAGGTAATTTAGTCTGACATATGATGTCCAAAAGAGAACATAAAGAAATGTTAGCAGAAATGAAAGAAGAGTTAGTAGACATGATAGCTGAAATTGCAGAAGATGAAGAATTCGCCTCCATTCACGATATTACATACAATGATGACTTTACGAAGATACATATGGTTGTCGATCAGGAAATGTTTGAAAATAGTTTTGATGGATTTGTCACAACTCTCCTTAGGAGTGATCAGTTTATTTTATCAAGTCTTCAATGGGAAAGACATTGAAAAAGAAAAAGTAACGATCTCGCTTGAAGATGCCGAAACGAAAGAAGTATTTAGCGAAATTATTTATCCTGATGCATTAGAGGAAATGGGAGAAGAGTCGGAATAAAAAGGGATTTTTGGGGATGAAATACCCCAAAAAAAGTGATCGAATCAACATTAGCAAAGGAAACACTAAAGCAAGAGTAGATGAAATAGTCACTGTGATATTGAAGTAGAATATATACATGGAGTAAAAAAAATTGACAAAAAATCCTTTATCCTGATGTTATAATAATTAAACATAAAATGATTTCAACTTAGGAAAAATATTGAAATAAAATGGAGTTTTAAAATTCATTTAAAATAGCACGGTTGTGGACCGTGCTATTTTTTGGGATCTTTTGAAAGTTTAAAGAACACTACTTTTAAGTTAAAGAGAAAACTCCCTTTACGTAAACGGATGTCCAATTAAAGGGAATTCTCATTAATATTCAACAACGATAGGTTTTCGCGTTTTAGCAGATTCAAGTAAAGTTTGAACAACGATAGTTGTATGATAGGCGTCTTCCACTGTTACGTAGAAATCCTCCCCTGAAACAAGTTGATCAATAAAGTGCCGAATACTTTCGTAAGCGAATCCTTTATACTTACCATGAACGGAATGTCGAACGAGATAATCCGGTTGTTCATATGAATGTTCCGTAAATTTTTCTATCACACGGCTATTTGTTGGATCGACATTGAGCATTCCCTTACTACCAGTAATATTCAATTTTATATCATTAATATTCGGATGTGAATTTGGCGTAATCCAAGCATTCTCTAGTGTGGCAATCCCACCTTTTTTAAATTCTAATATGGACTGAAAAACATCATCTGTGTTGACACCTTCCGCATTTAATACGCCTTTTCGTGATACAGAATAAACTCTCTCCACTTCATCGTTGAAAAGCCAACGAAGTAAATCTACAGCATGATAACCTAAAAACCATAAAATAGAAGACTTTTCTGCCCAAGGTAACAAGTCGGTTGCTACATATTTAATATCGTTTAGTCGTAAATATGCATGTTGTACTTCTCCAATTTCGTCAGCTTTAATTGCTTCCTTTGTCAAAGCAAAAAGAGGGCTCCATCTACTATGTAAATCTACCATTAAGCGAACATTATTCTCTTTCACTGCTTGAACAATATGTTTAGCTTCTGCACCATTAGTAGTTAATGGTTTTTCTAATATAATATGCTTTTTTGCCTTAATACAATCCATTGCAAGATGATAATGAGCAAAATCTGGTGTGACTATTGCAACGGCATCTAATGCCGCATGTTGTAACATATCCTCATGATTTGTATAAACGCATGCTTGTGGTAAACATACAGACTTCGCTAAAGATAGCGCTTTTTCTTCTTGTAAGTCACAAATGGCAGTCAGTTCAGTATTTAGATCTTCCTTAAATATTCTTGCATGTGTTTCTCCCCAAGTACCAGCACCAATAATTCCAATTTTGATTTTTTTCATCTTAGTCACCATATATTATAATTTACTTTGAATGAAAGAGTTATAGTCAACGGGTTCTTTCATTCTCAAAGACTCGTATGTTGCTAATGCTACTGCTGTTGAGTTAAAGCCATCTTCACCAGTTATTGGGACTTGTTCATTGTGTACGATTGCGTGGACAAAAGCATTTACTAAGTATTGATCAATATTATCTCCCCAAAATTCCCATGTTGCTTTTTTTGTTTCTTTGCTGTACAATTCATTGCTTTGACCGAGCACATCAACAAAAATCGATCCTTTCGTACCTGTAATTTGTAACGTTAAGTCAAAACTTCTTGGAAAAGATTCGTGCAACGACCAGCTCGTATCAATGACACCAATCGTACCATTGTTGAATGTAACATGTACGATACCAGCATCTTCAACATCAATATCGTTAAATTTCGTACTCGCTTCTGTATAAACATCTTTCACTTCCGAGTTAGTTAACCAAAACATTAAATCCATCACGTGAACGGTATGGTCCATTAAAGCTCCGCCACCTGATTTCAGCGGATCGATAAACCAGCTACCAGGATTCACCCCACGGTTTGTTCCTTTAATTGCTAAAACTTCGCCTAAGCCACCACGATCAATCATCTTTTTTACTTCTTGAATAGGTTTTGAAAATCGTGACGGAAACGCAGTCATTAACTGAACATTATTTTCTTTGCAAGTCTTAATCATTGCTCGCATTTCTGGAATAGACAATCCTAACGGTTTTTCACATAAAATATGTTTTTTCGCTTCCGCAGCTTCCATGACAATTTTTGCATGATTTACATACTCTGAACAAATAATGACTGCATCACAATCTGTTTGTAATAACTCTTCATAATTTGCGTAATACGGAAGTGCATATGCATCTAGATGCTTTTGAAGACGTTCTTTATCGTGATGAGCAAGACCGATTATTTCAACATTTGGATGATTGATTAAAAAAGAAAGATAACTATCTGGATGACCTGCATGAGCAAAACTAATCATGCCAACTTTTATTTTTTTCATACTCTTTACCTCCAATATTACGTAACATCTTTTATCAATACTGGTTTACTACTATTGATTGACTTAAGTGCAGCTAAGGATAATTTCGCCGCTTCATAAGCGTCAGAAGTAGTAACAATCGGTTCTTCATTATCTTTCAAACAAGTTATGAAATGACTCAATTGTAAGTAATATGGGTCATTGTATAACGGATTGATTGTTTTAATATCTTTATCATGTAAGCTAACTTTTACTGGGTCTTTGCCGTTCCTTAAATGTAAAACACCTTTATCTCCATACACTTCACAGCTGTATTCAAGAGAGCCAGGTCTTCCCCAAAGTCCTTCCAAGTTTGCGATAGCATCATTCTCAAAGAGTAATGTAACTAATGCATAATCCAAATTGTCTGCTCGTTTATTCATAGCAAAAACAGATTTTACTTCTCCATTTAAATAACGCATAAAATCTAAATCATGGATCATTAAATCAAGAATCACCCCACCGCTCTTCTTGTAATCGTTATACCATTTATGGTGAATGCCAGGATGGTCATTTGCTCTTCGTGTATGCATGACCCCAATGTTTCCAACTTTCCCCGTGTCTACATCCGTTTTTAACTGATGATACTCTGGAAAAAAGCGCAAAACATGTCCAATAAACAGTTTTACTTTTTTTTCCTCACAAACGGAGATCATTTCACGTGCATCTTCTAAATTTAATGCAATAGGCTTCTCACATATTATGTGAACACCGAGTTCTGCAGCTTTTAACACATATTGCTTATGTAAGTGAGTTGGTAAACAAACACTTACTATATCTGGTTTCTGTTCCATCATTAATTTGTCAAATGATGTATAAATCGGACTATCAAAGGAAGTGACACTTTGTGGATTATGACTCGTTGTATAAATTCCTACTAACTCAACATTCTTTATTTGTTTCAATGCTTCTGCATGAGTTTTTCCCATAAATCCACTACCAAGTACAGCAACTTTCATTTATATTCCTCCTAATACAAGTAAATTAAACGATGGAGTAGAAGTCTATTTTACCCCACCAAATGTCAGACCTCTAATCATATATTTTTGAACGAGCATGGCGAAAATTAATACTGGAATAACAGTAATGACACCAACGGCAGACATCTCTCCCCAAGCTACGCCAGAAATAGAAAGAAATAATGTAACTGTCGTTGGGAGGGTGATTGCATCAGAGCTCGTTAAAAATAAAGCAAATACAAATTCATTCCAAGAGTTAATAATACAAAAAATTCCTGTCGCTATTAAACCAGGTATTGCTAGTGGAAGTACGATTTTGATAAATACTTGGAAGCGGGAACAGCCATCAATAAACGCTGCCTCTTCAATTTCTTCAGGTATTTCTTCAAAAAATCCGCGCATCATCCAAATGGTAAATGGAATGTTAAAAAGCATATAACAGATTATGAGCACGATATGTGTATCAAGTACTTTTAATAAATGTGCCATAACGAAAAATGGAATAACCGTTGCTAAAGGAGGTAACATTCTTAAACTTAGAATCCAAAATGCAGTATCTTCCCGCTTTTTAAAATTAAATCTAGCAAAACCATATGCAGCCATTCCACCAATTAAGATCGAAAAGAAGGTAGTAATCACGACAACGATAAAGCTATTTTTAATATAGTCTAAAATGTTTCGATAGAAAAAAGCATCTTGATAATTTTCAAGTGTAGGCGTGAAAAACCAAACACTAGGATCCAAAATCAGAACTCCTGACTTTAAACTAACGATCAACATCCAAAAAAGAGGAAAAGCACATAGAGCGCAAACTAAAATGATAAGTAATCGGAATAAGTTGTTGATCATAATTGATTTAATATTAACTAAGCTCATTCTGTATCTTGCACACCCTTTCTAAGCATTCTTATCAGAATCAAGCTGATGACCGTTGTAATAATAAGTAAAATAACCGAAGTTGCCGAAGCCCTTCCAATCCAACCAGTTTGCGCAAATCCAAGTCGATAAATATGTAAACTTAAAAATTCAGTTGCGTTTCCAGGTCCACCTTGTGTTAAGGAGAACGGAATATCAAATGTACGTAACGAATCAATTAATCTAAAAATAATTGCCAGTAAAATAATTGGCTTTAATAATGGTAATGTAATATGTCTAAACAGTTGAAATTTCGATGCGCCGTCCATCACAGCAGCTTCATATGGATCTTCCGGTAATGATTTTAAACCAGCATAAATAATTAATGCGACAAAAGGTGTGTTTTGCCAAATATCTACTAACATCGTCGATAAAAAAGCATTTTCCGTTGAAAGCCAAATAACTTTTAGACCAGTCAGGGAAGAAAGCAGGTAATTGATTACTCCATATTCTGCATTCAACATTAACTTCCAAATTTGTCCAGTAATACTAGGTGTCATTGCAATTGGAATAATCAAACATGCAAAAACTAAAAACTTAAATCGCATCGGACGATCAAGTAATTTGGCTAAAAAGAATCCTAATACTAACTGTATGGACGTGACAATAACACTAAAAAAGACACTGATTCTTAATGAGTGCCAAAACTCATCACTTTCGAGTAATAATCTAGTATAATTATCGAACCAGACAAAATTAAAAGATGGAGAGCCTAATTCGTAATCTGTCATACTAATAAAATATAAGAAAATAGTCGGTATTAATGTAAGGATCCCCAATAATATTATTGCTGGCATAATATAAATGAAATGAGGATTTTTATTTAAGTAATTTCGTATCATAAAATTCCCCTTTGCTATTCAATAATAGGGCCAAAAAGTCTGGCCCTTTATGGATTAATCTATCCCAATATCTTCAATTTCTTTTTGTGCTTTTATAGAAGCTTCTTCCACTGAAATTTCATCACTTAATGCCATGCTGCCATAATAACCAACACGGTCTAATATTTGTCCTAAATTAGGACTAGGCGGTACCCATGAAATACCTCTCTCTACTAAAGCGTTTGCATCTTCAAGCGCTTCCAAAATAATAGGATTTAATTTTTCTCCATCTCCGGCAGCCTCAAATTGAGATGTACGTACAGGTACACCACCATTCGCCATATATAATTCACTCATCGCTTCACTATTCATATAGACAATAAAAGCCCAGGCAGCTTCTTTCTTTTTAGATGTTTCAGGAATTGCCATACTCCAACCAGCTAATGCACTTGCACGTCCAGCAGGTCCCTCGGGAGTTGGAACAAAGGCAACATTATCCGCAATGGATGACTTTTCTGGATCAAGAATTTGTGGTGCAATTGCCGTTGCATCTAGCCACATGGCAGATTTACCGGACATAAATGCTGATAACGCTTCTTCGTGCGTGTAGGAAGCAACATCAGGTGGAGCTAGTTTCAACATATCAACATAGAACTGAAGAGCTTCCACTGTTTTTGGATCATCCATTAAAATTTCACCAGTTTCTTGATCGAAGAACCCATCACTAAAGTTATAAAGTACACTCATTAACCCTGATGCAAAATGGATACCTCTTTGTGCACGCATGGATACACCGTATAAATCATCTTCTTTCCCATTAAAAAACTCCGCTAACTCTTTAAATTCAGCCATCGTTTTCGGTGGCTCTTTATCATATTTCTCAAATAAATCTGTACGATATCCGATAAATCGTGTTTCTCCAGCAGTCGGGATACCATACGTTTTACCATCAAACTTCGTAAATCCATTTCGATAAGCAGGAACGATATCTTCATAATTGAACCATTCTGGAGTTAATGATTCATCCTCTAAATAACTATCTAGTGGTTCGATCACTTTTTTAGTAACATATTCATCACCCCAGAAGTTATCGACCATTAACACATCATACGTACCAGTTTTAGAAGTAAAGTCCATTAGTTGCTTATTTTTTAAATATGTTTGTTCCATAACTTCCCATCGAACTTTAATTCCAGTTAACTTTTCAAAATCCTTTGTCATCTGTTGAAAAGAATCTGTTGATGGGTGAGAAGCAAAGGCTAAATTAATTTCTTCTCCACTAAATTGTTCATTTATTTCTTTTCCCCATGCTGCTAAATCACTATTTTCACTAGAATTTTGTGAATCAGCTGATTTCTTCCCTTCAGAATCAGCTTCCTCATTACTTCCACCACATGCAGCGAGTAACAATATAAAAGCGAACAATAGAAGTAAAGGAAATTTAAAAACGATCTTTCTCATACAACCCCTCCCTAAATAATGAATAAAAACAACTAAAAAGATGAAGCCCCCTTTTTAATATTCTGATTATTCGATTCATAAATAATCATACTTAGAAAGGGAGCTTTTGAACATGTCGAATAAAATTATTTGTTGTCCTACAAAAATTAACTTATTTGACACCTCACTTTTTCACGATATTGAAGTGGAGATACCCCGTACGTCCTTTTAAAAAACTTTGAAAAATACGGATAATCATTGAATCCACAAGCAAAGCAAATATCGATAATTTTAGTTTCTTTATCAGACTCTAGCCTTTCTCGGGCCATTTCTAAACGATATTCACTAATATATTGGGTTATTGGGACATTCATCGTCTCTCTAAAAATTTTGCTTAAATAAGAGTTTGATATATTTGATTGCTCAGCTAGTCGCTTAATATTTAACCCTTGATCGGCAAAGTTATGGTGAATTTCGCTAACTACTTGTTGAATAATAATTGAACTTCTAGGAATTCTATTTTGTTGAATATGGTTTAACTGTTTTAAAAGATATTCGTAATAATCAGCGAATAAATCATCTATAGAAAAAGCGTTATTCGAAGGTGTTTCAACATCTGTCTTATGATTATAGTAAGTGATCATTTTCGTTTTAAATAAAAAGTGAAAATAACCCATTAGTTTTTTAATTTTAATAAAAGATAGTTGATGATGAAAACAATAAGCTTTCCATTGATCCAATATTTGTTTCATCTCCAGCTTATTTTCCGCCAACAATTCTTTTATTATATGAGAGACAATCTTATTGATTTCAGCCATCCATTTACTATTAATATCATCTGACCATCTTGAAGAATGTTTTAATAATACTTTCATCATCGTGTCGTTTATACTTTCTTGGGAAATAGGTTTTAAGATATAATCAAGAACTCCATACTTTACAGCAGCTTGTGCATATTGGAAATCTGCATATCCAGTTAAAATAACTAGCTCAATATCGGAATGTATAGAAGATAATCGTTTTGAAAGTTCTAAACCATCCATTACAGGCATGCGAATATCGGTAATAACGATATCAGGAAGTTGATTTTTGATACAACGGAGCGCTTCCTTTCCATTTTTTGCTTCTGAAAGACTCGTAATTGGAAATCCACTCTTTTCAAGTAATGTCTGTACTCCTTGACGTATGACAACTTCATCATCAACGATTAATAGTTTCATGCTCATTCCCCTTTTTAGGTAGTGTGATTTGGATAAGTAAGCCTCCAGACATCGATTCTTTTAACCTTACACCGTGAGAAGATCCAAAACTTAACAGAATACGTGAATGGACATTTAAAATCCCGATTCCATGATGGAAACTCTTTTTGTTTTTGTCCTTATCGATCGTTGCATCAACATTTGCAGATAAGTTGTTTAATGATTCATTTAAAGCATCTAATTTATCTTTGTCCATTCCTTCTCCATTATCTTCAATACATACAGAATACTGAAGCTCATTGATATCTTCTGTATAAATATTTAGGTAATAATCTCGCTCACCGGAAAAAGCGTGTTGAAATGCATTTTCAATCAATGGCTGCAACGATAATTTAATAATCGAATAAGAATAAAAAGGTTCTGGAATATTAATACTAATTTCAATTTCGGGATATCTTTCATTTAAAATATGCAAATACGTTTCTACATGGGTTACTTCTTCTTGTAAAGATACGATAATTTGATTTTTTTCAATCGAATAACGGAAGAAATCGGCTAAAGCTTGACTCATATTACTAATGCTCGGAACATGATGAACAATCGCATGACAATTAATCGTTTCTAATGTGTTGTACAAAAAATGTGGATTAATTTGATTTTGCATTGCTAAAATAGTAGATTCTTTTTGTTTTAATTCCATTTTTAGCTTATCCATTTTGATAACAAACACTTGATCAATCAGATTTTTTACATTCGCAATCATTTTATTAAAACCTTTACCTAAAATCCCAATCTCATCTTTGTAACGGTTGGGAAAGCGGACATCAAAATTACCATTTTCCACTTGTTTCAGTAGTCGTAACATCTCTTTGATAGGTCGACTTAATGTTAAAGACAAAATTAATGAGAACAAGAAAGTAACGACTAGGATAAGTGGCACCATCATAAGATTAATAGACTGAACTTGGTTCACCTTATCTGTAATGGCGAGTTTATTGATAAACACATGAATATTAAACTCTGACTTCTCTAAAGTAGATGTCGTTTCTAGCCAGTCTGAATTGTTGATAAGATGATCGGTTGAATGTGTAGCGTACACTTCATTTCCGTTACCATCTCTAATTTCAATCATTAAATCATCATTTGCAAGCTCACGAAATAAGTCACTAAAAATCTTTGAATTAATCCGAATGACAAAAATACCAAACTCCGACCCTTTACTATACTTTCCAATCGTAAGCCAAACAGTCTTTTGTGAACGATCTTGATAAAATAAATGTTGATCCGTCGGCACGGTCCAAGTAGGGAGGTCAACGTTGTTTCTGTAATGCTTGTACCATTCATGTTCAACATAAATGATATTAGGGATTCGATGTAAGTTATTATTATGAATAAAGATAGGATCTTTACTTTGCTCATCTTCTTTATAATAGAATACGGACTCTAATTCATCCGTAAATCGCAGTTGAAATGTTTCTAAATCATTCATAAACTTTTCAACATCAGCAGGATTGGTTTGATTATTCGTATTAATATGAATGATATCGCTTTCATAATAAGTGATAAAATAGTCCATATCATTAATAATTCTTGATAATAAATTATCCAGGTTAACTGCCGACTGATTGATCGATTGTTGAACACGTTCCATCTCGTTATTTATTAATATATGTTTAAAATACTGATGATTGATTATCGCAATCGTCACTATACCGATAAAAGAAGAGATGAATATGGAAATAAATATTTTTGTGAAAAATGTTCGATTCATGATAAAGTAAAAAAAATTCTGCAGTAGACTCATAGGGTGACCTCCTTTCAAAGGTGTTATTAAAGCTTCAAGTGTAATTATTATTATACATAAAAAAGTGTAGTGTGGTTAGGTGAAGCAAAGGTTGTGCACAAAGAGAAGCTTTACTAGCGTTAAAGTAACTTTTATCAAGATTAATAGACAATGTAACTTAACATTTGACTCATATTGATGGAATCATGTAAGAGGCATTGAGAGTAAAATGATAGTGATAAAGGTGAATTTTGTCCAGACGAATAGTGTTTTTTTATTCTCGTTGTTTAAAGGGGAAACCAACCTCCTCTTAAAAGAATAAAATTAATATTATGTAAACATTGAAAATTTTGTCGAAACAAAATTTTCAGATAATATTGACTATTCCTTTGGGAAGTGTTATTATTTTGAAAACCACAACAAGAAAGAGGAAACAACATAAATATGTGTGGAACTTTGATGAGTTCCAAAATATTTCATAAGGAGATGTTAAAAGATGTTCAACTCTGTAAAGGGGAAAACGGTGATTGTCACTGGTGGAAGCAAAGGAATTGGAAAGGGGATAGCAAAGGTATTTGCACAACATGGAGCAAATGTCGCGATAATTGGAAGAACGTTGTCAACTGCAGAAGAGTGCGCAGCTGAATTGAATGCTGACGGTGGAGTTACTTATGCAATTTCAGGTGATGTGACAGATAAGGAGTCAATGGAAAGAGCAGTTAATGCAGTCGCTGAGAAATTTGGTGGTATTGATGTGTTATGTGCAAATGCAGGAATTTTTCCCCAAGATGAGATTGAAGAGATATCAGATGAAGACTGGAATTATGTGATGGATACAAATGTAAAGGGCACACATTATTCTATACAAACCTGCTTGCCACATTTAAAAAAGGCAGATTACGGAAGAATTATTTTGACATCATCTATTACAGGACCATTAACAGGATATCGTGGTTGGACACATTATGGAGCAAGTAAAGCGGCACAATTAGGGTATATGCGATCAGCTGCTCTTGAGTTGTCCAGTCATGATATCACTGTAAATGCGGTAATGCCAGGTAATATCCGAACGGAAGGACTGGAGGATCTAGGGGATGAATATCTAGAAGTAATGACCAACGCAATCCCAATGGGCAAGCTTGGAGAGGTAGAAGATATCGGTTACGCAGCTATGTTTTTCGCTTCGCCACATACAAGTTTCATTACAGGTCAAACCATTGTTGTCGATGGTGGACAAACGGTACCAGAAGATTTACAGGCAAAATAATAATCATATAACTGTAAGCGCTTACTAAATTTTTGTTCCGGTCAAATATTATGTGAATTAAACTAAAGGGGCGTGCACACCTTCCGAAATATAGAAAAATAGGTGGTAATTACAATGTCATTAACTTTTGAAGCGCGTAAAAAAACAATATTGGAAACCTTAGAAAAAGACGAAATTGTTAAAGTAAGAACACTCGCGGAAAGTCTTTACGTGTCTGGAGAAACGATTCGCCGCGATTTAGACAAGCTGGAAAAGAACGGTTTGTTAAAAAAAGTGTACGGAGGAGCAGTAAAAGCGAAACTAACGACAGAACTAACCTTTGATCAGAAGACGACATTGAACAAACAAGAAAAAAGAGCCATTTCTAAAGCGGCAGCAGACCTTGTTGAGGATGGAGATAGTATTCTTATCGGTCACGGTACAACGACATTAGATATCGTCCGTTTTTTAAATGGTAAAAATAATGTTAAGGTCATTACAGCCTCGGTGCCAGTGCTTCTGTTAGCAATGGAAATGTTCCATGGTCAAATTATTTTTCTTGGCGGGGAGGTTGAACGCCATCAAAAGTTCACTAGTGGTTCATTGTCTGAAATGTCCCTTGGTCAATTGAAAGTGAATAAAGCATTTATTGCAGCTGGTGGTGTTTCTATAAAAGATGGAATTACAGACTATGATTTGCATGGATCGAGCATGTCGCGAAAAATGATTAAACGCGTAAACGAAGCCATTATTCTAGCTGATCATACAAAGTTTGGTAAGACAACATTTGCACATATTTGTGCGTTGACAGATATATCGGTAATTGTTACAAGTGAAAAATGCTCAGAGGAATGGAAAAGTACCTTAATCGAAAAAGAAATTGAACTTTTAGTAGCTGAAATTTTCTAATGAATATTAGAAAATGTGATAAAGGATGTGGATAAATTACATGTTTAACGTAAGTAAAAAATCAATTTTAGATAAATCAATTAGGTATTGGAACCCTGGGAAAACAATGCAATGGCAGAATGATGGTGTTGATCTCGTTATCGGAAGAAGAGAAGGATACTATTTATATGACATGGAAGGTAAAGAACTGATGGATGTTCATCTAAACGGTGGGACGTATAATTTAGGACATCGAAACCCGGAAATAATTTCTGAATTGAAGAGTGCGTTGGAGCAATTTGATCTGGGGAATCACCATTTTCCTTCTATTACCCGTGCTTTACTTGCCGAAAAGCTTGTGGAATGCACTCCTGACAATTTGAAATATACCATTTTCTCTAGTAGTGGAGGAGAAGCAATTGATGTAGCCTTAAAATCTGCAAGATACGCAACGAAAAGAAAAAAGATTGTCTCAATCGAGTACGCATACCATGGTCATACCGGTCTTTCCGTTTCTTTAGGGAATGAACGATATTCAAAACCTTTTTTAAGTGAAGGGAGTTCCGAAGAATTTATACAAGTTCCATTCAATAATGTATCTGTAATGGAAAGTGTATTATCTGCTGGCGATGTTGCTTGTGTGATTGTTGAAACAATTCCGGCGACATACGGTTTTCCTTTGCCAAAAGATGGTTATCTTGCTGCTGTCAAGGAAATGTGTGAGAGGTATGGAACATTGTACATAGCTGATGAAGTACAAACAGGCTTATCGCGTACGGGAAAACTATGGGGATTCGAGCATTATGGCATAAAACCCGATATTCTAGTAACAGCAAAAGGGTTAAGTGGTGGTATTTATCCAATTGGAGCTACAGTTGTCAATGAGGCAGCTGGAAATTGGATGAATGATGATGGATTCGCACATATCTCAACATTTGGTGGTTCAGAGTTAGGTTGTATTGTTGCTATGAAAGTGTTAGAAATGTCTCAGCGAAAAGAAGTACTCGAAAATGTTGATTACGTCGCACGTTATTTACGTACAGGACTAGAGAGACTTAAAGAGAGATATTCTGAGTTTTTTGTAGGGATTCGCCAATTGGGTGTCGTATTCGGCTTAGAATTCGATCATCCAACAGGAGCAAAATTTGTTACGCAAACATTATATGAAAATGGTGTATGGGCTATTTTTTCAATGTTGGATAATCGTGTTCTTCAATTTAAGCCGGGACTTCTATTAGATAAACAATATTGTGATGAGTTATTAGCTCGTTGCGAAAAAAGCATAAAAGAAGCCGCACAAATTGCACGTTATAAATAAGAGTAAATGTTGAAAGGAGTTAATAAAAGTTGAGCAATCTACAAGCCGAGAGTTGGAAAGATGCATTAAAAGTATTTAATGAAGTGGCAGCGCACGGGATAAATACTTATCCTGCACTAACTCAAGAAGTAGAGATAAAGCTAATTAATTACTCTGAAAATGCAACGTATTTAGTAACAGATCCCAAAACAGAAATGAAACACATACTTCGTGTCAGCCGTCCTAATTATCATACGAAGGTGGAAATTGAAAGTGAATTGAAATGGCTAAAGTCTATCCATGATTCTTCGCCGCTTTCGGTACCTATGCCGATAAAGGGAAGAAATAATGAATATATCCATTCTGTCAGGTTAAAAAATGACCCACAAGAATATTATTGTACCCTATTTACTTACCTAGAAGGAAAAGAACCAGATGAAAGTAAAGAGAGTGAACTAATCAACCAATTTGAGAATCTTGGAGAAGTTACCGCCCAATTACATGAACATAGTATTCTGAATCATAATACGTTTAAACGAAAAAATAGGCTAACCTGGGATTATGAAAACATACTTGGCGACAGACCGAAATGGGCTAGGTGGCAGGACGGAAAAGGAATAACTCCTGAAAGAAAAGAACTCTTTGAAGTCGTGTCAAAGACGATTAAAAGTAGGTTAGAGACTTTCGGAAAAACGAGGGATCGATTTGGACTTATTCATGCGGATTTGCGTTTGGCAAATCTTCTAGTCGATAAGGATCAAATTAGTGTAATAGATTTTGATGATTGTGGGTTTGGATGGTATTTATTTGATCTTGGAACCTCGTTAAGCTTCATTGAAGATAAACTGTATGTTCCGGATCTTGTCGAGTCATGGATGAAAGGGTATCGCAAGGTTCGAGCTCTTACTCCAGAAGAGGTGGAAGAGATTCCTACATTCATTATGATGAGAAGGCTTCAACTTATTTCATGGGTAGGAAGTCGTGATAATGAAACAGCAGAAGCATTGGGGGAAAAATATTCCGAGGATACAGATAGATTAGCGATTGAATATCTTCAGACAATGAGATAGACAAAAAAGAGGTGATAATATGGATGCAGCTTTGATTGAGAAGGTTACTAGATTAGTGGTACAGAAGTTAAATGAAACATCATTGACTTCAAAAGAAGCGCTGACGAAAGAAGAGATTGACAGATGGGAAGAAATCTCTATGACACTTTGGGAAAATGACCATGTCGATCCACCTTCTTTCATGCAAGCATTAGATAGTGTAGAAATTGAACGCTGGAATGAACTAAGTTCCAAGCTGCCTTTTTCTTCGAAATCCGTTCAGCATAAGACTCACGAAAACGAACTTGTTACTTTTTATAAATACAATTGAAATAAGTGCAGGACTGTCTTGTTATTTATTTAAACAATAGGAAGGGCTGTAAAGAAAGGGTGGTGAGAATGTTAAGTACAATCTATTCATCTTCATCAGTAGATGTGATGAAGCTAACAGTAGAAAAAGCAAAAGCAGCACAAGAGAAATTTCAATTATTCACCCAAGAGCAAATTGATCAGATTATAAAAAATATAGCTGAAAAAGCATATGAAAAATCAGAATATTTGGCTAAATTAACGGTTGAGGAAACTGGGATGGGTATTGTAGAACATAAAAAAATTAAAAACGAACTAGGATCCATGGGTGTTTATGAGTCCATAAAAGATAAAAAAACGGTTGGAATTATTCGCCGCAATTTAAAAAAGAAAGTAACAGAAATTGCTTATCCATTTGGCGTGATTGCCGCAATTTGCCCGACGACGAATCCAACCTCTACGGCAATATATAAAACCTTAATTTCATTAAAAGCACAGAATGCAATTGTCGTTAGTCCTCATCCAACAGCAAAGAAATGTACAGTTGAAGCATTAAAAATATGTCATCAAGCCGCAATAGATTCCGGGGCACCTACAGGGTTAATTGGTTGGATAGAAGAACCTACAATGGGTACCACAACAGAACTAATGAAACATCCAGAAATCGATTTAATCGTTGCTACAGGAGGCGGAGGTTTGGTGAAAGCCGCCTATAGTTCAGGTAAGCCTGCGTACGGAGTCGGTCCTGGTAATGGTCCTGTTTATTTGGAAAAGTCGGCAAACGTAAAAAAGGCTGTGAAAATGATTATTGACAGCAAGACATTCGACAACGGCACTCTATGTTCAACAGAGCAGTCAATCGTTGTTCATAAAAATATTAAACAAATAGCTTTAAGAGAATTGAAAAACAATGGAGCCTATCTCGTTGATACTGCGGAAAAAGAACGGCTTGAGCGGATTATCTCACCCGAAAAAGGGAAGCTTAATCCAAATATTGTAGGGAGGTCAGCTCACGTCATTGCTGAAATGGCAGGATTTCAAGTGCCAGAAGGAACAACTGTCTTAATCGCGGAAGAGGAGATTGTTTCAAAGCATCATCCTTTTTCAATTGAAAAATTAGCACCAATTTTCCCGTTATATACAATCAATAACGAGAAAGAGGCTCATGAGCTATGTATAAAGTTGTTGAATAATGGTGGAAGAGGACATAGTTGCTCGATCCATTCAAATGATGAACAAGCGATCCAAACATTTGGCCTGAATATGCCAGTGTCTAGGATTATGGTGAATACGCTTGCATCAATTGGTGCTGCAGGTGCAACAACTGGATTGCCCCCTTCCTTGACACTCGGATGTGGCTCTTATGGAGGAAATATCTCATCTGACAACATAACAGTAACTCATTTATTTAATACAAAACGGATAGCATACGGCATTAAAGAAATGGATATCCCTACTCCCCAAAAAAATGCAAACTATAATAAAGAAGTTACAAGTTTAGTTGAAAATACTGATATAAAAAACGAGGTTATCAAAGCGGTCAAAAGCATTGATCATTCTTGCGGGGAAATTGACCAAGAAATAGTTACGAAAATTGTCCAAAACATAGCAAGAAATTATTTAAACTAATGAGGAGGAACATTGATGGCTAAAGAAATTAACGGTGCATTAGGTATGATTGAAACAAAAGGATTGGTTGCATCTTTGGAGGCGGCAGATGCGATGGTGAAGGCGGCAAACGTTACGTTGATTGGAAAAGAACACGTTGGCGGAGGCATCGTCACTGTGCTAGTGACTGGAGATGTGGGAGCTGTTAAAGCTGCTACCGAGGCAGGAAGTGAGGCAGCTCAGCGTGTAGGAGAGTTGATTTCTGTTCATGTAATCCCTCGCCCACATAATGAGTTGCATGAAGTATTATCAAAAATCTAAGTTTATAATTTTAGCAGGTGTATTTTATAAAAGTTAAGTCCGATGGAGGAGAGGATACATGCTCGTTGGAAAAGTAGTCGGGAATATTTGGGCGACAAGAAAAGAAGAAGGACTTAAAGGGCTAAAGTTTTTGATTGTGAAACCTGGTCTGAATGATGGGGAGAATCTAGGGCGAGAACCTATTATCGTTGTCGATCGGCTCGGGGCAGGAGTCGGTGACATGGTTATGGTGACACAAGGCAGTACTGCTGCTGTCTGGGGTGAAAAACAAGTTCCCGTAGATGCTCGGGTCATCGGAATTATAGATTCCGTTGACCTTGAAGCTGAACCCTAATCATAAGAAAGGCTAAAATTTCAATTAGAGGAGGAATAAATAAATGCAAACGGATCAAACAGCATTAGGTATGATCGAAACAATGGGGTTAACAGCAGCTATTGAAGCGGCAGATGCAATGGTCAAGTCAGCAAATGTCCAGCTGACTGGGAAGGTTCAAGTCGGCGGGGGAATTGTAACTGTTTATGTACGTGGAGATGTAGGCGCAGTTAAGGCTGCTATAGAAGCTGGAGCGGAGGCGGCACAACGAGTAGGAGAAATATTATCTGTGCATGTAATCCCACGACCACATGTCGAACTTGAAAGCATTTTGAAAAATGACTAATAACAGAAGGCAAATGGTGGTGAGGACTCTTTATGAATGAAAATGCTATTCGTAATGTAGTATCAAAAGTCATTTATCAATTATCAAATTCGCATTCTTTTCAGAGGCCAATACCAATTGCTGTTTCAGCTAGACATTGCCATTTAAGCGAAATGGATGTAGAGAAATTGTTTGGTAATGAATATAAACTGACCCCAAAAAAGGATTTATCTCAACCGGGGCAATTTGCGGCTAATGAAACAGTCACGATTGTCGGTTCAAAGGGGAGTATTCAAAGGATAAGAGTGTTAGGTCCAACTAGAACAGATACCCAAGTAGAGATATCTAAAACGGATGCAGTCACTTTAGGTGTAAATCCCCCTTTGCGTGAATCTGGTGATATTGTAGGATCTTCTCCGATAACAATTGTCGGACCAAGAGGAAGCATTTATTTAAAAGAAGGATTGATCATAGCTAAAAATCATATCCATATGTCCCTAGAAGATGCGAATTATTTTGGAGTTCAGCATGGAGATTATGTCGAAGTAAGTACGCACACGGTACGGTCGATTACGTTTAAAAATGTGCTAGTCCGAGTATCTCCAAATTATAGACTTGAGATGCATATTGATACAGATGAAGCAAATGCAAGCCTAATAAATACTGGACAATCCGGGGTGTTGATAAGAAAGGAATTTGAACCAAATTTCAAATCAACCAAAGTGCAAGATGTAGGGATAAATTTTAATGGGAAGCTATTAACAGAGAAGTTAGTAGATACTATTGACAGACCAACAATTTTTATTAATAAATCGACTATTGTAACACCGCTTGCAAGAGACAGAGCCAAATATTTAAAAAAGCGGATTAAATTAATAGGCGATTGATTGAGACTATTATTGAAAAAGAGGTGTGGCAGTTGGGGAAAGCGCTTGGGATGATAGAAACTAGGGGACTTATCGGTGCAATTGAAGCAGCTGACGTCATGCTAAAAACTGCAAATGTAAGTTTAGTTAAAAGTGAAAAAATTGGTGGAGCACTGGTCTCTGTTTATATCGAAGGGGACGTTGGAGCAGTTAAGGCATCAGTTGACGCTGGGATAGAAGGAGCTAATAAAGTAGGAGATGTTGTGGCTCACCATATTATTCCTCATCCAGACGAAGAGATAGAGAGATTTCTCAAAGGGAGAGAATCATACAAAAAATCTCCTACAAATAAGAAGCATCAATCGAAGTCAAAGTCAAAGTCAAAAACAAGCTCTACCGTTAAGAAAAGAAAGGTTATGAAGAAGGATGAGTAAATAGCGGGGAGGCGGTGAAAATCGATGGCATTTACTCGTAATAAAATTGCTATTATCGGTACAGGAAACACCGGTGAAACGATAGCGTTACTTTTGGCTCAAAAGGAGCTGGGAGATATTTTTTTAGTAGATATCCCTGAAAAAGCAGATTCATCAAAAGGAAAGGCTCTTGATCTGTTACAATCTGGAGCCGTAGAAAAATTTAATACCAAAATTGCAAGCACGACTGATTATAATGATCTGCGGAATTCGGATTTGGTTATCATAACTGCAGGGATTCCACGTAAAACTAATATGAGTCGGGATGATTTGTTGGAAACTAATGTTACGATAATGCAGGAAGTAGCTGAAAAAATCTCTGTGTATGCACCAAATAGTTATATTATCGTATTGAGTAATCCTGTTGATATTATGACATTTGTTTGTTATAAGGCTACGGGGTTTCCCAAAAATAGAGTAATTGGTCAATCGGGGATACTAGATACAGCACGATTTAACACATTTGTGGCGGAAGAGCTAAACATTTCTGTTGAGGATGTGACAGGTTTTGTACTAGGCGGACATGGTGATGAGATGGTTCCGCTAATTCGTTATTCCAGTGCAGGAGGCATTCCTTTAGATAAACTGATTTCAGAAGAGAGACTTAACGCAATAATCGAGCGAACCCGAAGAGGAGGGGGAGAAATTGTCAATCTTCTCGGTAATGGCAGTGCCTACTTTGCTCCAGCTGCCTCTGTTGTACAAATGGCTGAAGTAATTTTACGAGACAAGCGTCGTATCTTGCCGGCAATCGCATACCTGCAAGGAGAATACGGTTACCACGATATTTGTTTGGGTGTACCGACGATTCTTGGGAGAAACGGAATTGAACATATTATCGGTCTACCATTATCTGCTACAGAAAAAGAGTCTTTAAATTATTCAGCTAAAAAAGTTTCGAGGACTTTATCTAAGATAAAAAGCAATTTAACATAAGACATTTATGAATAACTTTGCAGTGGAAATTAGATTTATGGATTAAGTATTTTAGCGTGTTTCGGTAATATAGGTGGTTGGAGGATTCAGGCTATGAAAGATGTGGAAAAAGGCGATCCTGCCCAAATAATAGATGGAGTTTGCTGGTGAGGGATTTGTGATTATCTAACCATTTGAAGAGGTGTATTTTTCGAGTAATCACTCCTAATACATCAAAAGGAGATGGATATTATACGCAGATTAATGCAGTTGTCTTTTGAGTATTGCGGACAGAATGAGCCAATGAATGGCTCAAAATTATGCGTAGTGGCTCCATTCATCTACAATAATCACCCTCTAATTGAAATAAGTGCTTGGCATCATATGTTATATTTGATAAGATAATGAAAAGAATGAATGCTCATTCAATAATAGGGGGAATGAAAATGAATCAAATGATTTTTAGTGATCCGATTAAACTGAATGCTATTCGTTACGCTAAAAAGGAAGCGCTTTCATTTAATGGGCGGAGGTTTACTTACAAGGAATTTAACGAGCGTATCAATCAGTTAGCTCATGCGTTTAAAGAAATCGGTATAAAACAAGGTGATAAAGTAGCATTTATGCTTTTAAATTGTAATGAATTATTTGAGACTATTTATGCTTGTAGTAAAATAGGTGCAGTGTTCATTCCAATTAATGCTAGGTTTGTTGGTCGGGAAATTAAACAT
Organism: Pseudogracilibacillus auburnensis; assembly: GCF_003201975.1. Taxonomy (GTDB): domain Bacteria; phylum Bacillota; class Bacilli; order Bacillales; family Amphibacillaceae; genus Pseudogracilibacillus; species Pseudogracilibacillus auburnensis. The sequence continues at coordinate 188,652 of NZ_QJJQ01000002.1, read as the reverse complement.
GTCCTCAATGATTCGCGTGCTGATTTACTTATTTTTGATCATCGCTTTTCTAGTCAAATAAGGGAGGTAGTAGACCAGCTTAGTACAACGAAGCTATTTATCACAGTTGGTGAAGTCGCGGTTCCAGCGTCGGTGGAGTATGAGAGATGGATATCAGATTACCCGAAAGTGGAACCCATCCCAGAACAGCCTTTACATGAATCGGATACGATATGTTATTTATACACTGGTGGAACGACGGGCCTCCCAAAAGGAGCAGTGCGGTCGCATCGCAGCATGTATTTGGTCGGATTGCTTTTCAGTATCGAATTCTCGATAGGTCGGAACGGAAAGGGTCTGGCTGCAGGTCCTTTATTTGGTGCAGCAGCTTTATCGATTTCAATGCCTAATTTTTTCGTTGGGAATCCGGTCCATATCATTGAACGTTTTCATCCAGAAGAATTACTTAAAGCGATCGATGAAGAGAAAGTAACTACGACATTTTTGGCCCCCCCTATGCTTGATGCGATTTTTGCTTTGCCTGAAGAGATTCAACAAAAGTACGATGTATCCTCGATCAAATCGGTTATTTCTGTCGGAGCACCGCTTCTCGGAGGGACTAAGAATAAAACGATGGATTTTTTTAAAGAAGCCGAATTGAATGAGTTTTATGGGGCTTCTGAGCACGGTGGATCAACGAACTTGTTCCCTGAATATATGAATGAAAAGGATCGTTCAGTGGGGCTTCCAATGTTAGGAATGGAAGTGAAATTGGTTGATGAAGATGGAGATGAGGTGGATCGTGGGGAAGTAGGTGAAATTTTGGTGAAAGGATTGACATTGTGTGATGAGTACTATGGTAATCTGGAAGCTACCGAAGCAGCTTTTAGAGGAGAATGGTTAGGGCTAGGAGACATGGCGAAACAGGACGATGAAGGTTTTTATTATTTGGTTGACCGGAAACAGGATATGATTTTATCAGGAGCAATTAATGTGTACCCGGCAGAAATAGAGGAAGTGTTATATGAACATCCTGATGTAACCGAAGCTGCGGTGATTGGAATGTCGAACGATAAATGGGGCGAGGTTCCGATGGCGATTATTCATTTAAGGGAAGGTTCTGATTTACATGAAGAAGAACTGTTAGCATTTTGTAAAGGAAAAATGGCAGATTATAAAATCCCGCATGAAGTGCAATTTGTGGATGATCCTTTACCAAGAAGTTTGCAAGGAAAAGTGTTGAAATATAAGTTGAGATCTACCTATGTTTCTTCTTAAACAGCCCTAAATACATGGTTCATCATGGTGATTTTTAGGCTTAAATTGTATAGAATCAAGAGTGGATGAAACGCTTTTTCCGTTGTGTAAAATGTTATATTAATTTTCGTCATTTTGTTAAAGAAGTAATCGTCAACTGACCTGGAGCGGTTACTTCTTTTTTCTATGATAACCATGACGTTTATAATTAAAGTAAGAACATTATTTCGTCCATCGTCGGAAGGTACTTCATTTTTATGTGTTACCTTTTCTGAATTCATAACGGTTTCATCTAAATCATCCACTTCCTACTGGGAAAACTTAATTTTTTTGTCATTCTACTTTTTCAAAGTAACATTCAACTGTTCTATTGGTAATAATGATATGGTTGTGTAAAGATCACGCCTTCAATATTTACATTCATCCATCCTAAAAATGTATCATTTTTCACTTTTCTTAAACAGCGCTGAATTTTTCCTAGAATCGCTTAATAGGAAGTGAATTTTTTAACGAAAAATCGGTGATACGAGTGTTTTCATCTATTGACGGTTTGAGGGAGCACCGTCTCTGTTATAATGTTATTGTTGTCTTCCCATTGGGTTTGATGTAAGTCAAGGAATTTTCTTTGCAGAAAAAATCAGAAGGGATGATAAAGTGTCGGAAATAAAAGATGAAATCATTTTAAGAGGGCTTAAAGAAAATAACTTAAAAAATATTGATGTAAATATACCAAAAGAAAAAATCACTGTATTTACTGGTCTTCCGGCTCAGGAAAGAGCTCGGTTGTTTTTGATACGTTAGCAACAGAAAGCAGAAGACAAATGAAGTTGAATTATCCTCTTTATATTAGAAATCAGATGCCAAGGTACGAAAAACCCCATGCCGATCTTATGCGCAATTTAAGCCCTGTTGTCGTAGTGGAGCAAAGACAGGTTGAAGGTAATTACCACTCAACAGTTAGCATCTATATGTACATTAATTCATTAATTCGACTTTTAAATGAACAATTACCTCAGCAATCGATTTTTAAGGACAAGTAAACACTCTTTGATGGCACAAGCATCAAAGACCCATGAGTCCGAAGACCCCGCTGGCTCAGGCGGGGTCGAGAATCAACTTTACACCGTATCCCTCAAAATCCTCCTTGCTATGTCAATGAAGTTGTATACAACTGGAGAAGTTTCAGTATTTTTGTAAACTAGAGCCGTATCTACTTTGAATTGGTCATTATTTAATCGTTTAAATACAACATTGCTTTTTTTATATTGGATGAGGGATTCTGGTACAATTGAAACTCCGAGTCCTGTAGATACTAATGATATGAGTTCATGTAAATCATTTACTTCTTGAACAACTTTTGGACTGAAATGTGCATCAAAGCATAAGTTAATAATTGAATCATAATAACCAGTTCCAATGCTTCTAGGTGTCAAAATAAAGGGACAATTTGAAAGTTCACTTATATGTAAAGATTCATTTTTATTATCCCTAGACAATGGATGATTTGATGGCAACGCAACTATAAAAGGTTGACTGTAGATAAGTTCTAAGTTCAAATTTGTTTGATCAATAGGTGGACATAATAAACCTACTTGAATTTCAGAGTTTTCGAAAGCCTCGATTTGCTTAGCAGTACTTAAATGCTTTAGTTTTACCTCGACAGTTGGATAAAGCTTATAAAACGTATCTAATATCATCGGCAATACATCAAAAATAGAATAACTAGAATAACCCAATATTAATTCTCCAATTTCCCCATTCGAATGTTGCTTAATCTTATCAGTAGAAGATTCAATTTGTTCCATTATTTTATAAGCCTCTTGTAAGAAAACACTTCCTGCCTCTGTTAATTCTACATTACGTTTCGTTCGATTGAATAATTTCACTTCCAAACTCTCTTCCAGCTTTTGAATTTGTTGGCTTAGTGGAGGTTGCGACATATTTAATTTTTTTGCGGCATTACCAAAATGTAATGTTTCAGCTACGGCAATAAAATACTTTATTTGATGAAATTGCAAGCAAACCACTCCATTCCTTTTTATACATAAAATGAATACAGAATCCTCAATTAATGTGATTGTACTTTTCTATTAATATATATTTCATATCAGTGTAAGTCAATTAATATATTAGACAAATTGAAGGTTTGAATATATATTATTATCATTATCTTCAATTCACCAAATTATCTAAAAACACTGCCCATATTTATTGGGGGAAGGAGGAAAATACGATGAAATAGTCATTCAGCATCATTTACATTTCATTATTTTTGCAATGCGTCTATTTGAGACAGTTTTTATTTTCTCTCGGATAACAAAAGAAGGGAAGGAATGAATAAATGAACATTTTTTTAATCGGAATGATAGTTTATTTAATTATTTTAATCATTATCGGTTTCGTTGGAGCCGGAAAAGCGAAGGACTCGGATCACTATTTAGTTGCAGGTAGAGGATTGACACTTCCTGTACTAACTGGAACAATTATTGCTGGGTGGCTTGGTGCTGGTACTGTAGTTGGTCATGCAAACATTTCCTATTCCAATGGTTTTGGAGCACTTTGGTGGGTTTTAGGTGGTACAGCTGCTATCTCTATTGTTATTGCTATATCTAAAAAGCTACGCAGATTAAATTTATATACGGTACCAGATCTTTTAGAATTAAGATATGGGCCTATTGCTAAAGTAATTGGTTCCGTAACCATTATTATCGCTTTTACTGGTATTGTTGGATCACAAATTAAAGCAATGTCGTATGTTTTGGAAGCGGTGACAAACATCGATCCAAAGATTGGAGCAATTATTGGCGCACTCTTAGTCATTTTTTATACTGTTATGGGTGGGATGTATTCGGTAGCTTATACAGATGTCTTACAGTATGCAATGTTGTTAATTGGGCTACTGATCGCCGCCCCTATTGCATTCAGTTCTGCTGGTGGCTTTTCTGGTTGGGAGATAAATTTACCATCATCTCACTTTGAACTTACTGGAGGACTTGGTCTATCTGGAGCATTAGCGATCGCACTTCCATTTTTAATGCTAGCAACTGTAGACCAAAATTTATATCAAAGGATGTATTCAGCTAAGTCTGCATCAGTTGCACGAAAAGGGGCTGTACTTGGATTAATCGGGGGAGTAACGGTCATGTTATTAGTTTTTGTGATTGCTGTTTCTTCTGCTGTCATGTTTCCTGATATAAACCCTGATCTAGCTGTTTACGTTATTGCAACAGAATTATTAAATCCATTTTTAGGTATGATTCTATTGCTTGCAATTTTATCAATTGTTATGTCGACTGCTGACTCTTACTTGTTATCCCCAGCAACAAATATTTCTAAAGACCTATATAATCGATTTATTAATAAAGACGCAACAGACAAACAAATATTAATTATCACTCGGATTGCTGTTGTCGTATTAGGACTTATTGGTCTTGCAGGGGCATTATGGTTTGATACATTTTTAAGATTTATGCTTGTAGGTTATACAGTTTATGGTGCAGGGGTATTCTTCCCGATTCTAGCAGCTTTTCTATGGAGAGGTGCAACGTATAAGGGGGCAGTTGCTTCTATTTCTGGAGGGTTGCTTTCGACGCTAATTTGGGAATTCGGCGTGAATTCTAGCATTCCAACTATTTATATTGGCGCTACAACTTCTCTTATCCTATTAGTACTTGTATCCTTAATTACCAAGCATTCTGACTCTGAAAATGCAGATGCATTTTTCGCAAAGTAAAAACAAGATTATAGTAATCAGACTACTCAAAGTAGACTATGATTCAGTGCAATATGTATAAAAGCTACGGAGGCGACAATAAAGTGAGATTAATTATCAACAATTGTAATTTAATAAATGGAATTTCTGATGAAGTGAAAGAAAATTGCTACATCATTATCGAAGGGGACTCTATTTCTAAAATTGGGCTGGGGTATGTTGAACCTGGATCAACCGACACCGTTATAGATGGAAAAGGAAAGTACGTAATACCTGGATTAATCGATGCCCATGTTCACTTGGTATGGGATGGAAGCCCTGATCCGATGCCAGTTATTGAACATTTAGAAAATGATGAAGTAACATTACGTGCATACAAGCATTCGTTAGATTATTTAAAACTTGGCATCACAACGGTAAGAGATGTTGGATCACCAGATAGAACTGCAATTCATGTTAGAAATGCTATTAATTCTAAATTATTAAAAGGCCCAACAATCATCAGTTCAGGAACATCTATTAGTATAACTGGAGGGCATGTATATAGTTTAGGAAGAGAAGCAGATGGAGTTGATGGGGTAAGAACTGCTGCAAGAAAGATCTTAAAAGAAGGTGCTGATCTAATAAAGGTAATGGCTACTGGAGGTATTTATACGGAAGGAGAGGAACCTGGTAATACACAGTTAACGTATGAGGAAATTGCAGTTGCCGTAAAAGAAGCCCATAATAAAAATAAAAAAGTAGCTGCACATGCCGATGGACTGGAAGGGATTATGAATTGTATAAAAGCAGGGGTAAACACAATAGAACATGGGATATATGCTGATACTAATGCATTAAAATTAATGAAGGAAAAAGGGATGTACCTAGTACCAACGATGGCAGTCATGCGCAGATTATCTACGTATGAAAAGATTCCTGCTTTTGCCCGTGAAAAAGCATTAGAGATTACTGATACACATATGGAGATGCTGAAAAACGCAGTAAAATTAGGAGTGAACATAGCTACCGGTACAGACTGCGGCTCAGCTGGAACACCCCCTGCGTATTATTTTGAGGAACTTTTAATTATGGAAGAAGCGGGAATGAAACCAATCGATGTAATAAAATCTTCTACAAATATTGCTGCGTCATGTTTAGGAATAGAAGATAGAGGAACTTTAACGGAAGGAATGAAGGCAGATTTGTTACTATTAAATGAGAATCCTTGCACAGACTTACATGTTTTAAAAGATGACAAGCTAATTGTGAAGGATGGGAAAATAGTCAGTGAACTCCTTTTTTAAAAGACTATTCTAGATCAATCTGTGATAAAATTTTGTTTATGATAAAAAAGAAAGCGATATCGTCGAAACATTGTACGTAACATGTAGAGATATTGCTTTCTTTGTTTTCATTAATATACTTAAAACTGTATTTTCTACAAAGAAAACGCATTTTAAGCCACTCTTCCTGAAACTAGGGAGGGGGAAAGTTTAATCAAATCTTACGATGATGGTATTACAGCTTGAGCGGTAATACGTGTAGTAGGTGAAGGAATTTGGATAGCGACTTTGAGATTTTTTTAAAAACGAACGTCGGATTCACTATCAAATTCATCGACTTGGCATTACGGGTGACATATATTCGGATTTATATACAGGAGGAGTAGTTGCACTTGGAGGGCCTATAAGGAATACAATCCAGATAAAATAGTTAGGCTTTTTTGTTTGTTTACTTAATAGTAAAAATACAGTGGCAATCATAGCATTTCCATGTACTTTAATGATAAACGGTAGGAGTAGGTGAGTTCTAAGAAGATGGATCAAGTCGTTTCTGCTTAAACAGAAATATATGATGAACCGCTAAAAGATGAGGAAGAACGGAAAACGAAAAGAATTTATCAACGATTTTGAAAAGTAAAAATTGACAATGTAAAAGTAGTTCATTTACAATCTAGCTAAAGTAATAGGGGGGTATTTGTATGGTTTATGATCTTACAGGCAAACTGGTTGTTGCAATCGCGTCGAGTGCATTATTCGACCTAAAAGAATCTGATAAGGTTTTTACTACAGAGGGAGAGAGCACGTACCGAAAATACCAACGTGAAAATGAGACTGAAATTTTACAACAGGGAGTTGTCTATCCGCTTGTTAAAAGATTACTAGATTTAAATGATGGTGAATCTCAACCTATTGAGGTAGTTCTTTTTTCTAGAAATGACCCAGACACGGGCTTACGCGTGTTTAATTCTATTGAACATTATGGTTTAGACATTACTCGTGCAGTGTTTGTTACTGGTAAAAATCCATTTAAATATTTGGAAGCCTTTAATGCATCCTTGTTTCTCTCAGCAAATAAAGATGATGTTAGAGAGGCGATTGAACATGGTTTCCCAGCGGGATATGTGAGTGAAACTGACTACGAAGATAATGAGGCAGATAGTGAATTACGAATGGCATTTGATTTCGATGCGGTATTGGCAGATGATGCTTCTGAAAAGGTGTTTCAGACAAAGGGACTGGAAGCGTACCGTGAACACGAATCAAAACATGGAAGTACACCAATGGGAACGGGTCCATTGTATAATTTCTTAACAAAGATTTGTAAGATTCAAAAAGCTGAATTAGAAAAGGAGAGACAAAAATTAGACTATCATTCGAAGATTCGAATTGCAGTCTGTACGGCTAGAAATGCACCAGCACATAAGCGTGTTGTTACAACTTTAAGAGAATGGGATATTAGAGTCGATGAGGCCTTCTTTTTAGGGGGAATGAACAAAAGTAATGTTCTAGAAATCTATCAGCCGCATATATTTTTCGATGATCAGACAACACATATTAAAAGTATTTCGAAGCAATTTCCCTCCGTTCATGTACCTTATGGTGTTGCAAATGAGTAATTCGCTCTGTAGTTAAATTGAATTTTTAAAGTTTTGAAGTAAGTAAACGGAATGAAGTAGAAATACAGTTGCAAAGCAGAGATCGCCACCTCGCTAGCAAATTAAATCCATCCATTAAGTGATAGTGAATCTGAGGGATGCCATAAGAAAATATGCTGTGTCCCAACCTTTAAATACAAAAGCAATCATTATTGGTAGCTCTATAATAGTGAAAGAAAAATTAAATAGCTTCTTCTACATTTATTATAGTTTATGTATTTATAGAGTGTAAAGGGAATTTATCCATAAGATTTAACTTAGTCCTAAATCCCACTTGACAGGTAGTATTAATTTGATTAAAATTTGAATAACATCAAAAAGAAGGAGGTAGTAATTTTTGAATACAGTATTTATCTTCATCAACATTTTCGTTTTACTTATTTTTATTGCCTTATTGTATAGGATGAAACAGAAGCGGGTTTCTTTTTCAAAACGTGTTTTCGCTGGGCTTGGTCTTGGAATCATTTTTGGACTTGTCTTAAACCTAGTCTATGGTGCTGAATCGACTGTTATAACAGAGTCAATGCCATGGTTTAAAATTGTCGGGACTGGTTACATCAAGCTTTTACAGATGATTGTGATGCCGCTCGTTTTTATTTCCATTTTAGCTGCATTTACAAAAGTGACAATCGGACAAAACTTCGGGAAAATCGCCTCAAGTATCCTTGGTATTTTAATTGGAACTACTGCAATTGCGGCGGTCATTGGAATTGTCGTTACATTATTATTCGGACTCGATGCAGCAACAATTATACAAGGGGAAGATGAATTAGCGCGTGGAGCTTCAATGGAAGAAACATCTGTTGAAATTGCTGAACGTACTTTACCCGACCAAGTGCTCGATTTTTTACCGAGTAATCCATTCTTAGATTTCACAGGTGCTCGCCCCACTTCGACGATTGGTGTCGTGATATTCTCGGCTTTCTTAGGGTTTGCCTATTTATCTGTTAACCGGAGAAAACCAGAAATCGCACAAACGATTAAAACAGGTATCGATGCACTGTATGAATTAATTATGGGTGTCGTAAGAATCGTTCTACGGCTTACGCCTTATGGAATCTTAGCAATCATTACGCAGACGGTTGCGACATCTAATTTTGCATCTATTTTCAGTCTCGGGAAATTCGTTATCGCATCTTATATTGCACTTGCCATTATGTTTCTAATTCATTTAATTATTTTAGCAATCGCCGGATTAAACCCGTTCACATATATGAAGAAATCAGCTGAAACGTTACTATTTGCTTTTTCATCACGTTCAAGCGCTGCCACTTTGCCGATGAATATTAATACACAAACGAAGCGCCTTGGTGTACCTGATGGTATTGCAAATTTCGCTGGATCATTTGGGTTATCAATCGGTCAAAACGGTTGTGCTGGCGTTTACCCTGCTATGCTTGCGGTAATGATTGCACCATCTGTCGGTCAGCCAATCGATGCACCATTTATTTTAACTCTAATTGCAATAGTTGCCATTAGTTCATTTGGAGTAGCTGGAGTTGGTGGAGGGGCAACTTTTGCAGCCATCCTCGTCTTGTCTGCATTAAATTTACCTATTGCTTTGGCGGGTGTACTCATCTCTATTGAACCATTAATTGATATGGGACGTACTGCAGTTAATGTTAGTGGGTCGATGACAGCAGGGGTGACTACTGCAAAAATAACGAATGAACTTGATCAAAAAATGTATAACGATTCGGAATTACACGAGGTAGCGGAAGTATAAACAGGAGGCACTTTTATGTGTCTCTTGTTTATTATTGTATTATTTTGTTTTTTCACCATATACCAAGTTGTCAGCGGAACAGGTAAATATGATAAATCGGAGTACGTGACTATGTGCAAATAACACGCGGTGATAAACCGGGATTTAATATTTATTTTATGAATCGTGGAATATTAACAAACGAACAGCGAAAAGCATTTGAAGCAATAGGGGAAGAAGATCCAGAAGAGAAATCTGCTGATGTGGTAAAAGAAGCACGTGAATGGATGTGTCAACAATATTTTGATACACGCATGTTTGGAGCAGTCATGTCGACAAAAAAATATAATGCAGGACAAGTACGTGGACCGATGCAATTAACTTTCGCACGTTCGATCGACCCAGTAACCCCTTTTGATATGACAATTACACGTGTTGCATTAACAAATGCAACAGATGGTAAAAATGAGACAGTTGTATCAGAGGATGAACAAGAAGCACGCCATGGGCAGATGGGGTGTAAAGCTTATTTGCCTTATGGGATGTACGAAGTATATGGATTTTACACACCAGCATTTGCTACACAAACAGGAGTACGTGAAGAAGATTTGGAAGTGTTTTGGGAGTCGCTTATCAATATGTGGGACTTAGATCGTTCCGCTGCAAAAGGGCGTATGGCATGTAGAGGCTTGTATGTTTTTGCACATGAGAGCATATATGGTAATGCACCATCACATCAATTATTCGATAAAGTTGAAATAAAAAAGGTAACTGATAAAGTTGCCCGTTCTTATAAAGATTATGAAGTAGCGATTGATGAGGATTTTCCAGAAGGAGTTTCGTTATATAAAGTTGTTACATTTTAATTAGGCATGTAAGTGCGAACCTAAGGTGCACATGAAAACATAAAGGGGTTCGCACTAAGATTTGATGGCTTAATTGACGAAAATGAAGTAAATTTATGATAATATGGAATATAATAGCCATATTTCCTGTAATTTAGAGATATTAAACTCTTTAAGATGGGAATTTGTTACTTTTTCGCAGTCGCATCCTATATGGGTGCGTGGATTGTTGATAAAAAGGTTTACTAAGTAAAATGGAGGATTTTATTGTGGGAACTGTTTCCGATTATTCTGAGAGAACATAATCAATGTGGAAAGATTGGTATTTACAAGAAGAAAAACTGCTGAACAATATAATAGGAAATCAATACATTACGAATAGAACACATAGAAAGTACTTCTGTTAACGGGGTTTTAGTAAAGTCGACGATAGATATTTTGCTTTAAATAACGAATGGGAAAAACGGCAAAATTCCTCTCATAATATTTGAAAATTAATCCATTCTACTATATGAGGGAGGTAATTATTGATGCAACAATTACGTAACATAATGTCGTCCAATGTTGTTACAGTAAATGATACACAGACCGTTCAGGAAGCAGCAGCTATCATGAGCGAATATAACATTGGGTCTATCCCAGTTGTAAATGGCGGTGGACAGATGACAGGGATTATAACAGACAGGGATATTACACTTCGGGCGACGGCACAAGGAGAAGGGGCACAAACACCTATATCCCAGGTGATGACGGCGCAACAAGTTGTTCAAGGTACACCAGAAATGGACGTACAACAAGCTGCACAGTTAATGGCACAGCAGCAAATACGTCGTTTGCCAGTCGTTGAAAACGGGAAAATTGTAGGGATTGTTGCTTTAGGTGATCTTGCAGTAGATCAATTATCGAATGATGCTGCTGGACAGGCATTATCGAGTATTTCTACACCTTCAGCGCCTCAACAGTAGAGACGTACATCTATTTCATACAAGAATGTTGACGAGATTGTTGTCAACATTCTTTTTGATTTATAAATGGGTTCCTACATACGTCATAAAATAACTTAGAAATGAATTGCTTTCGTTTCGTCCTACAAAAAGTAAATTTACGTATTACGCTTTAATATGGTATTGTTGATATACTTGTTGCTTAATCTATATAATTACTCGCCATTAATGAATGTAATGATTGAAAAAGTTTATTTCAATTCACTACTCTTATAGGGAATGGTTGGGGGTTGGGGCATAGAGGAGATCCGAACGATAAGCGTAAATAACCCGTTCCAGAAATATACTTCGCTTTCACCACAGGCATAAGAGCGACATCTGTTCTAGCTACGCTTTCACAGTGTCTCCTTTACCGCGGACGGCTGTTGATCCTCCTCGTGTGAAGCTTAAGGAGGGTCGACTAAAAACTGCCTTTGCGGCCAACGTCGGTATATAGCCCTTGGCGGGGTCTCACCGAGGCTTTTTTTCCCGCGACGCACAGGACGTAATAGTGTCTTCGTCGCCACATGGGCGTGGCGATCTTAGCCGACCAGCAGTCTACGTATATTTCTTGCGCTAAAATAGTATATTATTCGTTAATCCGGTTGATCATTTAGTTATGTCCTACACTCACATGCATATCATGCTAGATTTACTTTAATATACAAGATAATAGTAATATGGAAATTAATGTTATGTTCATCATGATAAAGGGAAATAGCTTGTTAGGTGAATTGAAGTTATTGTATATCTTTTAAATGATCATTTTTAAAACAAAATGGTATAATCATGATTATTAAAAGTAGATGAAATGTACGGTAAATCAATTGAAGGAGGATGAATTTCCTATGTTTTTAATGGAAGCAAAGCGGATTGCCGTAGTAATTTTAGGGTCTTTTTTAGTAGCATTATCCTTGAATTTTTTCCTAATTAACGCAAATGTATACGCAAGTGGATTTAGTGGGGCAGCCCAGCTCTTATCGAGTATATTTAAAGATTTTTTATCAATAGATATTAGTACCGGGATATTATTATTTCTTCTAAATATTCCAGTTCTCATTTTAGGTTGGGTTAAAATTGGCAAAGGATTTACCATTTACAGTATTCTCTCGGTTGCATTTGCGACTTTGTTTTTGGAAATATTGCCGATCATTTCATTATCAGATGATATTATTTTAAATGCGGTTGCGGGTGGAGTTATTGCGGGGATAGGTGTTGGGATCTCTTTAAAACTTGGTGCCTCAACGGGTGGAATGGACATTGTTGCAATGATTTTATCACGACTTCAGGATAAGCCAATAGGTATCTATTTTTTAACACTAAATGCGGTTATCATTTTGGTTGCAGGGATTTTAAATGAACCGGAGAATGCTTTGTATACGATGTTGACTCTCTATGTAACAACACTTGTTATTGATGCGATTCATACGAGCCAAGAAAAAGTAACCGTGTTGATTGTGACAGGAAAGGCAGAAGAGTTGCAACAAGCAATACATAAAGAAATGATTCGGGGAATTACCATTATCCCAGTACAAGGGGCTTATTCAAAAGAGAAAAAAAATATGTTGTATCTCGTCATTACTCGTTATGAATTATATGATTTAGAACGAATTATTAAAGACATCGATCCTCACGCATTTACAAATATCATTCAAACGGCTGGTATTTTTGGCTTCTTTAGGAAAGATGGAGAGCCTGTCAATAATATCCAAGAAACAAAGTGATTTTTAGATCACAGGATTCAAGGGTTCTTGATTGAAAAGAACGAAACTAATGTGCGTAAATATCGTTGGAACTACTAGTACACCAATGATAAATACTGAAATTTGCATGGTTTTTCGACATATGTGCAATACATGTTCCTGCAACAGGAAACCATGCCTAATCAAGTGGTTGATAATGTAAATCAAAATGTCGTTGGATCCATATCAATAGAGAAACAAGTTGTCTATTATTAATTGCGAAAGATAATGAAGAAAGTGATGTATAAATTGGTGTGGTAGAAAGACGATGTTGCTGACCTTCAGACTGTTTATTTCACATTTCGGGTACTTACGAAATGTATTTTTGGCTTTGACGATCAGTCAATATTAAAATTATACTGAGAATAATTCGAACTACTATAATCTTTCCATAGAAAGCAGGTGTAATTATATGAATGACAGAACAGATGTAGAGTTGGATAAAAATATGAAGCAGCTTTTAACAGGTTTAAAGGAATGGAGAAGAGAAGCGACAGAAAAACGGTATCAAAAGTATTGGGCTGAAATAAAAGTTCCCTTTACACTGGATGAAGCTTTGAGAGAATATACAAAATATGAACTGGATACAATCCGTAAAACATTGAAAATAAAAAATGCAAGTAGTCTGAAAAAGGCAGAGCTAATTGCATTATTAACAGAGAGGATACCTGAATACCTTGAGCAAATTGCTTTTCAATTGGATGTTGAACGATTTAAATTACTGATTAGTATAGCAAATAATAATGGTCAAATCATTGCACCAAATTTAGAGGACGATCAAATTAACTATTTTCGTAAGAATGGTTTGATTTATACAGGAACTTTTAAAGGAAAGAAGATACTGGCTGCTCCCAATGAACTTATCGAACTGATAGCTAGTTGGAAAAATAATATGAAAATAAGGGCGACAGTAAAGAGGAATACAGAGTGGATCAAGCTGACACGCGGGCTTTTGTATTATTACGGTACTTTAAGTAGATCACAACTGGTAAAAATGATAGAGGAATATACAAAAGAAACGATAAATGTTGAAGAATACTGTTCCGTTATTTTAGAAGCCAATTCTTATCATGAAGAATTGTTTATGGATGAAGGGTTATATTCAAATATTCGTGTGTTTGATCCAGAAAAAGTACAACAGGAACATCAGTCGAGGCACAGTATACCATTTTATCCTTTTACAAAACAACAGCTTCTTACATCTGGTGAGCTTGGATTCGTTGAAAAAAATCAAGGCTATGTTCAATTGGTTAAATTTATTACAAAAAACTTTGAAATAAATCGAGAGGAAGCAGATAACGTAGTGGAAGAATGTGTGTATGCTACTAAAATTGGAGATGGACCGAATGACGTTTTACATTTTCTGAGCCGTACTTTCGAATTTGATAATATGGAAATCGTCCAGGAATTAATGGATAAGGTTGTTCATCTGATGAATAATACGCGGGAATGGTTTTTGAAAGGATATACATCAACAGAGTTACATGCACAGGAGAAAAAACATTTACGTTTATTGCCGACAACCAAAGTGAATCATAAGGATGACAAAAGAGTTGTGAAAATAGGCAGAAATGATCCCTGCCCTTGTGGTAGCGGGAAAAAGTATAAAAAATGCTGTGGGAGATAATAAGAAAACAATGAGAACATACAAGTTTGAATGGAGTTATATAGATGGGGAAAAAGAGAAGGGGACATTACTGTAAAATATGTGGAAAGACTCGTCCCAATGACAAGTTCAGCAGAAAAGGACATCGACACCATCTATGCAAAGATTGTAAAAGAAAAGGAAAAAAAGCGTACGAACCCTCAACCGCAGAATATGATCGGGAAGAATATTACTTATCGAAAGCGATTAGAAACTGCATGATACTGTATACGTACAGATTAAGCTTCTTTTTATTTGAATTTCAAAGAGAACGATATATAACAAGGGATGACTTTGAATCTGAGATTTTTGTTTATCAAGAAAATGCAGTTCAAAGATTTATTGTAGACGAATCTCTTCAAATGAAAAAAGCTTTACTGGATGTTCTATTGAAAAAATATGATAAAACAATGGATAGCGGACACATCGTGGAATACAACGATATATTAGCAAATGAATGTTTAGAAATATCTAAAAAGCGAAAACAACATCTTGAAGTAATAATGTCATTAAAAAATTTGACGTGAATTGGGATTCGAGAAAAGGGGTCTAGTATAGGAATTTTATGGAACAAATAAAAATCGACTAAGCAAAAGTATTACATATGAAGAGGAAAGGTACAAACATGAGTCCTGTATGATATAATGATCATATGTGTAATAAGGCTTTCGTGGGTGGTGGCTCGCTTTCTTTCTAGTTTTACTAGAAGGGAGGTGATGCCTATGACAATCTTTGAGTCATTGATGGTGATGCTCGCTTTTGGAGCGCTTATCGTGTCCTTATTGTCAGAAAATAGAAAATAACCACCCTTCAGCCTGACAAGCGATATGGGTGATTATTTTTCTTGCTCAAATCTGCGAGTCGCCCCCTTGAAGGGCTATTACACGCTTGACCGTTCGTGTCGTTGCATGAGCGGTCTTTTATATGGTATGAATTTCTACCTATAGTATACCTTATTTTTGTGGAAAAATAAACAATGGACATGTTGAAAATATATTGTAAGGGGAATCATTATATAGACGCCCTCCTTAGTTTTGCAGTATATTCAACAATAAAATGCGAATCTCTCGCGACAAGCATTAGATCGCTTAATTTTCAGTAAGAACAATGCTCATCTGCTTCTTAGTGAAATTCTGAATCTATTATGCAACACTTTTATCTATACAAGCAATTAGTCTGTCTTCAATATTTTTCGCAAATACCTTCAGTTCATCATCTTCTACCATTTGTATGAGTGCTGATGGTTTTGGCATTCCGATTTTCGTTTTTCCACTATCTTCGTAGACAACTATCTTACAAGGCAAGAAGTACCCTACCATATGGTTTCTCGTTAACACTTCTTGTGCTTCTTTTGGATTACACACTTCAAGCACAATAAAGTTCTTATCAAATGCAAACCCTTTTTCCTCTAATGTTTTCCTAATATCAAACTCCCAGAGCACTCCAAACTTCTCCTCTTTTAAACTTGCTTCTAACGCCTTAATTGTTTGTTCAATTGATTGATCTGTTTCCACTGTATAATGAAACATTTTTTATCCTCCTAAACATATTCTTGTATCTATGTTCTCCCTTTTCATCTTCTTTATCACATTACCGTTATAGGGATGAAATAAAACAAAATTATAAAATATCGCTCCAAATCTTGATTGCTGTTGCCGCGATCAGAACGGCCAAAATAACTTGTAATATTTTTGTATTTACTTTTTTACCAGCCATGGCTCCAAGTGGTGCTGCAAGGAGACTTGCAACGACCATAATGGCAGCAGGAAAATAATCGATTTGACCAGTTGTAATTTTTCCAACCGTTGCCCCAATCGATGAAATAAACGTAATGGCAAGTGATGATGCAATCGTCATCCGTGTCGGAATTTTAAGGACAACTAACATAATAGGGACGAGCAAAAAGGCTCCCGCAGCACCGACGATACCAGCACCAAGACCGACGATGAATGCAAGGAATGCTGCTAACCATCGACTGAATTTTACTTGATCAAACGGAATATCATCAATTCCTTTTTTCGGCACAAACATCATCACTGCAGCAATCAAAGCTAATATTCCATAGACAACATTAATACTTCCTTCAGATAAAAGTTTCGAACCGTATCCACCAATAAAACTACCAACCAGGATGGCTGTTCCCATATAGGCAATCAACGTTTTATTAAGATACCCGCCTTTCCGATATGCCCAAACGCCGCCTATTGTTGCAAAAAATACTTGTATTGCACTGATCCCAGAAACTTCGTGGGCAGTAAATGCTGCAAATCCAAAAAGAGGGGGGATATATAAAAGCATTGGATATTTAATAATCGAGCCACCAATACCTAGCATCCCTGAAATATAAGATCCGATAAATCCGATTAAAAAAATGGTAATCATCATTCCAACATCCATCGCTTTCACTCCTTTAAAAAAGCTATACTATTGGGGAGCTCAACATATTTTTCTACGCTATGAATACCTATGAATCGTTTCTGGTACTATTCGAATTAAGCACGATACAATCGGTTCATTCATAAACAGCTCCATGTCATCAAAATAAGAAACGACTCCAACCAAATCGTTATCTTATTCCACTTATCCAACTGAAAAAGGTCACAGTAATTTTTAATATGTGACCTTATCAGCATCTCATCAAAGCTTTCATAAGCTTTTTACGAGCCCATTCACACTTAGCCTTTTTTAATCCAAAATTTTAGTATTCCGTCTTCTTCCGTATCTTTTACTATTTCATGACCACCAGACTTTGCCCATGCTGTTAAATCATTTTTTGATCCTTGATCTGTTGCATGTACTTCTAAAATCTGACCTGTCTCCAGTTCGTTCATTGCTTTCTTCGTTCTAACAATTGGCATTGGACATGCAAGTCCTTTCGCATCTAATACTTTTGTTATTTCCATTTTTTATCCTCCTCATTTTCCCATGACGGGATGTAAATATAATTGATTTTTTTATCTTACTGCACAACGGTTAGGACCAATTTCCATTTCACGTTGTTTTTCTTCATCAGGTGACATCTTCCCCATATTTGTTTCCCGTATTTCTTGGTATGCATTCGGCTGTGGCGGTAAATTTTCTGTGACAATTTTTCTAAATTCATCTTCTTCGGTAATAGTAAGACCGTGATTTTCTGCAAAGAGTGTTCCAAGTTTTGCAGCAACTGAGCCGTCTTCATTTAACTCTTCAACAATCATAAAATGTGCTGGTAACACAATGAGCTCTTCCGACAATTCCCGGTAGCGTGTATATAAACTTTCTCGTAGATCTCCAACCCAGTCTTCTGCTTTTCCGGCAAGATCTGGTCTTCCGATCGAGTCGATGAATAATATATCTCCCGTTAACAAATAGTTCTCATCAACTATAAAGGAGGTGGATCCGATTGTATGTCCCGGTGAATAAAGAGCATGAATATTAATCGCCGTAAGCCCAATCGTAATCACATTTCCACCTTCTAAGGGAGCGTAATCAAAGGTAACTTCTGACGCATCTTTGGGAGGTAACCAGTAAGTTGCACCCGTTTTTTCAGCGATCTTTCTACCTCCAGAAATATGGTCAGCATGTAAATGAGTATCCAAAACATGTGTGATTTTAGCACCTTTTTCTTCTGCAAAATCGATAAACACATCCACCATACGAGTTGCATCGATAATCGCTGCTTCTCCGTCTGAAATGATCATATAAGACAAGCAACCTTTTCCAATACGGACGAACTGATACACTTCTCCACCATTTTTTACATCGCCAACTTTTACTGGCTCTAAATGCTCACTCCACACTTTCATTCCGCCCTCTAGATAGGATGCTGATATACCCGCCTCATCCAACATTTCAGCAATCATGATCGAAGAGCCTTCCTTTGCACAGACGACAAGAACCTCTTTGTCTGTAGGGATTTTATCAACGATTGATTCAACTCCGTCCAATAATTCAAAATAAGGGATATTCAAATAGTCAAAGTTTTCTCCCTCAATCTTCCAATCACGAAAAGAGTCCTCGTTTCGAACATCCAGAATAAATAAAGCTGCTTTGTTCATCACCATTTTTGTTACTTCTTTCGCAGTCATTGCATTTATAGTCACTCCGACTACCCCCTATGGTATAATTAGTTTCAAAAAAATATATTAATGACGGTTTATTACAGCCATTACACGCTTAGGATCAAATCCTACTATCCACGTTCCATTTACTTCCGTTTGCGGAACACCCATTTGTCCTGTTGTTTCTACTACTTTTTCCATTGCTTTTGGATCTTTCTCAACATTCACTTCTTTAAATGGAATATTCTTTTCCTCCAAAAAGTTTTTCATCATCACACAATATGGACAACTGTTTGTTGTATATACAGTAACATGACTCATCTTCATTTCTCCTCCCTATTTATAGCTTTTCCATTTTCCCAGTCCATTGGCTCATACCAGGAACGACATTCGTCACATTGGTGAAACCTAATTGTGTTAATTTTCGTGATGCGACATCACTTCTGTTCCCTGTACGGCATACGACATAGATTTCTGCCTCTTTGTTTAATTCATTCGCACGCTCTTCCAGTTCTCCGAGTGGAATATTAAGTGCAGTTGGAATATGGTTAAATGCATATTCGGCAGATTCTCTCACATCGAGTACGACAATCTTTTCAACTGCTGCTAATTTTTGTTCCAAATGCTCATTATCTGATACGTGAGGATGCTTCGTTTCCGCTGAATCATGACGACTTGCTTTTCTGACATAATGCTTCAATACTTCACCTTCTTCCACTGTGCCTAAAAACTGATGACCCGTACTCTCTGCCCACGCCTTAATATCAGATGTTGAACCTTGATCCGTTGCTTGCACTTCAAGTACTTGACCCGGTTCCAAATTGTTCATTGCCTGTTTCGTTCTTACGATGGGCATTGGGCACGCTAATCCTTTTGCATCAAGTATTACATTTGCACTCATTTCCATGCAAATTTCCTCCTTATATACCTGGATAGGTATTTTTTATTTTAAAAAAATTATATAAATAAGTTTACTTGACCATCTTGTGCATCTCCAAGATATGCAGCGACTCCGGCATATTCTACACCATCTAATAGCTCTTCTTTTTGTAAACCAAGTAGGTCCATTGTCATCGTACATGCGACTAACTTCACTTCTTGCTCTTTCGCCATTTCAATTAAATCTGGTAATGGCAACGCATTATGCTTTTTCATAATTCCTTTGATCATTTTTGGTCCCATGCCGGCAAAATGCATTTTTGATAATCCCATTTTGTCCGCTCCTCTCGGCATCATTTTACCAAACATTTTTTCCATGAAGCTTTTCTTTACCTCGATATTTTCATCTTTTCGCAAAGCGTTAAGCCCCCAGAATGTATGAAAAATCGTTACTTCATGATCGTAAGCTGCAGCCCCGTTCGCAATGATGTAAGCCGCCATCGCCTTATCATAATCGCCACTGAATAATACAATGGTTGTTCTTTTCTTATCCGTCATTCCAATCCTCCTGTAAAAGTGATCGTTAAAGGGAATTTCATACGATTACCCCTATGGGTATATATGATATAAAAAATAATCTTTGATGTCAACCCTTTGAATCGAAAATATCTAATCGCACCCTCAAAAGTAGGAAATTCCGGCAAGAACCAGAAAGAAAAAGGGGATGGATACATGTAAATAATAGTTTCATCTTTTATTTCCTTTAACCACTGATCGATATGGAAAAGAACAAAATCGCATTCTTCAATCTTGAGTCATCAGGATAGCCTTTACAACGTGATTTCTCCAGAATTTAAGTTCACTCTTTGTATATTGATTAATTTGTTCTTTGACCAATTTTCGGTTCATTGAATCAACCTCCTGTATTAAATCCTGAAAAGAAATATAACAAGTTTGTCCTCTCTATTGCATAGTATGAAATAACATGATATTGCAATTTTTTGGAGGTGCTTGTGCATTGCAACTACAATTATTAAATTGGTTTCGCTATGTAATCGGATATGTTTTCATGTCAACAGGAATTGTGAAGTTATTAGTTCCAAATTTTAAAGATATATTTTTAAGCCTAGGGTTGCCATTCCCTAGTGCAACTCTTTTTCTTGTGGCAATGATTGAAATAACTTGTGGCGCACTAATTATCGCTAGAGTGTATGTAAAACAAGCAACTGTTCCGCTCATAGCGATAATGATTGGTGCGCTTTGTATTGCGAAATTCCCCATCTTTTTAAAGGAAGGTATTTTATCATTTGTTTTTGAATCGAGACTTGATATAGTCATGTTCATTTTTCTAATTTTCTTATGGCGTCATAGTAATGAATTTGGGGTGGCATCTGATAAGTAAAGATAATTGAAAAGACCGACGAGAGATTTATTTATTATACGCGTATTTCCTTCTTTTCCCTCTCTGTAGCGATCATCACACACAGTCCAATGAATAATCGATTGGGCTATTTTTTCGTTTTGAGAAATTTTGTCATGACTATTGCTGGCTTGTAATAAATATCATTAATACGATGAATCTGCAAACGGATTGGGTGAATACAATGTTGAAACGCCTTTTTTATTTTTTATATTTGCTTTTTTTAGTCTATATTGTTTGGATTTTGCCGGGTGAAGCAAAACCTCATGCGACGATGAATTTAATTCCTTTGCAAACAATTCGATTGTATTTTACTGCTTTCATTCATGGATATGTCCCAATGTATATTATTATTAGCAATCTTATCGGCAATATTGTTCTTTTCATCCCGATCGGCTTCCTATTATTCAATTATCTCCGCCATATGGGGGGCATCGTTATTTTATTTTTTTCCTTCTATATCCCTGTTTATATAGAAATTGTGCAACTGCTTCTTTATTTAGTCGGATATGGGACAAGATCGCTTGATATTGATGATGTATTGTTGAATATGCTTGGAATATGGATCGGCTATTTTGTCGCATTCATTTTCTGGTCAAACCGTAGTAGGAAAAAAAGTACGTAAAGCGCGAATTGCCGGGGTAGCCACTACAGTCCATATCAAAGGCGACCGTGCAAAGTTTTAGCTATTACTATTAAGAAGTAACCGTTCGTCTAGTGTGATATCATCTTTTCCCTTTTTTTACCTCTTGATTAATCCAATCTAGCTGACAGTCAATTTGTTTCTTATTTCTGGTTGCATCGCTTTTTGATGTAAATCAGCATATAATTGATATAGCCATGAAAAAATATAAGTGAAAATAGAATCTAAAAAAGTACATAGAGAAAAAAGAGAGGATGGTTCCAATGATCGAATATGAAAAGAAAGTGAATGAGGACCTACTATTGTGGCGTTCAAAAGTATTAAAACCATCGAATCTCTTCAATCAATGGTCAAAAAAAGCACAAGTTAAAATAAATGCAATGATTCCTGAGAAAGCTCACCAAATCATCACCGAAAGTATGAAGAGCATGGTGAAGGCTACATTAGTAGGTTCTAATATGACAACAAAAAAACGTCCAATGACAGAGATGAAACTTTTTGAACAGGATGAACTAGTAAAGGAAAAGTTAACATCTTACCGGAAAACAGCAGTGATCGAAGGAGCCGGAACTGGTGCAGGTGGTATTTTGCTTGGTCTTGTCGATTTTCCACTCCTTTTATCCATCAAAATGAAATTTCTGTTTGAAGCAGCTGCAATTTATGGTTTTGACACCGAGGAATATGAAGAACGTCTCTTTATTCTACATGTGTTTCAACTTGCCTTTTCAAGTGATAATCATCGGAAAGAAACTTTTTATATCATTGAAAATTGGGAGGAAGAAAAGAGAAGATTAATGGATATGGATTGGCGAGTTTTTCAACAGGAGTATCGTGATTATATTGATTTAATCAAACTATTTCAATTGATTCCTGGTTTTGGGGCAATTGTCGGTGCATATGCCAATCATAATCTCATGGATACGTTAGGAGAAACGGCGATAAATGCTTATCGAATGCTGATTTTAACAAACCACATTGGATGAGTGTTGTAACCATGGAAGTTTTTAATACAAGCTTTCCTTCTTCTAGTGTAATACCAGAGGACATAAACTGAAGATAATTTTTTTAAAAATGAATAATGATACTATATTTTTAAAAATAGTAAGCGTAAAATTAATATTAACAGTCATTTCTTGCGCTATTTTAGTAGATCAAAGTCCATGTGCATTTAAAAACAATTTAAAGGGTTTTATTAAACATATAAAAATGGAAAAATGAATACTTAAGCTAATTCGGTTAATTCTTCCCCCAAAAAAACAGAGGCATTAAGCATTTATGAGAAGTCAATAGGGAAACAATATGGTAGAATAAATAAAATAATTTTTTGGGAGGAATAATATGATTCAAAAAAATCAAACCATCGTTCCCCATTTGTGGTATGACAAGGAGGCGAAGGAAGCAGCAGAATTTTATGTTTCCATATTCCCAGATTCAACGATTACGAGTATCACGAAACTGAAAGATACACCATCAGGCGACACTGATGTCGTTTCTTTTGAATTGTGGGGGCAGAAATTCATGGCGATAAGCGCTGGACCTTATTTTAAATTCAATCCATCGGTTTCCTTCATGGTTAATTTTGATCCATCACGAGAAAAGAATGCGCAAGAAAAAATAGATGAAGTATGGAACAAGTTGTCTGAAGGTGGCACAGTGCTAATGCCACTTGATACGTATCCGTTCAGTAAGAGGTATGGTTGGGTTCAAGATAAGTATGGCTTGTCGTGGCAACTTATCCTTACCAACCCAGAAGGGGAAGAGCGACCTGAAATCATCCCTTCACTACTGTTTGTCAATGATACATGTGGCAAAGCAGAAGAGGCGATTCATTTTTATTTATCTGTATATAATAATTCAAATCAGGGTCATGTTGCCCGTTATCCCGAAGGCATGGAGCCAAATCAAGAAGGAACTATTATGTTTGCCGATTTTGTGCTGGAAAATCAGTGGTTTACCGCAATGGATAGCGCCGAAGACCACGTATTTAATTTCAACGAGGCAATCTCGTTTATGGTATATTGCGACACACAAAAAGAGATCGATTACTATTGGGAGAAGCTGTCTGCGGTACCTGAATCCGAGCAATGCGGCTGGCTAAAAGATAAGTATGGAGTTTCCTGGCAGATTGTACCGAGAGAAATGGTCGAGATAATGTCAAGTAGCACACCGGATCAAATTGATCGTGTAAGTAAGGCAACTTTTAAAATGAAGAAACTTGATCTTGAGAAGATACAAAAAGCATCTAAAGGATAATAAATTACCCCCACTGCGCCTAGTAGTCGAATAGAATGTTATGTATAGAATGTTGTTTCCAGGATTATTCGGTTTCTTATAAACAATTAGATAGGAAGAGAAGGTCAATACTATTAGGACTTTGCAGGAGAAGGAATAGTAAACATATTGAATTACCTACAAAAGGTATGATTCGATTAGCTTATAATACGGTGACAGGACGGTAAAGGAGGAATGAACGTGAGTATTTGTTTTGAAGTGAAAAGAACGTTCCAGGTATCCCAACAAAAAGCGTACTCAAGTTTGCTTGATCTGGAATCTGCGAAGCACTGGATGCAAGGTTTTGTACACATAGAACGCCTAGATGACGGACCATTGCAAGTGGGGAGTGAGTGGAAGGAAACAAGAAAGATGTTTGGAAAAGAGGCTTCTGAACATTTTGAAGTTGTGGAACTTCATGAACCGGATAAAATAGTACTTCGCTGTGATGGAACAAAAGGTACAACGGGTAAAGGTGAATTTATTTTCACCTACATCATTACTTCGACAGGTAACCAGTCAGAAATCACTTTGAATGGTGAAATAAAGGGGCTCACGGGATTGTCAAGATTGTTTGGAAAGTTGATGGCAGGCACCTTTAAAAAAGCATGTACAAAAGATTTAGATGCGTTAAAGGAATATATAGAGAATTAATTTACCTGGCATTGGTGAAACTTGTCCTTGCTACTACAAGGAGAAAAGGAGTTGGTGATGTCGATAATCAACAAATTAAAGTTAAATAAATATAAAACTTTGGCCGTACTTAATGAACCGAATGATTATAATCTGTTTTACGGATATAACACTAATTTATCTGGAGAACATGATGCTATTTTCATTTTCATTGAGGCGTTAGATGAAATGGTGAATGTGACAAAGCGTATCGTTAAGGAGCAGCAATTACTTGAAAAAGGATATTTGTTTTTTGCTTATCCTAAAAAGGGGAATAAGCGGTATGAAACGTATATTCATCGGGATGAAATTTTTCCAGCAATGAAAGTGGACGAAGATGGCTATGTGGATGGGAGCGATTTGAAGTTTTCACGAATGGTGAGTATGGATGATGTCTTTACGGTCGTTGGATTGAAACGGGAGAAGAAGCGAGCCAAAAAGTCAACTGCTTCAAGTCAGCTTGTAGCTGATTATGAGCATTATGTGAAAGATATTGAAAGGCTATTAAAAGATCATCCGAAGGAAAGGAAGTTTTATCAGGAGTTGACTCCAGGTTATCGAAGGGATTGGGCTCGGCATATCTTTTCGGCGAAGCAACAGAAAACACGTGATAAACGCCACGCGCAAATGATCGAGATCTTATCTCAAGGATACAAATCAGTTGACTTGTATCGACAAAATAAAAAGTAGGACTTCCTATGGTTTGTCCATGATGAAAGTTAGTGCTTTTGATTGAGTAAATTCAAAAAATTGTATCTCCGCAGCGTTACTAATACCCCCGCCTTTAGGGCGGGAGATAAGCGCCGCTAAGCTCCGAAATAAGTGCGACTAAGGTTCAGTATGGAGTTTAAAACTTCATACTGAACCAAGTCTTCTTTATACGAAGGAAGAAAAAGTACCAACAGTTGATAAATACACACTAGAGATCGTAATAAAAAAATATAACAATTAGGAGGATATGAATGGGAAGATTAGTGCATTTCGAGATTCATGTAGATAATATGGAGCGGGCTAAGAAGTTTTATGACGAAGTATTTGGATGGGCATTTGAGGACTGGAGTGAATATGCAGGGATGCCTTATTATGGAGCTGTGACAGGTGCGGACAATGAGCCGGGTATTAATGGTGCATTGATGCAACGTCAAAGTCCACCCCCAGAACCAAATCAAGCTTTAAATGGATATGCTTGTACGATGGGAGTAGAAGATTATGACACTACTGAAGCTAAAATACTTGAGCTTGGTGGCAAGGTAGCATTACCAAAATATGCTCTTCCGGGAATGGCGTGGCAAGGATATTATCAAGATACGGAAGGAAATGTATTCGGCATTCATCAACCAGATAAAAATGCTAAATAGCTTTTTTGTCCTGATTGTTTAAATAGATGACAGCTGCAAATGGTCGTTACATGTATGAAAAAGCCCCTGTAAATGTAGAAGATAAGTACATGGAAAGAGGATTAAAAAATACTGCAAAGATGACATCATGCAAGGCGACAATATAACCCAACGTAAAAACGTGCAAGAAAAAACAATGCGATCTTCTAGTAGAATGGTTAATCAATTAATAGACAAAAATCAAGTGATTAAAAGAGACAAAATAAATTTACTAGCACACGATGATTTTTCCGGTGTGCTTTTTATGCTTGAGTTCGAGTTAATTATCCTCGTAACTTCATTCACTTGGGGGATGCTTTTCTAGTTTCAAATTTTCGATGGATGGAAAGTAATCCGTGCATCGAAGCATTTCCTATCACTTTATACTATAATAAGTAAGGGAAGTAGTTGAAACTGGAACAAGTCGATCATGTATGGAAAGATTTAATGATATGATAAAAACATTTCGGGGTTTTAACCCTTAATTAAGATGTCGTATTGAAGGGCTGAAAAACATGCTTACAATGGAAAACTTACAAAAATCATATGGAGATAAGCTCCTATTCGAAGAAATTGAGTGTACGATTACAAATGGTGATCGTATCGGATTAATTGGTGTAAATGGAACAGGAAAGTCAACTTTTCTAAAAGTAGTTGCAGGTATTGAGTCACCTGATAACGGAACGATTCAATGTCCAAAGGATTACCGAATTGAATATTTAGCTCAAAACACGGAGTTAAATCCTGAATTAACCGTAATCGAACAAATTTATTATGGTGATTCAGTCATCATGAAAACAATGCGTGAATATGAACAATCAATAAGAAAACTGGAACTTGATCCAAATAATGAGTTTGCACAAACAAATGTCTTAAAGATGCAACAACAGATGGATGAATTTGATGCATGGGAAGCAAATGCAACAGCAAAAACAATCCTTACTAAACTAGGGATTACTGAATTTGACAGCAAAGTAAACGAGTTATCTGGTGGACAAAAGAAACGAGTTGCGATAGCGAGATCATTAATTCAGCCAGCTAATTTACTTATTTTAGATGAACCGACAAACCATTTGGATAATGAAACAATTATTTGGCTTGAGCGGTATTTATCAACATACAAAGGGGCACTGTTGATCGTTACCCATGATCGATACTTTTTAAATCGGATTACGAATACCATTTTCGAGCTAGATAAAGGGACACTTTATAGGTATGAAGGCAACTATGAAATGTTTTTGGAGAAAAAAGCTGAACGTGAGGAGCTAGAAGCAAGTGAACAACAAAAACATAAAAATACGTTAAGAAGAGAACTTGCATGGTTAAGGCGTGGTGCACGGGCTAGGTCTACGAAACAAAAGGCTCGAATCGAGCGGATCGATCAGTTACAGAAACAAACATTTCATACCCGTGGAGAAAATGTCGAGTTTCAAGTTGGCTCTACTCGGTTAGGCAAACATGTGATTGAACTAAAGTCAATTGAAAAGTCGTATAAAGATCGGCGATTATTTACTGATGTAAATTTTTTAATTACACCGGGAGATAGGCTTGGGATTATTGGACCAAGTGGATCAGGAAAAACAACGTTATTAAACATCATAGCGAAGCGGATTGAACCAGATAGTGGAGAGGTAAAAATCGGTGAAACGGTAAAAATTGGTTACTATACACAAGGAGAAGAAGAATTAGCTGGGGACTTGCGTGTCATTGACTATGTTAAAGAGGTGGCACAAGTAGTTCATACAAAAGAGGGAGAGCTAATTACTGTCGAGCAAATGCTTGAACGGTTCTTGTTTTCTCGTTCGAAACAATGGACATACATTCACAGACTTTCAGGAGGGGAAAAAAGGAGATTATATTTATTAAAAGTGCTCATGACAGAGCCGAATGTTATCGTACTAGATGAACCGACAAATGATTTAGATACACAAACCTTAAGTGTGTTAGAAGAGTATTTAGAGCATTTTCCTGGTGTAGTCATTACTGTTTCCCATGATCGTTACTTTTTGGATCGTGTTGTTGAAGAGTTGTTAGTATTTAATGGAACAGAAAAGATTCGTCACTTTTTTGGGACTTATAGTGACTATATTGACAATCAACAACGACAACAAAAGCCGAAACAAGAAAAAAAGAAAGTTAGGAAAGAAGGAACGAAAACAAAGAAAAAGCTATCCTATCACGAACAAAAAGAATGGGACACCATTGAAGATGACATTATGGAACTAGAAGAAAAAGTGGCGACATATAAAATAGAAATCGATGCTACTGGTAGTGACTTTGAGAAGTTACAAAAATTATATGAAGAGCAACAAAAGTTAGAAGCGGAATTAGCGTTCAAAATGGAACGATGGGAAGAGCTATCATTGATTGTAGAAGAACTAGAAAAATAACAAAACGAAGGATTTTCAATACTTTTAAGAGATGAATTTTGTAGAGTATCCTGAATCAGGAAAACACGCTATTAAAGTGGTTTATATTTTGATGTTGACGAGTGAACGGACTACGGTATTTAGGAGAGTATTTTTGGGAAAAGTGTTAGATTGGGGTAATAAAGAGTAGTGCCTGGGAATAAAAAATGTGGAGTAATTTTTTATCGTACAATGACAATAATGAAACAAAGCTATACGTTTATTTGGGAGGATTTAATGAAACTATTCAAACGATTAACTATTCTATTTACTTTACTATTGGTAACGGCATGTAGTTCCCTGAATGCGATTATAGGTAAAGAACAATCAGAGCAGCAAAAGCCATTGCCAGAATTGACTCGTTCCCTGGAACATAAAACGATGCCAGAAAGATATGTAATTGAACCGATTTCCGATATCAACATTGAAGCAGAGGCTGCAATGCTGATGAATGGGATAACTGGTGATGTACTTTTTGATAAAAATATACATGAGTCATTAGCCGTAGCAAGTATGTCGAAAATAATGACGGAGCTATTGGTTTTAGAAGCAATTGAGGAAGGTAAAATTAGCTGGGAAGATACGGTCATGATTAGTGATTATGCGTTTACCATTTCCAATCATCCGGGATTTGCTTCTGTTCATTTACAACAAGATCAAGACTACACGGTTCAAGAATTGTTTCATGCGATGGCCATTCGTTCTGCGAATGATGCAACGATTGCCCTAGCGGAATTAGTTAGTGGAAGTGAAAAAGAATTTGTCATGTTAATGAACAAAAAAGCTGAGCAATTGGAGCTGAATGACTCTTATTTTGTCAATAGCACAGGGTTAACAAATGAGGATCTTCAAAATAATCATTCTACTGGATCAATAAGTGATAAAAATATGATGTCTGCAGAAGATCTAGCTAAGCTTGCCAAATATATCATTGATCACTATCCTCAGCTGCTCGAAATAACCAAAATGCAGGAGTTCATTTTTCAGAATGAAACGTATACGAATTCAAATTGGATGCTACCCGGATTACAAGTGGATCTAATAGAGGAAGATGTCACCTTTGAAGGTGTAGATGGGTTAAAAACAGGATTCACGGATGATGCTGGATATGGCTTTACGGGAACAGTTCAAATCAAAGATATCCGATTTATATCAGTTATTATAGGAACCAAAGAAATCGAGAATCGCTTTTTAGAAACAAACATTCTATATGATGCTGTTTTACAGCAATTGGAGACTAGGTGAAGTTTTAAACAGATGTATCTGAGTCTATCCCTCATAGGTAAGAAAATAGAAGAGGCTGGGACATTTTTACCAAAGAAAAAACCCGAACAATGGTAGCTGCACATAACCCGCTCTGGAAATATACTTCGCTTTCACCACAGGGCATAAGAGCGACATCTGTTCAACCTGCGCTATCGCTTGTTTTCACAGTGTCTCCTTTACCGCGGGCGGCTAGTGAGCCTCCGACGCACAATGTTTTCGATGGGACGAGATTTTATCGCAGTCCCAGGACGTACTAGTGTCGAGCGTTGGTCACAAACGCTTTTCGATGGGACGAGCATTTAGCGCAGTCCCAGTCCTAGGACGTGACCGCTTTTAGCCGACCAGGAGTCTACGTATGTAATGCATTGTTCGTCTTTAGAATTGTTCGTTTTAGTTATGTCCCAGTCTCCTCTTATCCTTAACTTTTATAATTGTTTTTTAGTTAAGACTGTTTTAGCAATCGTGTGATCAAGGTTCTCGAAATCATTATAGGAAATTGTTTCGTATAGTTCCTTTCTTGTTTGCATATCTGTAACGGCTTCTTTTTGTGTTCCTTCTTCTTTGATCAAATCAAATACTCTTTCATATGCTTTGGCGGCAACACGTAAGGAAGTAACTGGATAAATGACCATTGCATATCCTAATTTTTCAAACTGCTTAGCTGTTAGGTAAGGGGTTTGCCCAAATTCAGTCATATTGGCCAATAAAGGAACATCTATATTCTTTGAAAAAAGATCGAATTCTTCATTTGATTCCAACGCTTCAGGGAAAATAGCATCTGCTCCTGCTTCTACGTACATTTGTGCACGTTTCATTGCACCTTCAATGCCTTCATTTGCTCGAGCATCGGTACGGGCGACGATGATTAAAGTAGGTGCGACTTCTTTAATCGTTTCAATCTTTTGAACCATTTCCTCAGCTGTGACGAGTTGTTTTCCATTCAAATGTCCGCATTTCTTTGGCAATTGCTGATCTTCAATTTGAACAGCTGCTACTCTTGCTTCCAACATCTCCATTGCGGTACGAGCGACATTCAATATACCACCAAATCCAGTATCAATATCGACAAGTACTGGCAAATTAGTTGCACGAATTAATTCTTGTGCCCGTTCCGCTACTTCTGTGGATGTAATGATGCCTAGATCAGGTAGTCCTTTACTCGCTGTAAAGGCTCCACCTGATAAATAAAGTGTGTTAAACCCAGCTTTTTTAGCAATGAGAGCTGCCATTGCATCGTGTGCACCGGGTATTTGTACTATTTCCTTTTCATGAATTAGCGTATTAAATTGTTTTGCTAACTCTATTTGGGTAGTTTGTTTATGAACAATCCATGCCATGATTTAACCTCCTAAAGTGTATTCAGTAATGTTTAGCAACGTCTATATGTTGCTTATTTAACAAATAAGTCTGTAAATTCATTTACATTCATCTTAGGAAGTTCTTCCATACTTAGACAAGCTTTTTCGATTTCATCTCTTTGTTTATCCGCAAATTGTGTTGCTATGTTTTCCTTAAACTTATGAATGATTTGCGGAAATGCTTCTTCTCTTCGGAAACGATGTCCTAATGGATATTCAAATTCAATGTTATCTGTCATCGTTCCATCTGTAAAGGTAACTTGGACAGCATTAGCAATGGATCGTTTCTCGGGATCTAAGTAATCCTTCGTATATTGTTGATCTTCTTTAATGATCATTTTTTCACGTAATGCATCGATCATTGGATCTTTTGCTACTTCGTCTTCATAATCTTCGGCAACGATATTGCCTTTCATAAGAGCAATCGCTGTAATATACTGCAAACAATGATCTCTATCTGCTGGATTATGCAATGGTCCTGTTTTATCAATAATTCTAATTGCAGATTCATGGGTCGTAATGGTAATCTCTTTAATTTCGTCAAGTCGATCTTTTACAGTTGGGTGTAGAACTACGCCAGCTTCTGCTGCAGTTTGTGCATGGAATTCAGCTGGGAAGGATACTTTAAACAATACGTTTTCCATGACATACGAGTCAAGCGGACGTTGTAACGTCATCGTTTCACTATTAAACATGACTTCTTGAAAACCCCATCCAGGTGTTGTTAAAGCACTTGGATAACCCATTTCTCCTTTTACCGCCATTTGAGCTAAAAATACAGCTCGGCTCGTTGCATCTCCAGCAGCCCATGATTTTCTTGATCCTGTATTAGGAGCATGGCGATACGTCCGTAAAGAAGCATTATCTACCCAAGCATTAGACAAGGCATTATTGATTTCTTCCCGGCCACCGCCTAACATTTTTGTCACGACTGCTGTGGAAGCAAGTTTAACAAAAAAGACGTGATCGAGTCCGACACGATTTAAACTATTGTCTAAAGCTAGAATACCTTGAATTTCATGTGCTTTAATCATCATGTCTAATACTTCTTTTACCAATAATGGGGTTTTACCGTTTGCAATTCGTGTCCGGCTCACATAATCTGCTGCCGCTAAAATGCCACCTAAGTTATCGGATGGATGTCCCCATTCCTTGGCTAACCATGTATCATTAAAGTCTAACCATCTTACTAGCACTCCAATATCAAATGCGCCTTTTACAGGGTCGAGTACATTACTTGTTCCTGGCACTTTAACTCCATTAGGTACAATAGTTCCGGGCACATGGGGGCCTAGAAGTTTTGTACATTCTGGGTAATTTAAGGCAAGGATGCCACATCCAATAGTGTCTAACAAAACATATTTAGCTGTTGTGAAAGCTTCCTCGCTTGTAATATCTTTATTTAATACATAGTCTGTGATTTCCTCTATGATCTGATCTGTTTTTGTGCGTTCATTCGTTTTTAACAAGCAAAATCTTTCCTTTCCGTCATATAGTTGGTATAATAACTGATGGCATGATCAGTTTTATTGGGAAGAAGTCATCCAACCTGCCAGTTGTATTAGTACTGCTTCCCAATATAGTTCACCCTCGGTCTGAAGATACGGTTATTATCATGTTGCTCTATCACATGTGCAGAAAGGCCAGCTGCTCTAGAACAGTAGAAGATCGGTGTATAAAGTGGAATTGGAATATTCAATTTCCAATACACTGGTGCCGCATAGTAATCTAAATTTGGGAATAATCCTTTTTCTTCTCTCATGATTGTTTCTCCAGCTTCACACATTTCCAGTAGTGTATCATCTCCATCATGATTACAAAGACTTTTTAGGGATTCCTTCATTATTTGAGCGCGAGGATCCATTTTCTTCATATACACACGGTGACCAAAGCCCATTATTTTTTCTTTATTTTGTAATTTCTCATATAGTATTTTTTCAAATTGTTTTACATTTCCAGCTTCATTTAGTAAATACATTACTGCTTCATTGGCTCCTCCATGTAGATTTCCTTTTAAGGAACCAACCGCACCTGTTAAGGCACTGTATAAATCAGCGTTAGTTGAAGCGATTACGCGAGCCGTAAAAGTTGAATTTGGCATTTCATGTTCGCTATAAAGTAACAAGGATTTGTCGAATATTATTTCTTCCTCTTCTGAGGGAATGTCACCAGTGATCATATATAAAAAATTGGCACTGTAGGATAAGTCATTTAAAGGTGAGATGACTTCCTGATTGTTTAATATACGATAACTGTTTGCAGTCAGTGTTGGAAGTTGAGCAAGTAGTTTATAAGCTCGCTGTTTATTCATTGCCGCAGAATTGTCACCTATATAGGAATCATAATTTGCTAGTATGGAAACTCCTGTACGCTGGGCATCCATTGGGTGATAGTCTTTTGAAAATAACGAAAACACTTGAAGTAACTCTTTAGGGATTGTTTGTTTTTCCGATAAATCATTTTGTAACATAAGTCGTTTTGACTCATCTGGCAATTCGCCCTCCAGCAAAAGATACACAATGTCTAGATACCTTTTTGTAGAGGAAAGCTCGATTAAATCCTGTCCCCTTATCACAATCTTTTCCACATCTGTGTCCAAAAAAGAAATTTCGGTCTCGCTTACAACAACATTTTCAAGCCCTTGAACAAATGAAACACTCAAAATAAAATACCTCCTCTAATTCTATTACTCTATTTTGAACATACAAAATAGCTACTATATTCACTATATGGTTGATTTTTACTTTTTTGAAGTATATATTTATGATTACTAGACATTGATAAAATCGATGGCTGAATAGAAGGAGGAAGCGCGGGTGCATATTCGAGACTGGGAACTGTTAAGCACGTTATATGAAACAATGAATATTACGCATGCTTCTGAACAATTATATCTTTCACAATCTACTTTATCTTCTCGATTGAAAAAGTTAGAAGAAGATTTTGGTTTACAAATTGTCCTCCGGAAAAGAAGGGGAATTGCATTTACCCCTGAAGGTATGGTCTTAGTGAAACATGCTCAAAAGATGCTAAGTGAACAGGAAAAACTAAAGGAAAAATTAAATAATATGAAAAACATGGTGACTGGGACATTAAAAGTGGGTGTGTCGAACTTTTTTGCGCGTTATAAAATGCCGAAACTACTAAGCCTATTTCAACAGGAACATCCGGGAATTGAATGTAAAGTCGTAACTGGTTGGAGTAGTGAAATGTATCGTATGGTATTAAATCGCGATGTTCATATTGGATTTATAAAAGGTGATTATCCTTGGAAAGAAAGTAGAGAAATACTATATGAAGAAAATGTTTGTGTTGCAGCTCCTTGGTCGTTTGAATGGGAAGAGCTCCCTTCGTTACCTAGAATTGATTACCATACCGATCGAATTATGAAAGATACGATTGATAAATGGTGGTATACAAACTATCAAGACGAGTCGTATACGAACATTTATGTGAATCAGGTGGAAACTTGTAAAGAAATGATCTTACATAGATTAGGCTATGGTATTTTAGCACAGTTAGTGGTAGATCCTTATAAGGAATTAACGATTAAGCCATTACATGATTCTTTTGGAAAGCCTCTAACTCGTGACACATCGATGTATTATTATACAGATGCATTACAATTAAATATCGTAGAAGCCTTTATTTCATTTGTGTTAACGCTTGACGTAAAGCGATTGTAAGTAACAAAGATAAAAACATTTTTTTATCTATGTAATAGCTATTCCTTTGAAGGAGCCGGTATATGAGAAAGATTATATGCAGACTTCCTTATGTACAACTCACCATGCGGCGTGACTGATTTTTTAGACCAATATAGCTCTTTCAAGCCGTTTTGTTGTCTAAAAGAAAATATAGTTAATACTAATAACCATCCCTTTCATTAAGAGTGAAGGATGGTTATTGTTTTTGCTTTTAGTGGCAATTTGACTCTTAAATAAAAAATAAATTTCATTTTAGTATTGACAAAAAAATTAGGTAATTATAGTATATTAATATAATTAAACTACCACGGTGGTATAATTTTAGGTTGGTGATAAAAAGATGGAAATTATTGATGTTTTAAAAAGGTATAATTTTTCCGAGTATGAAGCAAAAATTTACCTTGCGCTGTTGAAACAAAGTCCTATGAATGGCAATAATATAGCTGTTCAGTCTGGTGTTCCGAGTGCGAAGGTTTATCAAACATTGCCTAAACTGATTGATCGAGATGTCGTTTTTCTAATGAATAACGGGACTCCTAGTGGTCAGAAATTTTATTCTCCGCTTCCTTGGAAAGAGTTGTTGAAAAATCTAAAAGACTCGCACAAAGACAATATGGGTAAAATGGAAAACTACTTCAAAAATATCCAACCACGTATTGAGGAAGATTGGTCTAGGCTTTATCATATGGAAGGTTATGAAGCCAATGTCGACTTGTTAAAGCAATTAATTAATAAAGCGGAACAATCCATATTATTTAGTTGTTGGAGCAAGGAATTTCTCTTACTGAAAGATGAATTTGAAAGCGCATTCAATAAGGGGGTAGATATTAAGTCAATTTTATTCGATCCAAAAGGAATTCAAGAGTTTCTTTGGGAGGGCTTTGGGCATCATCAAGGAAGATTTACAAACGAAAGACATTTGGGCGAACTTGTTGCCGTGTTTGACCAGGAAACTGTCTTTGTTTTAAATATGGAAAGTCCACCTCACGGAATAATCTCTAGTCATGCTGCTCTAGTGAAAGTTGCTGAAAACTACATACGACATGACATTTATATCAACCAAGTTATCAATGATTTCGGTGACGTTATGAAAGAAAAGTATGGGGATGAGTTTGAGGACTTGTTACACAAGTTTTAAAGGAGAAAAAGGAAACGAAGAACAATTTATATCAAAAAAGGAGAAGAAACGAATGAAGATAATTGATTTAAGTGTCCCAATGGATAATCAGGCGAAGGAACCATTTCCGCCAAAAATCGAATATGATGCACATGAAAAAGGAGCGGAACAAGCAGCGGAAATTTTAGGTTTAGAAGCGACAGACTTTCCTGATGGTAAAGCTTGGGCTGTTGAGAATGTTACTCTAACGACACATACAGGAACTCATGTAGATGCGCCTTGGCATTATGCTCCATTTTCAGAAGGGAGAAAAGCAAGAACGATAGATGAGCTGCCACTAGAATGGTTTTTCGGGAATGGAGTGTTATTTGATTTTAGCAATAAAGCACCAGGATATGAACTTCAAGTAGAAGATTTTGAAGCAAAGTTACAAGAGATGAATTACGAATTGAAGCCATATGATATTGTCCTGATTAGGACAGATGCAGATAAAAACTACTATCAAGAAAATTACGTCATGTCCCACGCAGGGGCTTCAGCGGAAGCGACCCGTTGGCTAATAGAGAAAGGAATTAAAGTAATGGGAACGGACGGTTGGGGATGGGACATTCCATTGCCATTACAAGCTGAGCAATACCGCCAAACGAAGGCAGACAATATTTTATGGGCAGCACATTTTGTTGGAAAAGAAAAGGAGTATTGTCAAATTGAGAAACTAGCAAACTTAGATCAGTTACCAAGTCCAACCGGTTTTAAGGTAGCCTGTTTTCCAGTAAAAATATCTGGTGCAAGTGCAGGATGGGCTCGTCCTGTTGCCATATTTGATTAATAAAGGGGAGAATTGAATGGCGTTTAACACCGTATTTTTAATCATGTTTATTGCATTTCTATTACTGTTATTAGCTGGGGGATTCATAACAAAGAAATGGGTAAGCAATTCGAACGACTTTTTTATCGCTGGTAGAGAAGTGGGATTACTTGTAAACATATTTGGAGTTGCGGCAATTGGGTTTGCAGGAACTATTATTACATTAGGACCAGGACTAGCCATTATGACAGGGTTTTGGGGCGCTGTTGGATTTGGGATTATTTACGGTTTTGGTGGACTTGCACTATATGGGATTGTGTTTGCACCTTATATTAGAAGATCAGGGGCACATACATTATCAGAATGGCTCGAGATGCGTTTTGACAGTCGAACGAGAACATTAGTAACATTAGCTACCATTTTAGGTTTGCTCGGAATTATGGCGAACAATGTCGTTTCGATGGCTATCGTAACTACAGGGTTTACTGGGTGGTCGTTACTAGGCACTTTGGCAGTAATTTTCTTCTTATTTCTTTTATTTACGTATATTGGAGGATTTTGGGCCGTTACATTAACAGATTTTATGCAAATGTGTGTAGGGTTAATTGCACTTCCAGTTATGTTGATCGCGTTACTGATGAAATATGGTGGCTCGAGCTTTTTACTAAACAATTGGTCCGGAAATAAAGGTTTTTTTACTGCGGGAATTGCCGATCAAAGTTTACCAATTTTTTCATTACAATACCCAAGTGTACTCACATTCACCATATTATTCGGTTGTTTTTTAGTCTGGGGAAATAATTATTACTGGTTACGTGTTTCTTCTGCTAGAAATGAAAAAGTTGCTAGAAACGGTTTTATTTATGGTGCCATGTTGCTTGTTTTCGTTCCAATTACAATATTAGCTATTGTTGGTGTATATGCGGCATCGATTTTTCCTGATCATTTTGCACCACATGGTGATACCGACCCTATGTCTGCTTTTGGTGTAGTTTTAAAAGCTTTACCAATTGGTGTGGCGGCATTAGCTTTAATTGGTGCGTTAGCGGCATCGATATCTACTTCCACAACTGCTTTAATTGGTGCGTCAAGTACGGCGGTTCGTGACTTGTATCAACGGTTTTTACACCCTAATGCTACAAGTGAACAACTAACGATGCCGTCAAAAATCATTACACTCATTTTAGGGATACTTGTTTGGTTATTATCCTTTTATCCGGGTGGACCGCTCTACCTATTCGCTTTTTCAACAGCCTGGTTAGGGGCACCTTCTATCTTAGTTTTCTTAGGAGTTTGGTGGAAGAGAACGACAAAAGCGGGAGCGTTCTATGGAGCAGTTCTTGGCATGTCTATAACAGCATTACTAACAGTGCTTGAATTAACGGGAATATTTGTGATCTCCAACTACACACATATTGGTGTCGTAGGTCTTGTATTTACATTAGTGACAACGATTGTAATTAGTTTATTATCTGAACCAAATTATTACTCAAGGCCAAATTGGAAAGAGAAAGCTCCATCATTCTCTTCTTTAACAGGGGATGAAATTAAAGCACTAAATTTAATTGCTGAGGGTTATCATACAATGGCGGAAGTGACAGATATGTTTGGTACAGATTCTTCAAAAACAAATGAAATTATTGAATCATTAGATCAAAAGTTATTGTTGACGAGAGAGAAGTATTCAGGACCAGGATTCTATTCTTTTACACTGACCGATGAAGGTTATCGTCATGTGACGATCGATATTTCAAAAGGGTCTACAGATTACTACATGAATAAGGAAGAGAAAGTTATTTTACGTAAATTAAAGGAAGGTCCTGACGTTTTAAATCAATATCTTCAAGCTGAAAAATTTGATTCATTAAGGCTTTCAGTCCTATTAGCTAAACTAATCGAACAGGGTTATCTGAAAGAAGAAGGAATTTGGCGTAGAAGTGTTGCTTTAACGGCGAAGGGGAAAGAAGCATTATTAGGGGAGATGGACAACGATGAAATTTATCACATACTCGATCGCTGATGGAAAAAAACAAGCGGGGATGATGATCAATGATAACGTATATTCAATAGAGGAAATTAGTGAAGGTAAACTACCACATACAATGCGTTCTTTTATTGAAGATGCTGAAAGAAATTTGCCGATTCTAGAAGAAATAGTAAATCATAACATAGACCAAAATAGCAGTATTCCGGTGACGGAAGTAAATCTGCATGCACCATTGGGAAATCCAAATAGTGTAAGAGATTTTATGGCGTTTGAAGATCATATCGTAAATGCA
The DNA here is from genome assembly GCF_003201975.1 of Pseudogracilibacillus auburnensis. Lineage (GTDB taxonomy): Bacteria > Bacillota > Bacilli > Bacillales > Amphibacillaceae > Pseudogracilibacillus > Pseudogracilibacillus auburnensis. The sequence continues at coordinate 149,620 of NZ_QJJQ01000002.1, read as the reverse complement.
TCTAAAACGAGTGGTATTCAAGTACATCCTAATTGGTATAAAATACCTGCATTTTATTTTACTAATCATACGACCATTCATGATCCAAATGAGGGGATTGAACGACCACCGGGTTGTGAAAAACTGGATTACGAATTAGAAATTGCCATCGTCATCGGAAAAGAAGGGAAAAACATTTCGGTCGATGAAGCGGATGAATATATTTTTGGTTATACCATTTTTAATGATTGGTCTGCACGTGACCTCCAATTAAAAGAAATGCCGATTGGACTTGGACCCGCCAAAGGGAAAGATTTTGCTACTTCCATTGGACCTTGTATTGTTACGCCAAAGGTACTTGAGCCATTTCGAGAAAATAAAGGATTTGATTTAGAAATGACAGCTTCTGTCAATGGAAAAGTTATTTCTCGAGGAAATTTCAAAAATATTTATTATTCATTTAACGAAATGATTGCCCAAGCATCAAGTGGCACAACACTATATCCGGGAGATATTATTGGGTCAGGAACAGTTGGAACTGGTTGTTTATTAGAGTTCGGAGAAGGCGTTCATCCTTGGTTACAAGATGGAGATGAAGTAGAACTTACGATTGAACAAATAGGTGTGTTAAGGAATACAATTAAAAAGTAAATTTTAAGACTTTTATAAAAAGCGAAGAAAGATTGAAATTAAGATGAAAAAAACTTTCGTGAATGATACGCAATGAAATTTATTTTCTTTGCGTATTTTTAATTGAAAAATTCTATTCATATTGAGAAAGGTATTTTAACTGGAAGATACCCAAAAAACGAGCATATATTTCTCCGTGTGAGATAAAATAAAAAATCTTTTAAAAAAAAGCTTGTAAAACGCTTTCATTTATTATATAATCTACTAAACCGGTTTAGTAAATCGGTTTATAAAATGGAGAAGGAAGATACCAAATGACAAAAAGAATTACGATTGAAGACGTAGCGAATCAGGCAGGTGTTTCTAAAAGTACAGTATCTCAATACTTAAACGAGCGTTTTGATTATATGGGCGAGAAAACTCGCATGAAAATTGAAAAAGTAATTAAAGAATTGGATTATCAACCGAATGTAATAGCGAGAAGTTTAAAGAAGAAAAGTACTTCAACGATTGGGGTCATTGTAGCAAATATTTTACATGCATATTCCACGCAAGTAATTAGAGCTATTGAAAACGTGTGTAATGAAAATGGTATTTCTACTATCATTTGTAATGCTGATGATGATTCCGAAAAAGAAAAAAACTATTTAGAGACATTGCTTTCAAAACAAATTGACGGTTTAATTGTCATTCCAACTAGTGGAAATTTGGAGATGTACAATAAATTGATTTCTGAAAATTTTCCCCTTGTTTTCCTAGATAGAATTGTGGATGGATTGGATAGCGATACAGTCCTTTTAGATAATAAAAAAGCTTCAGAGCTGGCAGTCGATTGCCTATATGAAAATGGACATGAAAAGATTGCAATTGTTACGACTTCTTTAATTGATAATGTGACTCCTAGAGTAGAGAGGATCCAAGGATACAAAGAAGCATTAAAAAAGAGACATATTCAAATTAATCAGGAGTACATAAAAGGAGCAGAATTATCTCTGATTAAACAAAAGTTAACTGAACTTTTCACTCTATCTGAACCACCGACAGCAATTATTTCAGGAAATGATTTAACGTTGATGGAAATATTATCTTACACTTTTGATAACGGAATAAAAATTGGAAAGGATATTGGATTAATAACAGTGGATGAAGTTTCATTTGCTGCTATTCATACACCGCCTTTAACTACAATTGTACAACCTACTATTGATATGGGAACTAAAGCAGCAGAAATATTACTAGAAAAAATAAATAATAAACAAACGAAAAATAAACCAACTATTTATCGTTATGATCCATCGTTAATCGTTAGAGGTTCAGTAGAGAGAGTTGGTGATAGGATTGATTGACGTTATTACAATAGGAGATGCGATGATAACTTTTGATCCATCTGTTTCAGGACCATTAAGGTTCGTTGATTCATTCAAGAAAAAAGTAGGAGGAGCCGAACTAAACATTGCTATAGGTTGTGCTCGTTTGGGTCTTCAAACTACATTTCTTAGTAGAATTGGAGATGACGAGTTTGGAAGGTTTATTTATAATTTTCTTCGTGGAGAAGGAATAGATGTTTCAGAAGTAAAATTAGTCAAAGACCATCCAACTTCATTAAACTTTAAGGAGTTAAGAGAGGGAGGTTTTTCGGAGACATATTATTACCGTTATAAATCACCTACACTAACGTTAACACCGAGTTCGTTGAATGAAGACGTGTTTAGAAAGTCACGGTTATTACATATATCAGGTGTATTTCCATCAATAAATAGTCGGAATATTGGAATTATTGATGCGGCAATACAACTAGCCAAAAAACATAAATTAAAGATTTCGTTAGATCCAAATATCAGGTTGAAACTTTGGAGTGAAAAGAAAGCAAAAGATACATTGTTGCGATGGCTACCAGAAGTTGACTATTTGTTAGCTGGAATAGATGAAGCAGAACTTTTATTTGGCACTCAAGATGTTGATCAAATAATTTATAATGCAAAAAGATACGCAATTTCTCACCTATTCATAAAATTAGGTGAAAAGGGTGCGAAGTTATGGACGAATGAGCAGCTTTATACATGTGATTCTATCCATACTACAAAAGTGGTAGATGTCGTTGGAGCAGGGGATGGCTTTGGTGCTGGAGCAATTTATGGGTTGTTACATGATTGGGAACCTGAAAAAGTGTTAAAGTTTGCTAACACAATAGGGGCAATGGTAGTAGAAGTCTATGGAGACAATGAAGGATTACCTTATTTAGATGAAGCGATAAGTAGGTTTGAAAATAGAAAGAAAATTGATAGATGAATCATCCAATAAATTAAATAGTGTATGAACTATTATAGAGAAGGGAATGGAAGTTTTGATGTTTTATAAAGGGAAGCATTGGATAAGTGAAGAGTCCATTGAAATAAAAGTAGAAAATGGCACTATTTCTTCTATTCAGAAGACAGAAGAAGAGTGTAAGCATTGGATAGCCCCTGGTCTGATCGATATACAAGTGAATGGTATAGGAGGTTATGATTTAAATGGATTTGAAACAACAGAAGAGACGGTGTTAAATGTGGTGAAAGAGCTCCATAAAGTTGGAGTAACACAATTTTGTCCAACTGTTGTAACAGGAACGAGAGAAAGAATGTTGCATTGTATAAAGGTTATATCAAAAGCTTATGAAACATATCCACTTGTGAAAAAATCAGTTATTGGGATTCATGTAGAAGGACCTTATATTTCGGAAGAAGACGGACCTAGAGGTGCTCACAATAAAGAGTGGGTAAGAGATCCAGACATAGAAGAATTAAATGATTGGCTCACCATTTCAAATAATCTTATTTGTAAAGTTACTTTAGCACCTGAAAAAACGGGCTCAATTGAGTTTATTAAAGCTCTTTATGAATTGGGAATTGTTGCAGCTATTGGTCACTGTAATGCTACAGAGGACGATATTCAGAAAGCAGTCGAAGCCGGTGCTACGATGAGTACACATTTAGGTAATGGAGCCCATCCATCTATTAAACGCCATCCAAATTATATATGGTCGCAATTAGCAGAAGATAATCTATGGGCCGGGATCATTGCAGATGGGCATCACCTGCCAAAATCGGTGCTAAAAGTAATGATTCGAACAAAAGGAAAGAAAGCAATCATTACTAGTGATGCAGTTAGTTTGGCTGGAATGCCACCAGGAAATTATAAAACAAATATTAATAGAGATGTCGTTTTACAGGAAAATGGTTTGTTACATCTGGCAAATACCCCGGATATATTGGCTGGATCTGCCGTTCCTTTAAATAGAGGGGTGGAAAATTTAGTGAAAATGGGGATATGTGATTTGAAAAATGCTATTTTGATGGCTTCTCACCATCCCGCACAACTTTTTGGATTAGATAAAGATGGAACGGGTAGTTTACGAGTCAACTCTCCAGCTAACTTTATTATTTTTAGTAACGAAAATAATAATTTTAAAATAGTAAAAACAATTTCAAATGGTGAAATTGTCTATGAGATAAATAAGAGTAAGGGGGGTTCTTATGGAGCAAGTTAAAAAACGAAAAAAAAGTATGAGTTTGCAACGTCAAAAAAGACTCTATGGGATTTTATTTATTCTTCCGGCTTTTATTTTTGTCTTTGCATTTATGTTTTATCCAATCATGTACAGTGCTTTTATGAGCTTACAGGATTATAACTATGTTACAGATGCTTCACCTAGTTTTGTTGGATTTGAGAACTATAAAAATGCTTTTCAAGATCCGACTTTTAGAGTTTCGATGAAAAATACATTAATTTATTCTAGTATTTACTTTATCTCAGTGATGGTTATTTCACTTTTCTTAGCGCTCACACTTTTTAATGTGAAAAAGTTTAATGCTTTTTTTAGAACTTCAATCTTTATTCCAATTGTAGTGCCATTATCATTGGCTTCCATCGTTTTTACATGGATTCTACAAGAAAATATTGGTTTATTGAATTATTTTCTCGGTGATATTCTTGGGTTAGAACAGCTAACACGAGGTTGGCTTACTGAAGGTAAAACGGCTATGGGTAGTATTATCGGAGTAGGGTTATGGGCAACGATAGGGTTTGTAACAATTTTATTTTTAGGTGGGTTGCAATCGATTTCTCCGGATATTTTGGAAGCAGCTGAAGTGGATGGGGCAACTGGATGGAAAAAGATTTTCTATGTCATATTACCAAACTTAAGAGAAGCTTACATATTAACAGGTATTTGGGCAATTATTCAAGCGTTAAAAGTATTTGTAGAGCCAATGGTGATGACACATGGTGGACCGGGAACGTCCACACTAGTAATGTACCAAGAAATTTATTTTACAGCTTTTACAAGGTTTGAAATGGGATATGCTTCAGCAATGGCCTATATTTTAGGGATTATTACATTAGTATTCTCTTTAATAAACTTCCATATTAATAGAAGTCGAGAAGACATATAGGGGGAACACACATTGAAAAAATGGTTTTGGGTGGTTGTTTTATATGTTGTTTTAGCAACATCTACAGTATTTTTCTTAACTCCATTTATATATGCATTATTTAATTCGTTTAAATCGGAAAATGAAATCTTTCAAGTACCACAAAGTTTTTTTCCGAGAGAAATAATTTTTACAAACTATGAAAGTATACTAGAGGGACATTTTATTGATTATTTTATGAATTCTGTTTTGATAACGGTTTCAGGTGTACTTTTAATTGCAATTTTAAGTTCGCTTGCAGGGTATGCTTTTGCAAGGCTCCCTTTCAAAGGTAGTCACATCATTTTAGTTGCATTATTACTCGTCATTACGCTTCCGATAGCTGTTTTTCTAATACCGATGTATCTATTAGAAGATAGCTTAGGATTACTCAATACTAGACTAGGATTAATCTTGCCCAATGTTGCAGTTGGACTACCATTTTCAATCTTTATTATGAGAGCTGCATTTATTGGAATTCCGAAAGAGATTGAAGAATCGGCACAAATAGATGGGTGTGGAATTTTTCAAACTTGGTGGAGAATAATGTTGCCTATGGCCAGAAATGGTTTAATTACCGTTATTATTTTTTCCTTTTATGTGATTTGGGGTGAATATACAATGGCTAAAGTACTTGCTACAGATCAAATTGCCATGCCATTAACTGTCGGTCTTACTTTACTTAAAGGGGAAGCATGGGCATTAGGAACATTATCTGCAGTTATTACTTTATCCATGTTGCCACCAATCATTATCTTTATCTTATTTCAAAAACAAGTTGTCGAAGGATTATCACAAGGGTCTATTAAAGGTTAAGGAGGTGAGCATAAATAGAGTATTTTAGAAAAATTGTTTCAACATTGTTTTGAAAATATTAAATGGAGAGAGGGTAAACAATGTTTAAAAAACAAATTGTTAGTTATATTGCTATATTGTTATTTGGATTCGTCTTATTGATAGGATGCTCTAAGTCTGAGGAAAGTAGTAATGATGTCGAGGGAAGTGGTACAAGTTCTGATGGGGCAAAGGTATTAAATGTAGCTCCAGATGCTTGGATGGAAGAAAAGTTGCATTTAGATGAAGCTATTAATTATTTTGAGGATAAATATCCAGACGTTACAGTGAACCTAAAACCTTACCCTGACAAAGATGCACTCTCTACCTTCGCATTAAAGTGGAGTAAAGGGGAAACAGACGTTGATATTGTTTTAACAGATGGTTTAGCAAATGCTGTACAGTTTTTAAAACAGGATTTACTTATCGATTTTGATGATACTAATTTTTTTGAAGGTGATACTGCAAAAGATAACTTTGTAGGGAATACTTTGTCCTATGCAAACGTGAACGATACTCAATTTGCAATACCAATAAGCTTAGAGACATATGCAGTTAATATTAATACTGAAATGTTTGAAGAAGCTGAATATGTCGATGCGGAAGGGAATATTCTTGTTCCAGAAACGTGGGAAGAAATATATGAATATGCTAAAAAATTAAAAGGTGATGGGAAAGAAGTAACATCTATCCAATGGGGACCTAATGCAGCTTCTATGATGTTAGCGACTAAAATTGCAGCGGATGGAACGTATGAGAAGGATGGTGTTCTCTCTTATGACACTCCTAAAATGCGTGAAATATTAGAAATTTGGAAAAAAGGAGTAGATGATGGCGTTTTTTCAGTGGAAACTTTTACAAACAAAGATGCAGGACGTAATGCATATAATTCTGGACAAATGGCGATGGTTCTTGAAACTGGTGCTCATGCAGCTGAAGCAGTGTCCTTTATAGGGGAAGGAAAAACAGATGTTATTCCAATCCCAGGTTCGGATATAAATGGTTCCAGAGCATTTACTGCAGGGATTCTCGTTCCAAAAGCATCGGAAGAACAAGAGCTTGCGATACAATTTATCCAAGAGGCGTTAATGAACCCAGATATTCAAGTAGCGGTAGCAGAAGAATGGGGGAAGCTCCCAGTGATGAAAGCAGGATTTGAAAAAATTGATGCTGATTGGAAAGAAACATTAGTAGAAATTATTGAAATATCCCAAACAGCACCATATTACAGTGAATATACAGTTATTGAGAAAAACATGCCAATGCACCTTCAAAAATATTTAATGGGTGACATTGATTTAGATACATTTATTACAATTCTTGAAGAAGAAATTGACGGAATAGATAAAGATATTTAATTATTCAAAATGAATATAGGAGTGCTAAACAATGAATATCAAAATTTTGGAAGATTCAGTAGAATTGGGTGAGGCAACAGCTCAACATTGTGCAAGGATATTAAATAAAGCGATTGCGGAAAAAAATTCTGCTCGATTATTATTATCAACTGGAAAATCACAATTTGAAACTATTAGATATTTAATCAATCAAGAAGTTGATTGGGAAAAAGTTGAAATGTTTCATTTAGATGAATATGTAGATCTATCTGAAAAACATCAAGCAAGTTTTAGGAAATATTTAAAGGAACGTTTTACAAGTAAAGTAACCTTAAAGGAATCATACTTCGTAGATGGAGAAGGAAATATAGAAGAAAATATCAAAAATTTAAACATGGTAATTCGTGAAAGCCCGATTGATGTTGCACTCATTGGGATTGGCGAAAATGCCCATATTGCATTTAATGATCCACCTGCAAATTTTGATACAAAAGAGCCTTTTATTTTAGTCAATTTAGACGATGCTTGTAAGAAGCAACAAGTAGGAGAAGGTTGGTTTAAAACGATGGATGATGTGCCAAAGCAAGCGATTACGATGTCGGTTTATCAAATCTTGCAAAGTAAAGTAATTATTTCTCCTGTACCATTTTCGAGCAAAGCTAAAGCGATTAAAGAAACCATGGAGAATGAAAAAACAAATAAAATACCAGCAACTGCATTAAAGGATCATAAGGATTTTACCTTATATTTAGATAAAGAGTCTTCTTCTTTACTGGATGTTAATCAACTTTAGAACTGTTAGCAAATTTTAGGGCATGAAGAACATATTTATGTACCTTTCACTTCATGCCTATATTCAAATTTTAAATTGGAGGACAAGGATACTATGGAACACTTAAATGAAGTCATTGAGTCACTTTCCAAAGGAAAAATGAAGACAAATATTAAACGATATGAACGTTCTTTTACTATACATGACAATGTTCATCTAATGATGATAAGAGTCGACAACGAAAAAAGCATCATTGCGGCAGGAAAAGGGAAATTATTTGATGAATTGAGTGGGGAGACCATAGTGGAAAAAGGAAAAAATTGTCCTTTAAGCCATGAAAATCGTTTAGTGCTTAACAAGTATTTTGATTACACTGTCCCCAAAGCTTTTGGCACTAAAACTGCAACAATTGGATTAGGAGATAGATTAGGTCTAGCTTCACCTGGACATATACAAACAGTAGAAGAGAAAGGTATTAAACCAATTCTTGCACAACAAAGTATTCGTGAGCTAACGTTAACGAACCGTACGATGGAAGAAATGATTGATGCTGCTTCTTTTGCAGTCTTCCAAGAAGGATACAAAGGTGGTTTCGGAGCTGATGGGGACCATATAAAAGAAGGGGCAGATATTGAGAATGCTCTGTCTTTAGGATGTTCCATGATAACACTAGACTGTTCAGATCACATTTATAATAGTATTGAACATGCAAATGATCATGAGATCGTAACAGAGTATGAAAAATTATCAGATGAAATTCAACATTACTATAATAATAATTATCTAGATAAGACTTTTAATGTTGATGATCTCTCGCTAACTTTTAATCAAATAACATTGATGAAGAATGTGCTTTTGTATCATGAAGCTATTCATTATACGTGTTGTATATATGATGAATATATTACTAAAGCGGAGAGAGAAATTGATTTTGAACTTTCGATTGATGAAACAGAAACAATTACATCCCCTTTGTCCCATTTTTTTGTAGCCAATGAATTAAAGCGACATAATATTACGATTACCAGTCTTGCTCCAAGATTTTGTGGAGAATTTCAAAAGGGAATTGATTATATTGGAGATGTACATCAATTTGAAGTAGAACTAAGGGAACATGCATTAATTGCAGCACATTTTGGTTATAAATTAAGTATTCATTCTGGAAGTGATAAATTTAAAGTTTATCCCATTATTGCAAAACATACTAAAGGAATTTATCATGTGAAAACTGCTGGAACAAATTGGCTTGAAGCAGTTAGAGTAATAGCAACTGTCAACCCTAACTTATATAGGAAAATGCATACATTTGCTTTAGAAAATTTTTCAGAAGCTCAAAAGCACTATCATGTAACACCGAATATGTCCACTGTTTTACCACTCGAAGAAGTTAAAGATAATGAATTACCTAACTATATGAATAATGATGCTGCTAGACAACTTTTTCATATCACATATGGTCTACTTTTGGTTAAAAAAGATCAAGTGGGAGATTATTTATTTAGAAATGATGTTTTCGGTACATTAAATGATCGTGAGGAAGAATACAATAAAGCATTAGTAAAACATATTGGGAAACATCTTGAGCTCCTTGGATTGTAATTGTCAGACTAGATTGAAAGTGGAGACACTGATGAGATAAATCGTATATTGATAGAAAAATTCATGTCCTTTTTTAGTTGAAAGAAAAATAACAGTGTATGATTCAAAACTACGATAAGTACAATGAGCATTATTTAAATAAAAGATTGTAAAAGATGAAAGGTAGATTTATATGGAAATGAGCTTTCGTTGGTATGGTATGGATGATCCCGTAACGCTAGATAAGATAAAGCAAATACCAGGAATGACAGGTATTGTCTCGGCTATTTATGATATACCTGTAGGCGATGTGTGGCCGTATGAAAGAATTATGGAGTTAAAAACAATTATTGAAGAGAGTGGATTTAAGTTAAGTATTATTGAAAGTGTTCCAGTTCATGAAGATATTAAAATGGGGCTAGATAACAGAGATAAATGGATTAAAAACTATCAAGAAACAATCAGAAATCTGTCGAAAGCCGGGATAAATAAAGTCTGTTACAACTTCATGCCGGTTTTTGATTGGACAAGGTCACAGTTAGATGCTCCTTTAGCAGATGGATCTAATTCATTATTATATGATGAGGAAAAAGTAAAAAATATCGATCCATTAAGTGGCGAATTAACATTGCCAGGTTGGGATATATCTTATCAAGCAAGTGAATTGCGCAATATTATCGATGCTTATCAAGATATTTCAGAAAAAAAATTAATGGAAAATTTAATTTACTTTTTACAAGAAGTTATTCCTGTAGCCGAGGAAGAAGATGTATACTTAGCTATTCATCCAGACGATCCACCGTGGTCCATATTTGGATTACCTCGAGTTGTAAAAGATAAGGAATCTGTGGAGTATATTTTAGAAACGGTTCATAGTATTCATAATGGTATCACATTTTGTACAGGTTCTTATGGAGCTAACCCTGAAAATAATTTACTAGATATCATTGAAGTTGCAAAAAATCGTATACATTTTGTTCACGCTCGAAATATTAAATGGATTGGTAAAAAGTCATTTCAAGAAACATCACATCTAGCTAGAGATGGATCTATTGATATGGTAGGAGTGATAAGTAAGTTAATTGAAATTGGCTTCCATGGTCCGATTCGTCCTGATCATGGAAGAATGATTTGGGGAGAAGAAGGAAGGCCGGGATACGGACTATACGATAGAGCATTAGGAGTTACTTATTTGAATGGAATAATTGATACGGTGAAATATCGTCAGGAGGGTAATAAGTGAAATTGCCATTTAATGTAGACTTACATAGTAAAGTTGCAGTAGTAACTGGCGGAAGTGGGGTTTTAGGCTCAATAATTTGTAAAGCCCTCGCTAAAGCAGGTGCTAAGGTGGTTATTTTAGCACGAAATAAGGAAAAAATAGAGCGTGTTGTAGAAGAGATTTATTTAGAGGGTGGACAAGCTTTTGGGTATAGTGTAGACGTATTAAATAAAAGTCAGTTAGAACAAGTACATAGAGAAATCAAAAAAGAAATAGGACTGTGTACGATATTAATTAACGGTGCAGGCGGAAATAACTCCGGAGCAACGACTACAAATGAACGATTAGTCGTAGACGATCTAGAGAACGATATGCAAAAAACATTTTTTGAGCTTGAACAAAATTCGATAGAACACCTGTTTAATTTAAATTTTCTAGGTACATTATTACCAACTCAAGTTTTTGCAAAAGATATGGTCAACATGTCAGATGCGACGATTATTAATATCTCCTCTATGAACGCATTTCAACCGTTAACAAAAATACCAGCGTACAGTGGGGCGAAAGCTGCCATAAGTAATTTTACTCAATGGCTAGCTGTCTATTTTTCTAAAGTAGGTATTCGTGTTAATGCGATCGCTCCAGGTTTCTTTTTAACTGAACAAAATAAAACTTTATTAGTTGAAGAAAATGGTAATTATAGTGACCGCGCACTGAAAATTATAGCTAAAACACCAATGGAACGATTTGGTGAACCGGAAGAGTTAATAGGAACATTATTTTGGTTAGTACATCATCACGCATCAAGCTTTGTGAATGGTGTTGTCATTCCTGTAGATGGAGGATTCTCTGCTTATTCAGGTGTATAAAAGGAGAGGGAATAATGAAATCTTACAATATTTTAAAAAAACTAAACGAAAGTAAGATAACAGTTGTTATTCGGGGAGATACGATTGAGCAAGCTGAAAAAATTGTAGCAGCATGTGTAAATGGTGGGGTAAAATCCCTTGAAATTACTTTTACAGTACCAAAAGCTCACCACTTATTGGAGAAAATAAGAGAAAAGTATGATTCAGTTGTTGTTGGAGCCGGTACAGTGTTAGACAGTGAAACTGCTAGATTAGCAATTTTGTCAGGCGCAGACTTTATTGTGAGTCCACACTTTGATGTTGAAACCGCAAAACTATGTAACAGATATTGTATCCCTTATTTACCGGGATGTATGACGATAAACGAAATGATTCATGCGATTGAATACGGTGTTACTATTATTAAGTTATTTCCTGGTCAATTATTTTCACCATCTATTATTCAGAATATTAAAGGACCGTTACCTTATATACAGATAATGCCTACTGGTGGTATAAGTTTAGACAATTTGAATACTTGGTTAGATGCAGGTGCTACGTTAGTTGGGGTAGGAAGTGATATTACTTATCCGGCTAAAGATGATCATTATGACAGAGTAGAAAAATTAGCAAGTAAGTTTGTTCGAATGGCGATACAAAATGGAAAATAGCTAATCCTTTATTGAATAAAGAGCGGCTGACCAACGATAAATTCCGGGAGGATTCTTCTTTTTGTCTAAAAAAGAAAGTAACGACGGAGTTAATATAGCCTACAAATAGAAATAACCATCCTATTGTTTTTAGCGCAAGGATGGTTATTTATGTTATCTACTTAAAATGGCCTTAATCACCTTTTTACCTTAAGGTTATTTACTTTAGAAACAACGAAAGGCATATTATTATTATTTTATAAGCTTATCAACTACTAAAGCGATGGCACCATCTCCAGTTACATTTGTTGCGGTACCAAAACTATCTTGCGCCATGTATAAGCCGATCATCAAACCTAAAGCCGTTTCATCAAAACCGAGCATTGTGCCTAATAAACCTAATGCAGCCATCACTGCTCCTCCTGGTACGCCAGGTGCGGCGATCATAATGAAGCCTAACATTAAAATAAAAGGTAACATCATACCAAAAGTAGGCATAGATAGATCATTTGAGAGGACCATGACGGCGACAGAACATAGGACAAGTGTTATGGTACTACCAGACAAATGAATGGTAGCACATAATGGAACTGCGGAATCTGCTAATCCTTTACTTACATTATTTTCTTTTGTCTGTCTAACCGTGACCGGTATAGTGGCCGCGCTTGACATTGTACCTAGACCTGTAAAATAGGCTGGGAGCATATTTTTCAAAGCGGTAAAAGGATTTCTTCCAGTTAAACTTCCTGCTATTATGTATAATACGATGAGCCATATCCAATGAACAATCACGGCCATGACAAGCACTAACCCAAACGCCTTTAAAGTCTCGAATACGGTTCCATCAGCAGCGAGTTCTGCAAATATACTCGCGATATAAAAAGGTAAAATTGGGATAATAATCTTCCAAATCAATCTTTCGGTTATGTCTTTTCCTTCATCAAAAAAGGATGTTAATGTTGGACTCTTCATTCTTGTCATACCTATACCAAATACAAAAGCAAGTACCAATGCCGTCATTACTCCAGTAATTGGATCAATCGTTAACTCAAAATAAGATTCAAATCCAGCAGCTTCCTTCACTTCACCACCACTTACACCGATGAGTCTTGGAATGAACATAAAAGCAACAATATAAGCTAAAGTGCCAGCAAGTATGGTTGATGAGTAGGCTAATGCTGAAGTTAAACCGAGCATTTTTCCAGAGTGTTTACCGAAACTTGCAATCCCACTAGCGATGAAAAAAATAATAATTAATGGGATGGTGAAACCGAGAAACTGGCCAAAAATGTCCTTAAAGGTTACGATGATTCTAGAAAGGAATTCAGGCGCAATTAAGCCAATAATAATTCCAACAACAATACCTAGTGCCAACCTTACTATTAACCTCATTTATTCAATTCCTCCCTCCAATTCAACTACAATATCAATATATCATTCTAATTATTTTTAATCAAGGTAATATTCAGATTATTATGCGGCGTCATTAGTGTTTATGTTTGAATCAAGGGTAACCTAGGTTCATAACAGACTACGTAATCAAAGCAATACAATCGAATAATGATGCCCGACAGCACACTTTAATGAAGACCGATGCACACAGAATAAACGTCAAGCTTAAAAACGGAACCTCTTACTCCTTTATCTTCAATCCCCAAAGTCCTTTATTAACGATGTTTGTTATCATACCTGCCATTTCTTTTGGTGATTTATCCATTCCGCTATTCAACCAGACCTTCATCACTTGTATACTGCCACTAATGATGAACGCACTCAAATACTCGGAGATATCTTCATCAAGATGTTTTACTTCCAACCAATTTTGCATGATAAAACGACGAGTGACAATACTTACTTTCTTTTCAAAGGAAGAGTCGCTATTTTCGTTGAGAAGCGTTTGGCATTCCTCTTTCTTGGAAGCGAAGTATTCAATCAATTTTTCCGTCATCTCTAAAGCATTTTCTTCTTGATCAAATTTAAAAGCGCTTAAGTACATGCTCATATCCTCAATAAGCTCTTCTTCGATTTGCTCAAGGAGGTCAAACAAATCGGAATAATGTGCATAGAAAGTGGAACGATTAATATCAGCGAGTTCACATATTTCTTTCACCGTAATGGTTGAAATTTGTTTTTCTTTCAGTAATTTCATTAGGCCTTCCTTTAAAACCATCTGCGTATATTTTTTTCGACGATCTAATTTTTCAGTAGTAATCAGAATCCCTCCTAAAAGTTTCTACGTTTTCCAACACAATGAACTGTTCTGTTGGGTATTGTACGTTCGTTGCAAAACTGTTTGTTGTAAAACCAACACTGTGTTTATATAATGATAAAGTGAGCGTTTTGATTTGTCTAGCTCCAACACTCATCGACTAGTCTGACTTCTTTTAGTCTTCGTACGTTAAGTTAACACTGTACTGGAAGGACGACTAAAAACGGACGTTGCCACAATAGTTTTTGTTGGAACGAGTAAGTGTAGTTTAACGACGTGGCAAATGCAGCCTGCAAGAGTGCTTACACTTTTTTATGCAAGAGGGGTGAATGGCAATAGATATAGCGGCACGAATTATTAAACATAAAAAGCCGATAGTGGGTATTTTTTTAATTCTTGCAGTAATCAGTACTGCCCTTCAGTTTGCAGTCTCTGTAAACTATAACATGGTAGATTACTTGCCAGATGATGCACCATCTACGAAAGCAATGGATGTCATGGATCAGGAATTTGATGGTTCAGTTCCAAATACACGAGTAATGATTCATGATGTGACGATACAAGAAGCACTTGTTATCAAAGAAGCGCTTGCTTCGATAGATGGGATAACGGATGTTACTTGGTTGGACGATGTCATCGATATTAAAACGCCGATCGAAATGGCAGATAAAGATACAGTAGAAACTTTTTATAAAAACAATCAAGCCTTATTCTCTTTTAGTATTCGCTCTGGCGATGAAATGGAGATTACGGATGCGATCTATGATCTTATTGGTGAAGAAAATGCCATGTCAGGTGAGGCGTTAAATACTGCGACGCAACAAAAAATGACTTTTACAGAGACGATGTATGCGGCAGCTTTACTTATACCGGTTATTATTATCATCCTCGTTCTATCTACAAGCTCTTGGGTTGAACCAGTATTTTTCCTAGCAGCTATCGGTGTATCTGTATTAATCAATTTAGGAACAAATATATTTCTTGGTGAAATATCGTTCGTCACACAATCAGTAGCACCGATTTTACAGCTTGCTGTTTCACTAGATTATGCCATTTTTCTGCTTCATAGTTTTTCGGATTATAGAGAGAAAATAGCGGAACCAAAAGAAGCAATGCGCCTTGCGATGAAAAGGTCTTTTCCTGCTATTATTGCCAGTGCATCGACAACTTTCTTTGGATTTATGGCCCTGTCTTTTATGAGCTTCGAGATTGGTTCCGATTTGGGGTTGAATCTAGTAAAAGGGATTTTATTAAGTTTTATTAGTGTCATGGTATTTTTACCAGCATTAACAATCACGTTTCATAAATGGATTGATAAAACAAAACACAAACCATTTATTCCAAGTTTTAAAAAGATCGGCAAAAGAGTTGTCAGATTTAAAGTCCCTAGTATGATTTTTGTCTTGCTACTTATCGCACCAGCATTTTTAGCGCAAGGGCAGACTGATTTCACCTATGGCTTTGGTGAACAACCAGAATCAACACGTGTTGGTAATGATACGCTTAAGATTGACGAGGAATTTGGTAAGAATACGCAAATAGTTTTACTAGTTCCAAAAGGAGATATTGCGAATGAAGAAAAATTAGTGCAAGATTTAGAGAGCATGGAACATGTGACGAGTGTACTTGCTTATGTGAATACGGTTAGTACAGTTATTCCTCCAGAGTATCTAGATGAATCAGTAACTGAACAATTTTATTCGGAAAATTATAGTCGCATTATTCTTCATACGAACACGGATCTTGAGGGAGAAGTAGCGTTTGGCTTTATTGAAAAAGTTCAACAAACAGCAGAAAGTTATTATGGAAATGATTTCTATTCGCTTGGAGAAAGCGTGACTTTGTATGACATGAAAAATGTTGTTCAAAAAGACAACACATTCGTGAATCTGCTTACTGTTATCACAATTGCACTAGTCCTACTTTTCACGTTTAAATCGGTTTCCTATCCAGTAATCCTTTTGTTGACGATTCAGTCGGCGGTGTGGATTAATTTATCAGTACCTTACTTTACCAATTCTTCCTTAGTCTATATAGGATACTTAATTATCAGTACGGTACAGTTGGCTGCAACAGTTGATTATGCTATTCTTCTGACGGAAGCGTATAAAGAAAATCGAAAAGAAATGCCGGCATTAAAAGCAATGAAGAAAACAATTGACGAAAAAACATTCTCGATTGCGGTTTCTGCCTCTATCTTATCGAGTGTTGGGTTTATTTTATGGCTCACATCATCAAACCCAATTGTTGGGGCAATCGGATTATTGCTTGGTCGAGGAGCATTACTTGCTTTTATTAACGTTCTGTTCTTTCTACCAGCTATGTTATTAGTATTTGATAAGGTAATCGAAAAAACGACTTGGAGAGCAAATTTTTACCGCAGATAGGATAAGATGAATCTTCCTACTGTTAACTGGCTAATAGTGCGCCGGGGAGGAACTACGCTTGCCCATCCCACTATAAAGGTTTATGCTCGTAAAGTACAACTAAGGCTTTCGCCAAACACTGGACGATAATTCAAGTTTTCTAAAGGGGAAATGATGATGAGGAGAATGAAAAAAATAATACTTGTTTTCGTAGCCGTTATTTTACTGTTACCCTCATTTCTTATACCAGCCTCTACAACGGCAAGCAAATCGGAAGAAGTTGATGGGGATGGGAAATTTACTGCTAAAGATGAGGTCGTCTATGCAACATTAACGGCTCAAGGTGAAAAGCAAGAGATTTATGTTGTAAACGCATTTGATGTGACAAAAGCAGGAAAAATGATTGATCATGGTACTTATTCTAGCTTGAAAAACTTAACCGATTTAACGGAGATTGAACAGGTGGGGAATCAAGTACAATTTACCGCAGAAGAGGGGAAATATTATTACCAAGGAAATATGAATGAAGGAGCTTTGCCTTGGGATATATCCATTTTTTATTACTTGGATGGGAAAGAAATTTCTCCCGAGGAGTTGGCTGGAAAAGACGGGCAAGTAAAAATTCACATTGAAACTACTGCTAATGAGAAGGCTGATTCCGTATTTTTTGAAAACTATGTCTTACAAATCTCACTTTCTTTTGATACAAATCTTTTTACAAAATTGAAGGCAGAAGATGGAATGATCGCAAATGCTGGCAAGAATAAGCAAGTGACTTTTACGGTTATGCCTCAAAATGAAGAAGAACTTGTTGTGGAAGCAGATGTAGTTGATTTTGAGTTAGATGGCATCGATATTACGGGTGTTCCTTCATCGTTTAACATTGATACACCGGATACAGATGAGATGACGGGTGACATGAAAACGTTGCAAGATGCTATGGCGGACATAAATGCAGTGGTCGGAGAACTAAAAAATGGGATTAATGAAATAAATAATGGTGTCGTAGCCTTAGAAGACGGTTCTAGTAAATTCAATGATGGGATTTCTGAACTTGACGAAGCTTCCTCTGAACTGGTGGATGGCTCTAAGGAAATGAATCAAGCACTTGAAAAGCTAAGTAGCTCGCTTGATGATATAGGAGAGATAGATATAAGTGAAGGGAAACAATTAACAGATGGACTATCTTCACTTTCGAGTGGATTAAGAGAAGCGGCTGCCGGTTTAGCTACGTTAAATAAAAATTACGTGGATGCCTACAATGCATTGGATGATTCGATGCAAGCTATTCCTACTTATGACATGACGGAAAAAGAAATCCAAGATTTATATAAAAATGGGGCAGATCCACAAATCGTCGATCAATTAGTTCAAACGTATACTGCTGCCCAAACTGCGAAAGGGACTTACACCCAAGTAAAGCAAGCTTTCGACGCAGTCGGTACTACATTGGATGGTGTAATTAGTTCGTTGCATGAAATGGCTGATAACGTTGATACGATGGTAAATGAACTTTCTTCTTCATTAGGAGATATGGACGTTTCAGAAGGTTTTGCCCAATTCCAAGAAGGAATCAAGTTGCTGTCTACCAACTATCATACATTTCATACTGGCTTGGTGGCATATACTGGGGGAGTGAGCCAATTGTCTAACTCTTATGGGGAGTTGCACAATGGAATCGGAGAATTGGCGGATGGAACGAAGGAATTAGAAAATGGTGCCACTGAACTTCACAATGGAACAATGAGATTGCAACAGTCTACTAGCGATTTACCGGAACAAATAACAAAGGAAATCGGCCAGATGATTGCCGAATATGATAAATCCGATTTTGAAGCCGTATCTTTTGTTTCTACTGAAAACGGTAAAGTGAATTCTGTACAATTTGTGATGAAAACAGAGAGCATTAAATCCGAAGAATCTGAAACAACGAAAGAACCAGTAGAGGGAAAAAAAGGGTTCTGGGTTCGATTAAAGGAGTTATTTTCATAAAGGATGAATGTAAACTTGAAGGTGCTAATCTTGATAAAGAGAGGCACCTTTTTTTAGTTAGAAGCGGGAATAGAACTACGAATGAATTGTAGGGAAAAATCTAATGGAATAGTGGTTGGCTGGGGAATACCTTGAGTACATACTCGATTATACTGAATGATCATCTATTTAATTGATCAAAAACTACTTAAAGAAGTGGAAAAATAGTGATTTAGATCCCTTCACTGTTAGAGATTTTCCGAAAAGTTTACATATCATTACAATGCTGTACATTAAAAATAGATGAAGGAGATCAACATGATGAAAAATATTGTAGAACGAATGATCAACCTGCACAGTACTAATAAACGTAATCCCCTCTTAATTGGAATTGATGGACTTGGAGGAGCTGCTAAAACATCTTATTCACAAGAACTTAAAAAAAATTTAGAAGCGGAAGGATTCTCTACTGTTCTCCTACATATGGACGATTTTATCCACCCTAAACGTATTCGGTATCATGCAAATGCTCCCGAATGGTCATGTTATTACAACGATCAGTGGCGTTATCAGTGTGTCATTGACCAAATTTTTACTCCGATTAAAATGGGTAAAAAAATAAATCAAGCCATAGAACTGTACGATAAAGAGCACGATACATATAAAAAAGAAACTATTTTCATTGATAATGATACGATTGTTTTAGTAGAAGGAGTATTTATTCAGCGTTTGGAACTAAGGGCATACTTTGACTTTGTGATTTATATAGACGTGTCAAAGGAGAAGCGGTTGCAAAGGGTTCTGGCTAGGGATACCTATATTGGAAATCATGCGAAAATTTTAGAAAAATATGAAAAACGCTATTTTCCCGCTGAGGAATATGATCAAGAAAAGTGTAGTCCTTGTTTAAAGGCAGATTATGTTGTAAAAAATTAGTCTCCCAAAGATGAGGTGATATTGAGTTTTGAATAAAAGATTTTACCCACCCCTTACATTACGCAACTTATTATATCGGTTTACTTTCCAGCTTTACTACATTAAATTTAGAACAATTTGACACATTATCTCCTTTACGCTAATATTGTCATAACTTGGAAAAAAGTTGCAGGGGGGATGCTAATGGTATGGAAGGTTACTAGAAATACAGTTATTTTCTTTTTAGTAATGGTTGTATTTATTTTAATTTTGTTACTTCCAAAAGAAATGGAAATACATAGTCTCGGTGGATTGAAATTTGAAGCAGACTATCCTTTTACAATGGCGTTATATAAGGAAAATATCAATGAATTTCTTACTTATTTTAAAGAGGAAAAAGGGTTTGGGACAACGCCAGGTGGTGTGCCATTTACGGAAGAGTTAGTAAGGTTTTTGCTGCGTAGTTTAAAAATAGTTATTCCAGCATTTTTACTGTCCACGACAATTGGAACAGCTTTAGGTATATGGTTATTTTATATTAGAAATAAGAGACGAGGTCGTATTTTTTCTTTCTTATCTTGGATGTTAGCCTCTATTCCTGATTTTTTCCTATTTATTACGGTACAATACATATTTATTTTAGCGATGATTCATGGCTTTCCTAGTTTTAATTTATACAATAATGAAGATTGGTACAGTTTTATCATCCCATGTGTTTCCTTAACGATCTATCCATTATTTCATATGGTGAAGATGACAGCAGTTTCCATGGAAAACGAAGTAGGGGAGGAGTATGTCCGTACAGCGTTTGCGAAAGGGATGAACAGACGGCAAGTTCTCGCTCATATATTTTGGAACGCTTGGGCAACCATTGTGAATCAGTCCCATATGGTGATGCTTTATATTTTATCGAGTCTACCGATCATTGAAAAATTATCCAATTATAATGGAGCAGGCTATCAATTGTTAGAAAGTATTTTTGCCTATGAATCTGTCCGAGCAGTTTTATTTTTCATCCCATTTCTGCTCTTAATGTATCTAGTTGTGATGGTATCTCAATTTGCGCGGGGACGGGTCATGCCTAAGGATGTGGATGGTATATGATTAAAATTACACGATTTATCAGAAAAAACTTGTTACTTTACTGTGGGTTCGTCATGTTAATGGTTTTGCTTGTAGCGGCATTATTTGGTGAATATTTACCATTCGTTGATGCAGAGCTGAAACAGGAAGATTATAGGCGAATCGATGGGGCTATATTTGCCCCACCATTTGAGCCTTCTAGTGAGTATTGGTTTGGTACGGATCGAAAAGGTAGGGACATGCTCAGTTTAATTGTAATGGGAGCTAGGGAAACACTACTAATCGTACTTCTTGTGACGATTATTCGTTATGCTGTTGCAATACCACTCTCTTTTCTAGCTCATAAAAGGGTGTTAGGAATGGATACACTAATTAAAAGTTTGAACGCGTTTTTTTCCTATGTACCTACGATTGTAATCGTTGTCATGCTGGCTATTTTGCCTCCTGTGCTACTAACAGATGCACGTCCCTTTTGGATGATTGTCATTATCGCATTAGTGGAAGCTGGTAGGGTGGCACATACAATGAAGGGAGATTTTGATGTGCTGGCTGGCAAGGAATATATGCTTAGTGGACTTGCAATTGGTGCCGGACCATTTAAAATGCTCAAGTCATATTATTTACCTTTTCTATATGAGAGAATGATTGTTTATATTATTTCTGATTTGGGCAAAGTAATGTTTTTGCTCGGTCAACTAGGATTTATTGGCATTTTTATTTCGCAAGCATTAGTGCAGGTCGATCCAGCACAATTTGAAATTGAGAATATTTCCTATTCTTGGCCGATGTTGTTGGCGAATGCTTTTATGGATATTCGTGGACCAATTTGGATTGCATTTTGGCCAGCTTTTGCGATGACTTTTACGATTTTTACCTTTAATATGCTTGCACAAGGTTTACAGCAAGTTCCGAAAAAGAAAGATGCTTTTATGTAAATAGCTAATTAATAGAGCTTGCATCTTCTCCGTCAAATAAAGAAGTAATCGCATCTGCTGCTTAGCGATTACTTCTTTTTCCTATTTAATTCGACCCTTTCTTTTTATCAGGTACGATGAGGCTAAAGGCGATTCCAAAGAGGAGGGCGATAAAAAAGGTGGAAAACCGTGATGTAATGATTTCATCTAGTGGAGTGCTAATCCATAATAATGTAAAGATAAATCCTGATACAATCGTTGCAATTAGGCCGGCGCTTGAATAACGTCTCCAAAAGAAAGTCATGAGAATTGCAGGAGATAAAGTTCCACCGACTCCGGCCCATGCCCAACTGACAACTAAATACAATAACGATGTTGATGTTAGAGCAATTGCCATACCGATTAGGCCAACACCAAGTATAGTGAATCGCGAAATCGTTACTAACTGTTTATCTTTTAATTTCATGCCAAGTGTTTTATGAATAATGTCTTCACTGACTGAACTTGTCACGACCATTAGTTGGGAATTAGCAGTCGTAATAATTGCCGCCATAATTCCGGCTAGTAATATACCAGCTATCCATGGTGGCATCAAATCTAAAATCATATGTGGTAAAACAGTCTCAACATCAGTAAATGTTCCTTGTTGATACATCGCAATGGCAGCAATACCGATAAGAAAAGCACCGGTATAAGCAAGGAATGTCCAAATGATTGCCACGGTAATTCCTTGTTTTGCTTCTTGGTCATTCTTTAAAGCCATAAACCGTGCACTTAACTGTGGTTGCCCTCCTAAATAACCAAAAAACCATGAGAAGTTATTAAAAAATAATACTCCAATGGAAAATCCAGTGACACCACCCAACCAAGAATCGAAACCTTCTCCTGCTGTTCCTAATGAGGTCGCAATCGATAGATCATTTGTACTAAGATAGATAAATGCAACGATGGGAAGCACGACTAACGTTAGTAGCATCATCATACTTTGTATCATATCTGTCCAGACGACGGATAAAAAACCCCCAAAAAATGCTGTTGCCATTATGACGACCGTTGCAATAACGATGCCTGTCGATTCATTTATATCAAACGTAGTTAGAAATAATTTTCCAGCACCAGCTAATTGAGCTCCAACATAAAACATGAAAAAACTAGCAATTAGGATCGTCGTAACCCATCTAATAAAATCTGCTTTTTGAGAAAATTTAACAGCTAAATAATCGGGAAGTGTTAATATATTATATTTATCTGCTTCTTCCCGAAACCTTCGTGCTAATACTAACCAAGAGAAGATAATTCCCGAAGTGATTCCGATAGCAACCCAAATGCCAGCAAGCCCCGTTGCAAACACAAACCCCGTAAATCCTAACAAAAGCCAGGCGGATTCTCCTGTTGCCCGCTCTGAAAAAGCAAGTGCCCAACCCGGAAGCTTTTTCCCTCCTAAAATGAATATCGCGTGATTTAACTTTGTCCGACTCGTCATATAAGCAATTCCAATGATGACAATAAAATAAACAATAAATTCAATTAAAATGATGTTACTCATTGATCTTCCTCCTTGAAAGTTTTAATAGGTTTCCATTCACCACCTTGATTTAATGGTTGTCTCTATATTTTATGTACAAGGTTCATAAATATTAGGAAGAATTAGAGAGTAATAGAGTGGAAAAGGTACAGCAAACCTTTCTAATGAAAAAGAGAAGCGCAGAGTAGGTTGAAATTTACACATATATGGTAGATACCGAAAATAAGTGCGTAAATTTTTCTTGAAGTGCGGAAAAAAAGAGGGTAAGTGCGTAAATTTTATATGAAGTGCGGAAAAAAGAGAGCAAGTGCGTAAATTTCATATGAAGTGCGGAAAAAAGAAGGTAAGTGCGCAAATTTTATTAAGAAGTGCGAAAAATATTGGGGATGTCTGAAAAGCAGTTTTTACTGAATTATAAATAAAACGTTGAACTGACAAGGTTTTGAGAGGATATTGTTAGTAATTCACTAACGATACCAATATTTGGTCCTTAGTGAGTAGGGATAAATGGATTTGAATGAAGATGACTTATGAAATTGGGTCAATTTCATACATGTTAATTCCAAGAATAAATCCGAACATTAGACACTGAAAAAACTTACTATTCGCGTATTGTAACTTTTATCTAAGCTTTCACTCTAGGTGGTCGACTCCTGTGGGAGGAAAGGTAGGCCACTGAAAAAGTCCACTATTTTTTAACGTATGCAAATCCATTCCCAAAATTCATGTGAAATTCCTTATGAAAGTGGGGAATGGATGCCGTTTTTCATTCGATTTTAGGATCAAAGTGGGGAAAATAATTTCCAAAATATGTTTTTCAGTGACCTCAGGAAAGGCACATGTAAGACTAGTAGGGCTTTAGCTTAGGAGTTGGATTAACGGTGATCCGCTAAAAAGCGACCATCTAGAGTGGAAACTAGTAACTAATCCGTTGTTCGGATTTTTAACTGAAATAATGAATGATGAAATTGTTTTCCGTTATTAAAACAAAAAAATATCTCACTACATTAATATTGGTGAGATGGATTTAATCTATTAGTTAAAAAATGATAACATGATAAATAGGATTACCTAGTTAGTATAGTAATACCACAAAGGTGGTTTTGATTTGAACAGAATTATGATTGTCATTTTATCTATTTTATTGTTAAGGGGGTGTAGTCAACACACTCAGCAACATAAGGAATTAGAAGAGGCTATCTATTCGGTTGTCAAAGACTCACAAAATAGTGAGATAGACATAGCGATGTTAACCGATTTTACTTGGGAAAAAGCATTTCTAATAACGCCCTACACACCTCAAGAAAGTATCGAAGAGCAAATAAAGGGGTTTAAGGATCCAAGCAATATTGACTATCGAGACGATATTTATTTACTTGTATTTTTGAATGAAGGAGAAGCAATTTACTATGTCGAAATAGATCGTTTGCAATCCGATTTTTCCATGAAGGAACAAGACTATCTTACGCCGACGAAAAGTGTAATAAAAATTGACCGATAGGGAGACGCGGCTATGAATTGGGTGTTCTAAAAAAATAAACAAAGGGGCTACTATAAAATTATTTAGGTAAGTACTACATTAGGTTCATGTAAATTGTTATTGTTGCCCCGATGAAGCAGGTTAATACTGTAAAAGAATAGAGCGGTTATCTTTTTCTTTAGCTGTTTACATAACAATTATTAATGACTCTAGTTTTTAGACATAATTCCAACATATCTTTTTTTAGAAGCTGTTCAAACTGAGCAGTTTCTTTTTTATATTTACAGTACAAATTTCAAGAGGTAAAATCGATTTTTTTCATTAAAAAGTCTTAGATCAATTATCTGCCCTTGCAACTTTAGGCTCTTGTGTGTGATTGTTTATTTTGATACGGTTTATTCGGACTCTTAATTTATTTTTTTGAGTAGGGAGATATATAGAATGAAAAGAATTGTTTGTCTTATCTTGGTTAGTATGTTGCTGTCAGGCTGTAGCTACATTACGGGAGTGTTTGAAGCATTGCATGATTCTCTTAGCAAAGAGGGAGAAATTAATAATCAACTAATTGATCAAAAAAATCCGCTTGACGAACGAAAAGTAATAGAAACAGCGATGGAAAAACAGAAAGAGATTTTAAAGCCCGGTTTTATTACAGACGATTATAAGATAGGTCATATGGGTATTAATTATTATCTTCCAGAAGGTGATTTATATTATAGTGCTTCTTATGGGTCATATGGGAACTTAATTATGATGTTTTATGATAGGCAACCAGTTTCTAATAAGGAAATATTTAATAGTATGAATGAGAACTTTGAGGTTGATAAAGAAATCGAACATGATGAGTTGAAAGGTTTTTATGGAGTTAGAAATACGGATTGGGATAGTGATCATTATGAAATGCGAGCTTTACACGATGATGTTTCATATAATATCACGGTCGCTGCAGAAGAAGAAACAGACAATTTAGAAATAATGGAACGGATGACCGAATCATTAAAAACAGAGGCCGATGGTGCGTATGACCCATTGTACAATCGTATTACGATCGATTTAGATCAAGTGAAGTTTCCGACATTAAGTGAGGATTATACAAACGTAGAATCTGTAAGAATTGGTTTTTGGGATTCAAGTGAAGCGTATATGGAACTAGAAGTTAGCTACGAACCGAAGGGATTAGGCTATATTCATTTTACAGTGGTTGACAAAGAGGTAAACATACCAGAAGACTATTATGATCTTGAAGGTGAAAAAGAGACAGCCGCCAAAACAACAGTGACAGAATATAAAGATAAAGATAATGACACTTTTCTCTTTACTTGGACAGATGAAGTTTACCATTACAAAATACTATTTTGGCCACATGATGGTTCATTTGATAGGCAAGATATTTATGATATTATTGATTCTTCCATCCAAGATCAACGAAAATTTGCTAATAAAGAAGCATTTGAAGGCTTAAGGAATGAACCAAATTTTAACCAAACCGAAAAGGAACTAGAGAAGCTATTAAAAGATTAATCAAATGAATTTTGGTTTATAATTGGCGTAAAAAAGCAATTAGGAAGTGCAATGATTTAGTTGCATCCTAATTGCTTTTTTAGCTAATTGATCGGCATGAACATTATGTTTACTCGGAATCCATTTAATAAAAAAATAAGGAAAAGAGTGCGCTTTCTCCATAATTTGTGCAAGTAAAGGTTGAAAAACTTTATTTTTGGTGAAATTTTTATCAATTGTATCGACCACTACTTGTGAATCAGATTGAAAGGATAAGATTTCACCTGGAAACTGTTTGTCACAAATCTCTAACGCCTTGATAACAGCATAAAACTCTGCCTCATGGTTTGACATCATTCCAAGGGATAAAGAATATTCATCCATTTTTCCATTTGCTTTTATATAAATTCCAGCTCCACTAACTCCTGGATTGCCGTTGGATGCGCCATCAGTATACACTTCAATCATATACGGTACTCCTTTTTGCCAAATACCCCCCTAATATAGAGGGACTTTATCTACATTATACCATACCGATGTGTTATGTGATGGCAGAAAAATGATGGAAAGTTTATTTTAAAACAAACCATGATTTAACTGAAAAAATGGAGGTAATAATAAGCAATATTAATGCTCCAGCTAAAAAAAGGAGTTTGATTTCACGTCCGTCGTTGAAGACGGCGATAAATAAAAGGACAAATGATACAACATAAAGTAGTAGACAAATTGGATTTATTTTTAATTCTACATTGTCCCCATTTTTTGCTTCTAACGCATTACTGCCGAAAAACATTTGCTTTGCCTTAAGTGTAATGCTATTTTTATTTGACGTAACGTTATATTCTTCGTTGTTTTTCAGTTTTGTTTCTTCTTTTTCATCTACGAGTAAAACAACTTTTGATGCAGCTCCCATAAAGCCAGTTCTGCGTTTCACTTTTACTTCCATAGGATCATTCAACCTCCTTTTTAAATTGAAAGGGTGTATTCCCTTTGATACGATTTCATATTATCATGTATTCCACTTCATTTCATGAGGATATGGGCACAGGAAAAGATACCCCTTTATGGAAAAACGAGTATAAGGGTTTTTTGGAAATAGAAAATTAGAGTAGTATGATTAAAGAGAAATGGAGGAAGTATTTTCATGAACTAATAGGGGGGTGCTCGACTTAAATAGTCACCACCTACATATTGTGCAAAGCTTGTGTTGAAAAAAATGTTTGTCATTCTGTTCGTTTTAAGTTTGTTTGCATGCACAACTTAGGAGACGGATACGAATCAAGAGAAGGAGGATTATAATGCAACAGTTCAAGAGAATGAAAATCAATTTATGATAAGTATAACAAGTGGAAACATGTAGGGATTTATCTTAATTGGCAAGAGTTATAGAACCAATAATTGCACATTTATTAAATCCTAGTCTAAAAGTAGTTTTCTTTTGGGTAAAGATAGGAGCAATTTATTATTAATAGGTTCTATTGGCAAAATGAGACAGAATAAATAAAAAAACAGATCTAGGTTACTACTAAATCTGGCAACCTAGATCATAAAGTATAAATTTTCATTTAATTTTATCATTCATTATTTTGATTCTTAATAAATCTATGATATACAATAATAGTTATCCCTACTAAAACGGTCGCAAAACCGAATAATAACAAATTAAATAGATTTGTAGCTGTACTTGGTAATATATTATCTTTTTTGTCTACTTTTAGTGAGTCAGTTGAAGTTGCTGGAACTTTTTCTGTTTGCTCGCCTGCATTTTGCTTGGATGTTTCCTTATCAACCGCTTGATTATTGCCTTTTTGCTCATGATCTTGTTCTGGTGATTCCTGTGGTAGTTCTTTTTCTTTGTTCTCCTTTCCATCTATGTTATCAAGTGGATCATTGTCCGAATCATTATTTGAGTCTACGTCTTCTTTATCGTTTGATTCATCGTCCGTATCTTCATTTTTATCATTGCTTGGATCATCATTCGTGTCTTTATCACCATCATTGCTTGAATCTTCGTCTGAATCATGTTGTTCACTTAATTGCAATGCTTCATAAGCTTGATGTAAGTTCAGTCTAGCTTCATTAATTTCTTTTTTCGTTGCAGTATGATCAGCTAAAACATCTTCAGCAACTTGTAGTGATGATGTAAATGTTGTCCAACTATCAGGTGTGTATTTTCCTTCATCTAATTTTTCTTCCATTATTTCATTGATAAGCGCCTGCAGATTTGCTTTCTCGGCGATTGTTTTTTCACGCTTTTCCAATATAAATGAATCAACTAATTCATCATCAATTGTGTATGCTTCGATTGTAATTGTATTGCCGTCAACGAGTAAGGAAGTAAATAATTGTTTTTGTTCATCATATAATACATCGACATAGTCTTCAGCACTTCCTGGATAAAACTTTGGTCCCGCGGATCCACCTATGATATATAACGTTCCATCTCCATCTACCTGTGGTTTCCCGTTTTGCATTGGGTGGGTGCGCATATATGCATGATCATGTCCTGTTAAAACAAGGTCAACCTGCATTTCCTCGATTAATGGTGCAAAAATATCAACTGTTGCATCTTGTCCACGTTTTGGATTACTTTTATATGGTGATCGGTGGAACATGACGATCGTCCATTTGTCATCTGCAGTTTGTAATTCTTCTTCTATCCAAGCTAACTGTTCATTCATATCTTGTACACCGAACTCAGAATTTAACATAATAAATCGTGCATTCCCATAATCAAAAGAGTAGACAAAGTTTCCTTTTCCATTTGGTCCATTTTGTGGGTATGTAAATAAAGATTTATATGTATTAGCCCCATTACCATATACATCATGATTTCCCAGCACCATCATCATGGCCATTTGATCTGTGAGACCTTGTGATGCTTCTAAAAAGTCTTCCCATTGCTTTAATTTATTTCCTTCTTCTACAATGTCGCCCGCATGAACGGCAAATTTCGTGTCAGGAAACTTACGTAAACCTAGCTCATGTAATGCTGTAAAGAGGGCAAATCCTTCTTTATCATATGCTTGTGTATCTGCAAAAAGTAAAAATCGAAAGGCATCTTTGTTATCCGCTTCAGTTGTAAATGTGCGATAATCACTCCATCCATCTGGTGAGCCATCACCTACACGATATTCATAGGTTGTGCCAGGTGTAAGTTGTGTGAGCTGCACTTTATGGATATTCATTTCACCTGTTGGATCAGTAAATAATTCTGAGTTACCATGAACTTGTTTTGGTGCCGTATCTACATCTGCTTTAACTTTGAATTCAACGATTGAGTTTTTTGTATGTGTATCTGTTCGCCAAGATATATGTTGAGTCGTTTTCGGATCATCTGTCCACGTCAAGAAAATATTTTCTGGCTTTTTTTTGCCCAATTGTGGTGAGATCGTAAAAGACTCGACTTGACTTACTAATTCATCTTTTGTTGCTTGAAGTTTTATTGGAATGCGTGAAATGGTTAACTGCTCTGTTTTAATTTCCCCTTGCGCATTTGTTTTACCAAATAACGCTCCCCAATCCACTTCCTTCACATCTTCTTTTGGAACATGGTAATAACGTTGTTCTCCGTTTGGCATAAAAATCCGGTAAAAATCGAACCCACTGTATGGTTCGTTTGCAACAGGAATAATCGTTCCTACCGCTAATTCTTCAAACGGTTCTCCAGCAATTCCACTTCCACCTTTATAAATGGATGTAGGCTCTATTACTTCAATTAATTTTTGATTGCCTAACACAGTAATCGTTGCATCGGCAACAGGTTCGTTATATTGATCTGTGACAATGAATGTGGAAGGTGTCCCTACTGATTTCCCAATCACTTCCAATGTCAAAGGTTGAGCAATGTTTCCTTTAAAAGGTGCTAAAAAGAAAGGAACTGCTTCATTTTTTTCTTCAGCATAATAGTAGTTTCCGTCTTGTAGCGCTAATTTAAATTCTCCGCTAGCATCTAAACCAAGCTCAAAAGATAAAGTTGCAATTTTCGTTTCTTTTTCGAATTGGTGTTGTTTTAAATTTTTAAATTGTAACTTAATTTCTCCTGTTTCAGTGTTTACTTCATTTTTGATGACAGTCTCTTTTAATTGATTTGGAATGGCAAGTTGAACGCCATCTGTTGCCTCATCACTATCAATGATCGTTAATAAGTTTGGATCATAGTTAATGATGAAGTCTGCACCTGATAAAGCAAGTCCATTTTTTACGACCAAATCTACATCAAATGTACTTCCTGCATATACTTCTGTATCTCCACTCCAGTGAATAGAAGGACCATCTGTCTCAACGGTAAAAGTCCAAGTCGTAAATGTATGATTTCCTGCTTTATCGAAAACTTCAATCCAAATGGTATGTAATCCTTCCGCTAAAGGTTTTTCAGGTATGTATGAAATAATTCCCTCTGATTCTTTTACTTCGGGTGTGACTGTTTTTCCGTCCACCGTCATATTCGTTTTAGTAAAATCAATTCCTGAATCATCATCTGTTGCAATGACAGCAATTTCTGGTTTGTTCGTATACACCAATTGCTCATCTGATGGGGTAAATGCGGAAAGTTCAGGATTTTTTACATCTTCCTGCACATCTTCATAGATAGCACGAATATGATCGATATAAATCGTTCCAGCACCTTTGGCTTGTTCGCTAGTTGCCATATAACGTATCGCTTGATTCCCTAAAGTAAAAGGAGCTTTCCACGTATCTGGAATCGTTGCTTCAACATATTTCCAACCTTCCCACGTGACACCAGATGGGTAGCTTGGTGTTAAATCAATATTAAAATTTTGTCCGTTAGCATCGGTAAGTTGTTGGCGTAACCAATGTTTTTCTCCATCACCATAAACCCACATACCAATTTTTTTCGGTTCGCCAGGAATTTCAATCGGTTTGCCTAAAGACGCGTACACGCCTGATGTTCCTTCTTGATTCGTAAAATCGTAATCTATTTTTAAAGATCCTGATCCAAAACGTTTAATCTGATTAGAAATGGAAACATCAACACTATGATAACGAGCACCTGAAACAGTCCAAGTACCTAAGCCATTTTCAAAATCTGCTAAAATGATATTGGGCTTAGTAACTTCTTTTATTGTATCTTCTTCTAATGCTTCTTCCGCTTCTAGATTAGATTCATTTTCTGGTGCAGGTACTTTAAGTTGAGAATCTGCATTTTCTCCAATTTGCTCTTTTACAGCGGGGGGTTGTTGCTTTGTTACTTGATCAATTTCTTTTTTTTCATCTTTTGATTCAGCTTGCTCTTCCTCCCTTAATTCAGTAGTCCCTTCTTCTGAATTCTCTTCATCTTTTTGTTCGTCTCCTTCTCCTTCTAAAACCATTTCTTCCTGTCCGTCTAGTTCCGCTGGATTTACGTTCAGTTCCGCATGTGAAATAGCCGGTAAAATTGGTGTGAAAATAATGAGTAACATCATGATGAATAAAACTAATTTCTTTTTCACTTTCCGAATTCTCCTCTACTAATTATTTAATCAATCCATAGAATAACAAGCGAAAGTAAATTAAACGTTAGATTCATATGTTATTTATGTTAATTTGCTAGAGATTACAGAACTTGGAATAAATTTTTACTTCACTGGAGAAAGTAAAAAAGAACATGTGGAGGAGGAATGAATCATGGCGGAAGAGAATAAAAACCGGAACAAAGATAAAGGAAAGCAGCGGAATATTGCCAGAAAATATGATACGAGCCCAAAGCATCATGTGGAAATGGGAGAAGAAAGTGAATTCGTCAATCTTGATGGAAAGAAAAACAAACGGAAACAAAAATAACAGAGTAACTAAATCCTTTATGAAATAATGGTTTATTGGATTCCGTGTATCTTTTAAAGATGTAGAAAATTTATATAAGTTAAACAGAAAGTTTCTATTTTAAAGAGACCGGGACATAACTAAAACGACAAAATCTAAAGACGAACAATGCATTACTTTAGCAGAGGAAATATACGTAGACTCCTGCGGGAAAAGCAACAGCCGAAAATCCATTTCAAACGTTTTGGATAAAACGTTTGAAATTAGTTGAGGCGTTGCCCGTGGAAAGCGAAGTATATTTCCGGAGCGGGTTATATGCAGCACCATTGTTTGGGTTTTCTTTGGTGAAAACACTTTTGTCCCGGCCTCTTCATAAATTAGTATGGTCGAGTATCTTCGCTAGTTGTTTTTTTGCTTCTAAAAATGGATACGTTAATAAGAGTGATTCATTACGTGGCCGTTCAAAAGGGACTTGAATAATCTCTTTGATTTGTGCTGGTCTAGACGATAACACGACAATTTTATCTGATAAAAAGAGTGCTTCTTCGATATCATGTGTAATAAAAAAAATCGACTGTTCATAGGCTTCCCACGTCTCGAGGAGCCACTTTTGCATATCTAAACGTGTAAAAGCATCTAATGCAGAAAACGGTTCGTCTAAACACATCATCGATTGCGGACTTAACAGGGCGCGAATAAAAGCAACCCGTTGTTTCATCCCACCAGATAATTGATGGGGGTAAGCATGGATAAATTCTCTCAAACCCGCTTTTTCAAGTAGCATTTTTGCTTTTTCTTCGTCTCGTTTTCTACTTAGTTCCTGTCCTAGAATAGCATTTTCCAAAACAGTCCGCCACGGAAAAAGGGAAGGTTGTTGTGGCATATAACTAATATAGCCTGTTTTATTCGTGATCTTTTTCCCGTTTAAAAAGATATCACCTACATCTGGTTTTAGTAGTCCGCCAATTAGACTAAATAACGTACTTTTTCCACTTCCTGATGGTCCAAGTAAGGAAACAAATTCACCTGAATTTATGGATAATGAAATATTGCGTAAAATTTCTTTTTCTCCGAATGATTTGCTAATGTTTTCAAGTGTTAGATCCATCACTTTATTTCCTCTCTATTCCATTTAATAAACATACGTTCCAGCAATAAAATAAGTGCAAAGAAACTTAAACTAAGCAACATCGTAATAATAATTGCAACAAATACTCGTGGCGTTCGATACGAAGAGGAGGCGAGTGTCATAAATACGCCAATACCTTTTTGGGCTCCAAGCCATTCAGCGACAACTCCTGTAAGAATACTGTACGTGGCAGCAATTTTTATTCCAGAAAAAACTGCTGGCAATGCATGGGGAAGCTCCAATTTCATAAATAATTGGCGTTTTGATGCGCCCATCATTTTCATATAATGAATTAGTTCCCGATCTGTTTGCTGAAATCCACTTAAAGTTGCGACTGTGATTGGAAAAAAGGAAGTCATCGCAATAATAATGATTTTTGGTGTATCCCCTAAACCGAACCAAATAAGTAAAAGAGGTGCAAGTACGATAATCGGAATATTTTGCGATAAGACTAAAAAAGGATAAATTGTTTCGCGTAACTTATCGTAATGGTGGAGAAGGGTAGCAACTCCAATTCCAATTGTTGTTCCGATTGAAAAGCCAATCAGAACAAGTCGAATCGTCGAAACCATATGAGGGAAAAAAGCAGGGAGAACTTCCTGCATTTCCATTACAATAACGGTTGGTGCAGGAAGTATCCAAGTTTCTATTTGAAAGATCCGAGTCGAAAATTCCCATATACATATAAAAAGGGCGATTGCAATGGCTGGACGCCAACTAGTTAAAAGTATTTTTTTCATCTTATTTATCCCCGATTACTCAAGAAATTCATTTGTAAATGCTTTTGCTGCGTCAATTTCTTTTTCAGTAATGCCGTTTTCAAACATAAATTCGGCAAATGTTTCCCAGCGATTTTCGTCTTGGATTCCCCATTTGTCCGCATCATCTTGATAGCGAGGGGATAACCATTCTTGACTACGTTTTACAAGTTCAGGATCTAGATCAGGCTCGGCGTTAATTAATATTTCCGCTGCCTCAGCAGGATTGTCAATCGCATATTCATACCCTTTGACTGTTGCCTCAACAAATGCTTTTACTGTTTCTGGGTCTTCGGCAATTAATTTCTCACTAGTTACAATAACAGGGGAGTATGTGTCAAGTTCCTCTGCAAACTGGGTCGTTTCAATGAAATTCAACTCTACATCCCGGATCTCTGCTTCAATACCAGTCCAAGCATAAAAAATACTAACGAAATCGATATCTTTTTGTGTCGCAACAAAAAAATCGGAGTTTCCTAATTGGACGATATCCACATCTTTTACATCAGCACCATCACGCTTCATGACAAGGTCAACCATCGATTCTTCTAGCATGGATCCGTATGCGCCATATGCTTTTCCGGCAAAATCTTTCGGTGATTCGATGCCTTTTTCAATTGGAGAAGCATATCCGCTTGTACTATGTTGGATAATTGCAGCAACCGACACGACCGGTAAATCCTGCGCACGTGCTTGGGTTACTTCTGTTTGGAAACTAATGCCAAACTCGCCTTTATTCGTTGCGACTAATTGTTCCGCACTTACTTCACCTGGTAACAAGATGTTAATATCTAAGCCAAGTTCATCATAGTAGCCTTTTTCTTTCGCAACATAAATTCCCGTATGGTTCGTATTTGGTGTCCAATCAAGAAAAAGAGACACTTCTTTCTTTGCTGTTTCATCTGTTTTTACTTCTGTTTCTTCTTTGTCTACTTGCTCACTACTACACGCAATAAGTAACATACTTAGCAGCAATGTAAGCGATAATTGTAACAAACGTTTCATCATATTCTCCTTTTTATAGAAGAGGCTGAGCCAAAAGTATTTTTATCAAAGAGAAATCCGAACAATGATCGCTGTATATAACTTACTCCGGAAATACACTTCGCGTACTAAGTAGCAGGTGAGCCTCCAAAGTAGAGGACGTACCAGTGTCGGCATGGTCACATGGAGGTGACCGTTTTAGCCGACGAGGAGTCTACGTATATTTCCTACGCTAATGCATTGTTCATCTTTAGATTAGAACGTTTTAGTTATGCCTCAGCTTCTTCTATTCATTTTTCTCGTTAACGATTACTTACTTTTTCACTTTTGGAAAGCCATGTTTCAAATGTATACGACATTTCCCAAAAATGTAGTTCATATTCTTTCGCAATAATAAATTGTTCTTTCACCTTTTCTTTTTCCTTGTCATTCATATCAGCGACTAGCGAGTTTAGTAGATCGATCATTTCATTTGTTGAATCTTGGAACCAGTCGCTTGCATACATTTTAATCCAGTTACGATAAATTTCCGGTTCCGGATTCGCATGCTCATTCACTTTTCCGATATCTGCGTATAGCCAGTAACATGGCAGCATAGCAGCAACGGAATGGGCTAGATTCCCAGCCATTGTTGCACGGTATAAGTGAGAAGTATATCCATATGCTGTTGGAGCTGGTTTGAAGTTTTCCATATCTTCTTTCGTAATATTTAAAATCTCAGCATGTTCGTTATGAACGGTTAATTCCGCTTCTGCTGTAAAACGAGCTTTATCTGCTAAAATTGCCGTCAGTTTAAAGTCATCTGCTTGGGAAGCGGCAATTGCATGGATTTTTCCGTAATGCTTTAAGTAATAAATATCTTGTAAAATATAGTTTTTAAATGTTTCTAACGGTAAATCCCCTTTCACAATCCCTTGAACAAAAGGATGATGTAAACTTTGCTCCCAACTTTCTTTTGTTGCTGTGCGTAACTCATCAGTAAACTTCATAAAAAAATCCTCCTCTAATCTTTTTTTCTAAAGACTAGTAGAAGGAAGTATATGCATCGGAAACATGCACGCGCAAAAATACGCATGTTTTCTAACGAATTCTACTTCCCTCCGCTGGTCTTAACCAGATCAGGTTCTAAGGGTGCTAAATTTACATTTATCTCAGCCATCACGGCGCCCCTAGTAGAAAAGATCATTTTATTTGATTGACTATTATGCTAGCAGAACAAATTTATAAGTCAAGTTTTTTTGATTTATTACTAGCCTTTTGCAGAATGAAATGGATAAAAATCCTTCGCAGAGTGAAGTGGGATGAAGATACAGTGTTCAAGTTGACTTTGGATGAACTGTTTGCTCAGGAGCAGTCCGTTTACATCTAGACTCCACCCGGCTTGACAATTTTCTAACATTAGCATGTTAAAAAGGAATATAAATGAATTCAACTGGTTGATTATACACCATTTATTCTGTTATCCACTCTCTATTTTTCTAATAAACTCAACTTTCGCACCAATAAAATGAGTTCAAACAGTTTGCTTAGTTAAACTTGGGACTGCGAATACTTCTCCTACCAAATAGATTTGTTGTTTGTTACACATAAGATATAAACTGCGCAGTAACTTAATTTGATTTTCCGACTAGAATCCAGTTACTGCACAGTTGTTTTCCGCTGCGGGGTCTTCAGACACGTGGGACTGGGACTGCGCTTACTCGTCCCATCAAAGAACATTTGCTTTCCCACAGGAGTCAGTCACTTTCGCTCCAGACAACTAGAGTAGTTCATCTTACTTTAAATTGATTACATTCTCCTTAGCGAAGGAAATGCACGTAGACTCCTAGTCGGCTAAAAACGGATATCATTCACCTAATCTAACGTATAGTTGATTGGAGCGGAGGACAGTTGACTCCTACGGGAAAAGCAACAGCCGAAAATCCATTTCATCCGTTTTGACAAAAACGGATGAAATTAGTTGAGGCGTTGCCCGTGGAAAGCAACTGTCCATAGCGAAAATCAACGGTGCTGCTAACTTAGTTACTGCACAGTTTC
The DNA here is from genome assembly GCF_003201975.1 of Pseudogracilibacillus auburnensis. Classification (GTDB taxonomy): domain Bacteria; phylum Bacillota; class Bacilli; order Bacillales; family Amphibacillaceae; genus Pseudogracilibacillus; species Pseudogracilibacillus auburnensis. Next base: position 112,688 of record NZ_QJJQ01000002.1, on the reverse strand, counting down.
TTTCAATTGCGAGGTAATAGTAACAAACTTAACGAAAAGAGTCGATTTTGTAAGGAAACGCTTATATGCACGATTCATTTACAATTATTTTATTAGTTCCAATTTTCCATGCATCACTTTATTATGTTCTTGATTTTTTCCGATTACTTTCATCGCTATTTTCTTATCCGACTGTGTAACTGATGAAGCTTCAATTGTTATCATGTCATTTACGAAAAGGGGGGAGGAAAACTTAACACCGTAATGAGAAAGAGTCCACCCAATTTGGATCAGAGGTGAAACTAATTTTGCCCCAATTGCCATCGATAACATACCGTGGGCAACTTGATGGGGGAATCCGGCTTGGTTTGCGGCTGATTTTAAAAGATGTATTGGGTTTTTATCACCGGACACAGCAGCATATTGTGTAATCAATTCCTCTGTTATTTTCATCTTGATTATTTCACAGCACCTGTTCAACATAAATCCTCCTAACTCTACCTAGTACAGAAGTACAAGCGTTGTATCGCTTGTGGCTACTACTTTTTCTCCGTCATTAATATATAGTCGGTTCACTACAAATTGTTTGTTTTCCCTAGTACGTACTTTTAGTAACTCTATTTGACATTGATACATTTTATTGGCAACGAGCGGAGTTTTATAGGAAAAGATTTGCTCACTTTGAATGATTGTTGCATCTGTTTCAAGCCACGGAGGTTCAAGATGTTGCCAAAATAATATTGGGTAAGTCGGAGGAAGCAGGATATCTTCAAACCCTGCTTCACTTGCCGCATTCACATCATGGAACACGTGATTTTTTTCGTCAATTACATGACAAAGTTGTTGTATTTCTTCTCTTTTCACTTTGACGTTAACAATCTTTGTCTTAGTTCCGACCTTACTTTCATCTATCATTCGTATCATACCTTTCAAAAAGGGTTGCTAATCCAAGCCCACCACCAATACCAAGCGTTGCTAGTGCACAATTTGCACTTGTTCGTTGCATTTCTGTACACAATCTGACGACAAGAATTGCACCTGATGCTCCATATGGATGACCAAAAGCAATTGCTCCACCACCAACATTAAGCCGTTCATGTGGAATGTTAAGTTCATTTACCGATGCTAATACTTGGGAGGCGAATGCTTCATTAAATTCAACTAGATCGATATCGTTTATCGTTTTTCCTGTTCGTTCCAAAAGTTTTTTTACCGCAGGAATTGGTCCAATACCAAGTATATTCGGGTCTACGCCAGCACTTGCCGCATCCATAAATGTCATGATTGGTGTTAACCCTAACTCACGACATTTCTTTTCGGACATAAGGAGTACCGCAGCAGCACCATCATTTATCGCACAAGCATTTCCAGCTGTGACAGTCCCGTTTTCTGTAAAAGCTGGTCTAAAGCGAGAAAGTGTTCGCATGTTTAAGCTTTCCCTAGGCCCTTCATCAAGTTCTTTTCCTTGAATGGCGATGATTTCTTTTGCAAATCTACCCACTTTTTGCGCACGTACTGCTTTTTGATGGCTTTCGTAGGCAAAATTGTCTTGGGCTTCTCTTGAAATATGGAATGTTTTAGCAACATTGTCTGCGGCAACTCCCATCTCAGGGTCACCGATTATATCTGGTGAAAAACGAGCCCGCGTAAAAAAGGTTGGTGTTCCATAAAGGCTAGTCGGTTTTTCAAGCTTCCATGGAGCAAGGCTACTACTTTCCAGACCTCCTGCAATATAAATGTCACCTGCACCCGCCTGAATATGACGGCACGCCATATTAATTGCCTCAAGGCCTGAACCACATTGACGATCCACTGTCACAGCTGGAACTTCTACTGGAAGTCCGGATTCCAACGTGGTAAGTCTTGCAATATTTCCACCTGGGCCGATCGCATTTCCTAAAATGACTTCATCAATTTGTTCAGGGGAAATATTTTGTTCCTTTAAAAGTGCCTGAATGACGCAAGCACCTAATTTTTCGGGTGGAACATGTTTAAACATGCCACCAATTTTTCCGATTGCAGTTCGTTTAGCTGCGACGATAACAGGCTTGTTCATTGTATCCACCCCGTAAGATTTGCTATGATTTTGTTTCGGGCAATTTTTCCTGTTGGAGTATACGGTAACCCTGTAACAGAGTAATATTTTCGTGGCCGCTTATAGATCGCTACGTTTTTTCGGCAATGGGCTTTTAATCGTTTCAAATTGTCCGGGCTTTTTTCTTTCCATTCAATAAGTGCTATCACTTTTTGTCCCCAGTGCTCATCTTCCATTCCGATAATGACAGCTTCCTTTACGTTCGGTACATCTTTCAATATTTTTTCGACTTCTTCAGGATAAATATTTTGTCCACCTGAAATGATCATATTATTTTTACGACCAATGATCGTTAGCAATCCTTCCTCATTTAAAAAGCCTAGATCACCAATCGTTGCACCGTACTTCGTTAACACTTGTTTTGTTGCTGTGTCATCATGTACATAACCGTTAAATAAAAAATCACTTTGGATAAAAATATTCCCAATTTCTCCTGGTGGAAGAGGTGCTCCATTCTCATCTCGAATCAAAATATCGACCCCAGGAAAAGGTTTTCCAACACTATTAGGGTACTTATCTGACATTTCTCTCGTCGTATAAGTAACATAGCTTAATTCAGAAGCACCATAATATTCATAAATTGAGCTGTTTGGAAAGACGTTTGATAAAGCTTGTTTAATTGATGGATACAGTTTTGCACCTGATGATAAAAAAGTAACAGATGATTCCACAACTTCTTTTTGCTTCGCCAAGCTGCTTAACATCGTTGGAACGGCATAAACAACCGTTGCTTTTTCCGTTTGGATCAACTGTATCATCTCTCTCGCTGAAAAGGATGTCGTCATATAGAAACTTGCCCCAATATGAAGAGCATGTGTAGCACCAAACAGTGACAGCGAATGGCAGAGCGGACCAGGTGCCATAATGATATCATTTTTTCCGTAATGAAAAGCATCTTCTCCAGCTGTAAAACTTGCAAGCCATGATGTGTGACTGCGAATAAAACCTTTTGGGTTACCTGTTGATCCTGATGTAAAACCGAGATAAAAAGCCCTGTCTTTAGCCTCATTTTCTATCTCTAGTACTTTTGCATCAGATCTCTCTTCTGTAAATAAAGTGACTGGAAAATGATAGTTTGCTAGTTTTGTAAAGGAGGAACTGGCAACAACCATGTGAGGGTCAGCCATTTCCATGATGCGTGTTGCTTCACATTCACTCCATTTTGAATCGAAAGGAATAGCGATCCATCCCAACGTGATAACGGCAAAATAAACTTCTAAAAAAGCAGGTTCATTCCCGATGAGAAGGGCAATTTTTTGTGGCTCATATGTAGTTGTTTTTTTCAGTAAAGCTGCTTTATATTGTTGAACTTTTGCATAGAAATCGTCATATGAAATCGTTTTATCTTGATAATAAATAGCCACCTTATCTGGTTGTTCTTTGGCAAATGTTTCTAACTGATTTCCTATTGTCATTGGCTCCACCACCTTATGCATGTATTTTAGCAAATTGAACGGAAAAACTCCCACCAAATAGGCGGGAGTTAACTCTTTTATGCAGCTTGCTTCACTTTATCGATTATTGGATATGCTTGATGTAATTTGATTGTAATGGCACTTGCAATCAGCACTTTTGTAAAATCTCCTGGTAAAAAGACTAAGGATGAAATTGCAGTTGCTCCCCATGGAACATCAGTTAAAATTGCTAAATAGGTAACTCCAATAAGATAAACAATAATAATTCCGCCAAAAGTGTTAATTAATATTAATTTCCAATACTTTAAATGATGGATACTTTTTTCTGTTAAATACCCAATGACAAATGCGGCGATTGGCCATGCCAAAATATACCCACCACCTGGACCAAATAGAACTCCTAAACCACCACGACCACCGGCCATTAAAGGTGCCCCGATAGCAACGAGAAGAACAAAAAGCAATAAACTAAGTCCTCCACGTCGTGCCCCTAAAATTCCACCTGCTAGCATAACACCAAGTGTTTGTGCTGTAATTGGAACAGGGATAAACGGAATTGGAATTGGTGGAAAAAATGCTAAAGCTCCCACAATTGCTGCAAATAATGAAATATACATCATATCTTTTAATGTCAATTTACTTCCCTCATTCTTATGTAATACTAATAGAATAAATGAATAAACAGTAATATGTCAACAGTAATATTATAGGGTTGACAAAATAACGGAATGAATTTGTTTGCTTTTCTTGCTATACTACAAATAAATATTGTAAAGAATGAATAAGGTGAGGAGTGGTTTGAATGTCAACATTCAGCTTTGAGATCGTAGAAACGATTGCAGTTCTTTCTGAAGGTAATAAAGGGTGGAAGAAAGAATTAAATCTAATAAGTTGGAATGGAAGAGAACCCAAGTATGATATTCGGGACTGGTCGGAGGATCATACAAAAATGGGCAAAGGAGTAACCATATCGGAAAATGAATTGAAGGAGCTAAAACAGGCATTACAGAATCGATCACTTTAACTTTTGACGGCTCACTTTTTTTAATAAAATGATCGAGGGGTGATAAGGTGAAAAGGGGCAATTTTTTTCAAGAAGAACATGACATTTTTCGTCGGGCTTTAAGAATGTTTTTAGAAAAGGAAGCAAAACCAAATATCGAACAGTGGGAAATGGAAAAAGAAGTTCCAAGGTCATTTTGGAAAAAGGTTGGGGAACAAGGTTTTCTATGTCCACAGGTGAGTGAGGAATATGGTGGACTTGAAGCCGATTTTGCTTATTCTGTCATTATTAACGAGGAATTTGATCGGGTAAGTGTTGGGCTAGTTGGGGTTGGATTACATAATGATATTGTGATTCCTTATATTGAAACTTTTGGTAGTGACTCACAAAAGGAGCGCTGGCTTCCAGGAGCGATTAGTGGAGATCTCATATCAGCTATTGCTATGACAGAACCAGGCACAGGATCAGACTTAGCCGCGATTCAAACGACCGCCATAAGAGATGGTGACCATTATATCGTAAACGGAGAAAAAACATTTATTACGAACGGTTATTCCGCTGATTTCGTTGTACTCGTTTGTAAAACAGATCCAAAAGCTTCCCCAGCCCATAAAGGGATTAGTTTGCTCGTCGTTGAGGTTGGAACAACAGGCTTTACGAAAGGAAAAAAATTAAAGAAGGTAGGAATGCATGCAAGCGATACATGTGAATTAATCTTTCAAGATGCACGAGTTCCAGCAGAAAATTTGCTTGGGGAAGAAGGAAAAGGGTTTTATTATTTAATGGAAAAATTGCAACAAGAACGACTGATGGTTGCGATTCAAGCGATGGCATCTTCGGAATTAATGCTAGAGCAAACGATCGATTATGTCAAAGAACGAAAAGCTTTTGGCAAACCAATTAGTCAATTTCAACACACGCAGTTTAAACTTGCGGAAATGAAAACAGAAATAAATATTGGTAGAGTTTATGTTGATCGTTTAATTGAATCTCATAAGAACGGAGAAGACATCGTTACAGAAGTATCGATGGCAAAATGGTGGATCACTGATTTAGTAAAAAAAGTAGCGGCAAGTTGTGTACAACTTCACGGTGGATATGGCTATATGGAAGAATATGAAATTGCTAGAAGATACCGTGATGTTGCGGTTTCATCAATTTACGCAGGAACTAATGAAATAATGAAAACAATCATAGCTAAAAAGATGAATTTATAAATAAAATGATCCTGCAACAAAGGAGTAGAGCTGAATTTTTAATAAATTGATGCTCTACTTTTTACATCTACCTTCGATTAGTCGTTTGAATCTAATGTTCCATGTATTTCTTCAAGTGTTGTATGGAATCGAACATTTCCACTTTTACCCCAGCATTATTCTCCAGTACTTCGCATTTCCGTATTGATCTCAGTATTCCTACCTTTAAATCAAGCATTCTTTCTATCTCTTCAACATTCTTTCTCTATATGCCTCTTTCTTGTATTGATTATTGCATTCTACCTTATTTACAGCAATGACACCTATATCTCCAATTCCCATCATACATTTCGCAAAACATCGTATCGTTATTACCAATTATTTTTTGTGGATAACTAATGTGCATATTTTTCCAGTTGAAGTAAAAAATAAAACTCGACGATAAAATAAAAAAGGTGGAATAAAAAATGGTTATTGATTGGTCTGTTACACAAGTATATAATACGATTATGTCGGTATCTACAGGTATTATCTTACTTTTAGTAGTGATGTTTATTCGGAATTTACAAAGATCCAAAATTGCTCATCTTGATGGTTGGGCGATCGGATTTGCGATCCCGGGGTTTATCTTAACGATTACGGGGATGCATATGACTCTTACTTGGCCACTTTCACAGATCGGTTTTCCATTTGACGATATTATTTTTGGGGAGCCAACATTTGCTTTTGGTGTGATTGCGTTAGGGGCATCGATCCTATTGTGGAGAAAGTCAAATCAATATATTCGAAATGAAATTGATATTCACGATACACGAGCTATTTCGGGTAAGTTAAAAGAGGAATTACCTCACGTATTAAAACCTGCCTCCTATTTTGCGGCAGCAATGGGGTATGCACTTATTTCAATTGCAATCGCAGGTGTAACATATCAATTGTTTGCCGCGCCACCAGAGGAACCAATTTCAGGAGCTTTTGCTGATTATCCGCTGATCGAAGCTATCTTTATCTCTGGGTTATACGCGATTACCGGAATTGGTGCAGCAATGCTTCCGTTTATATTACGGGAAAAACCAAATCGAAACTCGGTAAAAATAGTCACAACACTTTTCTTTATTGCAGGCTCCATATTTGTTGCTTTTGGTGTCATGAATTATTTTACTCATATCGGATTAATTGTTAATACGATGTAGAATTTCTTCGATGTTGTATGAAATGAGAACGGCTATTTTATCTGTGGGTCACTTTTTATCCTTTTCCGTGGAAATCTGTACGGTAACAACGCGTCGAGCTACTTCCTTACTATTTTACAATATATAGTTAATAATAGTAGAAGGGGCAGACACACATGGGACTCAAAATCATTTGCAGTGTTTTACGCAATATATTTCAGTAAGAAAGGGGAAGAAAATATGAGAAAGTTTCATGAAAAGCCGAATCTTTATCTAGGTCAAATTTCTATCAAGGTAACAAATATAGAAAAATCACTTGCATTTTATCAAAAAATAATCGGCTTTCAAATAATGGCACAAAATGAAAGAGAGGTAACTTTATCAGCAGATGGAGTAACACCTTTACTGACGATTGTGCAACCTAATGAAGTACATCCAAAGGAAAATCGCACGACTGGTTTATATCATTTTGCTTTGCTTCTTCCAACAAGGGCTGATTTAGCAAGTTTTTTGCGTCATGCAGTGGATAAGAAAATAACAATCGGAGCATCAGATCATCTCGTAAGTGAAGCGATATACTTGGATGATCCAGATGGAAATGGGATAGAAGTGTACTGTGATCGACCAGCTTCAGATTGGATTTGGACGAATGGGGAAGTGGAAATGACTACAAATCCCTTAGATAGCGAAAGTCTTTTTGCTGAAAATGATGCAGGATGGAATGGACTTCCAAAGAACACAACGATGGGGCATATCCACTTACATGTGGCAGATTTAGAAGAGACGGAAAATTTTTATGTTAGCGGGTTAGGTTATAAAGTAGTTAGTCATTATCCAGGGGCACTCTTTGTGTCAACAGGTGGATACCATCATCATGTAGGGTTAAATATTTGGAAGGGAACTGGTATCCCCGCTCCGGATGAAAATAGTGTTGGTCTAAATTGGTATACCATCGTTTTTGCGAATGAAGGAGTGAGAAAAGAAACAGTGAAAAATCTTAAAAATATAGGTACGCAAGTAGTTAAATATCAAGATCATTATATGACAACAGACCCGTCAGGAAACAAAATACAACTAGTTGTGTAACTGATCACGCAAGTTCACTCGGATTATTCATTTAACATATTCCAAATTATGTCGATATAGAGATATATAGGTAATTTGTCCTGTATATCTTTTTTTATTGAAATGATTGGGAGGGGATAAGCATGTTTCGCAAATTTAGATTTCGAAGTGTAAAGTATAAAATGTTGTTTGGATTTTCACTGATTATTTTTTTCATCCTCATTATTGGTGGTTATATGCTTTTTGCTGCAAAGAAAGTGAATGATGAAACGATTTATATTGTTGAAGAGCAAGTACCAGTATTAATCTCTAATCAACAAATTGCTTATACATTGGCCAATCGAATTGGACTTGCTCGCGCCTATGTGACAACAGGTGATCCTTATTATCGTGAAATGTTTGATGAGTATAGTGAGATGGCTAAACAATATGCAACCCAAATGGAAGAAGCCCTCGTATCGACTAAATTTGACCCATCAGCCGTAAACGCTACCTATGAATGGGAAGAAAGCATGGTAAATGATGTTTTTAATGAATATGACCAAGGAAACCATGCAACCGTCAATAAAAATATGAATAAATTAATCCCATTGGCAGAAGAGATGATGAAAGATTTTGAGTCTTGGGCTCTAAGTGGGGAAGGATCAATAAAAAGTTCAGGAGATGAAGTAATTGTTAGTGGTTATACAACGGTTGTCGTTGTATGTGTGATTACCATTTTAGTTGTCGTTTTAGGCACTTTCATAGCGCTTACAACTTCACGAAGTATTACCAATTCATTGGTTTCTGTCATGGAGCAGATGAAACGTATAGCAAAAGGTGATTTAAGGATTGAACCACTCGTAACCAATTCAAAAGATGAAATTGGCCAGCTTATGCAGGCGACAAATGAGATGAATCATCATAGCAGGGAATTAATTCAACAGATCCATTTTGTTTCTGAAAAAATGAATAGAGAGAGTGAAGAATTAGCAAACGCTGCAAATGAAGTGAAAGCAAGTTCAGAACAAGTTGCACATACGATGATAGACATTGCATCTGGTTCGGAATCACAAGCAAATCATATTGGCAATGTATCTCATATGATGGGAATGTTTGCTAATAAGGTTGCTGATACAACGAAAAATGGTGAACAGATTCAACAAGCATCTAATCAAGTGCTCGATTTAACGACGGAAGGTTCATCGCTAATGAAAACATCCTTTGTGCAAATGGAAATGATTGATAACATTGTCCATGAAGCTGTTGAAAAAGTGGAAGGGCTTGATGCACACTCAAAGGAAATTTCTTCACTTGTTTTAGTGATCCAAGATGTCGCAGAACAAACGAATTTATTAGCTTTAAATGCGGCGATTGAAGCAGCGCGTGCGGGTGAACATGGAAAAGGGTTTGCCGTAGTTGCTGATGAAGTACGAAAATTAGCGGAGCAAGTCTCTTTTTCTGTTACAGACATTACGAAAATTGTAGATGATATACAAAGGGAGTCAAGTAGTGTATCAACCTCATTAAAAAATGGCTATATCGATGTAGCTAAAGGAACAAATCAAATTAGAACGACAAGGGAAACATTTGATCAAATTAGTAGCGCTGTAAAAGAAATGGTTCGCCATATTTCAGGAGCATCCTCTAATTTAGCTGAAATTTTAACAAATACAGAAGAGATGAATAGTTCCATTCAAGAGGTTGCAGCGATATCAGAGGAAGCAGCTGCAGGAGTTGAACAAACTTCAGCACAATCACAGCAATCAAGTAGTGCAATGGAAGAAGTCGCCAAAAGCTCAACTGATTTAGCGAAGTTAGCTGAACAATTAGACGGTTTTGTGCGAAGGTTTACTATTTAATTACGTGGTCATTTTCGCTAGATTTATTCTTTTCTGCCACCTAGCAGTTTAATTTACTGGTGGTGCTTTGATCCATTGTACTACTTGTGTAATCGTCGTTTTTATCTACAAGTTATTTCAACTTCCGTGCATGTTAAAAATGTACACTGTATAATAAAAGCAAGTATGGGGAGGGTTTTACACATGAATGATACATTTGAATTAAAAAATTTAGTCACAAGAAAAGATGATATTAAAAAGATTAAAGCAGGCAAAAAAAGTGCTGTCCGTAGAAGCAATCGGTTTGGCGAAGTTGGCGATACTTGGGAGCTTGACGGGGAATTATTTGTTTTGGTGAATGTATATCAACAAAAACTTGGTAATGTTACAGAAGAAAATGCTAAACAAGAAGGTTACCCTAATTTAGATGAATATATAAATGGGATCACATCGATCCACGAAGGGTCTGTTTGGGATCCCGAATACAAAGTTTGGGTTCATGAATTTAAGGCAAAAAACTAAACGCTTTTTTATCGTAAAAGTGTTTCGTTTCCTTTATGAAGGATTTTAATTTTAATATACATTGGCTACTTCTTTTAAGGAGAATATATTTTCGAAGCTGGGACAAAAGTGTTTTTGCCAAAGAAAAATCCGGACAATGGTAGTTGATATAACCCGTACTGGAAAGATACTTCGTGCATCCAAGGGAGGCTAGTGAGCCTCCGATGTACAGGACGTGACGGTTTCTAGCGGACCCTGATGTCTACGTATATTTCCTCCGTTAAGGTAATGCATTGTTCGTTTTAGTGATGTCCTAGCTTTTTCTTCCTTATTACGCAGAATTTTCATTAATAATTAAGCAAATCTATTGATAAATTCAGATTCCTGTTTTGTATCCTTTTTTTTGACTACAATTGTCTTTAAACTATGAGCAATCAAAAATTGTGCGCCATAATAAGTGATCATAATGAAAGGGCCTGCGAAGTTTACTGACTCGATAAACTTATTCCAAGCTAAAATGGAGTCGGAAAGGACAAAGAGCAAGCTGCCAGCAATGACCCAAATATTTTGCGTCATGAATGCACATAATGCCATAAGCAAAATGGCGGTAATATAAAAAATGACAGGCAAAATCAACGTTTCCTGTCCAGATTGATGTAGGTTCTTAACCATCTTGTTCGCGAAAAAAATCCCATAAGCTACGAGTGGTATAATAACCGAAAATCGAATCAAGGAAAATGTAAACTTGGTTACAAATCCAGCGATATAAAAGAGATGACCAATTAAAAATGCAGATAACCCAACTACAAACCAGTGTAGTGTCCCATCTCCAATCGAACAGAAAAATAGTCCAATGAGTAGGAGCCAATGAGTTACAGTTTTTTCTGCTGGGCATTGTTTATACGCATAAAAGATAATTAGAGCCATCGGAATGAGTTTAAAAAGTAATTTTATACTAAAAGGTTCCGCTGGTATGATGAAAATATAAAGAAAGCCTGTCAGTAAGATGGACAATGGTAAATACAATGTTTTCATATTAAAACCCCCTTTCGTATATTATTCGGCGAAAGAAGGATTGATTCCTTTTATTTGGAGAAAAGCTTTATGTAGGTGATATAAAAGGATTCTTGTTCAACTTCCGAAAAAGCTTTCCACTTTGTTTTTACTATTCATTTTTCCTGTTGTTTCAATAATTCCCGAATTCTTGCTTTAAACGGATCTTCTGGCATTTTCACTTCCACTTTTCCATACACTTTTGTTTGACAACTTAGCCGAAAACCATTTTTAATGTTTTCTTCCCCGAGCCGCATTTCTTCGATTGGAAGCGGGGGAGAAATGTTTGCCTGATCCTTGATTTCTACTTTGCATGTCGTACAGGATGCTTTTCCTCCACATTTATGCTTTAGTGCAACTCTACCTTGTTTTGCCGCTCGTAATATAGTATGTCCGTTATGTATCTTCACTTCAGTCCTTTTATTTTCTTCTTGGTTAAACAACACTACTGCCATATGAATTCTCCTATCAATAGATTAAACATTTTCATTATCATACCATATTATCCACGGTAGTTCTTTTTCTTGTAAATAGTATAAAACTGACTAACTACATAGGTGCAACTTTTGTGCTCTCCATAAAAAACTCTGCGATAAGCCGAGTTTTCTAATAAAATGTTTAAGACTATTTGATTTTGATCTTTACTACAGTGAAAAAAGCTCCGATTTCCATTCTGTTTTTTGTTTCATCATAAATTCCGTTATAATACTTTTCTTTATTCTACTGATATGAGAAAATAATACATATGTTTTGCGCAGGTTGTGCAATACATCACAATGATTTTTAGATGAAATGTAAAGGAGAATTACTGCATTGAAAATAGGAATTGATAAAATAGGGTTTTATACACCGCATTTATATGTAGACATGAATGAATTAGCTGTCGCAAGAGATGTGGAACCAGAAAAATTTACGATCGGGATTGGACAAGACGAAATGGCAATTGCTCCAATCACACAAGATCCAGTAACACTTGCGGCGAATGCTGCTTTAAATATTTTAGACGAGGAAGATGTAAGTAAGATTGATTTTGTTATGTTTGGAACTGAAACAGGGATCGATCATTCCAAATCTGCGGGTGTTTATGTCCATCATTTACTAGGACTTAATCCGAGTGCGCGTACGATAGAATTGAAACAAGCTTGTTACGGAGCGACTGCAGCAATTCAACTTGCAAAGGGACATATTGCATTAAATCCTGAAAGTAAAGTGTTAGTACTAGCATCCGATATTGCTAGATATGGCTTACAAACACCAGGTGAAGTGACACAAGGAGCAGGAGCTGTTGCTTTAATTATTAGTGCTGATCCTAAAATAATGGTGTTGGAAAATGAACAAGCATATGTAACAAAAGATATAATGGATTTTTGGCGTCCGACCTATTCGGATATCGCTTTTGTAGATGGAAAATTTTCAAATGATCAGTATCTAGCATTTTTTAATACTGTTTGGGCGCAATATAAAGAAAAAGCAAATAAAAATATAGAAGATTTTGCTGCCATTTGTTATCATCTTCCCTATACAAAAATGGGGCTAAAGGCATTGCGAACTATTTTGGAAGAGGGCGAAGAAAGGACCCAGGAGCGTCTTCAAGAAAACTTCCAATTAAGTACTAAATATAGCCGAAAAGTGGGGAATATTTATACGGCCTCTCTTTATTTAGGATTATTATCTTTACTTGAAATGAATGAAAACTTACAAGCAGGCGAGCGAATCGGATTGTTTAGTTATGGATCTGGTGCGGTTGGCGAATTTTTTAGTGGTGTTCTACAGCCAAACTATCGTGACTATTTAATCGTGGAAAAACATCAAGAGCTTTTTGCCAATAGAAAAAGAGTAACTGTTGCTGAGTATGAAGAGATTTTCACAGAAAGTTTACCGACGGATGGTTCAACAGTCGAATTTGAAACTGTAAATGATCCTGCTGCTATTTGTTTAACAGGAATTACGGAGCATATGCGCCAGTATTTAAACAAAAGTGAACACTCAGAATAGAAGAAACGAAAACGCCCAGAGAAAAAAATCTGGGTGTTTTTGCTTGAAGCTTCTAATTTATTTTGTTGAATGCTGTACTATCGTCGTTTCGTCATTATTCCTAAAAATGCGAAAGGTCTAACTAGGGTTTACTGAATAAATAGAAATCCCATCTATATCGATAGTTTATACCCGTTTTTCTCGATATAAAGTGCAATATTTTTGACTTTTTCACCAAAAAACCTTTGCATATGCAATGAACTACTCTAGTTGTCTGGAGCGAAAGTGACTGACTCCAGCGGGAAAAGCAACAGATGAACGCAGACTAAGAACGCCACGTCCTTATATCTTCGTCTGCGCTAGTACATCCTGTACGTCGGAAGACCTCGCAGGAAGTGGTTTTCTTCCGAGGCAGGTTAAGTACGCGACGTCCTGGGACTGGGACTGCGCTAAATGCTAGTCCCATCGAAAAGAGTTTGCACTTTTGTTCGTCCCATCGAAAAGCTTTGTCGCAACATCTGGGACTGCGATTACTCGTCCCACCGTAAAGATTTGCACTAGCACGTCCTGCGACTGCGATTACTCGTCGCAATAAACATTGTGCGTCGGAGGGCTGAAGCCGTGCCCGCTAAAAAGCATGTCACATTTCGCGGAAGACAACGGTAAGATGAAACGCAATTTAATTGTTCAGCAGACCCTAACTACTAGTCACGATACAGCCTGATCATGACGGGAAACACGTGTCATTTAAATGGATTAGGCAGTATGAAAACAACTACATTGAGTTGAGTTAATCATACCCTCCACTAGCTTCTGGAAGGTCTTTGTATTCGTCTTTACTTTTTACAATTCGAAAAATGTCATTTCGTAATTCCATTAATTGTTTAGCATCATAGGTTAATTCGCAATTTTTTTCTGTATAGTAATGTCTGATACTTTCACCGTTCAATGAAATAATCCATTCGTCTTCTTCGTGTGGTTCCTGCATACAATTTGTATCAGCAGTTAGATTTTTATTTTCCATTATATTTAGCGCTTTCATTTTTCCATAAATTTCTTCCATTTCTTCATTAGAAAGAGTAAGATCTGTAGTTACCGTTCCATCTTCTATTAAATCCTTTGTCACTGTATGATCAAATGTATTAATTTCATTGTTTTTATAAATGCCGAATTTGACTGAAAAATGGAAGTCATCTGGCATATTGTCAGGCATTTCGATTTGTGTACGTTGTTTCGTTAAGTCAACTTCGTCTGAGGTGACATCGGCTCTACATCCAAAAAGAAGAAACAAAATGGCGATAAAGAAAATAAATACTCGTTTCATCATACTCCCCCCACTTGTTAAAGGTTATTTCTTTCATTTTAAAAATAGCTCCTCTTATGGTACCATAAATATTTCAAGATAAGTGATAAAGAATGATAGAATAATAAGCGAAGGAGGAGATTCTCACGATAAAAACGATTGTTAAAAAATGAAACGTACACAATTTGCTAATTTGCACTAACCTAAAATCCAAATTGTTTTACTGAACGAAATCAATTTGATACAAAGTTGACGAAAGAAAGTGATGATATGATTTTTGCTTTTTTCTATAGATGGAAGAATGAAAAGCTGTCATCCAGCAAGTCATAAAAACTTTGATTCAAATAGAGAAACAACAAGCTGGATTGAAACAAATATTGGTAAATGATGTTAAGAGTTACGATCTTTATTGTAGCAATAATTAATTTTTGACTAAATATTTATAACATAAGGTGAATAAGATGTTTATTAAACGATCAACTATATTTTTGCTTACTTTTACTTTATTCATGTTATTCGGTTGTGATTTAGAGGAAGGGATCGAAAATGAATCAACAGTTATTGAGATAAATGAGGTTACTGCAATAACTGATTTGGAACATACGGAATATTTTCGAAATCTGGCGTTAGAACATATTTTGGAAGGGGAAATAAATAAAAAAGGGGCTGCGGTTGGATTTCATTATGATCGATTGCCTACCAAAAAGGGGGAGGTAATCGAGGGAACAGAAACAAAACCAAATGAATTAGGCGTGTATGAAGCTGAAGTTGTTGTGAATCATGTGGAAAAAACATCGAACGGTGGTAAGTCTACCTTTTTTCCAAAAGATTGGGATACCCAGCAAGTGGTGGATGCTATTAATGAGGCATATGAATCAAAGGAATTTATTTCAGGTAATACATATGAAGGGTTAACAAAAGAAGGTATGGTTATTCGAATGTATGTAGATGAGCAGGAAAAAATCATATCTGCCTTTCCGATTTATTAAGGAGTGTGAAACTTGTATCAATTTAGAGAAGTAGTATTGAAAAATGGTTTTCAGGAAAGAAAAGTGTTGGCAATCGATTTTGATGATCCGAAACTGGCAATTGTTAGTGAATTTTTGATGGCGGATGCAAATCTTTTAGGTGGTAAAATAATAGAAGAAATTGATCAAGTGTTGTTAGGAGAAGAAGAATATATCGAATCAAGCGGCAATCGATGTGTATTAAAGATTAAAGCGGATGAAACGATGATTACTGATTTATTTGAGGATATGGAAGATGTTAATAGCCTCGATTCCTATCATATCGATACGAAGGAACTAAGGGAGTTAATTTTGATGTGGTTGGAAAAATTAGAGGAATTTCGAAAAGAAAATTGGTAATAGGAAGTTTTCAAGTGAATGAACAAAAAGCTGACCAAATGGTTCGGCTTTTTTCATTAAGCGCGTCCATGAAGTCGGTAATTGCTTCGTGGTAAAAGTTCAACCTAAGTAGGGGGCCCAGAAAGTATCCAGTAAGAAGCGGAAAAGGGGGGAAAAGAAAGAGTACTACCATTTCCTTTTACACGTTGTTCAAGAAGTACGATAAATATCGATAAAGGGATAGTCTATTTCACAGATTTATCCCGCGGTGCAACTAGGAACACAGCAACAACAGCGATCAGTAACACAATAAAAGGTGCAATAAATATAATAAAGCTTGTCATGTCACGTTTCCTTTCTAATAATAGTCTGAGTTACCTTTAACATATCCTTTATTAAACAGAAATAATCGGAGTAAAAGATATAAAGATGGAATTAACAAGCCTAAACCTAAAATAAAGGCAATAATAAGCGAGATAGCCATCGCTTCATTCGTAAAGCTATCGTACAACGTTAAAAATGGATAAAGAAGATACGGATAATGTGAAATGCCATAGCCGTAAAAAGCAAGTGCATATTGAGCGATTAATGAAATAAAAGCAAATCCATAATTTCTTTTCGCCCAAAGTAATAAAACCGTACCAACAAAAAATAAAAGTGACAGGGCAAACATCCACCATAGATGCATAAGGCGGTTAAAATGTTCATCATTATGAAATTTTAATTGATATATAATACTACTAGCTGTAATAATGGATGGAAGCGACCAAATTAATGCATATTTCCTCATTACATTTGTGGCGAGTGTATCCTTTGCTTTATGTGCATACCAAGTTAAAAAAACGGCGGAAATATAGAGAACAGCGGTGATACTTAAAAGAAAAATACTCCATGTTAACGGACTAATAAATAGAATAAAATAATTTAACACAGGCTTCCCACGGTCAAGATGTACGAAACCGCCCTCCGAGATTGTGAGAACGATTGACAAGGAAGCAGGTAATAATAAACCCGACAACCCATACATAAACGAATATCCTTTATGTCCTCTTGCACCATATGTTTCAAAAGCATAGTATGAACCACGGATAGCAAGTAACAGTAAAGCTATACTAACTGGAACAAGTAAAACGGTTCCGTAATAAAAAGCAGTTTTAGGAAAAAAACCAATAATTCCGACGAAAAAGAAAACGAGAAAAACATTCGTCACTTCCCATACAGGCGATAAATATCGTTGAATAATTTTAGTTAAAACATGTTCTTTATCTGTAAGTAAATTGTAAGCGTTAAAAAATCCAGCTCCATAGTCAATAGAACCAATGATTAAATAACCGAATAAAAAGGTCCAAAGTACCGTTATTCCTACAATTTCAATATCTATATTCATGTTCGCTCCTCCTCTTTGTTATTATTTCGGTCGCTTAATTCTTTTTCCACGGGGTTTTTTCTAAACATTCTTCTTAAGACGACGACAGAGCCAATAGCTAAAACAATGTATAAACATGCAAATAATAGGAGCATAAGATCGACTTGATCACTTGATGTCGCCGCTTCAGCTGTTCGCATCAAGCCCCGAAGAACCCACGGTTGCCTACCAACTTCTGCTAACCACCAACCCGTTTCAATCGCAATGATAGACAATGGCCCTCCTAATACGATAAGTCGCTTAAACCAACTGCCTGTTACGAACTTCCAGTCACGTTTTATTCCAAGCCAGAAAATAAAAGATAAAATCGTCAACCACATTCCGATCGCAACCATAATATTAAATAAATAATGGATATAAAGCGGAGGAATTTCGTCTTCCGGGAATTGGTCAAGACCGGTTACTTCCGCATATGGATTGTTATAAGCTAGAATACTTAATGCATAAGGAATAGAAATACCGTAGCGAGGTTCCCCTTCTTGAAGTACCCCAAATAAAATTAGCGGTGCTTTTTCTGTCGTTTCAAAATGCCATTCTGCAGCAGCGAGTTTTTCTGGTTGATATTCTGCCAAATATTTTCCTGAAAAATCGCCAATCAATGCAGTAGCAATAGAAAAAATAAGTCCAACCTTCATCGTTAAATATAGTGCTTTTTTATGATACAAATGATTAGACCCCCGCAATAACCGAAAAGCTGCTATGGATGCAAGAATAAATGCCGATGTCATAAACGCGGATGAGACAACATGGGCAACTTTAGTTGGCATTGCAGGATTAAACATCGCAACAATTGGATTCACATTTACAAGCTCACCATTAACAAGTTCAAACCCTTGTGGGGCATTCATAAAAGCGTTGACCATCGTAATAAATACCGCAGAAAAAGCAGCACCAAGAGCAACTGGGACGAGTAATAGTAAATGTTTTCGTTGATTGCGAAATCGATCCCACGTATATAAATATATCCCGAGAAATATTGCTTCGAAAAAGAAAGCGAATGTTTCCATAAAAAGTGGAAGCGCAATGACATTTCCGGCAAGCTCCATAAAATTAGGCCATAGTAAAGTCAGCTGTAGTCCAATTGCTGTCCCTGTTACGACCCCAACTGCTACTGTTATAACAAACCCGCGTGTCCAACGTCTGGCAAGTAAAATATAATGTTCATCCTTTTTTTTAATCCCTACCCATTGTGCGATCATTATCATCAGTGGTACGCCAACACCGATCGTTGCGTAAATAATATGAAAAGAGAGGGTAAGCTCTGTTAAAATTCGACTATAAAATAGTGCATCTTCATTGCCCAAGTGATTTTTCTCTCCCTTTTTAATGGATCGTTCGACTAACAAGTGAAATAAGCATGATCAGTGCAACAATCAAAGTAAGTACAATTAAATTTCGTTCATGTTTTTTATACATGGATAACACCTCACAATAGTTTTTGTCATTTTTGGTAAACCATGCATAAATGAATATGTAACTTTCAAAATGCTGCTACAAAAAAGATGATGCCTTACACGATCTACTCGATTAATAGGAAGAAGGGAGAAAGACATGGTAAAATAGAAGCAGAAGATTTTATTTGAAAACTAGGAAAGAAAGGATGGATAAAATGAAAATCTTTCATACAGCAGACTGGCATTTAGGGAAATTAGTTCAAGGTGTTTATATGACAGAGGATCAAGCATATGTATTAGAGCAGTTTATTGAAGCGGTGAAAGAAGAAAAACCTGATGCAGTGATCATTGCAGGAGATTTATACGACCGGGCAGTTCCTCCAACAGACGCAGTACAACTTTTAAATAGAGTACTAGATGAAATTGTTTTAACATTAAACACTCCTGTACTTGCAGTAGCTGGAAATCATGACAGTCCAAGTCGGCTCCATTTTGGAAGTAACATCATGACCAAAAAAGGATTTCATATTGTCGGTCATTTTGAAACAGATAGTCCGCCAGTCGTTTTGCATGATGAATATGGTGAAGTTCATTTTCATCTAATTCCTTATTGTGATCCTAGCGTTATTCGACATACATTCCAAGATGATTCTATCAAAACACATGATGATGCAGCAGAACAGATTACTCGCCATTTAAAACAAAAAATGGACAAACATGCTCGTCATGTTTATGTTGGACATGCTTTTGTCACTCCATACGGTGAAAAAGAGGATAATACGAGTGAGTCTGAGCGACCGCTGTCAATTGGTGGAGCTGAACATGTAAATGCCCTTCATTTTGAAGCCTTTCATTATACAGCACTTGGTCATCTTCACCAGGCACATAAAGTAAAACATGATACGATTCGGTATAGTGGGTCACCTTTAAAATATTCCATTTCAGAAGAACATCATCATAAAGGCTTCTATATCGTTGAATTAGATAGAGAAGGGAAAACAACAATTGAAAAGCGGACACTTACACCGCGACGAGATGTTAGAACTGTAACGTCTAAAATAGATGATCTACTTAATATGCCGATCAACGAGGATTATGTGTTTGTAAAATTAATAGATGAGACACCAGTATTATCACCGATGGAAAAAGTACGATCCGTTTTTCCCAATGCGATGCATGTGGAACGAAAATATGATGGGTTGATCCAGTCAGTAGAGGGTGCAAGCGACAAGCAGCGGCACGAATTAACCGATATCGAGTTATTTCAAGCATTTTATAAAGAGGTAAAAGGATTTGAAGCATCTGAAGAAACGGAAAAGATTTTCATCGAAGTTCTTGATGAATGGTTAAAGGTTGAAAATGAAACGATGGAGCGAATGGAAGAAGTAGTAACAAATTAATGGAAAAGGATGGTGGTAAAATTGAAACCATTACAATTAAGTATGACAGCTTTCGGACCGTATAAAGATAAAGAAATAATTGATTTTACGAAGCTACATGACCACCATTTATTTGTCATTTCTGGTGCAACAGGAGCTGGTAAAACAACGATTTTTGATGCGATTTGTTTTGCTCTTTACGGAACGGCAAGTGGTTCAGATCGTGAAAATACTGTCATGCTACGAAGTCATTTTGCCGATGATCAAATTCATACGGCCGTTGAATTACTATTTCAATTAAAGGGACGAGTGTATCGTGTACTCAGACAGCTGGGGCATGTAAAAAAAGGAAATAAAACCCGGACTGGGGAACGATATGAATTTTTTGAACAATTAGCTGATGGCACAGAGATTCCATCTGTTGATAGACAAATCGTCTCTGAAATAAATGAACAAATAGAACGTATTATCGGATTAACACAAGACCAATTTAAACAAATTGTGATGTTGCCACAAGGTGAATTTCGTAAATTATTAACATCGGAAACAGAAAATAAAGAGGCTATTTTAAGAAGATTATTTAAGACAGAACGATACAAACAAATGAATACACTATTAAAAGAAAAGAAGGAAACGGTTCATAAGCGCTTTCTTCATGAACAACAAATGCTTGATCATTATATGAACAGTATTCATGCAACACTTGAAAGGCGAGAGGATTCCACTCTTTTTACTTTATTAGATAATGAGTTTTACAATGTAGAACAAATCATTACTAGTTTAGATGAAGAAATTTTTCATTTAAAGAAACATATAACAGTAGCAAATAAAGAGTATACGGAAAGCTTAAACAAATACGAACAAAAGTAAACATATTACCACCAAACAGTGGAAATCAATAAGCAATTTGTTTCATTGGACGAGAAAAAGAAAGAAGTAGAAATTTTACAAAATAAAAGGATCGAATTTTTACGAAAAGAACAACAAGTTGCAGCAGCTAAACGTGCAGATCAATTGGAGCCATACGAACAGCAAGTAAGAGATCGTCGAAAGGAGTGTCTAGAAAAAGAAAATACGTTCAACCAAGCGATACATGAATTAGAGGCAGCTGAAAAAGTAGTCGAGAAAACAAAAAAAGCATACATAGAAGAAGAAAGAAAAGAAGAGGAACGAAAAAAGCTGACAATCGATGTCGAGCGTTTTAAAGAGTTTTTGCCATCGGTTCGTGAAATGGATGAAACGAAACAAAAACTAGAAACATTACAACAATCGATAACAAAGTTGACAAATGACATATCGAACGCAAATTCAACGCTAAAAAGAAAAGAATCAGAAATAGACAGCTTGAAAAAAGGATTATCTAAAAAAGAAAGTCGTATGAATGACCGTGCAAAGAAGCAAGATCAAGTTCATAACTTACGCGAAAAGTATCGAGTATTCCATGAGTATACGAAACTAAGAAAAAACCAATGGTATATCCAAAAGGAGTTAGAACAGAAGGAAAGCATATACAAGCGAGCAGAGAAGCGGTATAAACAATATGAAACAATCTGGTTTCAAAATCAAGCAGCTGTTTTAGCAAGTCATCTACATGATGGGGATCATTGTCCAGTTTGTGGTAGCATTAGTCACCCGAAAAAAGCGCTGATCGATAAAGATCAAGTAACGAAGGAAGAGCTAGATAAAGTAAAAGTGGATCAAAGTGAAAAGCACCAAGCATACCAAGCAATATTGGCCGATTTCCGTCTATGTACTTCCAAGTTAAAGGAACAATCACAACAGGTGGCTACGTATGAAGTTGCTTTAGAACATGTCGATACGGAAATGGAAAACACCATCCAAGAAGGACAAAAGCTATCAGAAGAAGTAGTTGCTTTAGACAAGCTAGCCGAAGAAATTGAAAAAGAGAAGCAATCGATTGAAAGGTTAGAACGTGAAGTAAAACAAGCTAGAGAAGAAAAAGAGCAATTTGAAGCATCTTTGTCTAAACAACAAACTGAATTTACAACAATTCATGCGACCTTTAACGAACGCGTACGCAATATCCCGGAAAACATTCAAGATTTGCAGCAATTACAATTGAAAATCACGGAAACGGAAACATTAAAAAACAAATTAGACAAGCAGTGGAAAGAAATTCAAGCACAACTCCAACAAGCTGATAAAACATATACGACTGCACAGGTGAATGTTGCACATGCAAAGATCGAACTCGAGAAAATCAAAACGATTGTGCAACAAGTCGAAGCTTTATTTAAGGAACGGTTAAAAGAAGCCCAATTTTTAGATGAACAAATGTATAAGCAGGCAAAATTATCTGTCCATGAACGTGAAAGGTTGCAAAAAGAAATAGAATTATATAAACAGCAAATTGCTACATTACAAAAGCAAATAGAAGAGCTATCCGTACAATTACAAGGAAAAGAACAAGTCGATATAAGCGTTATCGAAGAGCAATTAAAAAAATTAAAACAGTTATATGAAACAGCATTTGAACGATTAAATAGGGCAAAAAATAATGCTGAAAAAGCAATGGATATAAAGAAAAATATTTTGACTGTGCAATCCGAGGTAGCAGCATTGGAAAAGGAAGTGGCAACAGTAACAGATCTTTTTGATGTGCTGCGGGGACAAAATATGAAACGAATATCGTTTGAACGGTTTTTACAAATTGATTATTTGGACCAAATAATCGCAGCGGCAAATGAACGTTTTAAATCACTAACAAATGGCCAGTTTTATTTAATTCGAAGTGATCGCCAGGAAACACATGGGCGGCAAAGTGGGCTTGCTATTGATGTGTATGATGCTTATACTGGACAAAATCGTGATGTGAAAACATTATCTGGTGGAGAAAAGTTTATTGCATCTCTATGTCTAGCACTTGGAATGTCTGATGTCATTCAAAGTTTCCAGGGGAATATTTCCGTGGAGACGATGTTTATCGATGAAGGATTTGGTTCACTTGACGAAGAGTCACTTCAAAAGTCAATCGATGCACTTATTAGCTTGCAACAAACAGGTCGAATGATTGGTGTCATTTCTCATGTGGATGAGTTAAAAACTGTTTTTCCAGCAATGCTTGAAGTGAAAAAGTTGAAAGAAGGATATAGTAAAACGAAATTTATCTTGAAATAAGAGCGATTCATAAAGAATCGAGGAAAAATCATTTGAATTATAGAAGTAAATCGATTACTATTGAGTAGTATGAACGTACTAGGACAAAAGGGAGAAAAACATGGCTAAAATATTAATAACAGATGACGCTGCTTTCATGCGCATGCAATTAAAAGATATAGTGACGAAGTTAGGACATGAAGTGGTTGGGGAAGCAACAAATGGCTTAGAAGCAGTTGAAAAAAACAATGAGTTAAATCCAGATATGATTACAATGGATATTACGATGCCAGAAATGAGTGGCACAGATGCAGTCAAAGAAATAAGAAAGACCGATCCAGACGTAAAAATCATTATGTGTTCTGCAATGGGACAACAAGGAATGGTCTTAGAAGCGATCCAAGCAGGTGCTCAAGATTTTATCGTGAAACCATTTACACATGACCGAATAAAAGAAGCAATTGAAAAAGCACTATAAAAAGCAGGTAGAGAATTCGATTCTCTGCCTACTTTTTACTTTTACCTAACAAAACGTAATGAATTGTTTTTATCATCGAAGAAGCATTACCTTATCACAGAACCCACTTATGTATTGTTTAGGCGAAAGTTGTGCCTTATGTACCGAGAAATTCTTTTATGTGTTGAAATATTCAATTATGTGCTGTTTCCGGGTTTTATGGTGCAACTAACATATAATTATACCCTTATAATCATTGTGGATAACTTCCCATATAAACCTTATATAAAAAATCGCCCCGCACGAAGACGGAACGACTTTTGAGAAAATAGGATAAATTAAAAACGATGATGGCGAAGTTGAGCCGATCGAGACTTTTATCTCAGGAAATATGTACAATTAGGTGCTTATCCTTTCCAAACAGATTCGTTAATTAAGCTAGGTGGCTTTTCATTATTGAGCCCAGCGAGTAAGTTCTCACAGGCAAGCTTGGACATTTTTAATTCTGTTTCATAGGTAGATGAACCGATATGTGGCAACGTTACAACATTTGGCATATCTAGTAAGGGATTATCGGGTTCAATTGGCTCTTTTTCAAATACATCAAGTCCTGCGGCGGCAATTTCTTTCGTTTGTAATGCCGTAATTAAATCTTTTTCAACAATCGTATGACCACGGGACCCATTAATAAAGATTCCAGTTTTTTTCATTAATTTAAATTCACGTAAAGTAAGCATTCCTTGCGTTTCTTTTGTTAACGGTGTAATGAGTAGAACATAGTCAGACTCTGTTAAAAGATCGTCAAGCTTTCGGTATGAAGCATTTACGTTGGCCTCAGCTTCTGGCTTTTTCGAACGGTTATGATATAAAATATTCATATGAAAACCATGATGAGCTCGGTGTGCGATCGCAAAACCAATTTTCCCCATTCCAATAATTCCTAATGTTTTATGATGGACATCTACACCGTAAAAATCTGCAGATAGATCAGCTTTCCATTGACGAGTTTTTACATATTGGTCAAGTTCGGGCATTCGTCTTGCTGTTGCTAGCAAAAGACCGAACATTGTATCTGCTACCGTATCTGTTAGCACATCAGGTGTATTGGTCGCCATAATACCTCGTTTTGTCATCTCATCGATATCTAAATTATTATACCCAACAGAAACATTACTAATGATTTTTACGTTTGGTGCCAAATCTAGTAATTCATTATTAACAGGCAATCCTAATCCAATAATACCTTCTGCACTTGCTAAAGCTGTTTTAAAATTATCATCCATCAGTGGAGAAGAAGTTGAAAAATATGTCACATCACATTTTTCCTTTAACCCATCTAAAACTTCTTTCTCCAGCCTATTTACAACTATTACTTTCTTTCTCATCTGAATCCTCCATTTCTTTGCAAAAAAATACGCTTTCATCTATGTTCAAAAATTTGGCTGCCGCAATTCATTCGATGCGACAGCCAAGATAAAAGCAGTAAAAAAGCTAAAGTTATCTTAGCCGCCACGAATCATTATTAACCTAAAACTTCATTTATTTTTTGTAAGGCCCAGTTAATATCAGCTTTTTCAATGATTAATGGTGGGGCAAAACGTATCACATTTTCATGAGTTTCTTTACATAAAAGTCCTTTATCTTTTAATGCTTCACAGTAAGGGCGGGCCGGTTCTGTCAGTTCCATGCCAATAAATAATCCCTTTCCACGCACTTCTTTAATTATTGGGTTTGTGATCTTTTGTAATTCCCCTTTAAAATATTCACCCAGTTCTTGTGACTTTTCAGGTAACTTTTCATCTATAATGACATCGAGTGCTGCAATAGAAACGGCACATGCTAGAGGGTTTCCTCCAAAAGTTGATCCATGTGAGCCAGGGTTAAACACACCGAGAATATCTTTGTTAGCGACGACACATGAAATAGGGAAGACTCCACCACCAAGTGCTTTTCCTAAAATAATTATATCTGGTTCAACATTTTCCCAATCACATGCGAACAGCTTCCCACTTCTACCAAGCCCAGCTTGGATTTCATCAGCAATAAATAACACATTATTTTCATTACAAACTTCATATGCTTCTTTTAAAAATCCTTCAGGTGGAATATTGACGCCAGCTTCGCCTTGAATTGGTTCCAATAAAAATCCAGCTGTGTTTTCCGTTATCGCTTCTTTTAATGCATCGATATCTCCGTATGGGATAACTTTAAAGCCTGGAAGCAATGGACCGAAGCCACGTTTATTATCAGGATCAGATGATAAAGAAACAGCTGCCATCGTTCTACCATGGAAATTATCGATACAAGCGATAATTTCCGCTTGATTTTCCCGAACGCCTTTTACATCGTATGCCCATCGCCTAGCTGTTTTAATAGCTGTTTCAACTGCCTCTGCACCAGTATTCATCGGCAAAGCCATATCTTTTTTCGTTAATGTACATACTTTTTCATACCATGGTCCAAGTTGATCATTATGAAAAGCTCTCGATGTCAGTGTGGCACGATCCGCTTGTTCTTTTAATGCTGCAATGATTTTGGGGTGACAATGTCCTTGGTTTACAGCGGAATAGGCACTAAGTAGATCCATATATTTATTCCCCTCAGGATCCTCTACCCAAATACCTTTTGCTTTATGTACAACAATCGGAAGCGGCATATAATTATTCGCTCCGAAATTTTCAGTTTGCCGGATAACTGTTTCACTTGTTTGTATCATAAGATCCCTCCGTCATATAAGATTGATGCTTCAAGTATAGCAGTTTTTATAACAAATAAGAAGGAAACTTTCCTTCATTTTACAATGCTGTCCCCTGTTTTTTAAATTGCCAAGAAGAAAATGGGTATTCATAAAAGAAGGGGAAAATAAGCGCTTCTATCTATCCTACCGCAAATAGAATATATTTGCTTTCCATGATGGACAGGACGTACTAGTGGCGCACAGGTCACAAATCTTTATGGTGAAATGAGCGTAAGTGCAAACTCTTTTCGATGGGACGAGCATTTAGCGCAGTCCCAAACTCTTTTCGATAGGACGAGTGGGCGCAGTCCCAGGACGTGATGCCTTTAGCCGACTAGGTGGTGTGATGAGCTTCTTCAGGTTACGGCTAGTGGGACCTCATCTAGCACTTTCTCAAAGCCGTCAGGCGCATGCTTTCCGCAGGCGAGTGCTGAGCCGCTTCATCGTTACCTCCTGCAGGGTCTCAGCTTTCCCGCATAGGCTAGTACTTCCTATAAAAGTAAACTTCCATCTGATAATGCGAATGCCCGAAAAAATAACATATTAGATTTTCATCAGAATAAGGTCAATACATTTAGCAAGTGTTTCACCATTTTGCCAAACTTCTTTAAAAATGTACCTTTTATGCTTTAACCATGATGTATATTTAATGAATTTGAATGATGTACATGATATAATGCAAAGGTACATTATACCAATAATATTGCTATACACGATATTACTTTAGAGGAAGGGAGATAAAAAAATTGGCACATTTACATATTACTGCTTGGGTTCTAGCGTTTATTTTATTATTCGTCGTAACTGCATTTTATAAATCCGGCAAAACGAAACCTGGAAAAATTCTTCACATGATTTTACGACTTGATTATTTACTTATTTTATATTCTGGGGGAAGTTTATTTGCTTCTTATAGCAGTATCTCTGGTGAATTAATTATTAAAGTGATTGCTGGATTATGGGCTATTGTTGCAATGGAAATGATTACAGTTCGAACGAATAAAGGAAAGCCGACAAAAGCCTTTTGGATTCAGTTTGTAGTCGCGGCTTTAATAGCTATTATTCTCGGGTTTGGTCGCTTACCTTTAGGAATTCTTCCTTAAGAAAAACGTTGTTAAAGGCTATCCTTTTGGTAGGATAGTCTTTTTTTCAAATAGGAATGTTGTTCCATGAGGACAAGTACGTTTTTAAATAAAAACAGGAGTTTTTCTACTACTACAAATGATTCGGAGTGCTAATGATGAAAAAAATATTTATATCGCTATTCGCCATTCCATTTCTACTATTTGCTACTTTTCCTGCGCAAGTGAACGCTGAAAATGAATCGACGCTTCCGGAAGAAATTATTTACGATATTTTAGTTGATCGCTTTAATAATGGAAGTCAAGCTCCTAGTGATCAAGTCGATATTCATGACCCATTTACTTATAATGGGGGAGATATTCAAGGAGTGACGATGAAACTTGATTCGCTGCAGGAGTTTGGAATAACAGTGGTATCTTTATCTCCAATAATGGAGAATGCTAAAAAAGGATATCATGGATATTGGATTGAAGACTTTTATTCAGTGGAAGAAGAATTTGGAACGATGGATGATTTGAAAGAATTGGTAGAAGAAGCACATAAAAAAGATATGAAAGTTATCTTGGAATTTGTAACGAATTATGTGGCGAAAACGAGTCCAATCGTAGATGACGCGGATAAACAAGATTGGTTTCTGGAAAATGAGATCGAACCAATCGATTCGACCCAATGGCTTAATGATGTATATGTCTTGGATCAACATAATCAAAATGTTGAGGATTATTTAATCGATGTCGCCCTTTATTGGATGGATGAAGTGGATATTGATGGGTTTAAATTACATGCAGCTGATCAGTCTTCGCCGACATTTTTAAAAAATTTAACACAAGAAATAAAAGAAAAAGATCCCAATTTTTATGTGTTAGCTACAACATTACAAGGCAATGAAGATGTAGCTGATGTACTACAAATTGACACGATTGATGCAGTTGCAAATGAAAAGTTGTCCACTGAAATGAATCATGTATTTACAAAAGCAGATGAACCTGTTTCTAAGTTGTTTGATCATAAGGAAAGGGAAAAAGGTTATCGTGATTTACTTTTTGTCGATAATATAAATACGGCCCGTTTTTCTAATAACTTTGCCGATAATGGGCGTAATGCAGTGACAACATGGACACTTGCACTCGCTTATATGTATTTAACACCTGGTGTACCGATTATTTATCAAGGTTCTGAAGTGCCGATGTATGGACCAGGCTACCCTGAAAATCAATATATTGTTGATTTTACGAGTGCTGATCCTGATTTAGAAAAAGTGTTTGACCGTTTGGCATCACTAAGAGATCAATTTCCTGTGTTAGTGTATGGTGATATTGAACAAGTTGCAGTTGATGGTGGATTAAGTTTGTTTAAACGAACATTGGATGATAAATCAATTTATGTTGCGATTAATAATGATAGTGAATCCCGAGTTGTTACCATTTCGGGAATTGATTCAGACCTTCAGTTAAAAGGTTTACTGCATGATGATACCGTTCGCGGAAATGAAAATGGTGAATTTCTCATTGGAATGGAACGGGAATCCGCGGAAGTATTTATAATACAGCCGAATGTTGGTTTTAATTGGGGCTTTATTGGATTTGTTGCTGGAGTATTTATCGTTTTTGTTGGAGCGATCGTGTTATTAAGTAGAAAACAGAAAAAACGTCAATAAGCAGAGAAGTAAAAAAACTACCAGTAAATGGTAGTTTTTTTGAAAAACAATAAAGACCTAAGCAGTACTACTATTTTTAACGAATGATGTCCATAAGATGCCAATGCTACAAAGTAATAGGATACTTGCCACGAATAATAGTTCGTGATGGAACCATACAGTTTTTCCTATGGTCCACGTTAAATATCCGGAAAGAAAGAGAACGAACTCATTCAAGAGAAAACCAGCCAAAAAAATGTTCATTCCTTTTTGGACCCAAGTGCTTGATTCTTGGAGCAGCTGCATATTTTGAAATAATGTTAAAATAAATATACTAATAAAGCCAAGAAACATTAAATGTAAATAACCGATCACTACAGATCGTGAATCGTAAACGAGTAAAGCAAATGGTAGATGAAGAAGCCCAAGTTCCATTACACTTTTACTCATTAATAGAGCAAATATGAAACAATATGTTCGATTCATGCGACGACTAAATATTTGTTGAAACTGACTCCTCACTTGAAATAGAGCTATGCAAATGATAATAACACCGAGCAATTGTCCAATAGCACCAACAACAGCAAAAACAATCCCGATAAAACCGACATCAACCCATAAAATTGATAAAAAGAAACCCGGGAAAAGGGAAATAATATAAATCCAAAAACTCGCTTGCAGAAAGCTTGTCCGTAAAGTTATCCCTTTTTTCTTTAATAAAGCTATAAACATTCCGATCAAAAATAAATACAACCATCCATTGTATTGAAAATGTAAATAAAAATATATTGCTATATCAAACAATACTGAGTCGCGTAATCCTTGAGCAGAAATCGCACCTAATGAAAAGGGACCAAGTGTTGAAATAAACAACATAAATAAGGAACCTTTTATAAAATGCTGAGCAATCTTTGGGATAGTAGATATTGTTTTCAATGAAATGAAAATAAACATGATGACCCAATATTCAATCCCAATATGTAAAGTAGAAAAGATGATGGAATATAGCGCGTATCCTTCATATAAAAAAGCAAAAAACATGATTATCGTTACAAATACAGTAGAAAAGACGATCGTAATCGCTTGTCCTTTATAAATAATTTCATCCCAATTCATGTTAATAAATAGAATGAATACAGCTAAAAAAGTCCATCCAAGAATGGCCATATGAGAATGTCCGTGTAATAGGTGGTTGTATGGAATAAACTCTTTACCTGAAATAATAAAAAAACGCATCCATACTCCAGTAATGGCCGTCAATCCGAAAAAAAGAAATGGGAAGTGAGTGAGAGATTTAAGTCTAGTCATACATATCACCTCATGAATTATCATGCGCTTTTAGGTGATGAGGCACAAGGGGAAAAATAAAAATTCACTTAACTATAACAATTGTATGGCGAAAAAAGAACTTTTTATCATTTGTTCGATATGTCTAAGAAAGAACTGTGCCAATTACAAAAAGAATCCTTTAATGTTCCAATATCGTCTATATCGTGTTCGGCGATTCGGAAAGAGGAGGGGAAAGAACAATAAGTGCAAGCACTCATTCAGCGACGTTTACCTTGCACCTTACCAGTAGGGTGGATTGGTTGTCACGCAAAGGGACGAACTTAGTCGACTTCCTTTTCCATAAGATCAAGGGAACATGCTCTTTCCTAAGGGGATGCCGACGCATGTGCCAAAATCCTGGATCAATATTGACTTTCATCCGAGAGCATAAGGGCGACACCCCCTGTCTAAAGTCAATCGGCCAGTCTACTTTTTCGCAGAAAGAAGCTTGAAATTTGCTACAGCAGACAAATAAAAAGACGACAGATGATTGTCGCCCAAGGTTTCGTTCTATATGTATTTAGTATCCATACTCTTCCATGATTTTTACAACTTCAACGACTAAATCATCCCATTCAACATCAAAATGCTTATTGACGGTAATGAAATTTTGATAGCCGAATACATTATCCACTCCATCTAACTTCATTAAATCATTTAAAATTTCATGTTCACTCGTATCACCAGACATGACAGAGATACTATTTGTTCCTTCAAAAATCATTTTATCAGTAGTAAATTTAATTGCGTTAGGATTAGGTGTTGCTTCAGGTCTAACTCCCATTTGTATCCCTCCTATAAATCATTACTATTTAGTCACTTATCTTAAATGTATCATATTTCATGAAAAAAGACCATTCCCATAATGGAAATGGTCGATTGCTTTTATAAAAACGGTTATCATTTTATAAAATGAATTCGGATTTATGCAAGCAATGAATGAAGGGAACCCGCAGAGTTAGCGATTAATGCAATTTAATTTTCTCCTCTAATTGTTGCTCAAAATGTTGTAATTGAGTTTTTTCTTCAGGAGTTGCTTCATTATAAGCTGCTTGGATTGCTTTTCGGACAGCTTCTTTTTCTTGTTCGGTATGCTGATGACCTTCATGTACTGGACTATTTGCCAAAAAGCTTGTCATCATGTCTTTTGCTTGCTGAAAAAGATTCTTTTCCAATTAAAATCCTCCTATTGTGCTATTTTTAATTTCTTCACGTTTTCGCTCTACGTCAGATCTTAACGTTTCATCTTCGTGAACAGGTGGATCATAATATTTTTTGGAATTATCCTTCTTATTTGTTTCCAATATCTGTTTTTTACGTTTTTTCATCAAAATTCCCTCCGAAGAAAGCAACAAAAATGAATGGAGAAATGGCATTGACAGCTTTTTCATAAGCATGTCTCTTATATGCGAAAAAGTGAACGTTCGTAAATCTGAGCTTATCGCCATGCCTTAGCTGGAGAAAAGCCTTATGCAGTAAGAAATTTTTCATTCTATCTGCTGATTTAAACGTTCACTTATAGTATGGAAAAATGCTCAGCGATTATTAAAGGTAAATTATTACAAATTATCCGCCTGTTTTTTGCTAATTGGTTCAGCAATAGACAAGTTCATTTTAAAATAGTCCGCTAAAAACGATGCAACTCCATGTTCTTCATTTGTATCAGTTACATATTTTGCGAGAGATTTCAATTCATCAATTGCATTTCCCATCGCAACACCAATACCCGCGTAATGAATCATTTCTAGATCATTACCTTCATCACCAAAAGCAATGATTCTTTCCCGAGGGATTTGATAATAATCCGCAACTTGCTTTAAAGCTTCTGATTTATTCATTTGTTTATTCATCACTTCAATGATATGAAAAGGTTCGCCCCAATTACGGTGGTCGATGATTTCTGCATGTAGATCATTTAATGTATTGGTTAAGGTATCAACATGATTTTTGTCAGGGTAAAGTAACATTAATGTGGGATTTTCTTTTAACTTTTCCTTTATTCGTCCGACGACAAATGATTTATCACCTGCATCGTCTTGGTGACCATAAAAATGAGCAATATTTTTATCATATTGATCTAAATAAACGGAATCGTGAACCGCAGCAAGAACATTTTTCGAATTTAATTCATAACATGCCTCGACAATTTCAATAGCGGTATTGTAGTTTAATGGGGTGTGGTAATTTCCCCACTTTTTATCAAGTGGATGATGTAAAACAGCGCCATTTGAATTAATTAGCGGCGTATTTAAACCAAGTTCATGATAATATAGGATACTCATTCGATTCGATCTTCCCGTTGCGATAACTACGATATGGCCTTGTTCGATTAAATTTACAATCATTTTTTTTGAAGTCAGCGATATCTTCTTGTCATCTGTTAAAAGTGTTCCATCTAGATCGATTGCGATTAAATGCTTTTGTCTCAATAAAATCACCTCATCTATCATTAGTTTAGCAAAAATGAGCTAAATTCTCCAGTGCCCGAAGTGAATTTACAGCTTTTTAATGGGATACAGTGGTTGTAAACTATCTAAAAAGCATATTTTAGATGAACTAAAGTTCCTTTGACTTTACAAATGAATTATCATTCATTCATAATGAAGGTAGTAAAAACAGAAAGGAAATGACAATGATACAAATAGATAAAAAATCGGTTGGAGAAATTTCCATATTAAACGTTGTTCAAACAGAAAAAATAAACGAAAAGCTTCCGACAGTCATATATTATCATGGCTTTAATGGAGAAAAGGAGAGTAGCTTGACATTAGCATATAAAATTGCTAAAAAAGGCTTCCGTGTCATTTTACCGGATAGTATACTCCATGGAGAAAGAGGAAATGGTACATCGCAAAATGAAAGGGATTTGGCATTTTGGAATATTGTGATGCAAAACATTTCAGAATTACAGCTTATAAAAGATTATTTAGAAAGAGAAGGATTGACGATTCCTGACCGTATTGGTATTGGTGGCACAAGTATGGGCGGTATCACTACCTATGGCGCCCTAAAGAAATATCGTTGGATTAAAGCAGCCACAGTCTTAATGGGGACTCCACAAATGACAGCATATGCATCCATATTATTGGAAAGGTATAATCGATTGAATGAAAGAAAAATTACAGAAGAAGAAGCAAAACAGACGCTTACCAAGCTTGAACCTTATGATCTTTCATTCGATTCCGAGAAACTTGAAAGCCGTCCATTATTAATATGGCATGGTGAAAAAGATGCTATCGTTCCATTAAAACATAGTGAGACCTTTTATAACAAAATCGAGAATGAATATGAAGACAAAGAAAAGTTGAAATTAATCATTGAAAAAGATCGCATACATAATATAACCCGTCTCTCGATGGAGGGAACAGCGGACTGGTTTAATCAGCACCTTTAAGCGAGTGGTTTATATGGAGGCATGTGCGGGCAAATTAATTACGTTCGTCATTTAGAGTGAAGTTGTAGTTATCGCTGAAATATCTCTCAAAGTCGCTGAATTTTCTGGAGTTACCGCTGAACTTCCAGAGGTATTCCTAAAGTCCTAAATCTCCGTGGTATTACCGAACTTTATTGAAACCCGCTACATACGAAGTGAAAAGTTAAAGGCGCATAAATTCTATCAAAGTGCTGATCGATCTAGAAATCGCAGACTTTCTATCCAACAAGATGTTGACATCAGAGGGATTCTTTTTCGAAAAGCTATTTATTCGGCTCATTTGTCATTATTCATTCCAAAAAAATAAAAAATATGGTTAAATAAAGATAGCATCTATTAAGGAGGTAATATGAAATGGATGAAGCTCTGAAAGAAAATATAATGGGCGCACTAGAAAATGTTATTGACCCTGAATTAGGTATTGACATTGTAAATATGGGATTAATTTATGATGTTGATCTAGACGATGAAGGTTTATGTACTGTGACGATGACACTTACTTCTATGGGTTGTCCACTTGCAGGACATATTGAAGCAGATGTAAGAGGTGTGCTTGCAGATATCCCGCAAATTAAAGATATAGATGTAAAGATTGTTTGGGATCCACCTTGGGGTAAAGATAAAATGTCACGTTACGCAAAAATTGCTTTAGGAATTCCAGACTAAGAAAAGAAGGTTGATTCATCATTTTGTTGGATCAACCTTTTATCATATTCTTTAAAGGTGAGATGATATAGATGGACAACTTTTGGATAACAGATAAACCGATTCAAGTGAATGATTGTATTAGAAAAGTAACCCATCCAAAAGCAGGCGCGATAAGTACTTTTATCGGCATAGCGAGAGAATTTACGAAGGGAAAACAAACTTTATTTTTAGAATATGATGCCTATGTTCCGATGGCGACAAAACAGCTTGCACGAATTGGAATGGAGATTAAACAAACTTGTCCTGAAGCGGAAATTGCGATTGCCCACCGAATTGGACGGCTAGAAATTTCTGAAGTAGCAGTTGCAATTGCAGTATCAACACCACATCGAGATGCAGCGTTTAAAGCGAGCCGCTATGCAATAGAGCGAATAAAGGAAATTGTCCCCATTTGGAAGAAGGAACATTGGGTAGATGGGACAAAATGGATTGGTAATCAAAAAGAAACTACTTCATATGAAAATAAAATACCGACGAAGGAGGAAATGCATTGATTGATTTGCTATTTTTTGCACAATTGCAAGAAAAAGTCGGTAGTCCAAAGATAACAATTGAAGCAAATGATATTTCGATCAAAGAAATTAAGGAAAAATTTTTAGCAAAATATAAGATGGATCATTTATTAAATGAAGCGATGATAGCAGTAAATGAAGAGTATTCAAAAGAAGATGCGGTCGTATTTAGTGGTGATGTCGTAGCATTCATTCCGCCGGTTAGCGGTGGATAAAAGAAGGGAGAAAGTTTTCAAGTGAAAACTTTCTCTTCTAATTCCGTGTGATTAACGATAAGGTAGCCATTTTTATCGTTTTTAATCACATGTTCTTTTTTTAACTGTGTTAAAGTCCTACTAATTGTTTCACGACTTGAACCAATCATATTCGCTAACTCACGGTTTGTTAAAAGAACGGTCAATTTAGACCAATTCTCATCTATTTGCTCTCCGTTTTTCTTTGCCAGCCGTAGCAGAAGTAAAATAATTTGGTCATACACATTATATAAAATTTTTTCCTCTAATCGTTTTTGCAAATCAATAATGATTTCACTTAATACGCGAAACATTTTAATACTAATTTCTGGATGTGTCAGTAAAAAGTTTTCAAAAGAAAGAATCGGAATATTAATTAATAATGCATCTTCTAATATTTCCGCATGGGCTGGATAATTTCCTTTTCGAAAAAACCCTTGATGGGGAAACATATCATCTTTTTGCAAAACGTTCACAATTTGTTCTTTTCCTTCATAATCTGTTTTGTATATTTTCACTTTCCCACTTTGAATAAAGTACACATCTGTCAATGGTTCATGTTGCATAAAAACGATCGTTCCACTCTCATATTTTCTTGATCGGGCGAAATCAACAATTGGTTCCATTTCATACTCATTTAAATCTTTGAAAATAGGGAATTGTTTCAAAAAATTATAGATCTCATTATTTTTCATCTTTTTTCCACCCTTTTTAATCCTCTCCTTATTATCATATGTATTTTTTTCCCGATAGACAATTATTAACTAATAAAATTGTGATTTATATCACAGTAATAAAAAAGCTAGTACGATATACTTACGTTGAATTTAATGAAATGGAGGTTTTGATGATGGAAACAAAATATAAGGCAACAATTAATGCACCTGAAATTGAGTCCAAATATCGTCACCCTTTTATTCTAGAAACATTTGATAGTCTTGCATCCGGTGAATTTTTGCAGTTGAAAAATGACCATGATCCACGCCCGCTCCACTATCAATTTATGCAAGAAAGAACAGACCTTTTTACATGGGAATATTTAGAAGAAGGTCCGGCTATTTGGCGTGTCGCCATAGGGAAAAGATAAAAATAAGTAAACATAGAAAGGTTGTCCTAATAACATCATGAGTTGTACCTACTATAATATAAGGGTTTTGGGCACCTTTTATTTTTCCAATCTAAGAAAGGATGATCCTCATGTTTCCGACAGATTATCATGAAAATCCGTTTATTGTCATATGGGAGTTAACTCGGGCTTGTCAATTGAAATGTTTACATTGTAGAGCAGAAGCCCAGTATCATCGCCATCCTCTAGAATTAACATTGGAGGAAGGTAAAAAATTAATTGACGACATTTATGAGATGAATAATCCAATGCTCGTATTTACGGGGGGAGATCCTTTAGAAAGGCCAGATATGTTCGATATTGCTTCTTATGCTATTAATAAGGGGGTTCGTGTTTCCATGACGCCTTCCGCGACACCTAATGTAACGAAAGAGGCGATGGAAAAAGCAAAAGAAGTCGGTATTGCCAGATGGGCATTTAGTATTGATGGACATAATGCAGAAGTTCATGATCATTTTCGTGGTGTTTCAGGATCATTTGATCTAACGATGCAAGCAATCTCTTATTTACATGAGCTTCAGATGCCACTACAAATAAATACAGTCATTTCTAAATATAATTACCCTTATTTGGATGATTTGGCAGAAATGGTTGAGCAGCTTGGCTGTGTGCTATGGAGTGTCTTTTTTCTTGTACCGACGGGCAGGGGGAAAGAGTCGGATATGATTTCGCCTGTTGAACATGAAAAAACATTGAGATGGCTTTATAGCTTGTCCAAGACAGCTCCATTTGATATTAAAACGACTGCCGCACAACATTACCGAAGAGTCGTTATTCAACATAAAATGAGGGAAAAAATAAGTAAAAGTAATCAAGATACCATTTTATATGAAGATGCTTTAACGACCGGAGAAATTGCACAAATTGATGGATTAGGTCGTGCACCACGTGGAGTAAATGATGGAAATGGATTTGTTTTTATATCTCATATTGGTGATGTTTATCCGAGTGGGCTTTTACCAATTAAAGCAGGAAATGTTCGCACAACACCACTGGCTACGATTTACCGGGAATCAGAAGTATTTAAAAACTTACGAAATCCAGATAAATATAAAGGAAAATGTGGTGTATGCGAATTTCGTCACGTTTGTGGAGGCTCACGATCTCGTGCTTACAATGTAACTGGCGACTATATGGAAAGTGAGCCATATTGTATCTATATTCCAAAAGCTTGGCGCAAGCGGCAAAAAGTAAACATTTAGTTAAAAAATAATTGATAGACGATGACAGCTGTTCCTACGACTAGACAATAATAAGTGAAAATAATTAATTTACCTTTTTTCATGACGTCAATAAACCATTTCAGTGCAAAATAAGTCGTAATAATCGATGTAATAAAAGCTAACGTGTATGGAATGAAATTAGCTGAAAATAACGGATCATTTACGATATCTTTATATGATAGAACATTAACTCCAATTGTTACTGGTATAAATAGGAGAAATGAAAATCGCAATGCTGTTTCGCGTTTTAAACCAATTAACATTGCTGCTACAATGGTAGCTCCTGATCGACTTATTCCAGGAATTAGTGCACATGTTTGTGCAAGTCCAATGATAATCGCGTCCTTCATGGTAATATCTATATCGGATTTAGTTCCCTGTAAATTCCGAATAAGCCAAACGAAAAAGGCTGTAACTAGAAGCGAAATACCAACAAAAAGTGGCTTTGTCAGCTCTTCACTAATAAATTGTTCAATCGCAAGACCAAGTACTCCAGTAATCATTGTTGCTAGAAGTAGGTAAAGTGTAAACCTAAAACTATGTGCATATTGCTTTTCGCCTTTAAAAAGAAAAGCAATATTTTCTTTGATTAAAACGATAAGATCATTTCGGTAAACAGTCATAATAGCAAGCAACGAACCGAAATTCACAATAATTTCAAATGAAAGACCAGTTGTATATATGCCGAATAAATCTTTGATTAGAATGACATGTCCACTTGAAGAGATTGGAATCGGTTCGGTAAATCCTTGTACAAATCCAAGTAAAATAAATTTTATTAATAAAATTAAATCTGCTCCATTTTCTAACACTCGTACCACCCTTTTTATCTATTAATTGTATGGAAGTAATGAACGGAAATCCTATTAAAGCTTAAATACAACCCGTATTTTTTTAGCACCATCAAATATAAACTGATGGAACGTCTCATGACCTAGTTGAATAATCTAGGTGGTGAGGAGGGAATATATTATGGATGAAAATCTTGCTTATCAAAATATCTATGAAACATGTAAACAGCATATGCATTCATATGTATTAGTTGAAACAATGGACGGTCTAAAAACAGATGGCATCATCACAGGACTGGATGAAGAAAATCTTTATTTAGCAGTTCCGTTAAATCAAGGTCAGGAATCTGCGCAACAATTTCCAAATCAATTTGGTGCATACCCGGACCCATTTTATGGACCAGGTTTTGGTTTTGGTTATGGATCACCTAGAAGGTTTCAAAGGCTCGTTATTCCGCTTGCTTTTTTAGCTACATTAAGTCTTTTACCATGGTATTAACAAAAACACCCTTACTTTATACAATATACAGTAAGGGTGTTTTTTTCATGTTAATTTTATGTTAATTTTTTGTAAAAAAATCATTTAATCGCGTTGGGATACGTGTAAAACCCCATCTAATAAGACAATTCCGATGATCATACTAATTGAAAATGCAAGTGATTGCGTTACATTAAATGGTTCGCCAGCCATGCTTGCAAGGACATATGCTAAGGCTCCGCCAATTAAAAGTGCCCAAATAATTGTCATAATCAGTCTCATTCATTACACCTCATTTTTCGTAACAGTTGTATTTTTATCTAAATGATCGTTTAATATATCCTTATCTATATTACCAAATTTACTCTTTAAATAAAAGCAATTCTATCGTTCGTTCACCTTGTTCCTTTTTAATCATACTTGAAGAGGTGGAAAAAATTTTTCTCTTGCAAGAACAGAAAAAATAGCTTAAAGTTAATACCAAGTCATAATATTTGCTATTAATTAATAAAAAGGAGTTGGCAAGATGGGGGTAGGCATTATTGGAACAGGGCATTATGCACCTGACAATATCGTTACAAATAAAGATTTGGAAAAAATAGTCGATACGACAGATGAATGGATCAGAACAAGAACAGGAATTGAGGAAAGAAGGATTGCCAAAGATGATGAAAATTCTTCCGATATGGCATTTATTGCAGCTGAAATAGCGATAGCAGATGCCGGCATTTCAGCAGAAGAAATTGATTTAATTCTTGTTGCGACAGTTACACCTGATACACCATTTCCATCGGTCGCTTGTATGATTCAAGATCGCCTTGGTGCGACAAATGCTGCTGCAATGGATGTTGGCGCTGCTTGTGCAGGCTTTATGTATGCGTTGATTACTGGGCAACAGTTTATCGAAGCGAAAGCATATAAAAAAGTGCTTATCGTTGGTGTAGATAAATTATCCAAAATAACAGACTGGACAGATCGAAATACATGTGTGTTGCTCGGTGATGGCGCAGGTGCCGCTGTATTAAGTGAAGTATCAGAGGGGAAAGGAATCCTATCCTTTGAACTTGGCTCTAATGGTGCGGGTGGAAAAGATTTATATCAAGATGAAAAAGGTCATCTTATTATGAATGGGCGTGAAGTGTTTAAATTTGCTGTCAGACAAATGCCAGAGTCTTCTGTAAATGTCATTGAAAAAGCTGGTTTAAGTAAAGAAGATGTCGATTACTTAGTGCCACATCAAGCGAATATTCGGATTATGGAAGCGGCGAGACAGAGACTTGGGATCGCAGAAGATAAAATGGCAAAAACGATTCAACATTTTGGAAATAATTCATCAGCTTCGATTCCAATTGCACTATCCGAATCCATTCAAAAAGGAAAAATTAAAGATGGCGATGTTATTGTCTTAGTTGGATTTGGTGGTGGACTTACTTGGGGCGCTGTTGCTTTAAGGTGGGGAAAATAGACTAGGTTTATAAAATGTGTAAAAGCAAATGGACTAATCCTTAAATTAAAGAGAAGAATATAGTAAATTGTGGTACTATTAAGGGTACGTTATGATAATTTTATACAATGATCTACTATGTTAGCAAGGAGGCAATTTTCATGGAAAATAGAAGAGTTGTAGTTACAGGAATCGGCGCTGTTACTCCTTTAGGGAACGATGCAGCAACGTTATGGGATAATATTATTCATAGCCGATCTGGAATTGATTTTATTACACGTGTGAATAAAGAAGACTTTCCTGTACATGTAGCAGCAGAAGTAAAAGACTTTGATGCAAAAAAATATATGGATCGTAAAGAAGCTAGAAAAATGGATTTGTTTACCCAATATGCTGTAGCAGCTTCGAAAATGGCTGTTGAAGATGCAAATTTGACGATCGATGAATCAAATGCTGATCGTGTTGGTGTGTGGATCGGCTGTGGGATTGGTGGAATGGATACGTATGAAGAGCAGGTTAGACGTTTTATTGATAAAGGATATCGTCGTGTAAGTCCATTTTTTGTACCGATGTTAATCCCAGATATGGCGGCGGGTCAGGTTTCCATTCAACTTGGGGCTAAAGGAATCAATTCTTGTACAGTTACTGCCTGTGCGTCTGGAGCAAACTCTATTGGAGACGCCTTTAAAGCTGTTCAGCGTGGCGATGTCGACTATATTATTACAGGTGGGACAGAATCACCGATTACGAATATGGCATTTGCAGGATTTTCAGCAATGAAGGCATTAACATTTAATGATAATCCGAAAACAGCAAGCCGCCCTTTTGATCAAAATCGCGATGGTTTCGTTATGGGTGAAGGAGCAGGAATTTTAGTATTAGAAACATTGGAATCTGCCCTTGATCGTGGGGCAAAAATTTATGCGGAAATTATCGGGTATGGTGCAACTGGAGATGCATTTCATATTACAGCACCTGCTGAAGGTGGCGAAGGAGCAGCTCGCGCAATGAAACAAGCGTTAGCGGATGCTAATTTGGAGCCAGAGTCTGTTGACTATATTAACGCACATGGTACAAGTACTGATATGAACGATAAATATGAAACACAAGCTATTAAAACAATATATGGTGACCATGCAAAGAAACTTGCAGTATCTTCGACTAAATCAATGACAGGTCATTTATTAGGCGCGGCTGGCGGAGTCGAAAGTGTTATCTCGGTCAAAGCAATCGATGATGGAATTATTCCTGCAACGATAAATTATGAAACGCCTGATCCAGATTGTGACCTTGATTACGTACCAAATGAAGCGAGAAAACAAGATGTAAATGTCGTGATGAGTAACTCATTTGGTTTTGGAGGACATAATGCATGCCTCGTATTTAAAAAATATGAAAACTGATCCTTTTGGGTCAGTTTTTTTCATTGTGTAGTGATCAATCCCCTATTGTACCGGTTATACCTATTTAATCGTTCGCTCGATTATTTATTTTCTAGTTTTGTAGTAACGAATAGCTCCTAATCATGCCCTCTATTCTCTATTCCTCTATTTTTAGTTTTAAGGCCACGAACAGCCCTTAATCACATCGCTGCCTTTCCATTTTTTCTTTCTAACTCAACTTTCGCACCACTAAAATGAGTTCAAATAGTTGCTTGGTTAAGCTTGGGATGCTTCTAATTATATCCTTGACAACCTTGGTATTATAAATAGTTTTCCAAAAGTCGGGATTGCTAATCTTTCTCCTACCAAATAGCATTTGTTGTTTATTACATAGAAGAAATAAACTGCGCAGTAACTTAAGATAGCGGGATGTCCCATCGCTGCTGAATTATCTTATTCAAAAAAGGTAATTGAAACAGTGGAAAATAAATCACAACACGTGGAGATTCCTGCAGTAAAGGAAAAATTAAATGTATTAAAAGAAGCCGTGGAGGATTTTACGTTGGAACTGAGTTATTCGACAGACGAGGATGCTCGTTTTGGACATAAGGCAGAAGATTCTTCTTTTTTTGGTTATAAAACACATATTTCAATGAGTAATGAACGTATTATTACAGCTGCTGTTGTTACTACAGGTGAAAAAAATGATGGGAAATATCTACAGGAATTAGTCGAGAAAAGTAAGCAAAGTGGAATGAAAGTTGACACAGTTATCGGGGATACAGCATATTCATCCAAAGATAATATTGTCTACACAAAAAGTCATGACATAGATTTGGTTTCTAAATTACATCCAATTGTTACAAATGGGGCACGTAGGGAAGCTGATGGTTTTGTATATAATAAGGATGCTGGAACATATATGTGCAAGGCAGGACATTTAGCCACAAATAGGAAGGTGGAAAATCCAAATCTG
This sequence comes from Pseudogracilibacillus auburnensis, assembly GCF_003201975.1. Lineage (GTDB taxonomy): Bacteria > Bacillota > Bacilli > Bacillales > Amphibacillaceae > Pseudogracilibacillus > Pseudogracilibacillus auburnensis. Next base: position 69,905 of record NZ_QJJQ01000002.1, on the reverse strand, counting down.
ATAAGAAAAATGTTCGTTATCGGTACATGTTTGATGTAGAAAAGTGTAAAGTATGTCCATTCAGAAAAGGATGTTACAAGGATGGGGCAAAAACAAAATCATACTATGTATCAATAAAATCAACTGAGCACCAGGAACAAAAGGCCTTCCAGGAAACGGAAGAGTTTAAACTCTTATCAAAGGAACGGTACAAAATTGAAGCAAAAAATAGCGAATTAAAACAAAGACACGGATATAAAAAAGCCATTGCCGCAGGTCTGTTTGGTATGCAGATACAAGGTGCAACGACAATATTTGCCGTCAATCTGAAAAGGATATTGAAACTAATGGATAAAAAAGGGGATAAAATACTCTCGACCGTCCGTGTAAAATTTTTAAAAAAGAATTAGAGGAAAAAACCCCTTCAATTCTTCTTTATTTTCTCATTATAATTTTATGAATTTTTCAATCGGATGTTTTTCAGTGACCTCCCTGTCCTCCCACAGGAGTCTCCGTGCATTTCCTTCGCTGGGATGTGTTAATAGTACGAGGCATTTATTTTACTATTCTGATGGTTGTTTGGAGCGAAGGACCATTGACTCCTGTGGGAAAAGCGCGTGTCCGAAGACCCCGCAGAGTGGTTTTCTCGAGGAGGCTGAGGCCGTGCCCACGGAAAGCAATGGTCCGTAGCGGAAAACAACCTACCAGTTATTGCGTAGTTTATTTCAAATGCGTGATAATAGCAACAAACTTAACGAAAAGAGCAGGTGGATTTTAGATGTAAACAGACTGCTTAGAGCAAACAGGTAATCCAAAGTCAACTCGAGTACTGTATCTTCACTTTCTTATTCTACGAAGGCTTCTTTGTCCATTTCACTCTGCGAAAGTTGAGTTTCTAAGTATAGTTTATCCCCTAATTAATTTCCCGGCAATTTTCCTCCTATCCATTTTTTTATCACTAACAGCCACTATTCCGACTAGTAGAGCATATTTTAGCTGAATCACGAATAAACATTCAATAAATAGAGGAATGGACAAGCAGAGGGTGGAATATGTTTTTTGGCTCTGCCCCTCAGTGATATAAAATTGGTGGACAAGTTATGGAGTGAATAGTATGGGATATATCCTTCTATTTTTAATTGGATTTGGACTAGCTGTATCAGGTGGCGTTACGATTATCGCTTATATGAACTTTTTACCCGCTGGTATTTCATGGATGGAATATTTTATTTTTATAAAAGGCAGAATTGAATGTTATTTTTTACCAATAGGTTTTTTACTTATGATGATTGCCATTCAGCGATTCCCTGAAAAATTGTGACGATCATGATAACTCGAATATTTTTACCAGATGGTGGTCATAATGTTACATAAATAGTAATTTAAAGTGAGGGAATAACAATGTTGTATCTTTATGATGTCTGGGTAAACTGGTTCGAAGGAGAGGAAGAAGGGTATAATGTATGTCATTATCATGAATGGCGTAAAAAAGACCAAATAGAAATTCTTGAACAAGTGCCAGTTTTATACATATCAGAATGTCTTTACAATACAATTGAAAATAGTTTATATGATTTGCCTTCAACTCTTTTAGATCAAATACATAAGCGAGCATATATGAGAAAGGGTCACACACGTGAAGTGCTTGATTACGCTTGTATCGTAACGGATGGGAGAGGAATACTTGTCTTTGATACTATTGGGTATCATATTCCAGTCCGGAAAAGTAGACTAATCCCAAGGCAGGAACAACAAGTGTTTGAATTATGTAAAAAGACGAAACAACTAAATTTTGACATGATATCGAAGAATGATGATCGTAAAGACTCCTTAATGTCAATGGATAAACAATATATGTACGGATTAACAAGAAGAGAAAGGCAACTAAAAAAGTTATTAATGATCGCGATGGAGCAGTTAAGGGAAACGAATAATGTAAATGAAATGCTTTACTGGCTTTCAGAATGGGATAATAAAAAACTGACATATACGACGTATCAATCAAGTATTAAAGAAATATGGGATATATTATATGATGATATAAAAGACGGGTGGACTGAGGGACATGAAAGATTATGTGCCCAGCTAGTGAAAGGAAATCCATTTTTAGAAAAGTTTTGGGAAATGGAACAAGTGGAAAATAAAAATAAATCTCATTAAAAAGAAGTTAACAAAAACAATTGAAAATGACTGTTCGAACTTTTAAAAAGGGAACAATGGAACTTGAACAAACATGTAAAAGTGTTTGAAGGGTGTCTAAGGCTTGTAAGTATGAAATATTTCCTGCTTTCGCGCCTTTGGACACCCTTCTATTATTATTAGCGAAGAAGACCCATTTTCTTCTTCGCTTTTTGAAGTGTTTTTAATGCAACTTTATTTGCCTTTTCGGCACCTTTTGTTAAAATATCATCGAGCTCTTTGGAATCGATTAGTTCATTATATCTATTTTGAATCGGTTCAATTGTTTCTAAAACTGCGTCAGCAACTGCTGATTTAAAATCTCCATACCCCTTATTTGAAAAGTTCTTTTCCATTGTTTCAATGGACTCACCAGTGCAACTAGCATAAATCGTCATTAGATTTGACACTCCAGGTTTATTTTCTTTATCAAATTTTACAATACCTTCTGAATCGGTGACAGCACTTTTAATTTTCTTTTCCATTTGCTTCGGTGTATCGAGCATTGAAATATACCCACGTGCATTTTCGTCTGATTTGCTCATTTTTTTCACGGGGTCTTGTAAAGACATAATTCGTGCTCCAACGTCGGGAATTCGAATTTCAGGAATGACGAACGTTTCCCCAAATCGTTTATTAAATCGTTCAGCAACATCACGTGTTAATTCTAAATGCTGTGTTTGGTCGTCACCAACTGGTACAATATTTGCTTGGTATAATAAAATATCCGCTGCCATTAAGGTAGGGTAAGTAAACAATGCGGAAGAAACAGCTTTTCTACCTTCTGACTTATCTTTAAATTGTGTCATTCGTTCTAATTCGCCCATATAGGCAATCGATTGTAACATCCAACCTAATTCCGTATGTGCTGGAACTTCTGATTGAATAAACAAAGTCGCCTTTTCAGGATCAATTCCAGAAGCAACATAAAGGGCGGCGAGTGATCTAATATTTTGCTTTAATGTTTTGGGATCTTGTGGAACAGTTATCGCATGTTGGTCAACAATACAAAAGTAACAATGATGTTCTTCTTGTAATTGTACAAACTGCCTCATCGCGCCTAAGTAATTTCCGAGCGTTAGTGTTCCACTTGGCTGGATGCCAGAAAATATCGTTTTCACCATTCATTCACTCCAATATTCATCTACTTTCAAAAAGTCCATTTAATCCTTTAAAAAAGGTACAAATAAACGTTTAATACCTTGTATAAACATAAGTAAATGATATACTACGATTTTTGTGAAAGCAAGAAAAGTATGAACGTAAACAATAAATGGTGAGAAAATAAGAGGTATTGGTAAAAAAGCTATTATGAAATTCGCTCACTTACTTAAAAATAGAATGAACATATGAAAATATGTCCATTTTGTGAATGAAAATAACGGGAAATAAATGTAAATTTATGTTTATAAATGATGATAATGGGTAGTATATATGTATGTAGCTACAGTTTGTAACAGAATTATGACATTTCGTGAAAGCAAATAAAAAAATTCGAAAGGCTCTACCTTTTACTTGACAAATATAGTATAATTTATATTGAAAGTTTATTTAAAGTAATTCTTATTTAATAAAAAAATACCTTATATGTAATGCGTTTCAAGGGGCGTTAATTACAGGTTCTTAATTGTTAAGGTATTTTACAATGTGATGACTATCACATTGTTTATTACTTCCATAGCTTAATGACTACGTAAATGGAGTAATCATATTCACCGTAAGGACTACGGAGTGAGCCCGCTGTTCATATTGTACGGGAATCTTAGTTGGATAGAACTAAGAAGTTCAATATTCGATATATTTTAGTAGAAATGAGGAGTGAAGTTACATGGTAACACTCTATACCTCGCCAAGTTGTACATCTTGCCGCAAAGCAAAGGCATGGTTAGAAGAACATGATATAGGTTATAAAGAGCGGAATATATTTTCTGAACCATTGTCGCTAGACGAGATAAAAGAAATTTTACGGATGACTGAAGATGGTACAGATGAGATTATTTCAACTAGATCAAAGGTTTTCCAAAAATTAGATGTTAATATCGAACAATTACCTTTAAAAGATCTCTTTGAATTAATTCAAAAAAACCCAGGGCTTTTACGCCGTCCAATTATTCTTGATGAAAAAAGGCTACAAGTTGGCTACAATGAAGATGAAATCCGCCGTTTCTTACCAAGAACGGTACGTACATTTCAATTACGTGAAGCACAAAAAATGGTCAATTAGTCCGTTGACTATGATTGTACTTTCTTAAAAATCGCAAACCAATATTTTTTTCGGTTTGCGATTTTTATATTAAATAACCGTATCTCCTGAATTTTATTGAAATAAAGTGGTGAAATATTGAAAAAAGTAAGGTAAAATAGTATATTAATATTCATACACTAAATATAGGCATTAATATTTTCAAAATAAAATAAATAACATACAATGAGTTTAATGGAATAATGATGTACTGTTGGAGTAATCTCTTCCACCTCATTCTTTTAAGGTGCTTAACAGAGCTTTAAGTTATTCTAATTGAAGGGAGAGGTATTTGATGGAAATAGAAAGAATTAATGAAAACACGGTTAAATTTTATATCTCTTATGTAGATATCGAGGATCGTGGCTTTGAACGAGAAGAAATTTGGTATAATCGTGAACGGAGCGAGCAGCTATTTTGGCAAATGATGGATGAAGTTAATTATAAAGAGGACTTTTCTGTTGAAGGACCATTATGGATTCAAGTGCAAGCATTGGAAAAAGGGCTAGAAATTATCGTAACAAAAGCTCAAATATCTAAAGGTGGCACTCCTATTGACTCTATTGATGAAATTGATGATACCATTGATATTACGATAAATGAAAAGGCTAAAAGTATTATTGAAGAAAAGTTTGGAAAAAATGAAGCAGTCGATGATGAAGAAGTAGATGACGATTCTAGTTTATGGATGACAGCTAACTTTCATGATTTAGAAGATGTTATCCAACTAAGTCATTACTTTCAAGGTAATTATGAATCAGACTTAATAACAGTACTTTATTTTTATGAGAACAAATACTATATTTACGTTGAGCTTGCACCGAAATTATTTGAATATCAAGAGGATATCTTAAGTCAAATATTAGAATATAGCACAGAGTCTGATGTAACTTATCATGTATTAGATGAATATGGAAAAGTGATTTTTGAAAACAATGTATTTTCTCAAATGAGAGGACATTTTTCAGTATAATTGTTGGTAGATGAAAAGACATTCGCAAAAATGAATGTCTTTTCACTTAAGTAGAACTACAATAAAAGGGGGAATTCTTATACATGTTGCGTGCTATAACAAAAGAAGGTGATTTTGTTACGCTTGCAATACTACCAGAACATCAAATCGAGCACATGCGCCAGAAACAGTTTTTCTGTCCTGAATGTAAAAATAACGTCATTGTAAGAGCAGGACCAAAAGTCATTCCACACTTTGCCCATAAAAAGAAGACAAACTGTTCTTATCAAGGAGGAGAAAGTGCGTATCATCAACGAGGGAAGTTATTGTTGTTTCATTGGCTACGCCATCAGTACGAAAACGTGCAACTTGAAGTACATATTCCAGAAATTAATCAGCGACCCGATTTGCTGATGGAAATTGGTAAGCGAAAAATTGCTATTGAATTTCAATGTGTCACGATCTCGTTAGCTGAAATAAAAAAAAGAAATATAGGGTATCAACAGGCAAACATCACGCCGATTTGGATCTTAGGAGCGAATCAGTTCAAGCGCATCTCCTATACCCATCTCCAAATCAATGGTTTTACTCTTCAGTTTGTTCACCAATTTTCCCCTAACCTTCCAACAATGCTTTTTTATTTTTGTCCACAATCGAAAGAATTTTCCATCATTAACGATGTGTATCCAGCAAGTACAAAAAGAGCCATCGCCAAGATTACTTTTAGAAAACTACATCAATTACATTTTAAAAGTCTTTTTTCAATGGATCCATTTTATCCTCGAAATTTATTCACTATATGGAAAAAAGAAAAAAGTAAATTTAGACTAAAAAGGAGTCAAGCCTATGGAAAAGAATTAAAATGGCGCTATTGGCTATATGATAAAGGCCTTCATCATGAGACTCTCCCATCAATTGTGTATCTTCCAATCCCTTCTCAACAACGAATGAACGTGCCGTTATGGAACTGGCAAAGTCGATTCATCATTGATTTTTTACACTTACAACCACGCGGAAAATCATTTACATTAAGCGAAGCTAAAAAGTTTTTACGACCATTTACGTATCAAAGCGATCATTTTCCGCTTTTGTCTATGCAAGCTAACCCAATTGTAGAGTATTTAAACTTATTGAAAGAAATAAAGATAATCCATGAAATAAGAAAACATCATTATATAAAGCGAAAAGCGATCCATTGTTATAAGAGAATAGATGAGGCAATAATTGGTGACAATGAACTTTTGAATAGATTCATGTATAATCAAAGGCAAGAATGAATTTTAGTAAAGTCACTATAATAAGAAAGAGTTAATTAAAAAGGAGGAAAAAAGATGGCGGAAATGACGAAAGAAATTCCAAAGCGTGAGGAAGTTCCTAAGGAGTTAACTTGGGAGTTGGAAACGATTTTTGCATCAGATGAATTATGGGAAGAAGAATTCGACAAATTAAGCACTGATATACCAAAAATAAAAGAATTCCAAAACAAATTAGGAGAGTCTGCGGATACGCTTTACCAACTATTTAAAACTCAAGATGAAATGTCAGAACGTCTTGGTAAATTGTATGCATATTCCCATATGCGCTATGATGAGGATACGACAAACTCTTTTTATCAGGCAATGAATCAAAAAGCAGAATCCATTTTAACCATTGCTTCTAGCAATATGAGCTATATCGTTCCAGAAATTTTAAAAATTGATGAAGCAACCTTGACAGCTTTCCTAGAAGAAAAAGCTGAATTACAACGATATAAAAAGACGTTGGAAGAGATTGTAAGGCAAAAGGAACATATTTTAAGTGAAAAAGAGGAAATGCTCTTATCTGAGGCCTCTGAAGCATTATCCACACCCAGTCAAACATTTGGTATGCTTAATAATGCCGATTTAACATTCCCGTTTATTAAAGATGAAAAGGGCGAAGAAGTGGAACTAACACATGGACGTTATATTCGCTTTTTGGAATCAAAAGATCGTTCTGTCAGAAAAGCGGCTTTTAAGGCGATGTACGAAACATTTGGTCAGTTTAAAAACACATTTGCCTCGACATTAAATGGAAATGTGAAAAAAGATAATTTTTATGCAAAAGTGAGAAACTACCAATCAGCTAGACATTCAGCGCTTGATACGAATAATATTCCTGAAACTGTATACGACAATTTGGTTGATGCGATTAATGAGAAATTGCCTTTATTACATCGGTATACAGATCTTCGCAAGAAAATATTACAAGTAGATGATTTGCATATGTATGATTTGTACACACCGCTCGTTGAAGGTGTTGATATGAAAGTTACATATGAGGATGCGAAAGATTATGTGTTAAAAAGTTTAGCACCACTAGGTGAAGAATATACTAATATTGTCGCTGAAGGATTTGAAAGTCGCTGGATCGATGTGGTTGAAAACAAAGGAAAACGAAGTGGGGCATATTCATCTGGTGCATATGGAACAAACCCGTTTATTTTACTTAATTGGCAAAATAAAGTGAATGATATGTATACATTAACACATGAACTCGGACATTCACTTCATAGTTATTATACGAGAAAGCACCAACCATATCGCTATGGTAATTATTCCATTTTCGTTGCTGAAGTTGCTTCCACTTGTAATGAAGCTCTTTTAAGCGAATACTTATTAAATCATTTAGAAGATGAAAAAGAAAGACTATATATTTTAAATCATTTCTTAGAAGGTTTACGTACAACTGTTTTTCGGCAGACAATGTTTGCTGAATTTGAACATGAAATCCACGTACGTTCACAAAACGGTGAACCACTAACTGCCGATAGCTTTACGGAGATGTATTATGATTTGAATAAAAAATATTTTGGAAATAATATAACGATCGATGAAGAAATAGGACTTGAATGGGCACGTATTCCACATTTTTATTACAATTATTATGTATACCAATACGCGACAGGTTATTCTGCAGCAACTTCTCTTGCAAATCAAATCTTAACGGAAAAAGATGCAGCAGTGAATCGATACAAAGAATTTTTAAAAGCAGGTAGTAGTGATTTTCCAATTGAAGTATTGAAAAAAGCTGGAGTTGATATGACCTCCAAACAACCAGTTTTAGACGCATTACATGTTTTTGAAGAAAAATTATCACAATTTGAAACGTTATTAGCAGGAATAAAATAAATGGGTGGACAAAAAAACGTACAATTTGTACGTTTTTTTGTGAAGCTCCTCATTTTCCCCCCGCAAACATAGCATTTCCCCTAAACTTCGTATTCCCATTAATGCATGAAAAAATAGGAGGTATTCGGATGATCATGCGGAAAGCCCGTAACATTTGTTGTTGAATTCCTTCAATAAAACGGCAACTGAGGGGCATGTCCGTTCGTTACAAGATTATCTCGATTTCAAAAATGCAACACCCGCCCCATTGAAGGGAAGAATGCGCAGCAGCCACAAGGGCAACATTGGATCGGTCGTGTGGAACTCCACGATGAAGAACAGAATGATGAAAACGAGAAAAACGACCATGAAACTAATGAGTTTCGCCGAATCCCATCTTCAGTCATTCGCATTTATCAATCCATATGTAAGACAAAACATCGCGACTAAGAGAGTCAATATGCCCAACCAATCAATCTTCCGGTCCGCAGAAGGGTCGAATGATTCTTTGATCAATGGAATCGTGAGACAAATGACAAGGATCCCGATTGGCACATTCACGAAGAAGATAGCTTCCCAACCAATGGAATCCGTAAGAATACCTCCTAAGGTGGGACCACTGGCAGCAGCCAAACTGGGGATTGCGGCCCAAATGCCGAGGATCATGACATGTTTTTCCTTTGGGAACAGGTCCGTCGCCAAAGGAATGGTTACCGGAACAACAATGCCAGCAGACAAGCCTTGCAAGACACGGAAGAATATCATTGCTTCTACAGAAGTAGACACGCCGCACAGAATCGAAGTGACGATGAAAAACAATGTACCAATAAGGAATAGACGTTTGCGTCCGAACTGATCTGCAATCCGAGAAGGAGTAATCAAGAAAACGGCAAAGCTTAGGTTATAGCCATTGACGATCCATGACATATTGTCCATGTTGTTGTTGAAGTGCCGGGTCCTCTCCGGCAAAGTGACGTTATGAAAGAGGGACCTGTTAACCCTTTTTCCACACTATTTTTCGATTGCTTAACATATGTTTAAGAGTTGGGGGAAAACGGAAATATAAGAAGAATTATTCAAAAAATTGTAAAATAATTGAAAATGTTGTTGTAAAATAAACTCATAATTGTTACAATATTGTTAATATATTCTATCAATTTAGAAAACTAGCTATTCAGTCTAGTAAAAAACTAAAGGGGGAAATACATTGAACGGTATTGTAGTTGCACTCATTGGAATTGTGATTCTTGCGTTAGGTTATCGATACTATTCCAAATTCGTTGCGGAAAAAATCTTCAGACTTGATCCTAACTATGTCACACCAGCACATAAATATGAAGATGGGGTAGACTTTGTTCCAACGAATAAATTTGTTTTATGGGGGCACCACTTTACTTCGGTTGCAGGAGCAGCACCTATTTTAGGACCAGCCATCGCAGTATATTGGGGATGGTTACCTGCACTTTTATGGGTTATTTTAGGAACCGTTTTTGCAGCTGGGGTGCATGATTTTGGGACATTAGTATTGTCTGTACGTAATAAAGGACAATCAGTAGGTACGATTGCAGATAAGTTAATTGGACAGCGGGCAAAGATCTTATTTCTTTTTATTATCCTTATTCTCGTTTTAATGGTTAACGCCGTATTTGCTTGGGTGATTGCAAATTTATTTATAACGTTCCCAGCAAGTGTATTTCCAGTATTTATCCAAATACCACTTGCGGTTTGGATTGGAGTTGCAGTATATAAACGTCAGAAAAAAATGCTTGTGCCATCCTTAATTGCGCTCGCCATCATGTATGGTGCGGCCATTGCGGCTAGTAAATTTGGATTTTTACAAATTGACTTAGTACGCTATATGGGTGGGGAAGATGGGACTGGTTTATTTGGACTGTCCACAGTTGGTACCGCTTTCTTTATTTGGATCGTCATCTTAATGGTTTATGTCTATATCGCATCCACTCTTCCCGTTTGGAAATTATTGCAACCACGTGATTTTATTAATTCACACCAATTAGTTGTTGGACTAGGAATCTTATATTTAGGTTTATTATTTACGAACCCTAGTATTACTGCACCGACAACAAATGCAGTGAATGATGTTTCTTGGTTTCCGCTACTCTTTATTACGATCGCTTGTGGAGCGATATCAGGATTCCATGGACTCGTTTCATCCGGTACTTCGTCTAAGCAATTAAATAAAGAGACAGATGCAAGATTTGTCGGATACTTAGGGGCAGTAGGGGAAGGAATATTAGCGCTCATTTCCATTTTAGCGGTTGTTACTTTCTTCTCTTCTAAAGAAGATTTCTTAGCAACATATAGTAGTTTTGCTGATGCAAGTAGTTCGGGTCTTGGTGTCTTTGTACAAGGGGCAGCGACACTTGCAGAAGGGCTGATGATTCCAACCGATATAGCAACTACGATTGTTTCGATTATTGTCGTAAGTTTCGCTGCAACGACATTAGACTCAGCAGTTCGTTTAATGCGCTATATTATTGCGGAGCTAGGAATGGAATATAAAGTTCCAGCATTAGAGAAAAAACATGTGGCTACTTCGGTTGCAGTACTTTCAAGTGCGGCGCTTGCTCTTTTACCTGAAGGTCCTAATGGATTCGGTTCCGGTGGTTATGTCCTTTGGCCGCTTTTCGGAACGGCAAACCAGTTATTAGCTGCGATTAGTTTGTTACTTATTGCCGTATGGCTACGACGGTTAGGTAGAAATTATGCAGTTGTATTAATTCCGATGTTTTTCGTCCTTGGAACGACGATGATTGCTCTAGGACAGCAAGTATTACAGCAATGGGCATGGTATGGTTCAAATCCAGATACTTTATTATTCGTTTTCGGTGCGATTATCTTTGTGTTTGCCATTTGGATTGTGTTGACTGCATTTAAAGCGTTAACTGAAAATAAAAACAACACTATTGACCAAGATAAAACATTACCTTAATTGATAGAACGTGAAAGGGGATCTGACATTGTAGTAGAATTGCTACAACGGATCCCCTTTATTTACATAATATAATATTTAGTAATTTGAACAATCGTAACGGTTGAATAATGTAGCACCTTAAATAAGCGTTTGCATATTGATGTGCAAAATAAACGTTACGATGTCTTGATGATATATAAAATCAAAACTGGATAAAGTTTTTAGATGAAATGGAGGGATTTCCCGGTATGTTAGACCGAGTTAAAAAATGGATCAAATTTTATGAAGATGTCATTAGTTTACCACATAAAGGGGAGATCGCTAGGGAGCTTCGTGATGAAGATGATTTATTTCTCTTGTTACTTTACTCCGAAATGATTGGTATTCCAAATCCAGTCTTCTATTATACGTTAGAATTATATCCATATATGATGGAAGAATTTCATGATTGGCATTTACGAATGGGAATGGAAAAATCTCCACTGACAGGTTTCAGATGTTGTTAGGTCATTAGAAAAGAGGTGAAAACAATGGAAATATTACATAAAAAAATTATTTTTGTTGGGGGAAAGGGTGGAGTCGGAAAATCGACATCTTCTGCTGCTTTGGCACTTCAATCAGCGCAAAAAGGATATAAAACATTGCTTATCTCTACGGATCCCGCTCATAATATCGGTCATATCTTTGAGAGAAAAGTTGGGGGAGAGACGACAAAAATTGCCGATCATCTTTATGCGCTTGAAATTGATCCTGAAAAAGAGACGAAAAAGTATATAAAAACGGTGAAAGAAAATATTCAAGGTGTTGTGCAACCGACGATGATGGAAGAGGTACACCGTCAATTAGATACAGCCCAAGCATCACCTGGCGCAGATGAGGCTGCTCTATTTGATAAATTAATCACGATCATCTTGGAAGAAAGTGCTGACTTTGATAAATTAGTTTTTGATACAGCGCCCACAGGTCATACGATTCGACTTCTATCCCTTCCTGAACTTATGGGTATATGGATTCAAGGATTGCTGGAAAAACGCCATAAAACGAAGGAAAACTATGCGAAACTATTACACGATGGGGAACCGATTGATGACCCAATTTTTGAGGTGCTAAAGGAACGGCAAGCGCGATTTAAACAAGCTAGGGAAATCATGTTAGATGATAAACAAACAGGCTTCATTTTTGTCCTTAATCCTGAGCAACTTCCGATCTTAGAGACAAAAAATGCGATTAGAATGCTTGATAAATATCATTTACATGTGAAGACGCTTATTGTTAACCGTGTTTTACCAAATGATGATGAAGGTGAGTTTTTTAAACAACGAAAAAAACATGAACAAAAATATGTAGAAAAGATCCAGCAAACATTTTCTGATAAACAATTATTTTTTGTTCCATTCTTTTCACATGATATAATTAATGTTCAGCAATTAGAAAAATTTTCTACCTATTTAGTAGAAAGCTAAAAAGAAGACATCAATAGAAGGGATTGATTTTTCGTGAAAGCATTTGTACTAGAACAAGGGGAATTACATATCAAGCAGATGCCTGACCCAGTGGCAAAAGAAGGAGAAGTTGTTGTAACACTACAAGTAGCGGGATTGAACAGGCGTGATTTACACATCCCTAACCGTTGGGGCAAGAAAGAGGATGCGCTTATTCTTGGATCTGATGGTGCTGGGGTTGTAGAAGCGGTCGGTGCAAATGTAACTAATGTTTCAGTTGGAGATGAAGTCATTATTAACCCATCGCTTAGATGGGAGAAAAATAGCGATGCACCACCAGAAGGATTTGATATTTTAGGTATGCCTGATCATGGAACAATTGCTGAGAAAATCGCCATTTCTGCCGATCAACTAGAGAAAAAGCCAGACTATTTATCATGGGAAGAAGCAGGAGTGCTTGCGCTTGCGGCACTTACTGGCTACCGTGCATTAGTGACGAAAGGAACGATTCAAAAAGAGCAAACTGTTTTTATACCTGGAGCTGGAAGTGGTGTAGCAACTTATATCATTCAATTTGCAAAAGCAATGGGTGCAAAAGTGATCGTTACTTCCCGCAGTGAAGAAAAACGGGAGCAAGCATTAAAACTAGGCGCTGATCTTGCTATTGATACGAATAGTGATTGGGAAAAGGAATTAGCTAGTGAAACGATTGATCTTGTTATTGACAGTGTTGGTAGAGCAACTTTCAATCGTTCGCTTGATGTACTCAAACAAGGCGGGAAAATGGTGACTTTCGGAGCGACGACAGAAGATACGATTGATTTTAATTTACGAGCTTTTTTTTATGGACAGTATCAATTATTCGGTTCCACAATGGGAAGTCGTGAAGAATTAAAAGAGCTACTTGCATTTATGGAAAAGCATGAAATTAAACCCGTCGTTGGGCATACGTTTAAACTAGACGATGTAAAAGAGGCTTTTGATCTATTAGAAGTAAATAAACAGTTTGGAAAAATAGCGATTAAAATGTAAAATGGGGCTGGGACATAATTAAAACGACCAAATTTAAAGACGAACAATGCATTACCTTAGCGAAGTATATTTCCAGAGAGGGTTATATGCAACTACCACTGTTCGGTTATTCTTTGGTGAAAACACTTTTGTCCCAGCCCCTTGTCTTTTTCGCGAATGTATATTTTTTCTCTTTTATTGTTAAAAAAGTATGTAAAATATTTTAGCCATACATTTTCAATTGCTTTCCATCTTCTTGTTTCCGATTTTTTGTTTTATTTTTTCAAATGTCGCCGTTTATTTTTTAAGGAAATATTGAGGTGGCAAATTGAAGGGGCTAATGATCAGTTGCTTTAGTTTTATTCTTGTATTTAGCTGCATATATACCACATTATCGGCTTTAGTTTGAATATAATTAGTGACGAAAAAAATAAAATGGGATAATGATGATCAGTAGTGCGATTATACTTACGAATATCGACCCCATTTTATTTTTTTCTTCTTTCCAAAGCTGCCAAGCAAAACCTATTGTATAAAGAAAAATAAGGAATAAACATAAAAAGCTAATTAAACCGTATACCTTCATTCTTTTTCCCTCACTTTTCTTATATCAAGTACATCAGCTTGCCTGCCAAAACTACCAAATTTCACCTTTACTTTAACACGGACATCCATTTTAGGATATGATTCCATCCAATTGAACTTTTCAAACTGTTGATTCGTCCTGAAATGTCTTCTAGCATCTAATGACCAACCGAATGGTTCTCCTTTAAATTCTTCTTGTGTTCTCTTAATAAACTGAGTAAACTCCTTTTGTAAACTATCTTCAATATGTTTCTTTAATTCCTGGCGTTTTTTTTCATCATGATAATAGTCAACCATTGTATGGTTCGTTAATACACTGATTGTCAAAGGTATTTCAACATCAATAGTAGAGGGGGTCTTGTCTAAGTCTAAGTTAATGCTTGACTTTTTCAGGATATCCATTTTAGTAGTAATTGTATATTGTTCGTTAAATGGATCTGTAAACGATTTGTAAATATTTTGATCCCCTCGTAAATTTTCATTTAAAATTGTACTCAATATTGTTTCTTGTTCAGTTAAATGGCCAATCATTTTACCCTTTTTAAAAACAGCTGAACCTAAATATTGTGCTTTATTCGTCGTTCCTTTTACTTTAATTTCCTCTTTATCATAATGAAATCGATGATCCCCCGAAGGCTTTTGCACACCGTCTTGTTCATTTGTACTATAGACAGCTAAATATAGATCATTATCTGTCTCTGTAATTCGTAAATAATAGAAAAGCTCGGAATTGCTCGGAATGAATGCTGACTCCTTATTCCTTCTAATCATTTCCCGAAATAGTTTATATGGTCTTTTTTCTAATGCTGGGTTAAATTTTGTTAAGTAATCATAGGCAAGTTCTTTCGTAATAATTAATTCAAGATCTTTTCTAACTTCGGTTATTTTTGTCATATCATATAACCAATGAATAAATTCGTCCGTTTGGGCAATTTCTTCAGATATCAACACTTGATTTAAAATATAGTAGGATACAGTTTTATTAACTATTGTATTTGCGATGTTTTTGGCGATTGCTAAATCATCTGCTACAAATGAAAAAATGGCAAACGGTTCTACATCTGAAGAACCAGTTGGTTGTGTACCATATTCTGGATTAACAATTAAGTAAGTAATTCTAATTTTGTCATCTTCTTTGTCAATTCCCATTGCAACGACGTAAGCAATCTTGTCTAACTCTACTTGATTCCAGCAACCAGAAAGGAATAATAAAGTTGTCACAAGAAGAGTAAACCTTTGTAGACTTTTACCCACTCTTAAAATCCCCTTTACTATATGCTACTATCCATAATAAGAAAGGAAAGACAATAAAGATAGGTGATAAAATATTAAAATAATGTAACTTCATATTAAATAACGTAAAAGACGGACTGTCTGGTATAAGTCCAATTAATATCACTAAGGCAAGCAACCCAGGCATTAAAAATTCAGTTCGTTCAATCTTAAAAACCTTCCTTACAATATGAAGGTTAATATAAATATATATTGAGAAGCGAACGAATGTAGCCATCAACCAAAAAGGAAAGAAAAAAGATTCCATATTTGTTAAAAAACCAACATGAATATATCTGAGTATTTCATGATAAGGGAAATTTTGTAACTTGGCAGCTGAATAATCGAAAAATATCAAAAATATTATAAAAGCAATGGCAAGTTCAACTATTAATATTGGAAGTGCGATACGACTTGCTTTTTGAAATACATTTCTATTTTTCAAATATGGAAGCAAAAAACATAAAAAAAGAAAATCAATATAAATAGACGCTTTTAAAAAACTTTCTTTCATAATTACTTTTTCACCTGGTCCTAAAATCGGAAATAAAAAATTTAGATTTCCATAGCCAATTGTAAGAAGGAGTGAAGTCAAAAAAGAAATCTTTATGGCAGGTAAAACAACCCATGCAATAGATGTAATATGCACAGCTCCTTTTATTGCAATATAGCCACATACTACCATTAAAAAAATGTATATAACGATTGGCGGAGTTTTTGAATAAAACATCGTTTCAATTATATTCGTATAAATAGCACTTTCAATAATGATCCGGATTGTTAATAAAACCCATAAAGCAAACAGGGTAAAAGAACCAATATATTTACCGAATAAATGGATAATTATTTCGGACATATCTTTATCTTTATAAACGTTTACAACTTTAATGAGTAAGATTAAAGGGATGATAATGATGATAGCACTTAGAATAGGTTGCATCCATGCGGTATTTTTCATTGTTTGGAAAAGAATCGCCGAAGTGTCATCAGAAACACTTATTCCAATAATTAAAAGCATAGTGGCAACAAATTCTTTCGTACCAATTTTATAATTTGCTTTATCCACTTTAAGTCCTCCTTCAACTTCTCGTCGTATCTTTTGGCTTAAAATATTTCGGTCGATAATATCTTTTTGTTAATAATTTTCGATGTACCGTGTCTTGGCCTGAACCTAAATAGGAAGGTGTTTGTGGGGATAAGTATGGTACTCCAAAAGACGTTATCGAAAGTAAATAAATTACTAACACCATAAATACAGCGACAATGCCATATAAACCAAAGAAATACGCTAATACAATGAAAATAAACCTCGATATTCTAAACGAAAAATTAAGTCCGATATCACCTATGACAAAAGAGCTTAATGCACCCAAGGCGACAATAATAACGACAATAGGACTGACAATATTTGCTTGTACCGCAGCTTGTCCTAAAATTAAAGCTCCGACAATTCCGATGGTAGGTCCAATTGGTAAAGGCACTCTTAATCCAGCCTCACGGATTAATTCAAAAGCTATTTCCATTAGCAATATTTCAATAATTGGCGTAAAAGGTACTTTTGCCTTTGTAGCAGAAATAGCTAATAATAAGTCGGTCGGGATCATTTCAGGATGAAAGGTAGTGATCGCAATATAAACAGCTGAAATATGCACTGTTATTAAAAAAGCAATTAACCTAATAAATCTTGTAAAATTTCCATTTAGAAAACGTAAATATTCATCTTCCGCCGAATGAAATAAATCCCAAAAAGTAATTGGTAAGATCAGTGCATCTGCCGAGTTATTCATTAATAAAACGACACAACCTCTTTCTAAAAAAGTACAAGTTCGATCCGGTCTTTCCGTATACAATATCGTCGGATAAACAGACCTCGGCCGATCTTCCAAATATTGTTCCAAAATAGCTAAGTTTTGCAAACTGTCAATATCGATTTTATTCAGACGCTTTTTAACTTCTTTAATTAACGTATCATTTGCTAAATTTTTAACATAACCGATAAATACTTCATCATGGGCTCGTTCAGAAATAGTGGTTGTTTCAAACACTAAATTTTCATTTTTTATTTTTTTACGGATAAGGGAAATGTTAGTGGAGACACCTTCTACAAACGTTTCTTTTGGGCCTTTTATAACAATTTCATTTTCGGAACGTTCAATACCTCGTTCTTTAAATTTCGCGCAATCAATTAAATAAGCTTGGCTGTCATCTTGAATAAATAAGGCAGCATTTCCGTTATTTATTTTCTCAACAATAGACTTCGTTAACTTTTCCTTTTTTATTGATGGTGTTACAATTATTTGCTCAATGGAGGCATCCTTTTCCTTGTTTTTTAATAGCGGCTTGATAATATCTTGGTCGATGGTTGTAACATCCGTTATTGTTTTAATGAAAAATAGAAAAGCTCGTTTATTCAGAGACGATATCGTAAGTTCGCGAATGGCGATATCTTGATTAGTTGGAAAAGAATAAATGGCTTTAAATGCTTCAAGTGATTTACTTAATTGAGGTGATATTGGTCTATTGATATTTTGTTTGTCTGATTTATTGATTACAATTCTATCCTTCATCAAAACACCCTCATATTTTTATTGAAAATTAGTTTAGATAGATATCAACAATATTAATTGCCTGCTGCACCTTGTCGCTATTTTTTTCATATAATTGCTTTGATTGTTCGTTTTCAGTTGCTAAAGCAAATGATTGCAAATCTGCGTGGCACTTTTTTAATGTAGCGAGTAATAACGGTTTTTCTGTAGGACTTGGAACAGATAATTTATCATCATACAAATCGACTGTTAATTGTCCATCACTATCTGCTTGAGCAAGAAAAACATTTTCAATGGTCACATTTAATTTATCTAATTCTGTTTCAAGCCAAGCAGGGTTTAGATTTAAATTTGCTAACGGTTCCAGTAACATTTTACCGTCCATAATAACGGTTTGGGGTTCTTTTTTTGGTGCAAGTTGCAGTTGAAGGTCTTTGGCTGTTACTGGTTGATTTTCTCTTTTAAGTAAAATACTTAGTCGTCCAGTTGGTTCAATAACTGCAAATTCTACATCCGCCACTTGGAACACGCTGTCCGCTCGTAAATGTTGTAATAGATCGTCTGTTGAAAATCCTTCTTTTTTTAAATTATCCTCCATTATTTTCCCATCTTGAATGACAACCGTACTTTTTCCCTGAATTAAGTTACGGACAATTTTACTCTTTAATGCTAAATATTCAATAGCAAATGGGATAATAAACCATACGAACATGGCAATAAGGCCATGATAGAAATTAGCGTTTACATCAAGAGTGATGATGGCTACAATTCCACCGAGAACAAAACCATTTATGTAATCAAAAATACTTAATTGTGATAAATGTTTTTTACCAAGCCATTTAGTTAAAATAAATAACATAAAAACAAGTGCAATGGATCTAAGAAGAATATTTAACCAATCCGCCAATTTTTCCTCACTCCTTTTTGATGGAAACTACTTATATTGTGGTTCTTCTTTCGCTAAAAATAGTACTTGTTTTTCTAAATCAACTGCCACTTCAGAAAGAATCTCTTGTGCTTTCAAAAATGCTTCCCTTGCTTCGTCGGTATTCGTTTTTACAGCTAACTGCTCTAAAATAGCTCCCGCCTGTTTAATTGTAAAATAACATCCTTTTACATTAGCTCCAACTGTCATGTTTGCTTTCGCTCCTTTATCCTTTCGGTTTAAAGATAATTGCGCCAATCACACCGAAAATAATTGCGGCGGAGATTCCGGCACTCGTAACTTCAAAAATCCCCGTAATGACTCCGATTATTCCATGTTTTTCGGCCTCTGCCATGGCACCGTGAACTAATGAATTACCGAAACTTGTAATTGGTACGGTTGCACCCGCACCCGCAAAATGAATGAGTGGCTCATATAAACCAAAACCATCTAATAATGCACCGATAATAACGAGGGTTGTTAACGTATGTGCAGGTGTTAGTTTGAATACATCGAACATAATCTGCCCAAGAACACAAATCAGACCACCAACAACAAATGCCCAAAAAAAGATCATCAAGATTCACTCCTCATTTCAATTGATACAGCGTGAGCAATACAAGGGATCGAATTTTTTTGTTGTACACTCATTGGTGAATGAAGTGATCCAGTTGCAACAAAAAGAATGCGATTAAGTTGACCTTGAATCATTCTTTTTACATAATGGCCATATGTTACGACGGCAGAACACGCACTACCACTACCACCAGCTTGAACTGGTTGGTCTTCTTTATATATCGTTATGCCACAATCAACATATTGTTTTGCATTTATATCAATGCCATACTTTTTTAGTAAATCATAGGAAACTTCTCGACCAATTCTTCCTAAGTCACCTGTGATGATGAGATCATAATAAGTTGGCTCAACATTACGTTCCTGTAAATGGCGGATGATTGTTTCAGCAGCGGCAGGCGCCATTGCACCACCCATATTAAAGGGATCAGTTAATCCCATATCAACTACTTTTCCAATGGTTGCAGAAGTAATGACTGGTCCTTTAGATCCTTTAGTTGATTTTGCAACGAGTGCACACCCGGCTCCTGTTACCGTCCACTGCGCAGTAGGCGGTTTTTGCCCACCATATTCTGTTGGATAACGGAATTGTCTTTCCGCTGTTGCATTATGGCTAGCCGTACCACTCAAGATATAATTGGCCCCGCCAGCATCGATAATCATGGCAGATAGTGCCAGACTTTCAACCGACGTTGCACACGCACTAAAAATACCGAAATAGGGGACATCAACTGTTTTGGCAGCAAAGGTTGTTGGTGTAATTTGATTGATTAAATCCCCACTAATAAAGAAGTTCACTTTTTCTTTTTGAATGTTTGCCTTTTTAACGGCAACTTGGGCAGCTTCCTCCATCATTATTTGTTGTGCTTGTTCAAATGACTTTTGTTTCATCCATAAATCTTCATGTAATATGTCAAAGTCGTTGGCAATTTTACCTTGTGCTTCAAAAGGACCGCCGATAACCCCAGTGGAGAGAATAGTCGGTTCATTTTCAAATATCCATGTACTGTGACCAATTAACATTCAAATTACACCTCATTTCTTTTCAATGATTTACGTACCGATCAGTTTTGTAAACAATGTTTTTAACAGAGCGATAATAAAAGAAGCAAAAACGCCGTAGACAATAACAGGTCCGGCTAACTTTAACATATTTGTCCCCACACCTAATATAAATCCTTCTGTCCGATGCTCGATTGCGGAGGATATAACCGCATTTGCAAAACCAGTTACTGGAACGGCTGTCCCGGCACCAGCAAATTGTCCAAGATGATCGTATATACCGAAACCTGTCAGAAACATCGTAACAATAATTAAAGTTGCAACGGTTGGATTTCCAGCGGTTTGTTCCGTAAAATTAAAAAAATAAATGTAAAAGGTTGTAATAAGTTGACCGATCAGACAAATAAAGCCACCGATCAAAAATGCTTTGATACAATTTTTTATCACTGGACGCTTCGTTTCTCGTTTCGCTTGCAGTGCTTGATATTGTTGTGCTTCTGGTGGAAGCTGCTTTTTCTTTTGATCGGCCATCTTGATTCACTCTTTCTAATCTAAGTCTGTTCTTTTGATAGTTTTTTGATCTCTTGCAGACGTTTTTTCAATTCTTTTTCAGAAATATCATTTTTTTGTAAAGCATTTTCAAGATCTTCTAATTCGAGTAATATTTTTTGGTCTGTCGAAATAGTAACCTTCATATTGGAAAAATCACGTTTAATCTTTTTACTTACGTCCCTTTCAATATTATCAAGATTAAAGCGATCATCGTGGTCAACATCGACAGCAACAACTAACTGATTATTGTGATTTACTGCTCTTACACCAGAAATTTCCTCATAATTACTTAATAGTTCTTTTGCGTTATTGGATGGTTGTTGATCAATTTTTCCATCAGATGCTAACTTAACTAACCCCATTGGCTGGTTTCCTTTCGGTTCCAGTGTGAGATTTTTATCTTTGTTCAGACAACCAGAGAAAATGATTAACACTAAAGCAATGAAAATCATCTTTTTGACGTTCATTTTTTCACCTAATTTCTCATGTAAGGTATTTAAAGTTCTTATGTGTGGGTAAAGTTTATGTTTAAAGCGAGAACCACTTTCTACAACCGATTTTGTTAGCCTTCGTTCACTCATGCCTGTTAAAAAATTTTCTTTATCCATATTTAGTCATGTCACTAAGAAGCTAACTAATAATCACTGGCGATATTGTGGTTCTTCTTGTTCGATCTCAGTAAGTCTTGGTTCAACGGATTGTAACACTTGTTTTGTCTGTTCAGCCGCATTTGTGTACAATTGTTTCGCTTGTTTATTTTCAGTTTCAAGTGCGAATTGTTCAAAGCTTGCTTGTACACTTTTTAATCCTGCAATTGCTTGTTTTACTTGAGTAGCTACCGTCATGAAAAACATCCTCCTTCTAATATAGAAAAACTTGTATGGTCAATATATATAGTGGGATAAACAGTTCGTTTTATGCATGATAGAATTATCCAGTTTTTTCTAAAAACAATTTATCAAGTGATAACTTGGAGATTGATAAGTAGCATGTTTCGTTCGCGGAAATGTTAGGCGGTGAACTCCCACAGGAACGCATGAAAGGGAATAAAGACTACGTAATCTACGTCTTCAACGTCTGAGACTGTCGTTGCTTGTCGCAATAAACATTTTACGTCAGTGGAAAGTGTTTCCCTGTAGGAATATCAACAGTATTTCAGGACAAATTTCCAAGGAGAGAACTTTTGCAGTGCTACTGTTTGCTGGAAATGTCTTTTTATATGTGATTGACAATATGCTTCAAATGCAATAGTTTATATGTAAAGCATGTGACAAGAGAAATGGAGGGATAGTGTGAAAACGTTTAAATTAAAAGGATTAGAAATAATGGCAAACGATGAAGACGAAATTGAACGGAAAAAAATTTTATTAAAAGATGGGCTAGTAATTAATCGTGAAGACAAAAATGGTTGGTTAATCGAGGCGTATATTGATCAAAAATATAAAGATTACTTTTCATCTATTGAACATATTGAGGAAATAATGATCCAAGTAAAAATTACACGCGAAGAAAATGATCCAGCATTTTTTATTACGAAAGTGATTGGGATAAATGAGATTAGCGGTGATATGATCAATGTTCTTTTTCAAGGAAGTGTCGTCGATCACCGCAAAAGTCGTATTGAAGAAATGTTAAAAATGATTATTGAAGAAGGGTATCAAGGGGAGTCATTATTGAAAAAGTTCAAAGAATTAATTTAAGAACTACATAATATTAAAAGGGGGACATTAGGAGAATAAGAATGGAGAGATATCATGCTTGAAATCCTTGATAATAGCCATTTAGAAATGTTATTAAGGCTGATCATTGCAGCTTTTTTAGGGTTAATGATGGGGCTAGAACGGGAATTAAAAAGAAAGTCATTAGGTTTAAAAACAATCTTAGTTATCTCGATTGTAAGTTGTTTATTGACGATTGTGTCCATTCAGTCAGCCTATTTAGTACCTAAATCCGTCATGGAGATAATTCGTACAGATCCGTTTAGACTTTCAGCACAAATTGTAACAGGAGTCGGATTTTTAGGGGCTGGGGTCATCCTTCGCCGGGATGATGATACTATTTCAGGACTTACAACAGCAGCGATCGTTTGGGGGGCGGCTGGAATCGGCATTACGATCGGTGCTGGGTTTTATATCGAAGCATTTGTTGGCGTTGCTCTATTACTAATTAGTGTGGAGCTCGTCCCGATCATTATTTTTAGTTTAGGTTTTAAAAAATTAAAATTGAAAGAATATCATCTACATGTTACGTTACACGATCGAGAAAAGATAAAGCATGTAATCGAACAAATTGCCAAAGAGGTAGAACAAGTCGAAAGTATTCGCATTAAGGATATCGATCACCAAACATATGTCATTGAATTATTCATTATGATTCATTCAAATGTATTACCAGCAGAATTATATGAAAAACTGACAAAATTGAACCATATCGAGTTGATCGATTTAAGTTCATAAGAGGGGGTGTTTAAAAAGTCCGGTGAAAATGACACTTCGCCTTTCTTTGTTGGCTTGCTTTTTTAGTACTCACGTATTAAAACGAATTCGCTCCGTTCCTTGGAAAAGAAGGCCACTTTTCTGGTGTGCTAAAACATTTGCTCAAAGCTACGCCGCCTCGAACTGCTTGGTTCTTTTTATCCTCTATTTTGAGGCCCAATAGAAGAAAAAATAGTGAATAAAAGCAATAGATTTGCTATACTATGAAAAGTAATTTATTTTATGGCTTAGTAAAGGGGTATGATAATGTTTGATAAACATCCTTTTATACAATGGATTCATCGTTTATCACCAGCTCAAGTGTTATTATCTTTCTATTTATTAGCAATTATCTTATCAACTGGAATTTTATCTTTACCCGTTGCATATCAAAAGGGTGTGCATGTCCCATTTATCGATGTCCTTTTTACTGCCGTGAGTGCCTTAAGTGTAACAGGGTTAAGTACGATTTCTGTAGGGGATACGTTAAGTACAACAGGAGTCATTTTACTGGCACTTATTTTACATCTAGGTGCTGTAGGTGTTATGTCCGTTAGTACGTTTATTTGGTTGCTATTAGGGAAGCGGATTGGTCTTTCTGAAAGAAGACTGATTATGCAAGATCAAAATCAAACTACTTTTGGTGGGATGGTTGATTTAATTAAGCAAATTTTGTTCGTTGTATTAATCGTTGAGTTACTAGGTATTCTTATTTTGGGAACCTATTTTCTGACCTATTTTCCAACAGCAAAAGAGGCATATTTTAATGGGTTTTTTAGTACAATTAGTGCGATCTCCAATGGTGGTTTTAGTTTAACGAATAATTCCCTGGCACCATATAGCGGTGATTATTTTGTACAGTTTATCATTATCCTGTTAATTATTTTTGGGGCAATTGGCTTTCCCGTATTAATTGAATTAAAGGCTTTTTTATTTTCAAAAAGAAAAGGCAAACGTCCATTCCGCTTCACGTTATTTACAAAAGTAACGACGACTACTTTCTTTATATTAATCTTTTTTGGAACTTTGCTCATTTATTTTATTGATATAAATGGATTTTTTAAAGATAAAGGTTGGCACGAAAGTTTATTTTATGCATTGTTTCAATCGGTGACAACGAGAAGTGCTGGATTGTCCACATTAGATGTAGGACTATTATCTGAATCAAATCATTTATTTATGTCATTTTTAATGTTTATTGGAGCTTCACCTAGCAGTGCAGGTGGAGGCATTCGGACGACGACATTTGCACTTGTGATCATTTTTCTGATCACGTATGCACGTGGTGGGAAGAAAATTAAAGTATTTAATCGTGAAATATATGATGAAGATTTAATGAAAGCCGTGACGGTGACAACAATGGCGATCGTATTAGTTTTTACTAGCCTCGTTATTTTGTCAGTTATTGAGCCTTTTTCAGTAACAGAATTATTGTTTGAAGCTACTTCCGCTTTTGGTACAGTTGGTCTTTCGCTCGGGATAACGAGTGAGTTAACGACTTTTAGTAAAATTATATTAATGATTTTAATGTTTATTGGGAGAATTGGAGTTGTCACTTTTTTATTTACATTTAGAAAAGAAATGCAAAATGATGATCATATTCGTTATCCAAAAGAAAGAATTATTATTGGTTAATGAACATGAAAAGAAGTTTACAGGATAAGCTAAAAAGGAATGATATAATACTTTAATAATGCTCGAAAAATTGGTATGATAGATAATGAAGAATCTATGTACATATATAGAGCAGAAAGGGTGCTTTTATAATGTGGATTACAGCATTTGGGATCATTTGTTTTATTATTACTTTATTAAATGTAGGGTACTGTCTATTTGATCATGAATAAGAAAGAACACAAAAAAGGTCGAACATTAAAGATTATGTTTGACCTTTTTTATAGCCATAATTGCCTGTTATGAACGGTGGTTGTTATTTAGACGTTATCTTGTTATTTCCCATTCGGTAAATGGATAAATGATAAATTCAGAGCGACCGATAATATCTGCTCTACTTATAAACCCTAATCCATTTCGGCTATCTTTACTTATGGCACGATTATCCCCCATCACGAAGTAACTATCATCAGGAATTTGGATCGGACCGAAATTACCAGTTAATTTGGCATGGTATTCATCAACAAAAGATGTTTCTTGTTTCTCCCCATCGATGAAAAGAACATGATCTTTCATTTCAATCGTTTCATTAGGTAAACCAATGATCCTTTTCACATAGTTTTTTTCTGGATGCTGAATGATAATAATATCGCCACGTTCTGGTTGGGAAATGATATAAACTAATTTGTTAAAAATAATTCTTTCGCCATCTTCAAGGGCTGGGTACATGCTTTCACCTTCGACAATGGACGTTGCAAAGACAAATGTTTTTAAAATGAATGCAAGTAATACAGCTATAATGATTGCTTTACCCCATTCTAACCATTCATTTTGTTTTTTTGATTCAGCCAATGAAGACATCCTTTCTTTAATAAAACAATCCTATATTATAGTAGCATAGCATGCAAATTGTTTCGAGTGTTTTCAACCGAAATTATGAAAAAGAATTAGACCGTTGAGAAAAATAAATAGTAAAATGTAACTATAATTATTTGCAATTTATTCCATCTTCCAATTATACTATGGATATGTTCAAATGATAAATAGATATGTTTACTATAATTTTATAATAAACCGAGAGGAGTTATTAACTTATTACTATGTGTTTAGAGAAAGTGACGTTAAAAAAAATTGAAGACTTAAGACATCAACTGGCTAAAACAGTATATGCAAAAGGGTATACGAATATTAAGACAATTGAAGTAAGCCAAGAGCTTGATGGCTTAATAAATATATATAATTCCTTAAAGCGAAAGAAAAACTAAATCGGTATTGGAGGTTGACTCTAGACAAAATAGAGTCAACCTCTTTTTTTAATGGTTCGTAGTTTTTCCCGATTTTTCGATGGAAAATCGAGTTGTATTAAGATAACAGCGCAAATAATGCATCCCATACCAATCATTTGCACAAAACTAAACGATTCTAAAAAAATAAATACACCAATTAATGTTGCTACAACAGGCTCGATCGTTGATAAAATTGCTGCTTTCGATGCTTCCGTACGATGAAGCCCAAGCGTGTAAACGATGTACGCAACAGCAGTTGGAAGGAATCCTAATCCAAAAGCAAAAAATAACACTTTTGGCTCCTTTACTAAATAAAGTTTTTCTGTATAAGGAAAAAATGGTAGCAATGTGACTGAAGCAACAATAAAGGTAAACGTTGTAACTGCTAAACTATTATATTTTTGTAGAGCAAATTTACTAAATATGCTGTACAATGCGTAGCCAAATCCTGATCCTAGTCCAATTAGAATAGTCATTAATGGAATGGATCCAAAGTCAAATGGTAATAAACCGACAACAAGAGCAGTACCGATCAACGTCATGAAAAGTGCAATCATCTTATTCTTTGTTAAAGCTTCTTGGAAAACAAAATAGGAAATGATAATAACAAATGCTGGAGCAGTATACAAAAGAGCAGCAGCGATGGGAATGGTTGCAAGTTCGATCGTTTTAAACATACAATAATTAAAGAAAATAATACTAAAAATCCCTGTTCCAATAAAATATTTAACGTCTCGTACATGGAATAATCGTAAACTTTTTGGCGCTGCAAAACTTAAGTAAACAACTAATATAATTGCTGCAGACCACGCCCTTAAAGTGACAACTTCCATAGGTGTAAAGCCATATGTATAAAGATTTTTAACATAAAAACTGATCGTTCCCCATAAAGTAGCGCCTAAAATGATATAAATAAAAGCGCGATTCATGTCGTTTACCTCCATTTTAAATAGTTCTACGTATAGTTAATAAGCAATGCGTTGACAATGGTAATATAAAGGAAAAGTGGTGGTCTGCTATGATTAATTTTCATCAATTGGAAGTGTTAGGTTTTACCAAAGAATATCAGTATATAGTTATCTTATTTATAACAATTTTCTTCCTTTCTTTCATCATCAAACCTATTGTTATGTTGGTCATTCATAAGCAATATTTCTTTGTCCTTACTTATACGGTAAGTAGTTTGTTATTAATCATCATCGCTTTCATCATCGCATATTTTACGAATGAATTAATAGTAATCAAAACGGCCTTTCAAGTAGTGATTTTGTTTGGAATCTGTTTTGCGATATTTATCATGTATAAATTAATTAAAAGGCAGATGAAAAGCGTATGATAGGGGGTCATACGCTTTTCATGTCATTAAAACTTTTTCGTCGGTGGCCATTCCATTTTACCGAGAGATGAAGGTGTATAATATGAAGAGATATGTTTGCGTTTAGCAGGTTTATTCTGTTCTTGCCAATCAATATATTGATAAATAATTCGTTTTGCATACGATAAAGACATTTTCGTCCGCGGGTTTCGAAAATCAGAATCGAGTGAACCAAGATGCTTTAAGTTTTGGAAATCTTCTTTAGTGGGAGGTAAGTGAAAGTAATATTGGTCAACCTTTACAAGGAGCGTTGAATGTTGGTTACTGAACTTAGGGTTATTTGAAAAATGAAGCCCAACTTTTTCCGCTTTTTTCTCCTTTAATAGTTTTTCAATTGCTTCCTTTTTAATGTAATATAAATGTTGTGGCTTCGGAGCTGCTTTTGCGTGGCGATTTATCGTATAAATAGCTTTTGCAATTTCCGCAACACTTAGTTTATCTTTCAAGCTAAATCCCTCTTTTCTATCGACATAGTACTAATAGCTTACATGAAAGAAAGACGTCTTGCAAATTAGATTACATAGAAGAAGACGGTAAAGAAGTGAAAAGTAGAACCAGCAATGACAAATAGGTGCCAAATAACATGGTGATACGGAACTTTATTCCATACATAAAAGATAGCACCAACCGTGTACATAATCCCACCAGTTACGAGGAATATGATACCTTGTTGATGAAGAACATCTGTTAAAGGTTTCCACGCAATAACAATTAACCATCCCATGGCAATATAGAATAAAGTAGATAAAATGATAAACTTTTTGACGAAAAATAATTTTAAAATAATTCCTACTAATGCGAGACCCCAGATGACCCCGAATAATACCCAACCAAATGTTCCTTTTAACTGGATAAGTAAGAACGGTGTGTAAGTTCCTGCGATAAATAAATAGATGGATGCATGATCAATGATAAGAAAGATATTTTTCCACTTTCCAATCGGTAAACTATGGACAATTGTAGAAGAAGTATACATGAAAAGCATGGTACTTCCAAATATCGTTACAGAAACAATTAACAAAGCATTACCATTCATCGAGGAAAAAACAATAAGCAAAACTAAAGCAGCAATACTTAAAAAAGCACCAATACCATGTGTGATTGCATGTGCAATTTCTTCTTTTTTTGAAAAAAGGTACGTACTCATCTTAAACCTTCCTTATGTAAGTGACATATCTATATTGTACAGGTGAGATGGAAAATAAGAAAGGTTTTCAAGATTATTTTTTTCTGAATAGATTTATCCGATGTTACTTCTACATCATATGTGGTAAACTATAAATAGAACCAGTTGTCAGCAAGTGGTAAAACGAGATGAGAAATAATGAACAGATTGGTTCATAACATAATGGAAGTTTTTATAGAACGTTCTTTTTTTCGTTTTAAAACAATTTATTAAACTCCTAATGATGATATAGCTTTAACATGAAACATTACATTATGTAAGTATAGATTAATAAAAGAGGGGTTGCTTTTGATGAGTATGACACAAGAAGATAAACAATTACAAGATATAACCGTAAAAGATTTAATGATTTCATCAGAAAAAGTAGCACATGTTCAATTAAATAATCCTTTAGAACACGCATTACTCGTTTTGGTGAAATCGGGTTATTTTGCGGTACCTGTTTTAGATGCTTCTTATAAATTAGCTGGATCTATAAGTAAAACAGTTATTTTAGATCAAATATTAGGCATTGAACGATTTGAAGTAGAACGATTGGCAGAACTCAAAGTTCATGAAGTGATGAAAGATGAAATGGAAAGTATCCAAAAAAATGCTAGTTTTATTGACGGACTGAAGGCAGTAATTGATGCACCTTTTGTCTGTGTAGTAGATGAGGAAGGATATTTTGATGGGATTTTAACGAGAAGAGCTATATTGAAAGCGTTAAAAAGAGATTATTACCGACGTGAAAAAGCCTAATAAATGGTTCTAAACGGTGTTGTAGAAGAGTTGGATAAATAAATGAATACAAAATTAAAACGACCATTTATTCTAGCCTCTGTCATGCTAGGGATGTTTTTGTCTGCAATTGAAGCGACCATTGTAGCTACTGCCATGCCTAGCATTGTTGCAGATTTACAAAATTTTTCGCTTTATAGTTGGGTGTTTTCCGCCTATTTATTATCTTCTAGTGCTACTGTATTAATTTTCGGAAAACTAGCTGATTTATATGGACGACGCCCAATTTATACAGTTGGAATTTGTATTTTTTTAATTGGCTCAACGATAGCGGGATTTAGCACTACGATGGTAATGCTAATTATTTCGCGGTTTATTCAAGGTGTTGGTGCTGGTGCTATTATGCCGATTGCAACAACGATCGTTGGAGATATATATACGAAGACTGAACGAGCAAAGGTGCAGGGGTATTTATCTGCAGTTTGGGGAATTTCCGCAATTATCGGTCCGTTAATCGGTGCTTTTTTTGTTGATTTCTTCCATTGGCGGCTCGTTTTTTGGATGAATCTTCCTTTAGGACTTTTATCCATGATTGGAATTTTCGTTTTCTTAAAAGAAAAGATGAAAAAAGAAAAACGCTCTATTGATTTTATTGGTACGTTTTTACTAATAACAAGTATTAGTATCCTAATGTATGTTTTAGTAGAAGGTGGAATCTCTATTTCATGGAATTCCATTCAAATGTGGATATTAATTGGAGTCGTTCTCGTTACATTTTTGCTCTTTATTATTCACGGAAAACGAATAGAAGAACCTATTATCCCTTCCCATATTTGGACATATCGGATGATAAAAGTTGCCAATATTGCATCATTATTTACAGGGATGATTTTAATTAGTGTATCAAGTTATTTACCGACATTTGTGCAAGGAGTATTGGGTAAATCAGCAATAATCGCTGGTTTTACATTAACCGCCATGTCGATCGGCTGGCCAATTGCTTCGACCGTTGCAGGTCGGTTACTATTAATAATAGGGTACCGAAAAACATCTATTCTCGGTGGAATTTCCTTACTAATTGGCACAGGCTTTTTTATGTTATTACCAGTTATTCAACAACCTTTTTGGGCAGGAATAGGGTCTTTTTTTGTCGGAATTGGGATGGGGATGACGAGTACATCTTTTATTGTCGCGATTCAGACGACGGTAAAATGGGAAGTCAGGGGAATTGCAACTGCTACGAATATGTTTATGCGTACGATTGGAAGTGCTTTGGGAGTTGCTTTTCTCGGTGGAATATTAAATAATCAAATTAATAGAGAAATCGAACAAGCTAACTTAACTGCAACAGTGACAGTGGACGCAGTTGATCAATTGTTAGATCAAAATGAAGTAGCCCATTTATCAGCTGAAGCGGTTAAAGTATTACAACAAGGTCTTTTATCTGGGTTAACATATGTGTATATTGGCGTTTGTGCCATTGCACTGATTAGCTTTATTGTTATTTTATTCATTCCACATCGTGAGAAGATACAAGAATGAATAGGAGGAATGCACATGAAACGAGAATTTGCCGTAATTGGACTAGGAAGATTTGGTGGCAGCATCTGTGAAGAGTTAAGTATGGAAGGGATGAAGGTGCTTGCTATTGATAAAAATGAACATAAAATTAATGAATATAAAAACATCGCTTCTCATGCCGTAATTGCTGACTCAACGGATGAACATGCGTTAAAGGAGCTTGGAATTAAAAATATTGATCATGTAATCGTGGCGATCGGGGACAATATTCAAGCAAGTATTTTGACAACTGTCATTTTAGCTGATTTAGGTATTAAAAAAATTACAGTTAAAGCACAAAGTGATTATCATGAAAAAATCTTAAATAAAATTGGTGCCCATCATGTCGTCCATCCAGAACGGGATATGGGAAAAAGAATTGCCCATAGTTTAATTTCGAGTAATATTTTGGATTACCTTGAACTGTCAGAAGATCATAGTATGGTAGAAGTAATGGCTGGAAGAAGGATGCGTGGTAAAACGTTAGTAGATTTAAATATTAGGGCAAAATTCGGATGTAACGTCGTAGCAATTAAACGGGGCAAACAAATGAATGTTTCCCCAAGTGCAGACTATATCATTCAAGAAAATGATGTCTTAATCGTTATAGGTGCCGACAATGATATTTCTCGATTTGAAAAACAATTAGTAATAGATGAGTAAATAAAAAGGAACAATTAAAAATCAATTGAAAAGAAGAGGTTAAAAGTAAAAATTCACCTCTTCTTTTTGTTTTTGAAATTTTCCGCACTGAGCTAGGATTTCCGGCACTTTTCAAGAATCTTCGCAAATAGAATCCCTTCACCATACTCAAGTTAGTAACCGGTTGCAAGCTCGCACTGTATGAATACTTTCTTCTGTGAAGTATGATTGTTCACTGTTTCATTTCACTATGGTAATGATCACACCGTCTCCATATATCAAAAATGCGTATAAAAAAAGTAGGGGATGATAATATTCATCTCCTACTTCTATCACTTTTTGTTTACACTTCCATTATAATCGGTAAGATCATTGGTCGACGTTTTGTTTTTTCATAAAGTAGTGGTGCTATTGTATCAATTATTTCATTTTTAATTTCGGACCATTTGCTCGTTTTACGACGCATAATTTTATTTAAATGGTCTGAAACTAGTTTTTGCGCTTCATTGATTAAGTCTTCAGATTCACGCATATAAACAAATCCTCGTGAAATAATGTCTGGGCCTGCTGCAATTTGGAACTCTTTCATATTAATACTGACAACTACAATTACCAAGCCTTCTTCAGATAAAATCCTTCTGTCACGTAATACAATATTTCCGATATCACCAATTCCACTACCATCTACGTAAACAGAACCAGATGGTATTTTCCCTGCAATTGCTGCTTTATCTTTACTTAAGGCGAGTACTTCACCGTTATCCATAATAAATGAATTTTTTTCAGGTATGCCACAAGCTAATGCAAGTCGAGTATGTTCCTTCAACATTCTATACTCACCATGAATCGGCATAAAGAATGTTGGATTCATCAAACGTAACATTAACTTTTGCTCATCTTGACTACCATGACCAGAAGTATGGATATTGCTTAATGGACCATGAATTACTTTAGCGCCAGCACGCATTAGTTGGTTAATAATTCTACTAACACTTACGTTGTTCCCAGGGATTGGGGATGAGGAGAAGACAACAGTGTCTCCAGGTGTTATTTGAATTTGTCGATGCGTACCATTAGCGATTCGTGATAATGCTGCCATCGGTTCCCCTTGAGAACCTGTACAAAGAATGACGATTTCATTAGACGGAAATCGATTAATTTGATTAGCGTCAATAAATGTTCCTTTTGGCGCACTTATATATCCTAATTCACGTCCAATTTCTATAGCAGATTCCATACTACGACCGAAAATTGCAACTTTTCGATTATGCTTTGCTGCGGCATCTACTACTTGTTGAAGTCTGTAAATATTAGATGCAAAAGTGGCAAAGATAAGTCGCTCGTCAATTCTACTAAAAATATCATTAATATTTTCTTTCACTACTTGTTCAGACATTGTAAAACCAGGAACTTCACTATTTGTACTATCAGATAGGAGACAGAGAACTCCTTCTTTACCGATTTCAGCCATTTTCGCTAAATTAGCAGGTTCCCCTACAGGTGTAAAGTCAAATTTGAAGTCACCTGTTTGTACAATATTTCCAGATGGTGTCTTAATGACTACCCCAAAAGAATCTGGAATACTATGTGTAACATGAAAAAAACTAACGGAAGTTTTCCGAAACTTAATAATATCATCTTCTTGAATCGTGTTTAATTTAGCATTTCTTAATAATCCATGTTCTTCTAATTTATTTCTAATAAGTCCGATCGCGAGTTTTCCAGCATAAATAGGTACATTTATTTCACGTAATAAATAAGGGATACCACCAATATGGTCTTCATGACCATGCGTAATGATTAATCCTTTAATTTTTTCTTTATTTTGCACTAAATAGGTGTAATCAGGAATAACATAATCAATCCCGAGTAATTCGTCTTCAGGAAACTTAATTCCTGCATCAATAATGATTATTTCATCCTGAAATTGAATACAGTACGTATTTTTTCCGATTTCATCTAAGCCGCCAAGTGCAAAGACAGCTGTCTGGTCATTTTTAACAAATTTCATCTTACACGCTCTCTATCGTGAAGAATTCAGACTTTTTTTCATATGCTAAATGTACGTCATCTAATGCTTGGATTAACTCAATATTAATATCTCGATCTTTTAATTTCGAACGAACTTCTCGTTCTGTTTCTGCTTCAACATAAATACTTTCCGTACGTTCACGCACGGGAGCAATATGTGCTGAAGGTTGATATAAAACCTTAAATATCATTGTATCTCTCCTAATATGTTTATTCGGTTAAAAAAATTATTGTTTAAGATGATAATTGTTTCTATTTTGCTTCCATGTTTTGTTTCACAAGTGTTGTCTGTAAAGTAGTTATACATATCATTTATCAGTTGTCGGTACACGTCCTTGTTTTAAAAATTCCTTCCACTTTCTTTTCAGCTTTTCTTTCAGGCGTTTCAACATCACCCTACATCTCCTTTCTAAACAAAGAAAAGCAATAAGTTTAGGCCGATCCAATCCCTGTTAGTTTTATTATAATATGATTTCATTATTATTGGAA
Source organism: Pseudogracilibacillus auburnensis (assembly GCF_003201975.1). Lineage (GTDB taxonomy): Bacteria > Bacillota > Bacilli > Bacillales > Amphibacillaceae > Pseudogracilibacillus > Pseudogracilibacillus auburnensis. The sequence goes on along the minus strand of NZ_QJJQ01000002.1, from coordinate 35,203 downwards.
TAAATATCAATTATAATTTTAAAAATTTACGCATACATAAATAATAAGTGATCCTTAAAAGTAAATAAGGTTAAACTAATGCAAGCATTTTTCTACCTTTATTTTTAACATTCTTATGTATATTATACGTAGATCAAAAATCTAAAAAAGTGATTGAGATGTAGAGTGATTGATTCATTCTTTATGAGGTAAGCTTAAAAAGTCCGGTTAAATTGACACCTCGCATTTCTTTGGCAAACTTAGAAGGTATAGACACTTTCTTACTGCTCACTGGTTAAGCATGACGTCCTAGGACTGCACATTTAGCGGACGCTAGCGATCTTAGCCGACCGCGCCTGTTTTATTGCCCTTTTTGAACACGCACTTTAATTAGTTAATCAATCGCTCTGGCGTTTTTGGGCACATAAAATGGATTTTGCTCATTAATATAGTCATAAAACATTACACCGTTTAAATGATCAATTTCATGTTGCAGGACAATTGCCGGATAACCTTTGAACCTCAATTTCAAAGGGTTTCCCTCGATATCAAAAGCACGTACAGTGATACGAGCATGACGAACGACATATCCTTCAATTACTTCATCGACCGATAAGCACCCTTCTCCACCACTTAAAAATGCCTTTTCAACGGAATGACTAATAATTTTTGGGTTAATGAGCTGATAACTGTACTGTTTCTGATCATGTGTAAAATGAACGACGATAAGCTGTTTATTCATTCCAATTTGTGGTGCGGCAAGCCCAACACCTGAACGTAATTTATACTTTTCAGCTAATTCATCATCTTGACTGTTTTTTATAAAAGCCATCATTTCATTTAATATATGAACATCCTCAGCGGATGGTGGTAAACTAATTTCTGCGGATTTTTTTCTTAATGCTGGATGTCCGTCTCTAACAATATCTTTCATTAATAACATTTTCCAAACTCCTATCTCCAAATGTTCACATACTCTTGTTTATTTTAACACAAGTAATCGAAAAAAATGGTAAAAACCTACTTTATACGAATGTGTAATGTTCACTTTTATTTATTATTGCTCCACTTTAGCACCAATCAAATGAGTTCAAACAGCTCGCTAAATTAAGCTTTGGAAGCTTCTAATTATATCCTTGTCACTCTTGGTATAATAAACAATTTTCCAAGAGATTGGAACGGCGAATCCTTCTCTTACCAAATCTTTTTTTGTTACATCATATAAAAGATAAACTGTGCGGTAACTTAGGGTCTGCTGAACAACTAAATTGCGTTCCATGCTACCGTTGTTTTCCGCGAAATGTGACATGCTTTCCGCGGGCACAGCTTCAGCCTCCTCGGAAGAAAACCACTTCCTGCGGGGTCTTCAGACTCGCGCTTTTCCCGCTGGAGTCAGTCACTTTCGCTCCAAACAACTAGAGTAGTTCATTGCATATGCAAAGGTTTTTGGTAAAACAGTCAAAACCCTTGTACTTTATATCGAGAAAAACGGATACAAACTATTGATTTAGATGGGATATCTGTTTATTCAGTAGACCCAACGTAGGGTGAATGAAAATTATTTTATTACATCCATAACAAATAACAGTAATGATTGACTACACCCACCTGAGCGAAGGAATACACGGAGACTCCTGGTCAGCTAAAAAAAGCGGTCACGTTCCTGGGGACTGGGACTGCGCTTACTCGTCCCATCGAAAACATTGTGCGTCGCGGGAGGAAAGGCATCGGTGAGACCCCCGGCCCTCGGCAAGGGGGATGCCGACGTTGGCCGCAAAGGCCGGTTTTAGTTGGTCTTCCTTTAATTGAGAACGAGGAGGCTCACCAGCTGTCCGCGGAAAACGTAGTGTATTTCCGTAGCAGATAGACATTCACTATTCGAAGTTACTCCGTAGTTTATTTCAAATGCGCGGTAATAGCAACAAACGTAATGAAAGGAGCGGGTGGAGGCTAGGTATAAATAGACTACTTTCCAGCAACCAGTTGATCCGAAGTCAGTTTGCGCACTGTATCTTCATCCCACTTCTTTTTACCAGGCAGGTTAATCCATTTCACTCTGCAAAAGTTGAGTTATTATTTGGAATCTTGTATAGATGGCGCTAAACTAGATAAAGGATTATTTCGTTGCTGTAAAGTGATTCAAATTACATCTTCCTGCAAATAAATACATACATTGCATCATACAATGATTAATGAAAAAACAAACTATTTAACAATTCTAGTATTGGAGGGATTACGGTTGGTCAAATTTACTCAAGCTATGATAACAATGTTTATTTTCTTCATCCTCGTCGCTTGTAATAATGAAGAAAATGTTATGGATAAAGTGTCTGAACATATAGAGGCGACTGTTGAAATAGAGGCAGCTTTTGAAGAGAATCAAGAAAAAATTTATGAATTAGAAAAAGAAGATGAGAAAATTTATAACGAAATAATTGGGCTTGGCACTGAAGATTATGAAAAAGTTGTTGAACTATCTACGGAAGCAATGGATTTATTGGAGGAACGGATGGAATATGTTAAATTAGAAAAAGAAAGTCTTGATGAATCACGAATAGAATTTGAACAAATTGCTCCGTTAATCGATAAGATATCGGATCCTGAGGAGAAGGAGCAAGCAGAAAAGATGTATGAAACGATGATTAATCGGTATGATGCATATGAAGTAGTTTACGGAAATTATGCAGAATCGATCGAGTTGACAAAAAGCTTATATTCGCTTTTTCAGCAAGAGGAATTTAAGGAAAATGAAGTATATGCAGTGATAGCTAATGTGAATGATAGTTATGATGAAGTATTGAAAGCGAATGAAACATTTAATAAAGAAACGGTCTTATACAATAGTTTAAAAGAAGAATATTATGAGATGGTAAGTGAATAATAAATGTGAGAGGGAGAGTTAAACAGCATAGATTTAACTCTCTTTTTTATGGGTATAGATGAAAGAATGCTTTTTTTGTGGAATACATCAAAACCGCAAAAATTGATTTTCAAAAAATACTTAGACATTTGTATTAATACAGATAATATTCTCCCTATACAGACTAGTACAGTTTCTATATATAAGTATAACAGATAAGGGATGACGTCATATAACAACCAAATAAAATAATTTTTTTCTTGTTAAAAATTCAGATTAACAGTTAAAAACATTGACCTTTCATAGGTTGATAAGCTACACTATATTTACATGAAACATTGTACTACTATGAAAGAATAAATAAGTAGAACAGTTTAGTAAAAGGCTTTCATACATTTTGTGTGAAAGTTTTAACGAGAAGTGCAAACAATATCATTCATATATTATGTAGGGAAGGAAGAGGTGACTACTTTGAAGCATGTATTAGAAGAGATAGAAAACAAATTTGAAGTGTTTCAAGTGTTAAATCAAGATGGAGAGATTGTAAATAAAGAAAATGTACCAGATCTTTCTGATGATGAGTTAAAAGAATTGATGACAAGAATGGTATACACAAGAGTTTTAGACCAGCGATCAATTGCTTTAAACCGTCAAGGTCGACTAGGTTTTTATGCGCCGACTGCTGGGCAAGAGGCATCTCAAATTGCGAGCCATTTCGCTCTAGAAAAACAAGATTTTATTTTACCTGGTTATCGTGATGTCCCACAATTAATTTGGCACGGTCTACCATTATATCAAGCTTTTCTATTTTCAAAAGGGCATTTTCATGGTAATCAAATGCCAGAAGGTGTCAATGCTTTAAGCCCACAAATTATTATTGGCGCGCAATATGTGCAAGCAGCCGGTGTGGCGCTAGGAATGAAACTAAGAGGGAAAGATGCTGTTGCCGTTACATATACAGGTGACGGTGGAACTTCTCAAGGTGATTTCTATGAAGGAATTAACTTTGCAGGAGCTTACAATGCACCAGCAATCTTTTTCATCCAAAACAACTATTTCGCAATATCTGTTCCAGTAGAAAAACAAACTGCTGCAAAGACACTTGCTCAAAAAGCGGTTGCTGCTGGAATTGAAGGATACCAAGTAGATGGAATGGATCCACTTGCAGTTTATGCAGTGACAGAACATGCGCGAAAACGGGCAATTAATGGCGGGGGACCTACATTAATAGAAACACTTACTTACCGCTACGGACCACATACGATGGCAGGGGACGATCCGACAAGATATCGTACGAAAGATCTTGATTCGGAATGGGAAAAAAGAGATCCACTTGTTAGATTTAGAACTTATTTGGAAAATAAAAACGTATGGTCTGAAGAACAAGAAAATGAAGTAATTGAACGTGCGAAAGAAGATATTAAGGAAGCAATTAAAAAAGCTGATGCTTATCCTAAACAAAAAGTTACCGAGCTAATCGAAAATATGTATGAAAACTTACCGTACAACCTCGAGGAGCAACTGAAGGAATATAGAGAAAGGGAGTCGAACTAACATGGCACAAATGACAATGATTCAAGCAATTACGGATGCGATGCGAAATGAACTGAATAAAGATGAAAATGTGCTAGTATTCGGCGAAGATGTTGGACAAAATGGTGGTGTTTTCCGAGCGACAGAGGGATTACAAAAAGAATTTGGAGAAGATCGTGTGTTTGATACACCACTTGCCGAGTCTGCAATCGGTGGACTAGCGATCGGGCTCGCTTTAGAAGGATATCGACCAGTACCGGAAATTCAATTCTTCGGATTTTTATATGAAGTAATGGATTCAATAAGTGGCCAAATGGCTCGAATGAGATATCGGACAGGAAATACGTTTACATCACCGATAACTGTACGTTCGCCGTTTGGTGGGGGAGTGCAAACACCAGAGTTACATGCCGATTCATTAGAGGGGCTTATGGCACAACAACCAGGACTTAAAGTTGTGATTCCTTCTACACCATATGATGCAAAAGGATTATTAATTTCCGCTATTCGTGATAATGACCCAGTCATCTTTTTAGAACATATGAAATTATACCGATCATTCCGTGGCGAAGTACCTGAGGAAGAATATACAATTGAAATCGGTAAAGCTGATATAAAGCGTGAAGGTAAAGATGTAACATTGATTGCATATGGCGCAATGGTTCACGCATGTTTAAAAGCAGCTAGTGAACTTGAAAAAGACGGTATTGATGCAGAAGTAATCGACCTACGTACGGTTTCTCCTCTCGATATTGATACGATTATTGCATCAGTAGAAAAAACAAATCGTGCCGTTGTTGTGCAGGAAGCACAGCGTCAAGCAGGCATTGCCGCAACCGTAGCAGCTGAAATTCAAGAGAGAGCTATTCTACATTTAGAAGCTCCGGTTCTTCGTGTGACGGCACCAGATACAGTATATTCTTTTGCCGCGGTAGAAGATGCATGGTTACCAGATCATAAAGATATTATCGAAAAAGTAGCAGCAGTTATGAACTTTTAACAGAATAGATAGGAGGTTGACATTGTGGCTTATCAATTTAAATTACCGGATATCGGTGAAGGTATCCATGAAGGTGAAATTTTAAAATGGTTTGTAAAAGAAGGCGAAGAAATAAAAGAAGACGATCCATTATGTGAAGTTCAAAATGATAAAGCAGTCGTTGAAATACCTTCTCCTGTTGAAGGGACTGCACTTAAAATTCATGTTGCTGAAGGAGAGGTGGCCGTTGTTGGTGACCCACTCATTAGCATTGATGCAGAAGGGTACGAATCAGAAGAAGAACCAATAGAAGAGGTAGAGGAACAAGTAGAGAAAGATGAAAAAGTGGAAGAAAAAGCTTCTGAACTAACTGAGGCACCGGCAAGTGCAGATTCTAGTAAACGAGTCATCGCAATGCCTTCTGTCCGTAAGTATGCACGTGAAAATGATGTGACAATTCAAGAGGTAAAAGGGACTGGTAAAAACGGTCGTATTTTGAAAGAAGATATCGATCGATTTGTACAAGGTGATGTGGACACGGCGGAAGAAACTACTTCTGCAGATACAACTGAAACAGAAACTTCCGAAAAACCAGTATCGATTCCAAAAGGCACGTATGCGGAAACGCGTGAAAAAATGAGTGGGATCAGAAAAGCGATTGCAAAAGCGATGGTCAATTCGAAAACGAAAGCACCGCATGTTACGTTAATGGATGAGGTTGATGTAACGGAACTTGTTGCCCACCGAAAACGTTTTAAAGAAGTAGCGGCAGAACAAGGGATTAAATTGACTTACCTACCATATGTTGTAAAGGCACTTATTTCTGCTTCTAAAAAGTATCCGATTATGAATGCGGCTGTTGATGATGAAACAGATGAAATCATTCATAAGCATTACTATAATATTGGAATAGCAGCAGATACAGAAAAAGGATTACTCGTTCCTGTTGTCAAAGATGCTGATAGAAAATCTTTATTTGAAATTTCAAAAGATATAAATGAGTTGGCAGAGAAGGCTCGTAGTGGTAAACTAACAGCTGAGGAGATGAAAGGTGCTTCGAATACAATTACGAATATCGGTTCTGCAGGAGGGCAATGGTTTACTCCGGTTTTAAATTATCCAGAAGCGGCTATTTTAGGAATCGGTCGTATCGCGGAAAAACCAGTTGTTCGTAATGGTGAAATAGTTGTAGCACCAGTGCTTGCACTATCACTCAGTTTCGACCATCGTATTGTCGACGGTGCTACAGGACAAGAAGCTCTCAATCAAATCAAGAGATTATTAAATGATCCACAATTAATCATGATGGAGGCGTGAGTAATGGTAGTAGGGGATTTTCCAATTGAAGTAGATACGCTTGTAGTTGGAGCTGGACCAGGAGGATATGTTGCTGCAATTCGTGCTGCACAACTTGGTCAAAAAGTAACAATTGTAGATAAAGGAGCGTTAGGTGGTACGTGCTTAAACGTAGGATGTATTCCTTCGAAAGCATTAATCCAAGCAGGTCATTTAACTGAAGCTGCTCGAGGGAATGAAGACCTCGGTATATCTACAGAAAACGTAAAAGTAGACTTTTCAAAAGTTCAAGAATGGAAAAGTGGTATTGTAAATAAATTAACATCTGGTGTAGAAGCGTTATTAAAAGGAAATAAAGTGGATATCGTACAAGGTGAAGTTTATTTTATCGATAAAAATAACGCAAAAGTGATGGACGAAAAACAATCACAAACATATACATTTAACAACTGTATTATTGCAACAGGTTCAACGCCAATTGAAATTCCAAGTTTTCCTTTTTCAGAAAGAGTACTTGATTCAACTGGTGGATTAAACCTAACAGAAATTCCTGAAAGCTTAGTTGTAATTGGCGGGGGATACATTGGTACAGAACTTGGCTCAGCGTATGCTAATTTCGGTACAAAGGTAACGATTATTGAAGGTGAAAAAGAAATTTTAGCTACTTTTGAAAAGCCAATGACTGCTGCCGTTAAAAAACGTTTGAAGAAAAAAGACGTGAACATCGTAACAAGTGCAATGGCAAAAGGTGTGGAAGAAACAGAGAACGGTGTGAAAGTTACATATGAAGCGGCTGGAAAAGAAGAAACGATCGAAGCGGATTATGTATTAGTAACAGTCGGACGTCGTCCTAATACGAGCGAACTTGGACTAGAACAAGTAGGCGTTGAAGTGGATGAGCGTGGTCTTATTAAAATTGATAAACAATGTCGTACGAACGTAGAAAATATTTATGCAATTGGTGATATTGTTGCAGGCTTACCACTTGCACATAAAGCTTCCTACGAAGGAAAAGTTGCTGCAGAAGCAATTAGTGGTAAAAAATCTGAAATCGACTATATCGGCATGCCAGCAGTTGTATTTTCTGATCCAGAAATGGCTTCAGTTGGATATACGGAACAAGAAGCGAAAGATGCCGGAATTAAAATTAAAGCATCAAAATTCCCATTTGCAGCAAACGGCCGTGCACTATCGCTTAATGATACAGATGGATTTTTGAAGTTGATTACTCGTGAGGAAGATGGTTTAGTCATCGGAGGTCAAGTTGTTGGACCAAATGCAAGTGATATGATCGCTGAAATTGGTCTAGCGATCGAAGCGGGAATGACAGCTGAAGATATTGCGCTAACTGTCCATGCTCACCCAACACTTGGTGAAATTACGATGGAAGCAGCAGAAGTTGCTCTTGGCACACCGATTCATATGCTATAAAAGTAACTGTATGAAAAAAAGTTCGGTCTGGAGAATATTAATAGCAAAAGAGACTGGGACATAACTAAAACGACCAAATCTAAAGACGAACAAATCATTATCTTAGCGAAGTATATTTCCGGAGTGGGTTATATGCAGCTATCATTGTTTGGATTTTTCTTGGTGAAAACACTTTTGTCCTAACCTCACTATTAACTTCAAAATAGTAACAGTGGGTAAAGTCATCCGTCGATGACCTAACCCACTAATTTTAGTATGTTTTATATTTTAATAAATTAAAGAAGGTTGTTATTGATTGCTTGGTCTACTTGCTTCTTTTGAAATATTTACTTTCCAGGAAACGATGGTAGCGTTATCTTGAACATTATTTTCTTGAATATTTTTCAATATGGTTTGAATACTCTCATTATCTTTCGAATGGTAAAATGCTTTAAAAATCTTGCTTGGCTTTGAATACAGTTCATTCGGGCATTCAATTAATCCATCAGTCGCTAAAAATAGATGATTTTCACCTTTTCTTAATTCTTTTATCCCAATACTATAACAAGGTACCTCTTGTTCAAAGGTATTAACTTCTCCTATCCATTCAAAAAATTGTCTTTGATTTAACTGATATTGACCAAGCCTCGCTAATTCATGATGAAATAAATAAACAATACAGTCTCCAACTGGAAGCCACCACACATACTTATCTTTCCTAGCCACAATCAAACAAGCTGTTTCCCCGGTAATCTTTCTGCAAGCGGACAAGAACTCATCGGATAGAAACATATTTAAAATTTTCTCTTCAAGTTCTCTAAACATTTGACGATTTGTTGGTAGAGATAATACATGTTTAATTTGAGCCTTATTATTTTCGAATAGTTCTAAAGTTATTAGAGCGCTTTCTGAGGTATTATGAGCATCCAACATAATGGCAAATTCCCAATCTTCGTTTTCATTTAACCATACCAAACATCCGTCTTCGTTTTTGTATTGTCCAGTATTTGTATTACCACCGTAACGTCCAATCATAATATGATTAAGGAGGATGACTTCAGGATTATCCATGAAATCTTTTTGGCTTCCGATCCAGCTAAAATCTTCAACGGGGTTATTCATTTGAATCATCCTCCAGGTATGTTGAGATACGGGTACAAAGCCCGTTAATATCGTTTTCTCCACCCATAGGGGCATCTTTCCAATCATAAACAGCATTTGGTCCCCAATACTCTTTAGGTGTGTTTAGATAGCGAGGAACTAAGTGCAAATGAAGGTGGGGAACACTATCATCCAGAACGTAGGAATAAATATGCTCCGCCTTCTCAGATTTCATTAGTGCATTACTTACTTTAGCTATTATTATACCAAAAGCTTTTGCTTCCTCCATATTCATATCTCCAAGTGTTGGAACGTGTCTTTTTAGGTCGATCATCATATGGCCTAAATAGTTGTTTGGATTTCCATTTCCATCAATATGACCAACATAAACATATTCATTCTCGTAAATCATTATCCCAGAGGTTTGAATATTGCCTGCATGCTTATTGCAAATAAAATAATCATTCAAAACAATTTCCTCCTTTTATCCTGTTAAAAAATTATCATATAACCAAAACGAATTTGGAATAACTTTATGTAATAGTAGATTTTCTATTAAAAATACAGTAAAACTAACTGTAAATGTTAAAGTAAGATACATTAAGTATAAAATCGTGAAGATGATCGAATAACTCTTACAGATGTATAGGCTTTTTTAAACTAAATCTATTTAGTATAGGAAAATGTGTCGGTAAACTGTGAGATGACAAATCATAATTGGTTTAGTATTATCGTTAAAAAGCTCGAAAAATTAAAATAGTTATTTTTTCTTATACAGCTATCGTGGAAACAAATGAAACATCACACAATTTGAATGTGTTATACTAATTAACCCTTGAAATTTCAAATGTGCTATACTATAATTAATTATAGTAGAACTTAAATAATTTTAGAGGAGTTGGCGAATGTGGGAATCATCATCTGTCAACAGTGTCAACAAGTAATTAATTATTATGAAGAAGAAAAAGTGACAAAACTTTATAGCACATGTCCAAGCTGTAACAATAATACAAAAAATACAAATTAATCAATGAATTAAAAGAGTGATGCGATCTTAATTATGCATCACTCTTTTATTTATATTAAACTATATACAAGTAAGAAAAAACCAAATCGCAAAATTTTGTCCATCTCCATATTTTCCATAACATAATTGTTTAGAACTAGCTGATCATTTCTGAATGAAGGACATCATTCCCCAAAATAGCACATAATCAATCTTCCCCATCCTCTTTTCCCACAGCACCAGAATCTCCGTACTCCAAATTATTAGCCAAACATAATCTTTTAATGATACGATAAAGGAGACTGAATTTGTAAGGATTTTTACTCCGCTGAACGCCGTGGAGTATTGCAAATGAACGAAGGGGGAATATTCTAATGAATTGGAATACGAAATTTACTGAAGCTTTTCAAGTAAAATATCCAATTGTTCAAGGTGGGTTAGCACATTTAGCATATGCGGATCTTGCCGCTGCTGTCTCAAATGCCGGAGGATTAGGGCAAATAACAGCTATGAGTTTACCTACTCCAGATCATTTAAGGGAAGAAATAAAACGGGTTAGAATGATGACAGATAAACCTTTTGGTGTGAATTTTGCTATAGGAGCAGGCCGTCGTCCATATGAGGAAATGGTTCAAGTAGCTGTTGAAGAACAAGTTCCAGCTATTTCTGTTACAGGTGGAAATCCTAAAGGTGTGCTCGATATGGTAAGCGGTCACAATATTAAAAAATTAGTACTAGTTGCAGCGCGTAGGCAAGCGGAAAAGGCAGAAGAACTGGGTGTAGATGCCGTGATGGTAGTTGGTCAAGAAGGTGGTGGGCATATTGGGCGAAGTGATACCGGAACACTTGTTTTAACACCACAAGTTGTCGATCATGTTTCTATTCCAGTTCTTGCCTCCGGCGGTATTGTTGATGGAAGGGGATTAATGGCGGCATTTGCACTAGGAGCAGACGGCATTGAGATGGGAACGAGATTTATTGCGACAAAAGAATGTGTCCATGCACATGAGGCATACAAACAAGCGATTCTTGATGCCGATGAAGAAGCGACAGTCGTTATTAAGCGTTCACTTGGTGCACCAGCTCGCGCACTGAAAGGGAGTTGGCCTGATAAAATTTTAGATTTAGAAAAACAAAAAGCCGGCTATGAAGGATTAAAAGACTATATAAGTGGAGAAGCAAATAAACGTTATATTCATGAAGGAGTTGCCGAGGAAGGATTTGGTTGGGCCGGTCAAGGGGCTGCTAGAATTAGTGATATTCCAACCGTTGAAGAACTAATTCAATCGATTATAACTGAAGCGGAACAAATTAGAAAAGCATGGGGCATGTAAGAGGAAATATATGTAGAGTTCAGTGGGAGGAAGGCACCAGTGTAGCCCCCTAAAAACGCGCATCGTAAAGAGGCTCACCAGCCGCCTTACGATGCGCGAATTATATTTCAAGGGAGAGATATATGCAGCGATTATTGTTCGGATTTTTCTTTAGAAAAATCCTTTTATCCCAGCCACTTTTGATTATCGTGAGGAAAATGGAGCGATTAACTTCCCAAGCAGTTAGTCTCCTAGTTGGCTAATATCGCCATGTTCCATGCGTCTTGACTCAGCGACCTAAGAGATTTCACAACGAGGGTCATTTATAGTGAACGAGACCAGTGACAAGCGTCGTGTTGGGGGACGGCACTTACTTACGTCCCAGCGAAAAGCTTTTGTGATTACGATTATCAGTACGATAGACATTGTATGGTCGGAGGCTCGTGGGGGAGTCCACGAAAAGCGAGGATATTCGATTTGCTGTGATTAGAAGGTGAAATGGACTTCCATTTTCGCCCAATTAACTTTCTTGATTGCAAAAAAAGGTAGCTATTCGTTATAAACCCATTTTTCCGCAACTAAAAAATGTAGTTTATATCTTGCTTGGAATGGGTATGAATAATATAAGACAGGAATGAATAAGATTAATAAATATTAAAACTTAATGGGAATTACATTACACAAAATATAAAAAACATCATATAGATAATAATATCTACAAAGGATGTGAGTGTTATGAAGTATGTAATCGAGCAGGTAAGGAAAAAAGAAAACCGTCAAATGTTGTCCGTTGTCCGTATGGAGATTGATTATGAACTTGTAACACTGTTCGATGCTATGCAGGCAAACAATAAACTTGAAATCATTAAAGCGAAAGAGAAATTAACTTATTTAGTTAGAAAATTAAATGCGTTATCTTCCATGAAATGAACGTAAATGATCGAATCCGATGAATAATTGATCATTATTTGGTACAATGAGCTTTAATATCGATTCCGAAAAACGTGTGATAGTTCAAGTAATATAAATTTTATCTATTACATGTAGCGTGAATCAAATTTAGCACGGTTCTCATTTAAATTTTGTGCTAAAAATGGAGGCTCAAGCATGGACGTAATTACACGAGAAATCCTATTCAATCGAGTTAGATCTTGGGTACTTGAGGCAGGTGCGCTCATTCGAAAAAAAATGCATGATCCACTTACAATTGACACAAAATCCAATCCAAAAGATTTAGTAACGGAAATGGACAGAGAAGTGGAATTTTTTTTTGCATCAAAAATTAAAGCATATTATCCAGAACATTTATTGTTAAGTGAAGAAGGCTATGGAGATACATTATCAGATGTTCATGGAACCGTTTGGGTTTTAGATCCAATTGATGGAACGATGAATTTTGTACATCAAAAACAAAATTTCGCTATTTCGCTCGGCATTTATTATGAAGGAATTGGTGAAATTGGATTAATTTATGATGTGATGAGAAATAACCTTTATAGTGCGATGAGAAATAACGGGGCATATAAAAATGACCGACAGTTAAAAAAATTAAATAAAGATTTACAACTAAACCATTCTATTATTTGCTTAAATCATCATTGGTTGGCAAAAAATAGTCTAGTTGATGAAAGAGTTATGCAGCAATTAATTAAAGATGTTCGTGGGACAAGGACATACGGTTCAGCGGCTTTAGAATTTGCTTATGTAGCTGAAGGGGCAGCAGATGCTTACATTACGATGCGTCTTGAACCGTGGGATATTGCAGCAGGGAGGATTATTGTTCGTGAAGTAGGAGCAATGATAACAAACATTTATGGGGAAGAGGTAGGGATGTTAGAAAGAAGTTCCATACTCACTTGTAATCCAACTATACATAAAACGTTAATAAAAGATTATATATGTAAAGCAAAAAAGTGACTTAATTGTCACTTTTTCGTTTTAGCTTGATACCGTAACCCATAAGTGCAAATCCGAGTAATAAAAATAAAATAACAAGAAAGACATTTTGATAAAAAATGGCTACACCTACTAAACAAAACATGGATACGACAAGCATTGCTAAAAATAACATTGGATAATTAATGTTTTTCAACTACATACACCTCAATTTGTTTCCAAAGTAAGTATATAATATTTTAAATTAAAAATAAAATGAATTGTAGTTACTGGTATGAAAATGAAAGATTTAGTATGATAAAGGTTGGACATTATTTTAAATGAAATTGTCATTTGTGAGGGGTAAAAATGGATACAGATTTTGGCTTAATATTTAATTTTATCGTAAATACCTTTGGAACAGAGTATGTTTTTTGGACTTTTTATGTATTAAACCTTATTTTTAGTGTTATAGCTTATAAGCTTGGATTTGCAAGACAGTTACCTTTATTAAAATCTATTATTGTCTATGTTTTACTCGCAATGGGAGTTTTTATTATAACACTTTTTAGTATTGTAAAATATCCAATGACCGAAACATTAATTATTATTTCCATTGTACTTGGAATATATCGCTACAGATTACATACTGAACGAAAACGAAAATCTAAAACATCTTAAGAAAAGATGTTTTAGTTTTTTCATTGATGGATTCATTTTGCAGATAAGAACCATAAAATTTTTTATTGTTCGCTGGCTAAAAAGCGCGACATTCTGCTTTTTGCTTACGCATGCCTAGCGAAAAGCATTTGTCGGGACGTCAGTAGTAGCATCCTGAGACTGCGATTACCCGTCACAATAAACATTGTGTATATTCGCAATAAAGGCTTGATAAATAAATAACGCACTTCTTTACATAAGCGCGACATCATTTTGTCCTCACCCGTTAGCTTGCCAATCACGCGTTTTCTATCGCAAATGGCACCTGTCCTACTCATTCTTCCTATTTGACCGATACAAGTTAAATTTTCCTGTTTCATGACGTTTTTTTGTATTTGTTTCAATTCGATCATAACAAGTTTGACAAAGATAAGACTGAATTCTTTTATTTATCAATCGTTTTGCTTCGTACGAGTTATCATTAATCGATTCAATTTTATCACATAATACGCATTGGACTTGCATCAAGTTCACCTCTAATATTTTTCCTCTAAACAACTATAACATAATGTTTATTAAAAATGGTATGGGGTATTCTATAATTACATTAAAAATGCTTTAATGTGAAAGGATGATAAAATGAAAAAAAGATATATTATTCCGATTATTGGGGCGATCGCTTCCGTTGGTGTAGGATATATGATGAAAAATAAAAATCAAGACAACCAGTCAGATGCAGGGACACTCGCCCATTCTTTAGCAAATGCAGGGATTCCGGATCAAATGAATCATGAAAATTATGATCATGCGCAGTTTGAGAACGCCAAAATGGTGTCTGAAGGTTCACAGTTTGGAGTTCAATATTTTAATGAAGTATCGGAAGACGATGTAGAAAAAGTTGAAGAAATGATTACTGAATAATAAAGTAGGTGCTCTCCGATTTCGGAAAGCACCATTTTTTTGAAGCCGTTACCTCTACTGATTTGATTGTTCTTTTTCGATATTATCTAATCGTCTTCTTTCTTCATCTGTCATTTTCTGTCTGTTTTCATCTTCATCGATTGGCCGATCTTCATCCACAGGAAACATTGGCATATATCGACTTACAATTTCAGATAATTCATCAACGACTCCTTGCACAGGGTGTCCTTGTTGGATTTTATCTCCCATATCACGAAGCCGTTGCGTCATATCTGCATCAGCGACAACAACTGCAGTTTTTCCATATGGGTCATGCTGTAATGCCTCGTTAACAGAAAATTTAATTGTTCCAACTCGCTGCCTTTCTGTCGCTTCATCAATATTGATACCGACAACCGCATAAGGACCTGCAACAACCGCGGCAGCATCATTTACATTCGGAACTTCTGAAGCAATAGTTGCTAAATGAGAGGCTATTTCTTGATTTGTTAAATTAACTTCATCCTCATAACTTGACTGCTCAACAGCAATATTTTCATTTCTTTGATTGTCAGGCATCGTATTATTTCGGTTGCAACTCATTAATAATAAGCTAATAACGAACAGGATTAGCATTAATCGTATCTTCATTTTCAAGTCGTCTCCTTCACTAACGGGCTTTAATATCCATATTGTTAGTAAAAAGACTATTTTTATACAATTTTTTTTGAAAACAAATCACAAAGTAGTAACGTAATGACTCAGACATTCTTCTTGCTTTAAATCGCCATAAATAATCGCTTGCATTTCCACGGTGAGTTCTAATTCACCGATGGTGGTCAACATTCCGTAATAATTTCGTGATAGATACTTGCAATGTGTATTGGCATGGTGGAACTTAAAATGAACGATGCACATTCAAATAATGACAGAGTATCTAGCTTATTAGAAGAGGCCGGGACAAAACTAAAACGACCAAATCTCAAGAAGAACAATGCATTACCTTAGCGGTGGAAATATACGTAGACTCCTGGTCGGCTAAAAGCGGTCACGTCCTGTGACCAACGCCCGACACTAGCACGTCCTGGGACTGCGATAAAATCTCGTCCCATCGAAAACATTGTGCGTCGCGGGAAGAAAGGCATCGGTGAGACCCTGCCCCGGCAAGGGGTATGCCGACGTTGGCCGCAAAGGCCGGCTTTAGTTGGCCTTCCTTTAATTTCAAGCGAGGAGGCTCACCAGCCGCCCGCGGAAAGCGAAGTATATTTCCAGAGCGGGTTATATGCAGCTACCATTGTTCGGGTTTTTCTTTGGTGAAAATACTTTTGTCCCAGTCTCTTTATGGCGAAAGACTTAGTTGCACTTATGCAGTAAGAAAGTGTTGATACTTTCTTATCTACCAAAAAAACTACTCACAAAAGGAGCAGTTTTTTCATCTTTACTTAATAATAATTTGTTTAATATTTTTAATTGGAGCCTCTTTATTTGACCCATCTCTAAAGTATAAATGTACTGGGCCTTCTTCTTTTAATGGCTTTCCATCTACTGCAAATAGTAGATAAGCGTCCGTTAATTGTTCGACCGTAATAACAATATCGTCTCCATCTGTTTTTAAGAGTGCTCTTTTCGCTTCGGGTTTTACTTCAGCGTTGTTAATAAAATCTTCCAAAGGCATAACAAATGAGTTTTCCAATATTTTTTCTTTTTCATAGCGATTAATACTTTTATTTACAGGCGGTTTAATCTTAGTTTGAAAATAAATTTCTTGATTGAACATTTCATCTGCCTTTTTTAAAGGGTCTTCTTCTTGTACTACTTCTTTTTCGGTAAAGGCTTCCTCCAAGATAATTTTACGATCATCGAATATCCATACGGAAGCATCTAATGTAATCGGGTATGTGACTTTCCCTTTTAATTGGATAATCATTATTCCACCTCTTTTAAAATGTCTACTTTTAGAATAACAAAATTATACTTATTTTACACGATAATATAACTATTTTAATCATTTAAGGCATATATGAACAATTTTTTTGGTATAATTAAAGGACAGTATTGATAAGTTATCTATTTTACTTGTTTTCTATTTGCATTTTACAGTATATAACGATACTATTATTTTAAAGCGTTACAGTTCACATTTATTCTTTCAAGTAGATAATAGAATGTGTTGCGGAAGGAATGAATTAGATGCCTCAAATTACGATGAATCAGCGTGAGAAAGCATATGCACTTTTAAAGTCAGATGCTGACAAAATATTAAGGCTTATTGAAGTTCAAATCGATAATTTAATGACTCCACAATGTCCTTTGTATGAAGAAGTATTAGATACACAGATGTTTGGTTTATCAAGAGAAATTGATTTTGCGGTGCGACTCGATTTAATAACGGAGTCTGAAGGTAGAGAACTACTAGATAATTTGGAACTTAAATTAAGTCTTTTACATGAAACAGCGCAAAATACAATTGAATTTAAAAAATAAAACTTTGCTTACATGAAGCAAAGTTTTTTGTATTAAGCATCTTTATAAAAGGCGAAATGTGAACAAATAGTGAACAAATTTAAAAAACCTTTGATATTATTCTTATTTTCATGTAAGGTATTTAATTAAATTGAATTCAAGCTCTAGCAATTGCGAGAAACATGCAATATAATTTAAATAAGATGTTCAAACGTATTAGTGAAAACACGATGACATTTTTTGGGCTACAAGTAAATGTAAAAACATCTTATATTGTGTTTGGGGTGGTTTTAGTGAAGGAAAAACTAAAGGGCTATGATTTTACTCTCATCATCACTCCCATTCTATTAGCTAGTTTTGGAATAGTAATGATCTATAGTGCAAGCATGGTTTCGGCAGTGGTAGACGGACTAGATAGTACATATTACTTATTCAGGCAAGTACAATGGTTTATTTTAAGCATAATTGGTTTTATCTTTTGCTGTATTTTCCCATATAAATACTATCAAAATCTTATTAAATTGATCTTATTAATAAGTGTAATCATGCTTTTAGGTGTACTTATTTTTGGTGATACGGCACATAATGCAACAAGGTCAATGGAAATACTTGGTCTGCGGATACAACCATCTGAATTTGTAAAATTAGCATTAATCATTTATTTGGCATCTGTCTATTCGAAGAAGCAGATGTATATAGGTGATTTTTTTAAAGGGGTTTTCCCACCGCTAATTTTAACATTTATCATGATTGCATTAATCGTTGTACAACCTGATATTGGAACAGCTTCGATTATTCTTTTCGTAGTTGGTACGATTATTATTAGTTCAGGAATTCGATTTAAACATATACTGCTATTATTTACTTTTAGTGCTGTCCTCTTAGTACTTATCGTTCCTAGAATGATAACCGAAACGAGAATTGCTCGCTTTACAGGTGCATATCAACCTTTTTTAAATCCAGATGGAACTGGATATCATTTAATCCAGTCTTACTTAGCGATTGGTGGTGGCGGATTAAGTGGGGAAGGATTAGGACAAAGTGTGCAAAAATTAGGCTTTTTATGGGGGGCACATACAGACTTTATTATGGCCGTAATCGCTGAAGAACTAGGTGTATTTGGCGTTGTCATGGTCATAGGTCTATTCACCGTCATCACTTTACGTGGTTTGTTTATTTCTAAGAAGTGTACGGACAGCTTTGGATCCTTACTTGCAATTGGAATATCTTCTATGGTCGCTATTCAGGCGATCATTAACCTTGGTGCAATCAGTGGGGTACTACCTATTACTGGTGTTACCTTACCTTTTATTAGTTATGGTGGATCTTCATTATTAGCTTTAATGATTTCAATGGGAATATTAAATAATATAGCTAGAACTGTTCGGTTAAAAGAGCAAGAACCGAAGACAATAGAACCAGAACCAATTAATAATCTTACACATAGGAGAGGAAGTTCATGGCCAATTTAGAAAGAAGAAAAATCAAAAAGATTTTAGCAGCGAATAGGGGAGAAATAGCGATCCGAATATTCAGAGCATGTACAGAGCTTGATATTCGAACAGTTGCTATTTACTCGAAAGAAGACTCAAGTGCCCTACACAGATATAAGGCAGATGAATCTTATTTAATTGGTGAGGATAAAAGCGCAATTGACGCTTACTTAGATATTGAAGGAATTATTGAACTTGCTAAAAACGTAGGGGTGGACGCGATTCATCCTGGGTATGGCTTTTTAGCAGAAAATATTAATTTTGCTAAACGTTGTGAAGAAGAAGGAATTATTTTTATCGGACCGAGAAGCGAACATTTAGATATGTTTGGTGATAAGGTAAAAGCGAAAACACAAGCGATTAATGCTGGACTACCAATTATTCCTGGTACAGATGGTCCAGTCTCATCGATCTCGGAAGTAGAAAATTTTGCAGAAGAAAACGGTTACCCGATCATCATTAAAGCATCACTGGGTGGTGGCGGCCGTGGAATGAGAATTGTTCACCATAAAGGTGAGTTAACAGAAGCATATGACAGAGCCCGTTCAGAAGCAAAGTCTGCATTTGGGAATGATGAAATATATGTTGAAAAGTTTATTCTTAACCCAAAACATATTGAAGTACAAATTGTTGCAGATGAATATGATAATATTGTCCATTTGTATGAACGAGATTGCTCTGTGCAACGTAGGCATCAAAAAGTAGTAGAAGTTGCACCCAGTTTATCACTTTCTGAACAACTACGTGAACGAATTTGTGATGCGGCTGTACAACTAGCGAAAAATGTAAAATATATTAACGCTGGAACGGTTGAATTTTTGGTAACTGGTGAAGATTTCTACTTTATTGAGGTAAACCCACGTATTCAAGTAGAACATACGATTACCGAAATGATTACAGGCGTGGATATTGTTCAAACACAAATAAAAGTAGCTGAAGGTCAAAAGCTCCATGACAAATCGATTGGTATTCCATCACAAGATGAAATTAGAACAAATGGATATGCCATTCAATCTCGTGTAACGACGGAAGATCCATTAAATGATTTTATGCCTGATACAGGTCGTATTATGGTTTATCGTTCTGGTGGAGGTTTTGGTGTCCGACTCGATGCAGGAAACGGATACCAAGGAGCAGTTATTTCACCATACTATGATTCTTTACTCGTGAAAGTGTCGACACAGGCACTCACTTTTGAGCAGGCTTCACAAAAAATGGTTCGTACATTAAAAGAGTTTCGGATAAGAGGAATTAAAACGAATATTCCATTTTTAAAAAATGTTATTTTACATGATAAATTTGCTTCGGGGAAATATGATACGAATTTTATAGACGATACACCAGAATTATTTGTTTTCCCTAAGCGAAAAGACCGAGGAACGAAATTATTAACCTATATTGGTGAAATGACAGTAAACGGTGTCGATGGTGTACCAAAAAAACAAAAACCAATCTTTTCACCAGTTTCAATTCCTCACGTGAATCATTTAGAGTCGATTCCAAATGGGACAAAACAACTCTTAGATGAACATGGACCAGAGTATGTGGCAAAGTGGTTAAAAGATCAAGATAAAGTATTACTAACAGATACGACTTTTCGGGATGCGCATCAATCGCTTCTTGCAACACGAGTCCGTTCAAAAGATTTAATCCAAATCGCTGAACCGACAGCAAGATTGCTACCAGATTTATTTTCGGTAGAAATGTGGGGTGGCGCAACATTTGATGTCGCTTACCGCTTTTTACGAGAAGATCCATGGGAAAGATTACTTACGTTACGTGAAAAGATGCCAAATGTGTTATTTCAAATGTTATTACGGGCGAGTAATGCAGTCGGTTATAAAAATTATCCGGATAATGTCATTCAATCATTTGTTTCGGAAAGTTCAAAAGCAGGAATTGATGTTTTTCGAATTTTTGATAGTTTAAACTGGTTAGAAGGAATTAAACCTGCCATTGAAGCAGTTAGGGAAAACAATAAAATTGCGGAAGCATCCATTTGTTATACAGGAAATGTGTTAGATAAAGGACGCAATAAATATGATTTATCGTATTATACGAATTTAGCAAAAGAACTAGAAGCTTCAGGTGCACATATTTTAGGAATTAAAGATATGGCAGGACTATTAAAGCCTGAAGCTGCTTATCAACTAGTTTCAACATTAAAAGAATCGATCGATATTCCGATCCATTTGCATACACATGACACAAGTGGAAACGGCATTTATATGTATGCGAGAGCAATTGAGGCTGGAGTTGATGTTGTAGATGTTGCATTAGGTTCAATGGCAGGATCGACATCCCAACCAAGTGCGCAATCACTGTATCACGCACTAGAAGGAACGAAAAACCAACCGAACATGAATATTGAAAAATTTGAAGAGTTGTCCACTTACTGGGAAGGGGTACGTGACTACTATCAAGATTTCGAAAGTGGGATGAAATCACCACATACGGAAGTTTATTTTCATGAAATGCCGGGTGGTCAATATAGTAATTTACAACAACAGGCAAAAGCTGTTGGGCTAGAAGAGCGTTGGGATGAAGTGAAGAAAATGTTCCGTACGGTCAATGACCTGTTTGGAGATATTGTCAAAGTAACCCCATCATCTAAAATAGTTGGTGATATGGCATTATTTATGGTACAAAATAATTTAACGGAAAAAGATATATATGAACGTGGCGAATTTATGGACTTTCCAGCATCTGTCATCGAATTTTTCCAAGGTGATATTGGACAACCTTATGGAGGTTTCCCAGAAGAATTACAGCGTATCATCTTAAAAGGTCGAGATAAAATCGATGTACGCCCAGGCATTTTACTTGAACCAGTCGATTTTGATCAAGTACGTGATGAATTATATAAAAAGCTTGACCGTGAAGTAACAAGCTTTGATATGATAGCTTATGCGTTATATCCAGATGTATTTATGAGTTATCATAACTTCACTACTACTTATGCAGATGTTTCGGTATTAGATACGCCAACATACTTTTATGGAATGCGACTTGGGGAAGAAATCGAAGTAGAGATTGAGCAAGGTAAAACATTGTTTATTCGACTTGTTTCTATTTCCGAACCTCGTTCAGATGCAACACGTGTTATTTACTTTGAATTAAATGGTCAATCACGTGAAATAATTATTAAGGATAAAAGTATTGAGTCTCAAGTTGTCGAACTTCCAAAAGCGGATAAAGAGAATTCGAAACATATCGGTGCAACAATGCCAGGAACGGTCATCAAAACGCTCATTAAGGAAGGCGATAAAGTCGAAAAAGGTGACTATCTACTCATTACAGAAGCGATGAAGATGGAAACGACAATTCAAGCACCATTCAAAGGTGTCATCAAAAGGATATATGTAAATGATGGAGCAGCCATTTCTGTTAATGACTTATTAATTGAATTTGAATAATACATTAAAAACTAGGCATACGTTAAAGAAAACACACCGATTGGCGAGCCGCTAGGTGATGACAGAGGTGATTGTTGCGCTTATGTAAGTAAACTAGCGGGTAGCTAGTTTATGACGAAAGAAAACACACCGATTGGCGAGCCGCCAGGTGATGTTTGCACTGAATGTAATAAGTGATTAACCTATTTACATTTAGCCTTTAATGGCGAGACTAAAGTTGCACTTATGTGTGTCAGGAAAGTTTTATACATTCTTATCTGTCAATTAATCGGAATGCTCTAAATCATAAAAAGTAGAGGGTAAAATTCACCCTCTACTTTTTATATGCACTGTAATTCGTATAAACGACTTCTCTTTCTAAAGACAGTTGGTGAATCGTCCATGGAAAAGTAATGTAT
The DNA here is from genome assembly GCF_003201975.1 of Pseudogracilibacillus auburnensis. Lineage (GTDB taxonomy): Bacteria > Bacillota > Bacilli > Bacillales > Amphibacillaceae > Pseudogracilibacillus > Pseudogracilibacillus auburnensis. The sequence continues at coordinate 12,521 of NZ_QJJQ01000002.1, read as the reverse complement.
ATGGGCTGGAGTCAGTCACCTTCGCTCCAGACAACTAGAGTAGTTCATTGCATATGCAAAGGTTTATTGGTAAAACAGTCAAAAGCCTTGCACTTTATATGAAAAGTACAAACTATTGATGTAGATAGGATTTCTATTTATTCAGTAGACCCTATTTAAAAGGAGAATTTATCGATGAATATTCCAATTTTATATGAAGATAATCATCTTTTGATTGTTGAAAAACCAGTTAATATACCTGTACAACAAGATCGGACAAATGATCGTGATTTATTAAATTTATTAAAAGAAGATATAAAAATTAGGTATAACAAACGTGGAAATGTCTACTTAAGTTTAATACATAGACTGGATCGACCTGTTGGAGGCGCAATTGTATTTGCAAAAACGTCAAAAGCAGCATCACGTATGTCTAGTCTATTAAGAAAAAGAGAAATACACCGTACATATTTAGCAGTTGTTCGTGGATATGTAAAAAAAGAAGAGGAAACATTAGAACATTATTTACGAAAGAACAGGAAAGTAAATCAAGTGTTTGCTGTCCAACCTCATGTAAATGATGCGAAACAGGCAATTCTACACTATAAAGTACTGGAGCGGAAAAACAATTTAACTTTACTACATATAAAACTGCAAACAGGTAGATCTCATCAAATACGAGTACAACTGAAAGCCATTGGACATCCGTTATACGGAGATCAAAAATATGGTGCTCATGTAAATAAAGTTGGGGAGCAAATTGCCTTATGGGCTAATAAACTATCGTTTATTCATCCTGTTAAAAAAGAGACCATTACAATTACTTCCATGCCAAACGATGATGGAAGCCCTTGGGATAAATGGCAATTAGTCAAAGAAATAAAAAATGAAATCTAGGAAATATCCTAAATCTCATTTTTTGCTTCTGCACTGACGTTGATTTTATTTCTAACAGGTACTTCATTTTCTTGGTTGGCACTTCGATAAGATAATAAGATGAAGTAGCTAAGATTCCCAAAGTAACAAGTGATGAAAAAGGCATGTAAAAGAGCAATCCATAGGTTCAGTTGGGTGAAAATGATTAGTGCGCCGAACAGAACTTGGGAAATAATCAGGATTAATGTAGAGACCCAGCCCCAATACATAATACGATTGTTACGATAATTTTTAAACACTTTGATAAAAAAGGCAATGGTCCAAATAAGTAATATCCCTGCAATAAATCGATGTCCCATCTGAACCCATTGATGGAAATTGTACTCAGCAAATGCAAATGGGGCACTATTATTACAAAATGGCCAACTTCCACAAACAAGATTGGCGTTTACATGTCTGACAAGTGCACCAGTATAGACGACAATAATAGTAAAAAAGGTTAGAAAATAGATTTCTATTCGATGATTCTTGCGAATAAATAACGTATTTGCATCTAATTTTTTATCAATTTCAAAAATGAGTAACATTAATAAGAAGATAGAAGCAAATGAGATTAATGAAATTCCGAAATGTAATGCAAGAACAAAATCAGACTGTCCCCATACCACTGCTGCAGCTCCAATTAATCCTTGTAGTACTAAGAAAAAAACGGATAAAAAGGCTAGAAATTTCACTTCACGAATATGTCCAATTACCATCCAAGACAAAACTGCTAGTAGAAGAACGGTTACTCCTATAGTAGAAGAAACTAAACGGTGACTATATTCGATAATTAATTCAGGTGTAATATCAGATGGAAAAAGTTGTCCATTACATAATGGCCAGCTATTACCGCACCCCATTCCAGAGTCGGTTTTTGTCACTAATGCTCCACCTAATAATATAAAGACCATCCCAATTGTAGAAACTACTGATAGCCATTTAATGATTCTTAACATATAATACAGCCTCACTTTTATAGTTTAAATAATCAACCATGAGTAAGTAAACGATAATGATAGTTACTACCACATAATACATAGTTTAAATTATATAAAAGATTACATAACTAATCATAATAGCTTTAATGTATATAAATCAATTAATTAATATGGTAAAACGAATAATGTTCAATAGTTGTCACATTTTCGTAATAAATTTTCTTATTAATCCCATTTTCGCTTTCGTATCAGTAGTATTCCTTGCAAAATGAAATGAAATTTGCTAAAAATAATTATAGAGGTTATCAACTAGTATCCATTTGTACTTAAGATTTTATCTTGCTATACTCTTAAAGTATGTGGATCAGTGAAAAAAGTGGTATAATAGAATTAATTGTGCAACAAATTCATTATCATGTAAATAGGGGAAAGCAACTTTAATGAGTAGAATATATAAAGATAATGGGTTAGACAAATAATATCTTTCTATATTCTTTTTATTTATAAAAGTGAAGGGAGGCTATCATGAATGGCTAACGGAGAAGTAACGCCTTCTTCTGTAACAATAAATGAAAATGCTGTAGTAAATAATGGGAAACTAACGCTAAAAGATATTAAGTCTGTTATTAAAATAGGAATTGTTAATTCCAATTTATTTACAGTTTTTGCAGGTTATTGGCTTGCCCTTTACTTTACAAATGCATCTTTTATGCCAAATTTAAAACTGTTTCTATTAACAATGGCTGGAAGCACCTTTGTTTTAATCGGCGCGAGCATTTTAAATAACTGGTATGATGTAGATATAGATCCAGTAATGGATAGAACGAAAGAACGTCCTACAGTTACAGGGAAAATATCTTTGAATAATGTATTATTTATCGGTATTATTTCTACATTATTAGGTCTAATTCTCTTATATTTAACTACAGTAACAGCGGCAATTGTTGCATTTATTGGCTGGTTTACATATGTAGTACTATACACGATATGGTCAAAGAGAAGATATACCTTAAATACTGAAATAGGCTGTATATCTGGAGCAGTTCCTCCATTAATAGGATGGGCAGCAGTTAACCCAGATTTATTTCATATCGTACCAATTGCCTTGTTTTTAATTATGTTTATTTGGCAAACACCTCACTTTCTTGCATTAGCAATGAAAAACTGTGAAGAATATAAAGCAGCTGGTATCCCTATGCTCCCTGTTGTACATGGATTTGAATTTACAAAACGGCAAATCGTCGTTTACATTGCATGTTTACTTCCGTTACCTTTTTTCTTGGGAGAATTAGGGATAACTTTCTTAAGTATAGCGACACTACTAAATGTTGCTTGGCTAATTATAGGGTTTAGTGGGTTTTTTATGGAAAATGTTATGAAATGGGCAAACATCGTTTTCTTCTATTCATTAGGCTATCTTATCGTTATTTTCTTTACTATGATTATTGTAGTGGTATAAATTGTTTTACTTTTAAACAGCCCTAATTGAAACCAAATGTAGTAATAATTGAGAAAGAGAGGTATGCATACATGAAAGGTTGGATGGGAAAACTGAGAACCTTAGTTCTATTAGGTTCTTTAGCCTTTATACTTTCAGGATGTGGTAGAGACAATTTAACAGCACTTGTACCGAAAGGGTATGGTGCGGATGTATCAATGCAACTAATAATATTGACAACGGTGGTTATGACATTTGTATTTTTAGTTGTTATGGTCATCTATGTAATTGTGTTGATGCGTTATCGTAAGAAAAAAGGGGATCCAGTTATCAATCCTGAACAAGTAGAAGGAAATAAAACGTTAGAAGCAGTTTGGACGATCATTCCGATAATTCTTGTTGTTATTATGGCAGTTCCTACTGTATTTGCAACATTCCACTTGGCGGATGATTCAGATTCAGAAGATCATATCAACATCGATGTTACAGGAAATCAATATTGGTGGCATTATGATTATCGAAATGAGGAAATTGCAACAAGCCAAGACTTGTATATTCCAGTTAACACAAAAGTATATGTTCATTTAATAACAAATGATGTTCTTCACTCATTCTGGGTACCTAGCTTATCAGGTAAGTTAGACGTAAACCCGGAAAACGTAAACACAATGTATATTGAAGCTTACGAAGAGGGCGTATATTTTGGGAAATGTGCTGAACTCTGTGGTCCTTCACACTCACTGATGGACTTTAAAGTAGTAGTTGTTAGTGAAGAAGAGTATGACCAATGGGTTCAAGATATGCAGAACTTTGATACTGAAACGCTTGATCTAGATCCGGTTGCACAAGAAGGTAGAGAACTCTTTGAAGAAAAATCATGTGTCCAATGTCACGCGACAGATACACAAAATTATTCTGCGGGCTCAGTACCAATTGGTCCGGATTTAACACAGTTTGCTGATCGCTCTAGACTAGCTGGATATTTAGATCCTACAAAAGAAAATTTAGTGAAATGGATTCAAGATCCCGAGTCACTGAAGCCTGGTAACTTAATGACAGGAGCATACCCAGAACTATCAGACGATGAAGCGGATAAAATTGCTGAATATCTTTTACAATTAAAACCATCTGAGATTACAGCAGAGAGTAAGGAAGATTAATCTTAAAACTTTTTTATGTAAGTTTAAAGATCATTATAGGAGGTATTTATTGTGAGTATTGCAGCTACGGGTAAACGAAGCTTTGGTTCTTTCTTATGGGACTATCTAACAACAGTTGACCATAAGAAAATTGCTCACCTATACTTAGCAGGTGGAGGTTTCTTTTTCATACTTGGTGGATTAGAAGCATTAGTCATACGAATTCAGCTAATTAGACCTGAAAATGACTTTATTAGTGCTGGATTTTATAACGAAATGATTACGATGCACGGAACAACGATGATATTTTTAGCGGGGATGCCGATTCTTATCGGGTTAATGAACGCCGCCATGCCATTACAAATAGGTGCACGAGATGTAGCGTTTCCATTTTTAAACGCACTAAGTTTTTGGTTATTCTTATTTGGAGGACTATTACTTAACTTAAGTTTCCTATTTGGTGGAGCGCCTGACGCAGGTTGGACTTCTTACGCATCACTTGCGATGCAATCACCTGGTCACGGTGTTGACTTTTATATCTTAGGTTTGCAAATTGCAGGTGCTGGTACGCTAATGGGTGGTATTAACTTTATTGCCACAATCGTTACGATGCGTGCACCTGGGATGACATATATGCGTATGCCTTTATTTACATGGGCAACGTTTATTACGAGCGTGTTAATTTTATTTGCATTCCCACCACTTACAATTAACTTATTTTTATTAATGTTTGATCGTATGTTTGAAACAGCATTTTTCAATGTTGCATTAGGTGGAAATACGATTATTTATCAACACTTATTCTGGATTTTTGGTCACCCAGAAGTATATATCTTAATTTTACCTTTATTTGGTTTATTTAGTGATATATTTTCAACATTCTCTAGAAAGAGATTGTTCGGTTATACAGCAATGGTATTTGCGACGATGTTAATTGCATTTTTAGGGTTTATGGTTTGGGCCCACCATATGTTCACAGTAGGTTTAGGTCCAGTTGCAAACTCTATTTTCGCAGTTGGTACAATGGCAATCGCTGTTCCGACTGGGATTAAAATATTTAACTGGCTTTTAACTATGTGGGGCGGACAAGTAACGGTTAACTCTGCCATGTTATGGGCATTAGGATTTATTCCTTCGTTTACTATTGGTGGTATGACTGGGGTAATGCTCGGTTCTAACGTTGCGGATTATCAGTACCATGACACATATTTTGTTGTTGCACACTTCCACTACGTTATTGTTGGAGGAACAATTTTTGGTATCTTTGCTGGTTTACATTACTGGTGGCCGAAAATGTTTGGACGTATTTTACATGAAGGAATGGGTAAATTTTCGTTTTGGGTATTCTTTGCAGGATTCCATTTAACTTTCTTCATTCAACATTTCCTAGGCTTAATGGGAATGCCACGTCGTTACTGGGTATTCTTACATGACCAAGGATTAGAATTAGGTAACTTAATCAGTACAATCGGTGCCTTTTTAATGGGGATCGCATCGATCGTATTTATTTATAATATCGTTTATTCAGCAATTAAAGGGGAGAAAGCAGAAGCGGACCCTTGGGATGGTCGTACATTGGAGTGGTCAATTTCTTCACCGCCACCGTACTATAACTTTGAACAACTTCCACTTGTACGTGGACTTGATCCATTATGGATTGAAAAAATGGAAGGCGATGGAAAGATTCCTCCAGGAGAACCTTTAGATGATGTTCATATGCCTAACGGTTCATTCATACCATTCTTAATGGGACTTGGATTCTTTATTGCTGGATTTGGCTTTATTTATCAAGTTGACCATAGCTTATGGTACCTTGCATTATATGGTGGATTAGCGTTCTCTATTGGTTGTATGGTTGTAAGATCTCTTCAGGATGATTTTGGCTACTATATCCCTAAAGAAGAACTTAAAAAGGCACTAGAAGGGGAGGCTAAATAAAAGATGAGTCATGATCATAGCAGCTTATTTCCAGAAGTTATGCCAGCAGCACCAGAAAAAGCTACTTTGGAAGGAAAAAATAAATTTTTTGGTCAGTGGTTCTTCCTTGGCGGAGAAACTGTACTATTTGCAAGTTTGTTTGGGACTTACCTCGCGTTGAAAAATTCAACTGCGGGGGGCCCATCCACTGACGAATTATTTGGTTTGGGTTTAGTATTTTTAATGACAATGTTGTTATTAACAAGCTCACTTACAAGTGTTTATGCAATGTATCACATGCGTAATAACGACTTTAAAAAGATGTACTTATGGCTAGGCATTACTGGTCTACTCGGTATCGGCTTCTTAGCCTGTGAAATTTACGAGTTTGCACATTATATTACTGAGTATGGTTTCAGTTTTAGATCGTCAGCGTTTGGTTCAGCATTCTACGCACTAGTTGGATTCCACGGAGGACACGTGTTATTCGGTATTTGTTGGTTAACCACATTGTTGATTCGAAATGCAAAAAGAGGCTTAAACCTTTATAACGCACCTAAGTTTAATACTTTTAGTTTATTCTGGCACTTTATTGACGTCGTATGGGTATTTATCTTTACGGTAGTATACTTAATGGGAAAGGTGGGTTAATGGATGACTGACAATTCAAATGATCAAACTGAAGTTTTTAAGAGACAAAAAAGTAAGGAAGAAATGCAAAGACAGTTAATTTCTTTCGGACTTATGATTGTTTTTACTTTAATTGCTTTTGCAATTGTAGCAACAGATACAGTAGATAGAATATATATCTTACCAATTCTATTTATTATGGCAATTGTTCAAGCAGGATTTCAGTTTTACTATTTCATGCACTTAAAAGATAAAGGGCATGAGATGCCTGCCTTATTAATTTATGGTGGTGTATGGGCAGCATTCCTAACACTCGCTGGACTAATGGTAATTTCTTGGTGGTAAAATAATAAAAAAACTGGGGGTTTTCCTCCAGTTTTTTTATATTAAAATGAGAATTTAATTTTATCTTACTTCACGACATAGTAGAAATAAACTGTACAGTAACTAAGCTAGTAGCACCGTTGATTTTCGCTATGGACAGTTGCTTTCCACGGGCAACGCCTCAACTAATTTCCTCCGTTTTTGTCAAAACTTTAGAAAATAGATTTTCGGCTGTTGCTTTTCCCGTAGGAGTCAACTGTCCTCCGCTCCAATCAACTATACGTTAGATTGGGTGAATGATATCCGTTTTTAGCCGACCAGGAGTCTACTTGCATTTCCTTCGCTAAGGAGAATGTAATCAAGATAAAGTAAGATGAACTACTCTAGTTGTCTGGAGCGAAAGTGACTGACTCCAGCGGGAAAAGCAAATGGTCTTCGATGGGACGAGCATTTAGCGGAGTCCCACGAGTCTGAAGACCTCGCAGGAAGCGGTTTTCTTCCGAGGCGGGTTAAGTTCGCGACGTCCTTGTCGCAATACCCGCACTAGTACGTCCTGCGACTGCGATTACTCGTCGCAATAAACATTGTGCGTCGGAGGCTGAAGCCAGCGGTGCCCGCGGAAAGCATGTCACATTTTGCGGAAGACAACGGTAGCATGGAACGCAATTTAGTTGTTTAGAAGACCCAAGTTACTGCGCAGTTTATCTCAAAGTTGTCACATGTCAGCTGCAAATATGTGTCATAATACGTTATAATAATACTGCATACTTTTTTAGCAGATAAAAAAGTATAAACTATCTTACTGTTAAGTCCTACCAAGGTTTTTGCCATGATGGCTAGGCGATAAACCAAGTTTTTTAAAGAGGTGAATATTACATGTGGTTAGAAATACAAATATTCGGATTTCGGGCATTATGGAGTCCATACTTTTTAACAATTATCATCTGTGTAGCTTTATTATATTTTCTATTAACTGGGCCAATGAGGGAGAAATTCGGTTCTTTTGATCCACCAACTAGAAATCAACAAATATTCTTTTATTCAGGCATGTTCATACTCTATATAGTAAAAGGTTCTCCAGTTGATCTTATGTCACATATTATGATGAGTGCTCATATGATTCAAATGTCATTTCTATATTTTGTTGTACCCATTTTTATTATTCGTGGCTTACCTGTATGGATGTGGGAAAAATTTATTCATTTGCCTGTCATTAAACCTTTGTTTACGTTCTTTACACTCCCACTTATTGCATTAGCAATATTTAATAGTTTGTTTTCTATGTATCATTTACCTGCAATATTTGATTTTTCGAAAAGTCATGCAGTTTTTCATTTTGGAATATCTGTCATATTATTCATTTTTGCTATGTTTATGTGGTGGCCAATTGTCACCCCATTAAAATCACAGGATAAACTCAACCCTTTAATAAAAATGGGATATTTATTAGGAAGTATTTTAATGGTTTCAATTGCTTGTGCTCTAATGATTTTTTCGACAAAATCATTGTATCTTGCCTATAGTTCACAGGGTGCTTGGATTCAAGCACTAAGTTTGTGTGTACCGACAGATGTATTAACAGGATTATCTGGTACATTATCGGGTGCGGAAATGTTCTCCCCCCTAAGTGCGCACGAAGACCAGCAATTAGGTGGAATTATTATGATGTTTTTACAACAAATTATTTACGGATTCGTCATTGCTTGGATCTTTTTCGGTTGGTTTTCTAAAAAAAGTTTAGAGGTAGATCCAATGCCATCTTCTTTACCATATTCAAAACAGTAGGAAACACATTATATTACTTGTAGAATTTTTGTAATGGAAAGGGATAGAATACGATGGACTTAGAGTTTTTGCCTTTTATTAGTACGCTACTAATAGCATTAAGCGCTGTTTTAGTTGCGGTTGGTTGGGGACTTATTATCAAAGGTAAAAAAGAAGCGCATAAGAAAACGATGGTAGCTGCAGCAATTAGTGCTTTATTATTTTTAATTATTTACGTATCTAGAACGATATTTATTGGAAATACGAGCTTTGGCGGGCCAGACAATATAAAAGTATATTACACGATATTTTTGATCTTCCATATACTTTTATCGATGACAGGTGCAGTCTTTGGAGTGGTTACATTACGACTCGCATTTAAAGGGAATTTTACAAAACATAAGAAAATTGGCCCTATCACAAGTATCATTTGGTTTTTCACCGCTATCACAGGCATCATGGTATATTTATTTCTTTATGTAATCTACCAAGGTGGGGAAACAACGAGTATGATTAGAGCAATACTTGGATATTAAATTTTATAATGAATAAAAAAGTGAGAAAATCGAAATTTCATACATTCGTTTCTCACTTTTTTATATATCGTCATTACCTCTTATTTTATAAGAAATTTCGACGTATTCATCAAAACAAAGATTTGATTTGTAAACAAATAGTAACAAATAGCGCACCATCTATATGCTAAAATAAATGGACTCTTATTTGTTGTACTTTTCTAATTCTTCATTTGCATTAATGACAAGGTTGTTAGCACGTTCGATTAAATTTTTTGGAAAATTCTCATCTTCACCATATTCAATACCGTGTGGATAGTAATGTTTTCCTAATAAAGGTGTTTTTAATTTGATGACAGCATCTTTACGATCTACATCACCTTCGATTGCTTCACCTTGAATACGAATATAATATGTAACATTTTTTTCTTGGGAATTAATTTTATAGTCGTAAGTTACACGTTCATAATCCCAGTTTTCACCACGGATAAAGGCATGTTTACCCATAACATGATCTAAAGGGACGAGATCAATTACCTTATTGTCTATTCCTGTGTTTTCTAATTTCATTTTATACACCTCTTGATTTAGTCTCATTAAACTAATCATAGTAGAAAAAAACATAACTTGCAATAAAATATATAAACAGTTCAAGATGTTGACGCAATTTAGTCTACAAGAGGGTATATTTACATAAGAATATGTATAGGATTGTAGAACGATAATTTAGTTATTGGAGGCTACTATGCGAAAGATTGGTATAATACTTTTTATAGTTATTTTAATTGGGACTGGTGTTTATTTTGTAGAAAAAGAATATGTTAGTAAATCGATTGATATGCTCGTTACGACAGATCAATCGGAATTGCCCAAACTAAAATCGAATCAAGCAACGAAAGAAATGAAGGAATTATTACAAGGTGATTTATTTACTTTAATGGAAAAGACAAGCAGTGAAGTAAAGGATGAATTAGGTGAGCCTATTCGTAAAGATTTAACGCCCTATGGCTATACATGGTGGATTTACACAGATGAATCAACTTTTCAAATTCAAGTGGGTATAGAAGATGATTCCGTTCAAACGATATATGCAACGGGGGAAGACATCTCTATTGAACCATTTAAGATTGGAGCATCTTTTGATTCCGTAAAGGGAAATTTTCCATTTCAAGATAAAGTTACGTATCAATCTGGTTTAGCGTTTTATTCATTTTTATTAAACGAAACAGATATAAACACGAATCCACTTATAAAATTATCAGATAATGTTTTTGTCCAATGTTATTTTGATACATTTACGGAACAATTATCGTCTATCCGAATTATTACGGGAGATATTTTACTAAAACAGCGCATGTACGAAATGGAGTATCGTGGTACTTTACCAGAAGAGGTATTATTATCGGATGAAGATTGGAAACAGATTGAAAAAGGGATGGAACAACAAATATTTGACTTAACAAATATTTATCGCCATCGATTTGATGTAGCTCCACTTATAAAAGATGAGCAAGTTAGTGAAGTCGCTTTCCTCCATAGCCAAGATATGTTTGACCAAAAGTATTTTTCGCATTATAGTTTAGATGGAAATGGCTTAAAAGAGCGGTTAGAGGAGAAAGAGATTTATTATTTATCTGCTGGGGAAAATATTGCTGCACAACATACCGATGCACCAGCTGCGATGGAAGGCTGGTTAAATAGTGAGGGGCATAGAGAAGCATTACTTCATGAAGATTACACTCATTTAGGAATTGGAGTTCATCGACTCTATTACACACAGAACTTCTTGTTAAAACCGTAGAGAAGAAGAATTGTACTATTTTCTTTTCTATTCTAATCATGGTAAAATAGTGCCATGGAGGTGTGCCAACTTTGATAGCGAATTTGGAGTATGTTGCAATACTTGATAAGACAGATGAACTAACAAAGATGATCTTACAATCCGATATTATGATCGAGTATCAAAGAACGTATCATTTACTTCAAACCAATGAAGAAGCTCAACGTTTAATTCAAACGTTTCTACATATAAAAGATCACTATGAAGATGTAGAGCGGTTTGGTCGTTATCATCCAGACTATCATGAAATTATGCGGGATGTTCGAAGTGCCAAGAGAAAAATGGACATGAATAGTTATGTTGCTGCTTTTAAAGTAGCTGAGCGTAATGTACAACGGTTTTTGGATGAGATAAGTGAAAGTATTGCCAAAAGTGTTAGTGATCATATTATGGTACCAAAAGAAGGTTTAGCACTCATTGAGAGCGGTTGTGCGTCAGGAAGCTGTGGAACTGGTGGGAAATGTGGCTGTCAAGCTTCATAGTATCATCAACTATTTTATTATTATGATTGGGAGTAAGAGAATGCATAATAAACGTCAAGGCATTGTTGTCTGGTTTCAACATAGAAAAAACATTAAACATATTAAAAGGTTCGGAAATCTTTTGTATGTATCACGAAAAATGCGTTATGCAGTCGTATATGTGAATCAATCTGAAATTGATACAATAGAAGATAATATACTTAAATTGCCATTCATTTCAAAAGTAGACCGTTCATATAAACCTTTTCTAAAAACAGATTTTGAAAATGCCATCCCAGATAAAGCGAAAATGTATGATTATAAGATGGGAATGTAACCTTTGTAGGATAACTTCTACAAAGGTTTTTTTAATATCAGTAAACGTTCGTATCATTAAAATGAGTTAATCCAGTTTGCATGGTTAAGTTTGGGCTATTTCAATGATATTTTTACCAACCTGTACAATAAACCGTTTTCCAAAATAATAGAACTGTGAAGCATTCTATCCTAATCAATAAGACTTGTTTTTTCATATAAGAAATAAACTGTGCAGTAACTGCTAAGTTGTTTTCCGCTACGGACCATTGCTTTCCGTGGGCACGGCCTCAGCCTCCTCGAGAAAACCACTCTGCGGGGTCTTCGGACACGCGCTTTTCCC
>NZ_QJJQ01000001.1 GCF_003201975.1 Pseudogracilibacillus auburnensis | reverse complement strand
GTGTGGTTACTTACATTTTACACGAAGCTGTTATGGGCTGCTTTATTTTAACTACAGTTTTTTTAGGTGTTGCACTTAATAGTACAATTCGTCATATAAAAATATGAAAAATGAACATTATTAAAAAAAGACAGACCTATCCCGTTTACTCTGTATCCACAAACAGAGCCTTTGAACATATTCAATTACTGATTCAAAGTTAGGAAACGAAGTCTAATAAAGTATATCATTTTTTTAATAATGCTCCTTTTTTACATAATAAATACAATTCAATGAAATTATAGTGGGTCTTTAACGAAAAGTCAATGAAAAATTATTTTCTTTAGCTTGCTATTAAATTTATCGGTCTTTGTTTTTGGTAACATGTATTTTGATAACTTTTTTCTGTTTATTGCTCCCTTATTAATTAGTAACATGATTAGCGCAAAAGAATCTAACTTTTTTTGCTTCATGATTATTTACTGATGATTATATGAAATAACAAAATGAAGAATCACTGAATTGGTTGTAGGGTTATGATAAATATGAGGGCGATCCCCTTCAAATTGAATAGAGTCGTGTTCATCTAACTCATATGTTTCACCATCAATCTCCATATGTAACTTCCCAGACATTACTGTTACAAATTCCCTTACTCCTTTTTGATGTGCCTCTGATGCATACTCGGCCTCTGGCTGTAAATAGCCACGATATAATTCAAAACCATGGGATCGAAACAATGGTTCGGCAATAAACTTTTTATTGTTGCTCATTAATTTTACACCATCTTGTTTTCGAGCAATAGATACGGTGGACTCCATTGATAATAATGATGTAATTGGGATTTTTAAGCCATCAGCAATTTTCCAAATGACAGACAGAGTAGGGTTCCCTTCACCTTTTTCAATTTTTATCAAAGTCAATTTACTTACACCAATTTGATTGGCAAAAGCTTCAATACTTATCCCTTTATTTGACCGAAATTGACGTAAATTCTTCCCAATACGCTCACCGATATTTTTTTCATTCCAAGGAAATTCCGTAGACATGCATTTTCTCCTTCCAATTTAAATATTTTAATTAACCAAAAGGTATTTTAAAGTATACAGAAAGAGGTTGTTATATTATAATATACATTAAAGTTAATTTTAAGTTACTTTATGCTATTTTACCTCATCGGAGGAGTTATGCCAAATATTTTTCAGGGAATGGGGGCTGATAAAATTGAGCCAAGTAAAAATAACAATTAAAACAGCGTTAATAGAAGGATTCCCTCTAGCGATTGCGATCGCTACATATGGATTATCCTATGGAATTCTGGCAACTCAAGCGAATTTAAATCTGTTAAGTACTGTTGCGATGTCCATATTCGTATTTTCTGGATCTGTTCAACTTGTCACCATAGCAATGATCACTTCAGGAGCTACAGTAGCTAGCATCTTTATTACTGCATGTTTATTAAATGTACGTAATTTATTATATGGAGCCGCTCTTGCCGAGGGGTTATCCCCAGTAAAGAAAAGATGGAGATGGTTATTATCATTTGGAGTATCAGATGAACCATTTGTCTTAGGTAGTACAAGATTTAAAAAATTTGGCCCAGATCCTCTTTATTTTGGTGTTGTTGCAGGACTTTTTTACATTGCTTGGATTATTTCATCCTACACTGGTGCCTTAATAGGGGATCAAATTGATCCATTAAAGTGGGGGTTAGATTTAGCTTTTCCAGTAACGTTTACAGCACTACTTATTCCTTCATTAAATGAAAAGCCCGCTATTGCAACTGCATTAAGTGCAGCCACTATTGCAAGTGGATTAGAAACCTTTTTCCCGGGAAATGAGTTAACGGTCATTGCGGCAGGGGTATTATCCCCTTTTTTGGGTCTTTATCTAGCAAGGAGGTCATTAGGGCATGATTAATCCTTGGATACTAATTATCTTGTTATCTATCTCAACATTTGTTTCACGAATCCTCGGGGTTGAGATGATGGCAAAGAGAGAAGTAAATCCAACATTGCAATTATATTTTAGTTACGTTCCAATCGCAATCATGGCAGCTTTAATCATGAAGCAAATTATTATCCCAACGACATCTGGACAATTAATTATATCTTTTCCAGTTTTATTTGGTGCCCTTGCGACTGGAATCTCTATCAAGGTGAGCAAGCTATTCCTTCCTTCAGTCATCATTGGAATGATTGTTGGATTACTTGTTCGAAATTTATTCTATTCATCTTAAAGGTTATAAAACATTAGCCTAACTACTTTTCGTTAGGCTAATGTTTACTTGCCTAGGTCAAATAAGAACGCTTTTTGACTAAGTAGCTTCTAAAAGGGGGATGGAGATTTCATGACGTAAGCAAATTAATCCACACCTCAATTAAAAGATAAATAGTACGGTCAATCATTCAAAACTTAAAATTCTTCATGAATTAAATCACTTATTACTCCCGATGCGACTTTACTTTCCTTACTAGCGGCATTTATAAGTTGAGGAGGAATTGATAAAGTGCAATCTCCACTCGCATAAACTCCTTCCATATTTATACGTCCAAATGTGCATCTGTTTCAATTCCACCATTCTTGGTTATTGTACATCCTAATAGTTGAGCTAACGGAGATGCTCGTTCTAACTTACTCGAAATAAAGCCAAAGTACCTTTTTTAAGGTTTAAGGTTGTTTTTAATATCGGCCTGAAACTGTCTCGGTGAATGCCCAGTATGACGTTTAAATGCATGATAAAAACTAGACATACTTTGATAGCCAATTTGAAACCCAATTTCTGTACTACTTAGGGTCGTTGTCATAAGCAATTCTTGTGCTTTTCGGATTCTTATTTTTTCCAAATATAGACGAGGTGTATATCCAGTCCTATTCTTGAAAGTTCGAGTTAAATGAAATTGGCTGACCCCGACCTTAGCAGCTATATCATTTAAATGAATGTTTTTCCAATATTGATTTTCAATTATTTCTTTCGTATCTTTGATAATTGAATGTAGTGGGTCATAGTTTTTGAGACTAAGATCTGGACGACATCGTTTACAGGGACGATATCCTGCCAGTTGAGCCTCTTCAGCATTAGTATAAAACGATACATTTTTATATTTCGGGATTTTTGACCTACAAGATGGACGACAAAAAATGCCTGTAGTTTTAATTGCATATAAAAATTCCCCGTCATATTTAGGGTCACATGTTACCACAGCTTCCCACATTATTTCTTTAGACATATTATTTAAAATTTTCATTTCCTTCTACACCTTTGGAAAGATTCGCCCTAAACATCATGTACATAGTATACAATCCGACTACTATTATTGGTACCAAAAGATACATTTGGAAAAATGGTAATACAAACAAACATAAAAGGAGTGATATCAATGATGCCCACCATGCGAATGTTTTTTTCTTAAACAATTTAACACCCGCTGCCATTGATAAGATGTAAACTAAAATTCCTAGAGAAGTCGGAATAAACAATAGGTCATTAAACGTGAATGAAAAAAGCTCTGCCACGAACACTCCTAATATTGCAAAACAAATGATAAACATCACCATTCGTCTTGGTATTCCAGTTGTACGATGTACTTTTTCGAAAAAAACTGGAAAAGATCCGTCCCTGCTTAAAGAATATCCTAATTGAGTGAGACTAGCGACAAATGCATTCGCAGTTCCTGTACAAATGATAAACGCCAAAACAGCAGTGACAACTTGGGCACCAACCCCGACTGTCTCCCCCATCATTACCCCTAAAGGAGATAAATTGCTTTCACTACTTCCATACGTTGCAGTTCCAATGGTGACAAAGCTCAACATTAAAAACAATACCCCTATGATAATGGCACTAATGATGGTTCCCTTTACAATATCTTTGTCTGGATTTTTGAAATGATTTGCCAAACTACAAATTGCTTCCCATCCAAAAAAAGACCAAAATATAACGGTAATAGCACTTCCAACTGAAAACCAACCATTCGGTGCAAAAGGAATAAAATTCTCCCATCGAATACTCGGTATGGACACTATGATTGTGACTAATAAGAGAATAAGTAAGCAGCCACTTAAAATCAATGCCAGTTTACCACTAACACTCACACCGTAAAAATTAGAAATACCTGCAATCATTAAAATGAAGACGGCAATAAGAATCGTGTAAAAATGTGAAAGTCCGAATGCTAGACTAACATAAAAAGCACCAGTTAAAGCTACGATTGTTTGTCCAATAGCAGCTGTGACGAAATAAAACCACCCGACAATATTACCCGTATGATAGCCAAATGAATTTCTAACAAAAGTTGCTGCCCCACCTGCGTCTGGATAGTTACGAGCTAAAATGGCAAACGAATATGCCAGTGGAAAATTGATCACTATCACAATCACCCAGGATACAATGGAAGCTGGACCAGCCATAGAAGCAGTTACGCTTGATAAAAAAAGTACTCCTGATCCTAAAATAGCTGCCATGTATAAAGCAACACCTTGAAATAAACCAATTGATTTGTTTTCCATTGCTTCACCCCTTCACACACATATTGTATCAACGAAGGGGTAAGAAATTCTTCTCGTTTTTTGCGGTTTAATTTATTTACATAATATGTCGCTTGAGAAAAAAACTGTCCATATGGGTAGGGTTAAAAATACACTAGATTAGTATCGCACCATTATCGTTCAATCGGCGTCGATTTTTGGGTCAATAACCAATTCGTTTATACTAATCTCCATTTGGTAAAATTAAAAAGGGATAAACCTTCTCATTTCAGTCCTATTAAATACTTCTCATGTTAAATAATTTCTCTACAAGTATTTGTGAAGGATATTTCCTAACATTAGATCAACAAAATGAACTTTTTCCATCCATGTTTTACCTACTACGACAATTTTATAGAATGAAATTGATCTCCTTCACTTATTCTTTTCATAAATCCCCATAGCATTTTTTAAAAATGCTTGTTCCTTTTCTGTAAATGGATGGGGGAAATGGAATGACTCTAGAGATGGTAACTTTTCTTTAATGTATGTAAGGTTCCCCTTCATCGTCTCCTCCATGAGTTGGAACAGTTCTTCGATTGTTTCTTGTGCTTCGTTTGATGATGGTACCACATTATCATATGATAATTGTTTTATTTCAGATAGAATTTTTGTCCATTCTTTATCTAAATTAATTTCCTCCGATTTATTTAATTTAAATATGGGATCCGTGATATCTTGAGAAAAATGCTCCTTCATCCATTTCTCCGTATCTTCTTCAAACATTAACTTTTGCAGCATCGCACAAAACACCTCAACATTAACCAATTCTTCTGATTCTACCAGTTCAATCATATGTGTTAAATCGGATAAAATGTTTATGATTTCTTGTTTTTTCGCTTCAAAGATTTGCTTTTGATCGTTTAAAGAATTTAATAATGCTCCACCTTCAACGATATTTTTTTCCAGCATATCTTTTATTTCTTTTAATGGGAATCCGAGAAACTGCAAAGCTTTTATTTTTTTTAGGATTGTTAAATCGTCATTCGAATATAATCTGTGCCCACCCTCCGAATAATCACTCGGTTTTAATAAGCCAATATTGTCATAATAACGAAGCGTTCGAATACTAACATTAGCTTTTTGTGCGAACTCCCCGATGGTATATACAATCTTTGCCAACGGCTTCACCCTCATCCTTTTGGTAACTTTTATCGTAGTAAATATTCACATTTATACGTTAAAATACTTTATAACAGGATAAGAATACTTCTTACCCTTCAAAGTATAAATAACTGCAATTAAAATTAATATTGTTTCCAGTATAATTAGTAAATACGATAGAGTTGAAAGAATACTATATTTCGTTGATAGAAAGGTTAATGTCAAAAAAACTGGAAAGAACGTAAAATGAAGATTCATTCCTTCCTTCGCATGATCGGCAAAATAATCATTTCTACCCTTTGATATTAGGTATACTAAAACTGGTAAAAAGAAAGTGAGTAAAAGTGAAAACAAATGCATTAGACTTGCTAATATCCTATTTAAAAGACTTTCCTTTTTCATATTGATCCTCCAATTGCATTATTTTTTAGTTGCTACCTGATCAAGTAACTAAATTCATCATAAAAGATGACGCAACTGGAGATTCAAGAACAAAATTTAAATTTAATACAATAATTTGCAATAGGTAATCCATCTACCTATTGCTTCTGTTTATTTAGACGTTTCACTACTTCTCTTCTTTCCATAAACTTTTTGATGTAACCCCCACGATACAACCTTTTATTATCATTGGTAACTAACTACGAAGAAATCGCTCTAAATACAAACTCACCGTAAATTTCCAATAAACTCCTCTATCTCTTCTGCAATTTTTTCAAATTCAATAGTATGGAGATAGTGTGAAGCATCTAATTCGATCAATATGCTATTTTCTTGTTCCATACTAAATTCCCGTTGCAGACGCTCCCATGTATCCTCATCCATTCCTGTCCCCTTACCATTGGATGAAAATAATAACATTGGAACATTAGGTGTGTTGTTCTCTTCTACCTTTTTAGCATTTTCTTTAATCATTTTAACTTCGTTTATCATATTTTTTGTAAAGGTTCGACGATACGAAATTATTTTATATAGTTGCTGTTCTTCTTCTGTTAAAGTGCCATGTTTTGCCGCGTCACTTTCCACTGCGCTTGGAATCCACCTAATAACACCCGTTTGAGCGGCAAATGCAAGTAATCGAACAACGGGCATTTGGATATGGTAGTTTTCATATGCTGCAGGTATTGCCATATCTAAGCCAATTGTTCGCACTGCTAAGAGCCTCTCTCGTTTCAGAAAGGATCGTATCCATATCCCGATCCGATTCAGTAATATCACTAAATCGATATCCTGCCTTTTCGATTACAACAATCCGATCTTGATCTTTTAACAGTGAATAGAGTGATTTAAAATCTAACATTGGAGAACTCGTCCTACCACCAGACATAAAAACAAGTGTATCTTCCCCATCCCCTTCCGTATAAACATGGATATAATGCTCATCTACTTTGACTAGCTCGCCTTTAGGGATAAACATATTATCTTCTTTTGATAACTGAATATGATGGTTTATCCATGAGACAATGATAAAACATGAAATAAGGACAAATGGTGTAACGATCAATATGATTGCCATTCGCTTTAATCTCCTCATTTTATCCTGCATGGAAAATTATTTAAAGTTCTATTTTTCAAGTTACGATCTACAGCTTATTATACCAGCTAAATGACAGCCAAGATGTGTTAAACAGGTAAATAGTTTGACATTACTAAATGGCAGATAAGAAGCGGCCTCCATTCCATTGATGAAGCGATCCACCAAAATTTTTCTAAATTGAGGCAAATGGTGCAATAGAAAAATAATCTTTGTTTATAATATAAACAGGACGGACTTTTTATCGTTAGAAGTAGGAAATTCCATTTTATGAAAGAAAGGTTGAGGTACGTTGGTTAGAGTAGGTATTTTAGTTGGCAGCTTAAGAAGAGAATCATTTTCAAAAAAAATTGCAGCAAATGTTGCTGAACTGTTCCCTAACGGTTTTGAAACATCATTTGTGGAGATTGGTAACTTACCGTTATACAATCAAGATTTTGATGATGATCACGATGTTCCCGCTGAGATGACGGCATTTCGTAACAAAATGAAAGAAATTGATGCTGTATTATTCGTAACCCCAGAATACAATCGTTCCATTCCAGCCGTATTAAAAAATGCACTAGATGTAGGTTCGCGCCCTTACGGTTCAAGTGTTTGGGATGGGAAACCAGCAGCAATCATTAGCCAATCACCGGGCAATATCAGTGGATTTGGTGCAAATCATCATTTACGTCAGCCGCTCGTTTTTCTCAACATGCCAGTTTTACAACAGCCGGAAGCTTATCTCGCGAACTCGGCAGACCTGTTAAATGAAAATGGGGAGATAACGAATGAAGGTACAATTCAATTTTTACAAACATTTGTCGATGCATTTGTGGATTTAATTAAAAGGTATCAAGCTTAATCCTAAGCACTGATAAGACTGACAGTAAATAGCTAAATATTGCTGTCAGTTTTTTTATAAAATGGAAACAATATATTCACGAAGAAATTTATCTCAATTAAGTGATTAGACTTTTTTCAAGGATAATTTTATGTATCCCTTTTTCATCCCGATATGTGTCAATAACATCAAATCCATTTTTAATATTTAACAGCAACATACCGCGCCATTTGTTCATTGTTTTTGTTCGGACAACTTTATACCCTTCTTCTCGCAAATATTGATGTTGCATGTCCATTAGTTTGGTAGCAATTCCATGTTTTCTGTACTTAGCATCTACCCCACCTAACCAACTGTAAAATTTATTTTGATCAATTGCATATCCTATCTTATATCCAATTATATTCTTGCCATCCATTGCAATAATTACGAACAATTGAGGCTTATTTGCCATTTTATGAATCAAATCATGGGAAATACCAAATATACTTTGATGAAGGTCTACTATCCCACCTATTACATCCATATCAGGTATGGAATGGTAAATAAAATAATCATTGGCCAATTGTCATTCGCCCTCCTAAGGAATATGAATTTGTTCTGTAAGACAAAAAAACATCCACTTAAAAACTGTTAAAAGTACGTGTCAAATAGGAGCCAATAAAAAGGATCAAGAAGTTCCACTGGCTAAAAACGCCACGTCCTCGGACTGCGCTAAATGCTCATCCCATCGAAAAGCATTGGGACTCCGCTAAATGCTCGTCCCATCAAAGACATTGGGACTCCGCTAAATGCTCGTCCCATCGAAGACACTGCTCCTGCGAATACTCGTCGCAATAAACATTGCTCGTCGAAGGCGGCGTAGCTATGAGGAACGGAGCGTATGCTTTTACATACGTGAGTACCTAAAAAAGCAAGCTTAGAAAACTTGGCATTCGCAACGCCTTTACTGCGAATACCTTAGTTGCACTTATGCGAGTCAAGAAAGGATGTATCCTTTCCTAACTGCCAACGCAGAAATTCGATGCGTCATTTTTTTTGGACTTTTTGAACATCCTCTAAAAGCACAATGACCGTCTCGTCACTGTGCTTTCATTTCATTATCTTTTAATTGGGATCCATATCTCACTATAGTAGTCCTCTGATGAAGGATCGGCATCACTTAGATAAACTTCCATCTCAGGGCCACCAGCATGTTCATAACCTGTTGCTGGAAACCATTCAGAAAAAATTCGCTCCCAAACTTTTGGCATTGCATCTGGCATTGCACCATGCACTGGAAACACTGCCCAACTCGCAGCAGGAATCTCCTTTTCCTCCCAATCAGATGGCACATTTTCCATCTGTTTTTCAGCACAAATTAAATATGTTAAATTTTCTTGTTGTTTGTCAAAGTCCATGCAAATACCAATCAATCCTAAAGAACCACAGTTTTTAGCGAGCTCTTCTGTAAATCCATTCTCATGCGATTCATTCCAAAAAGCAGCTATCCTCTTGTTGTTTTCTCCTTCTAAAGTGGTTGTCCGAATACTTTTCCCTACCACAGTAAAAGTTTTTTTCTCGACAATCTTGTAATCCATTTCTACATCTCCCTTTAACTGAATTTGAAAAGAAAGCTTTGGATAGGCTTTTAACGATTGGCTATTTTTCTTAGCAACCGTCGGATTAATACCATGAATTTTCCGAAATGCTTTTGTAAAAGCTTCTGGACTTTCATATCCATACTTCATCGCAACATCAATCACTTTAGAGTTAGAATAAACTAATTCCTGTGCTGCGACTGTAATACGACGATTTCGGATATATTCGCTCACAGTATAGCTCGTTAACATATGGAACATTCTTTGGAAATGAAATTTAGACATGCAAGCACTTCTAGCAATATCTTCAATAAATAGATCATTATCTAAATTTTTTTCCACAAATTCGATTGCATGTAACATTCTTTGCAGCCCTTCCATGTAAAACGCTCCTTTCACTATTCAGTCTATCAACCTCATATAGAACAATCCTGTTAATCTGTGCTCTCTTTTGACAGATGTTTTTTGTATCGTACTCACTCTATAAACCATAATACCATGTATTTCTGATGCTTTACTGTTTAAGTATTTTAATATTTATGTAAATTAAGCTGTTAATTTTCAATTCCACTTGAAAATTTTATTTTACCCTTGAATCACACGTTACGTTATGTTTTATACTGTAAATGAAAGGAGGTAAAAAAAGTGTATTCCATTGGTCAGCTTTCTAAAAAAACCGGCGTGACAGTCCGCACCCTCGATTATTATGATGAAATTGGTCTTATCACCCCCTCTTCCAAAACAGAAGGTGGTCATCGATTATATAGTGACGACGATGTTATGCGACTGGAGCAAGTTTTAGCCTTAAAGTTTATGGGTTTTTCACTTCAACAAATACAAGAAGTTTTAGATCGCCCTACCGCAACATGGGAAGATTCTTTGGAAAAACAATTAAAAATGATCCGTCAACAACAAAAACAATTAAAAGAATTAGAACGAGCGGTGCAAAGTGTCCTTTATTCTGTTCAGTTTGAGGATGCAATAAATTGGGCTATTATTTTTGAGATCATTCAAATGTTTAAACAAAGCAAAGAATCTGTACAGGATTTATTTGAACATTACTTCAATCCCAATGAATATAAAGAAATTCAGGATATGGGAAAGCGGATGGATGAACAAGATCTTCAAGAGTGGCAAGATATCTATCATGATGTTCGGGCAAATATACATGTACATCCGGGATCCGATACAGCACAACGTTTAGCCCGAAGATGGATGGATAAAGTGGATGAAATGTTTGCAGGGAACAAAGAGATCGAAGCTAAAATGTGGCATGCAATGAAGGATCACAAAGACGATATCACGTTTTATCCAATCGATAAAGATATGGTTAACTTTATAGATAGTGCCGTTACTATTATGTATCAAGAAAACGATCAGAACAATAATCGTTCCAAGAGGGAGGCAGAAGATGAATAACGTACACCAAACAAAATGTGCGAAAGAACCGGTAGCGATTAAAGTTGAAAATCTAGTCAAGACATATGGCAATGACGTTAAAGCGCTCGATGGATTAACGTTTTCAGTGAAAGCAGGGGCGATTTTTGGTTTCCTGGGACCAAATGGTGCGGGAAAATCAACTGCTGTTCACATTATGACTACTCTTGTAAACCCCGATCATGGAAAAGTAACAATAGCTGGAATGGATATCATTTCCAACCAAGCGGTCATACGGCAAACCATTGGGTGTGTTGCTCAGAAATCAGGTGTAGACCTGCTAAGTACAGGACGTGAAAACCTTACACTTCAAGGTCAGCTCTATGGTCTTCGCGGTTCACAGCTTCGAACAAGAGTCTCAGACTTACTAGAACGTTTTCATTTGACTAAAGTGGCCAAACGCCCAGCTAATACGTATTCAGGTGGAATGCAACGTAAATTAGACATAGCCATGGGTCTGATCCACCGTCCGCGGATTTTATTTCTTGATGAGCCGACAACAGGTCTTGACCCTGAATCTCGAACTGCCTTATGGGAGTCGATTAGAGAGTTAGCAAAAGAGGAAGGTTTAACCGTTTTAATCACAACCCATTATCTTGAAGAAGCAGATCAGCTTGCAGACGAAGTGGCGATCATCGATCATGGAAAGATAATTATTAAAGGAAATCCTGAAAAGTTAAAAGAAGAACTGCATGGTGATATTCTACAATTAGAATTATCTGAGACGAACAGTTTTGAAAATATAGAGCATATTATTAGTGATTTACCTGAAATTCAAGAAATTATGATCGAAAACGATTCGGTATATATACGAACAGATAGTAGCGCTAAAATTGTTGCTGTTGTCTTAGGTATTTTGGAAAAGGCAGGAGTTAACATCAAATCAACGACAATATCACGCCCTACACTTGATGATGTCTATATGAAATATACAGGGAAAACATTGAGTAAATCAGAAGGGGAGGTTGATTCATAATGAATATGCTTACTCATTCGTGGTATATGACTCTTCGTCATCTACGGAACACTTTACGTATGCCATTTGTGATCTTCATGAACCTTATTCAACCGATTATTTGGCTGTTTCTTTTCAGTTCACTTTTTAGCAGTATTATTCATATCCCTGGTTTTAACAGCAATTCTTATATTAATTATCTTGCTCCAGGCATTGTCATCATGAGTACCTTCATGGCAGGAAGTTATGCAGGTATGAGTATGATAGCAGACCATAATCATGGTGTTTTGAATCGTTTTCTTACTTCTCCTGTCAAACGTAGTGCATTAATTCTTGGCCCTTTAATTCAAAACGCTGTCACCATGATCATTCAAGCAACTATCATGATTCTTCTTTCGTTCATGCTTGGTGCTAATTTTGCTGGTGGGCTAGTAGGTATTTTCATTTTAATTATTTGTGGGGTAATGGTTGGCATTGGTTTTGGTGCTTTATCTCTATCGATCGCTTTACTTGTTAGAAATGAACAAGCATTAATGGCATTCGTCGGCTTTATTTCTATGCCTGTCATGTTTTTATCCAGTCTTTTTATGCCGTTACAGCTTGTACCAGATTGGATTCACAATATTGCTCGCTTTAATCCTGTTAATTGGGCAGGAGAGGCAGGGCGTGAAGCAATTAAGACAAATATCGATTGGGGAATAGTTCTGACTTATTCCGGATACTTACTTATCTTTTCGATTTTGTCCATTTTGCTTGCAACATTGAGTTTTCGTAAATATCAAAAAACAATATAAGTAAATTTAAAGAAGGAAGGCATTAAACGAACTGGTTTTACTGAAAAGAAGAAGAATTTTTCATGCTGATTTCTAATTGGAAGCAGGACAGGAATTAGTTTTCCCTGCTTCTCTTTCGATTTCTTACTCGAAATACAAAGGGATGAGATTTATGATAAGTAGTTTTGAAATACACTTAATTCTTATTTTTACACGTCTGCGTTTAACAACTCATAATAATCATCAAAATAAGCATGTATTCTATGTCCCCCAAATAAGTCTCCATCATCAAATTCACAATAAATATCATTTACTCTAATTACAATATCATATAAAGTAATTACTTCTGCAAATTTCTCCTTCGTTACATCATATTCACCTGCATCTACAACATCCCAATTTAAATTTTCATCATTCTCATCATATTCAGGCCAAGAGTCATTTTTATAATCAATCAATTTCTCTGCTATAGCTACTTTTGCCTTTTTATCAAAGTCTTCCATAAACAAAAATAGTTCTTCCGCTTTTTTTAACAACTTGTTAACATTAACACCTTCATTTCTGATGTCCAATGACCAGTGTATTTTCCCGTCATTTTGTTCATATGTTTTACAAATCTCATTATATGTAAATAGTCCAATTAACTCACTTTGTATTGTTTTTTCCATCTCTCATTTCCTTTCTATAAAGGTAATTCTATTGATTACATCACCATTCCCTATTCAAACATATGCAAATTCCTTTGTACAAGATGAATTGAAACAATCTTATCAGAAAATCGATCCTATCTTCCATACTTCTTTCGTTCCAATTTTTCGCTTCACCTTTCTATTACAAGTTTAACGAGAACATAGCTTAAGGTAAAGATATAGTATTGAGTCTTATGCATGAATGGAATTATCGATAGCAAGCATGCAATTACTTCCTGAAAAGGTATAGACATTCCTTATTAAACAAAGTCTTATAGAGAATCTTTTAGTAACAGCATATGCTATAAAAGAGAGGGGAATAAATAATGTAAAACAAAAAATATGACATTTATCTCAAGACCTAGATATTCATATTATGTTTTAAACGAATCATCTTGTGAAAAAATAAAGTTTAGTTTAGATGCCCAGAATATTAGCTCTCGCTATAATATCAGCGGAAGTACAATGCAATATGATTCTACACTAATTTAGAGGAAATGGAGAGCGGATCGAGATCACCGCGTGACCTTTTCGGTGTTTTTCCATTGTGAAGGGAACGAGGCGAGACTACCACGTGACCTTCATGACGATTTTCGACTGCGATGGGAACGCGGTGAGGCTACCACGTGACAAAAGATGAGAAACAATGGAACTTTTTAAGGTAGAATAGATGATAGGAACAAAAAGTAAACAGTGAGTAATTAAAAAAGTCATTCACAAAACGTTTTATAATATGTTAAGGAGATATCCCATGCTATATCCAATACTTCAACAATTTCTACCTGCAATTAAATCATTAAATACTAAAAAGCCTCTCACAAAAAATGATTTGCTAAATGAATCATTTTTATTAAATAATGATGGAGATATAAAGATATACTACGCCCCTCACAATGAATATATCAACAAGGAAGCGAAAATAATTATTGTTGGGATTACCCCTGGATGGCATCAAATGAAAACTGCTTTTGAGCAATTTGTAAAAGATCTTTCATCTAACAACAGTATAGAAGCAAGTTTGATTCAAGCAAAAATATCAGCAGGATTTGCTGGTTCAATGAGAACCAATCTTGTTGACATGCTTGACCAATGTTATATTCCAGAAGCTCTTCATATACAGAATTCATCCTCTTTATTTGGTGAAAATAGACAGCTTATTCATACAACATCAGTAATCAAATACCCGGTATTTTTTAAAGAAAAAAACTACACTGGATTTCAACCACCTATCGATCGTTCTCCTTTATTAAGGGATTATCCTTACAAGGTTTTTCCAAAGGAGTTAGCTCAAATTTCTCCAACTGCATTGGTAATTCCTCTAGGCAGAACAGTTGAGAATGTCATCTTTAAGCTAGGGAAAGAACGAAAGCTGCCCAACCATACCTATTTAATCGGTTTTCCACATCCATCTGGGGCAAATGGACATCGTATAGACCAATTCCACCAACAAAAGGATTATCTTCGTGAAAAAGTGAAAATATGGGCTGATCGGAGTTAAGTCTCATAAGTGAACCCTTAGATTTTCAGGCTTCAAAAACAAATAAAAACTCGGACACTGAGCTAATTGAGCAATGCACAGATGGGTTAATTCAATTGGATAAAGGACAATTAAAAGGAATCTATCAGTTATCACACTAATCCTGTAACAAAATGCCAGTTTAGCTTTGTCCAACTGGCATCTTATTTGGTTTAAAACTCATTTTTTACCAAGAAGCATCTATTTAGATAATGGGCTTCCTCCCATCTCCTTAAGTTTCATGCCAACTATTGACGTAATTCTTACTACATTTTTGGTTTCGAAAGATGATTATCTTATCGTTATACATTCCATATGTAGTAAAAAAATTAGGCTTCCCCACTTCTTCAAAATGTTTATTCCATTTGAACATATTCAAAAACACCTGGAATGTAGGTTTATAATTTGCATACTCTAACCGCATTTTTTGCTTTAAAAACCGCATGATAATACGATACGTTCTTATCGAATATTTTGTATCTAAAAAGATAATTAAATCTGCATGAAGAAAACTATTGGCAACCCATTCTTCGCTATGAACACCCTCAACAATCCAGCTATCAGATTGAATGATAGTATGTAAACATTCTTCTTTTTCATGTTCCGTTCTTCTTATATCCCCAGACTTATGTCTTACCCAAACAACGTTATCTAGTTCGTAAAATGGTATATCAAATTTTAATGACAGTTGTTTTGCGAGAGTAGTTTTTCCGCTTCCTACAGATCCAATAATATGTATTCTTTTAGGTATTTGCTTCAATTAATCACCCCATTAAAACCGCTCTATAATATTCCAAGTTTCATTTACAATAATCTTAACATAGACATTTGGCGAAAAACATTTTTCTGGAAATATGCTAACATACATTGAGGGGTGAATGTATTGTGATACATCAAATGGGTTTATACGAAGCATATTTTAATGCTATTAAAGAAGGAAAAAAGAAGGTTGAGGTTCGGCTGAACGATAAAAAAAGAAGAAAAATAAAAGTTGGGGATACGATCGAATTTATTAAACATCCTGAACAAAATGATACATTGCAAGTAAAAGTAACAGAGCTTAGAACATATGATACATTTAAAGATATGTATGAACATATACCTTTTGGTGATTTTGATTGTGAAGGCTGGACAATGAAAGAGATGATAGATGGGACATATGAAATATACAGTCTAGAACAGGAAAAGAAGTGGGGAACATTGGCGATTACAATAGAGTATTAAAAATGGATTCATCCACTAACTAGCGAATTGGTTGCCGAAGTCCCCCATGTTGATCAAAGCTGTAGTTGGAAAAAGTTGAAATAAACGACGCATCCTCTAGCTATTTATCCCGATACATATTTTGAAGTGTTTTTTCAAAATGTGCTTAGTCTTGAATAATCTGTTTTATTTCAATCCAAAAATTTCATCTCATTTTTCGATAGGTTCCTTAGGATACGTTTTAACATGTGTATAATCAATTACCTTACCATCAGTGCTTACAACAATGATATCTTCACCATAAGTAATATGAGCGTGATAATAGGGTGTAATTTTAAACGTAATTTCATACTCCCCACCTACACCGTATAACTGCTTGATTTTTAACATTTCTGTATCATATGAAGCCCATGTGAGATCGCTTGGTGCATTCGGGTCATTTTTATAAATTTCATTTATGGCCTTATCAATTGGCTCTCGAAGGCTATTTATTAATGCATATTTGACTGTTTCACATAATTCAGTATCCGCTTCATTTATTGTTTGAGCATGAAGTAGGGAAGT
This sequence comes from Pseudogracilibacillus auburnensis, assembly GCF_003201975.1. Taxonomy (GTDB): domain Bacteria; phylum Bacillota; class Bacilli; order Bacillales; family Amphibacillaceae; genus Pseudogracilibacillus; species Pseudogracilibacillus auburnensis. The sequence continues at coordinate 626,337 of NZ_QJJQ01000001.1, read as the reverse complement.
AGACCTCGTAATTCCTAACGCAAAAATAAATATCATAACTACGATTTTTTTCTGCAAAATGATCACCTCATTCTAGCTTTTGACACTAAACTGAACTTATTCATTTACGTTACAATGGATATATGCTAACAATAGAATCAATCCCCATTGATATTTATAGAACATGCCTCATCTTTTAGGATATTCTATTAATAAGAAGCCTGATATTGTAGTTTTATTGGTTGATTTTTTTCCATGGTGGCCTTGTATAAACGAATATTTCCTACTTTGTCTTCCAAAGCATCTGAATGAACGACAAAATTGTCATCTAAGGATATAGTCCAGGCGGCTTCGTTATTCTTTTTTAAAACAATAGCCAGTGTGCCAAACTGATGAATGTTTTCCCATTCAAATAATTCAGATCTACCATTTTCAGTTACAGTAATCCCGTCTGGATCACTAATCACCTCAACATTCTCTCCTTGCCATACCCCTTGCATCTCCGCTCCGACATAATAGTAAGCAATGCCACCACCCCGATCTCCATATGTCGCAATAAATTGCTGAATTGTATTTTCAGCTGTCTCATACGTAAATGCTGCAACATCTTTGGCTAACCATTCCACTTTATAGTCTTCCGCTATCTCATATGGCAAACTTTCTTTTGGTCGGGCTAAAATACCGTAATAGGATCTATAGTAAAAAGACTCGCCGCTATCTCTATTTTCTTTGATCGAGAAAACATGTTTGAAATTAGGGGATACACTTGTAATATTATTTATTTTTCTATCGCTATCAACAAGTAGTACTATTTGAATGATCATAAATATACCCACGACAATTGTCCCTATTAATTTAAATCTTTTTGTTAGCTTAAGTAGAAGTAAGATTGCTAGAGATAAACAGATGACACAAAAAATATTTATGATGTAAAATAAGCGATTGTCAATATACTCAACTTGATATCTATCCTGTATAAGTAAATATCCCATCTGCAAGCCAAAAAAGCCAATCGCACAAAGAAATAGAATCCATCCAATTCGTTTCATTAATCTATTTTTATTCCGTTTCATTTGGCTGTACCTCCGCTGAAAAGTTCCATGTTAAGCCATTATCTTCAGAGATAAATTCTCCTTTTACTAGCCCACCTTTATAATCACCATTTGGCCCTTGGTTCACTAAAACCACTAAATGATCTTCTTCTTTTACTGGAACCTCCGCTTGAACAAATACTCTATTATATTTTACTGGCATATTAAAAACTGCTTCATTCCATGTTTCTCCACTATCTTGAGTAACGTAAACGTCAGGTTCTTCTGGATTAATTGTCCCATAGGATAAAAATCCTGTCGTTTCATCTACAAAACCACCAAATGCAATTAGCCTCGTTGTGGGCGATTCAGCTGTAGCCTCCCAAGTCTCTCCACCATCATGAGTTATAAAGGCTCGCGAATACTCCTGCGACATCGTGCGATCACCTGAGATAATGGCATAACCAAACTGATCATTTAAGAAATCAACTTTTCTAAACCGCATGGGTGGAAATGGTTCAATAACAACTGATTCCTTCCACGTTATACCTTGATCACTTGAATAGATTAATCGTATTCTTTTTCCTTCCAAGTCAACTCCGTCCGAATATATAAATGCAACTCTGTTTTCTGTAAGCATATAGCTATTTTCGATCAATTCTTGTTTGTTTCCATTATATTCCCCTTCAAACAATTGATCCTTTTCAATCGGAACCTTTACCCAATCATTCCCATTATTGAATGTGATATTTAGTTCATCATTTTGTAATGTATACGTAATCGTGTCATTATTTACTGGTTGTAAAGGTTCTGGCTGTGGTTGTTCTTGTTCATCCGGTAAGGTAGTATTTTCTTGTAGATCATTGGGCTGGTTCGGTTGTGGAAGAGTAGCCGAAGCTTGATTATGGTAAAAGTACGTACCTATGATTAAACCCGCTATCATAAAACCGGACAGTACGAGAATTACATTTTTCATGAAGAAAGACTCCTTAATGTAAAAGTTGTTTTTTGGTTAGTTAAATGAATGGTAATGACCTTATACACTATACAATCAACACTTTTTTCACCTAAATTGTATCGTGATAATTCAATATCCTAACTATTTCATAATTTAAAATGTTACCTAGCTCTTTTTCGCTTTTATTGTATCAAAAAAAATGAGGTGTATCTTATTGATTTTTTCAAAAAAATTATCTTCTTAGTGAGCATGGGAGGATTGTCGTATTTAGAGCTCTATAAAACCATGTTCATAATGTTAAACCATAAATGTCCCATACCTATTCTCGGCATGAGCTATTTATTAAGCTGAACTTAGAGAAAATTGAAAACACATTTAAATGAACAAGACTTGGGTCTTGTTGCTTGTTCTTCTAAACAATTATTTAATTCTTCGAGACAACACGAATGCGATCATGGAAGTTCCACAAATAATGGATATAGGTACACCATACCCTAATAGATAATCTGGATGATAATCCGAAGTTAGAACAAAAACCAATGATCCTATGCTGATTATAAAAACGAATAAAATGAGGAGTGTTATTCTATTATTCATTTGATCCTCCTGACTTAGTTTCTATCTAAAGAGTTGCTTTTTATTGCTGGTACACCAACAGAATCATAATGAGTTTTAGTATCATAACCTTTTCGCTCTTTCTACAAACTTTTACAACTGTCTTTATGTTATGAATATCTTTTTCTTTTTTTTCATATGAAGCCTCTTGAACTATACCCTTTTTCAGACCTTGTTAATTGGTTTGAACACGACAAACAAGTACCAAACAAAAATAAATGATAAAGATACTGCGTAGCTCCCATCAAAACAAAAATTCATATCCAACGTAATTAAAGAGTCTAAAAAATCCTACATTTTCGGCAACTGCTATAGAAGGTTTATTCCCATCCATACAATCCCAATACGCAACCATATTATTCTCATAACAATCCTTTATAAAATGATGCGCTAATCTTTGAGCCAATTTTTTACCTTGATGGATTTCTAAAGTTTCAATATCTATACAATGAATATGATCAACAACAAAACCCGAAAAACAGACACTAACAATTTCGTTATCATGCACAATACAATAACCTATGCCCTTACGAAAAAAACAATCAGGTGAAGACCAAAATGCTAAGATTTTTGAATGTAGAAATTCTATGTTCTTAATTGAGTTATTTTTGTTCTCATAGAGAGGCTTGTTGATTTGATGAATCGTATACCTCTCTTCTATTTTAGGCACACTTTGATCTTTATAATTTTCCTTTTTAAACAGATAAACCCTTTGAAGCCAAATACCTAATGTACGATGTTCAAACAACATTTCGATCGTTTTATTCCATTGTTCATGATTGCCAATTCCCTCAAAATACGTTAACCCTATTTCCTTTGCTTCCGGTGCAATTACATGGTCAATAAATGGATTCAGCGCGTTATTAAATTGGTCATTTTTTTCATTTCCGATAAATATAAAACCATCATTATTACCTAACCAAATAAGCCCGGATTTAGGTGTTTCAACATTATCAACAAATATACGCCCAGGATTGATCCCTGTCACGATAGCTTTAGCTTCTAACTGTCCTTGTTCATTGAGTATTCCTAAACATTTATGAAAATCATCTTTATGTAATTCAGCAATCATTCTTTTCCCTCCTTTCAAGATCATTATTTCTATTATTCTTATTTAGCTCCATCCCAAATTCACTCGTTTAATATACTACATTTTAACAAACAGTTTAATCCAATTCTAGGGACTTTTAAAAACTTCTACTAAACTATGTAATCTAATTCATCTTAATTAGACATATTGTGTACCTAGTTTAGTTTCTTCTAAACGACACTTTTTATTTTTGAATTTAGTTTTCACAAATATTATTGGCCTTTGGACAGTTGTTACATTTGATACTTCTTCGCAAAAAAAAGACCCTTAAATTCTTTGATAGAACACAGGGTTGAACTAGTAAATATTAAATAAAAAATTTTCAAGTTACAATTTGTTTTATGCCTTGAAATTTTCTGATATTCCACTTTTAAATATATTTAACTATTTCTCTCCTTTCTAATGTCTCTGATTAGGATTTAAATGAAGATACCGTTTTAATAATTTTTGTCATGGCTCTAAAAGCTAAGTTGTGCCCCATTCCACTAGCTTGATTGACTGTGCCCGTAAAATATAATTCCTGTTTAGGGTGATAAAAAGCAAAAGCACCTGATTGCCCCCAAAAGCCTATAATATCTCCAATAGGTTTAAAGGGTGAAACGATTCGAGGCACCCATAACTTCTCCAACCCGATCCCATAATAGAATTGTGAGGGCCAAAAAATGAAATGCCACTTTTTCAAACCCTCGATTTCCTCTTTCGGAAAAAAGTACCCTGTGAAAAAAGCTTTAAGAAAGATCATCGTTTCATGAGCCGTGGATACGATGCCTCCTTCAGGTGTAAAGGAAGGACATGAAATAAATTTGGGAACATGAAGAGGTTGAGACTTATAGTAAAGTGAAATGGGCTTCGTATCGTTTTCATCTTTATAAACATATGTTTTAGTCAAATTTAATTTGTCAAAAATGTAAGATTTAAAGACTTCTTTTATTGGCATGTCTGTAAGATTTTCTATGATTCTACCTAGGAGCTGATAATTTGTTCCACAATAGCTAGCTTTTTGCCCTGGTTTAAATTGAGGTTTGATTTTCTTGATGCTTGCAAGTGTTTTCTCTAAAGGCCAGGCTTCATCCCGACCGTTAAAAAGATCCGATCCTCCCGCTTCACCATTAGCTTGCTTTTGCTTGAAATAATCGGCAATGCCTGATGTATTGGAAATTAGATGCTGAATCGTGATGTCGTATGAATAATCAACCCCATTCAATACGTGTAAGCCATCCATCATATCATCTGCAAGATATTTTGATATTTTATCCTCCAAATGCAAACGATTGTCTGCTTTTAATTTTAAAATGACAGCTGTTACATACAATTTTGTTACACTCGTCATAAAATACTGATTATCGAATTGAAGATTCCCTGCCGAACCGATCCAGGAAAAGTCATCGTTCCCTTGTTCTACACACAACACAGCACCAAAGTTTTTTCCCTTTTTCACCATTTGATTCACCGTATCGTTCAAAAACGATTGATCTAACATTGACTTCCCTAACGTCACCATAGTAATTCCTCCTATTTATAAAAAAATGACTAGTTTCTTTTTCTTTCTTCTTTTCTCGAACGAGTTCCTAAGACGATATCTCCAGCAACACTATCTGACAATTCAAGCATTTTATCTAAATCAAATTCCTTAGGAAGCAACCCATTGGCTACCATAAGGGTGAGTCCTGTTTGGAAAATCCTCATTTTTAATAAGATGGTCATCAATTCATCATCCGTAAAACCTTTAAGTTCAGGATCTTGTTTCATGAGTTCGGTAAAATTCCCACCCATTTCTTGGTCATACTCTTTCAAATATTCATTTGGTTTCAAAACAAAATCTCGTATCAAAACAGGATATTCCGTTGCCATTTTAAGACTAGCGATCCCTATATCTGCAAATGGGTTTCCTGTATTTTGTTCCTTGATCATCCGTTGACTTAGCTCAACTATTTTATTTATAACTGCTTGTTTGAGCTCTTCTACATCATTAAAATTCACATAAATAGGTGCACTAGAACTACCCAGATGGGCAGCTACTTTTCTGATGGTAATCCGATCGATCCCTTCTGATTTGGCAATAAAAAAAGCTGAATCGATAATTTGTTCCTTAGAAAATTTCGTTCGTGGTGCCATTGTACAGTCTCCCCCCTTATAAAACACACGTTATATAACCAATGTTATATAACTGATTATATACATCATACTAATGTTTGTAAAGTCTATTTTCAGAATTAAAATGTGCGCATACTATTCTTGCGTGAAATTTTTTCTCTACTGAACATCTCAGTTTACTGAAATGGACTTTTTCCAGAGGGAAAACTTCCTATGTTTTGATGGAATTGAGATGGTGATACACCTACACACTGTTAGGGGCTATTATCATGGGAAAAAGAATGTTTAATAGTGAAGTGAATTATTTGGGGAGATCATGCTACTTTCCATATGCCGGTTTTTGTATTCGCACATAAAAAAATAGAAAACTAATAAAGCAGGGGGTACAACGTTTGTTTTTGTCAATGATGGAATTGAAAGCGCACTTCATCATCCAAAAGCAGCTGCAAATGGAAAGGTGTCTCAATTGCAGTTGAAGCATATGGGGATTCATAGTTTTTTAAATGTATCGATGAAATTACAGATTCATCTTAGTCCTTTAAATGGAAAGAAAATAGGGTTACTTACAACCAGATTGAAAAGGTACAAATCAAGGATAATTGTGTCCTTGTAGTAGATTTTTTCACTTTATAAAACGATGATCCACTTAAATATAAATGGCGCGTTCCTATATAGACGCGCCAAAAATTACAGCTTTACGGTAAATCCATTCAGAAATACAATTTAGTTGTCTATGCAAAATTTAAACCGTTAGTGAGCCACGGAAACCCCTGGCAGCATAGTAGGATTCTGCTCCATTATGGTACACAAAGACAGTGTCATAGCGCCGATCACAAAAGATGGCTCCACCGAGTTTTCGAATATTTGCAGGTGTTTGCACCCAGCTCGATGTTTTCATATCGAAATTTTCAAGCTTCTGCAGCTCCTGATATTGGTCTTCCGTTAAAAGTTCAATGCCCATGGAAGTTGCCATATCAATAGCACTATTTTCTGGTTTGTGTTTTTTTCTTGACTCCAGTGCTTCCCGATCGTAACAAACGCTTCTACGCCCTTTAGGACTTTCCGTAGAACAATCATAAAAAATGTATTCGTCCTTCTCTTTAACATAACCGACAACATCCGGTTCACCGCCAGTTCTTTCCATTTCACTGAGCGACCACAATTTTTCAGTATTAGCTTCTAGTTTTTCTTGGACTCTAGCCCATTCAAGCCCTTCATGGCGGTGCATATTTTTTTCAAAACGGGCTTTCAATGCTCCTAGTAATTCTTCACATTGCTCTTGTGCCAGTGCCTTATTATTATTTTCATTTGCCATATTTATTTTCTCCCTTATTGTTTTATTTATCATGGTCTAAATAGAATATAAATAGTTATCATCTTATGTAATTCAGTTTACAACAGATTATCCGATTAAGTAAATCCATTTCTTCACAATCTAGCTCTTAAGAAAGTGAATCTCCCCTTTAACAATTTGGAGGTAAAAAGAATAGGAAATGATAAAATACATCAATCACTTCTCTCACCTTTTCTTCTGTCCATGTCTCTTTTTCATTATTTTCTTCAACGGCTCGCTTAAATCAATTTTGGTTCCAGTAAAAAATGAGTCCGCTTTATAAAAACCTTCAACATTCTAATCGCCACGTCTAATGTAAAAACGAAAACCAAGCAGGACGCTAAAACGTTCGAATTCTGCTTTTACCGTAGAAACTACAGGTAGATCCTACTTAGATAACTAAACGTTAATCGGGTGTTCGTAGAAATCCCCACTTCTAGTAGTGGAGGTAGTTCAAATTTGGTATACTACCTCAAAGTCTTCAAAAACCACTGGCATATCATTTCTAAACTCATAACCAAGTGCCTTCCCTTCTTCCTTAAAGAAACGAATATGACCATCACGCCAGGATTCCAATGTGTCGTCCTCTCCCTCACGTTTACAAATATCATATGTAATATCTGAAAACGGAAGAATTGTTATCGCGATTGTTTGAATAACACACCGTGGTACACCTTCCCAATCAGTAACAATACTAAAATCACCAATCTCAGGCATATGCTCATCTTCAAGTCCATAACTCCATAAACTACTTGCTGTTGCTTTCTTTTGTCCAATGAGTACTAATCGTAATAATTCATTGGCCCACTTTTCAGTTAATTCAAAATGAAAGACTTCTAAATATTTTGTTGTTTTAGGTCTGCCAGTTTCCTTTAAAAATGTTTTCCAAAATATATCAACTTTTTCCTCTGAATGTTTTTGTTTTTCCATTTCCCTATCTAACTCCTATCACATCATATTTCGATAAAATTCAGTGATGAATAACTTTATTCCAAATGCGTTTCATTCTTGAGCGTTTGAATGATTCATGGTAAAGATCAACGTCTTTAGCAAAGGAGGAACTGTTTTATTTCACAATCACATCGTAAAGTAGTAAATGAATTTATCTATGCCCATCTTTACGTGCTTGTATATACCCGTAATACGCACAGGTGCCATTTTTAGATCGATCTTTTACTTCGAACCCACACCTTTCATAGAAATTAAAATTGTCAGTAGAGGTATGAGCAAACCAATCTCCGTGCGGGAGCTTTTGAACACAAAGTTCTACAAGCTTTTTTCCTATTCCTTTTCCACGATATTCCGATAAAACAACCAAATCCATCACGTTAGCTACCATTATTTTATCTGAGATAACCCTAACCATACCAATCATATTGTTATGATCCCAAACAGTAAACGCCCAAGTTGAGTTCTTAAATATTAAGGAAAACTTTTCTTTCTGCCAAGCTGGAGTATTTTTCGCCCATCCAGCGTCTTCAAAAAGAGCCTCAACATAGTCGGCCGGAACTCCCTCAGTGCCTTCTCTAATTACTAAGCCATTATAATATTGATACACAATAAACTCCTCCTTTTTAATACTTGCACCCGTTAACGAAAGAATAGAGTATATGCCGCGTTAGCTTAATAATTCTTTCTTTTAATCTCTGCACCTTTAAACATATATCTAATACCTTTACCAGCAAGTGGTTCATCTTCATATCTCGGTAATACATGAAAATGAGAGTGAAATATATGTTGTCCCCCTATTTCACCACAATTCCATCCAAGGTTATATCCTTGAGGTTTATATTTCTCATCTAAGTATTTTTTCACATCTTGAAGAAGTGTATATGTTGCATTCCATTCTTCGAGCGTTAAATCAAATGCTGTTTCTCTATGTAGGATTGGTATGATTAGCCCCGCACCTTCAAGTTGATTACCTTTTATTTGAGCTTGCTCTAACTGTAAAAACATACAGTGATCGTTACTTAAAATGATATTTTGATTTGGTTCTAATTCAAGATTACAAAATATACAATCCTTCACTATCAACTCCTCCTCTACTAACACAACCTAATCTCTAACATCTCGCAAATATTTTAAGAAACTTACTAAGCCAATAACGACTAAAGCTGTCATAGCGACACCATAAAAAATTGACTTAAGAGTGTAACTAAGCGAACCAAGACTACTTACTATTGCAGAGCCTAAAACAAAGAATAATACTACTAACAACAATCTATCTTTCATTTTCTTTCTCCTTACAAAATTATTGAATTCCAAAGAAATTCCTATTAAAACATCCATCACTTCCTAGCAAGAAAACAAGACTACCTTAAATGGTTTGTACAATTATAAAGTTTACAGTCCCATACTCCTTTTATATTATGAAGAATTGTTATAGCCGTATTATCAATATAGGTAGTTGGAAACCTTTCAGGTAACAAACGTTGTAAGGTAAGACCAATCAAAGCACCATGGCTTACCACTAAAATCCTTTTGTCCTTATGTAAATGTACTATTTCTTCTATAAATTTAATTCCTCTTTTTGCTACATCTTCAAACCTTTCCATTCCAAGATCCAAATCACGCCAATTCCTTCCCCATTTGATTAGCCTTTCTTCCTCCGTTGTTCCTTCAATTTCTCCACAGTCTATCTCACGAATTCTATCATCAAAAGAACTAATAGGTATATCTATTAGAGTGCCAATAATTTCTGCAGTTTCACTGGCTCTTGATAAATCACTTGTGATAATCATATCCCAATCTTGATGTGAAAGCCTATGGCCAAGTTCCAAAGCTTGTTTTCTACCTACTTCATTTAACGGAATATCAGATCTACCTTGTGCCTTCTTCAGTTCATTCCACTCAGTAATTCCATGTCTTATAAAACCTATGGTTGTCAATACTTCTCCCCTCACTCCAAATCTGTTTGAGGATGCAAAACAGCTCTGCAAAATCTACTACAGCTGTTTATCAAGCTTAGTTTTGATATCGTATCTAATTCTTTCTAATCCTTCTCTGTAATCTCTGATTAAACCGATTAATTCGTTAAAAATGACTTATCCTAAAACCATTTTAAATCTTCACAAAAGGAAAATAACCTCTGGAATAGCTTTGTAATTATTTCACAACTGGGTGAATAAATATCGTGTCCTAGTTGAAGTAGTTTTTAAAAATTTAAAGGATTACACCTGAAAAATCCCCTTTTAATACATCTTTTTCATGCTGATTTTTACATAAAAAAGATGCTATTATTGCTATTCTATTATTTTTATTTTCTTGTTTTTCGTATTTTTCAATTTTAACTTCACAAATTATCGTATCCCCCGTAAATACAGGTCTTAAAAACTCAAAATTCATCGTACGGGCTAGCACGTTATTATCTCCACCTACTTTTGTTGGGAGAGTTGCCGTTAATAACCCTTGAACGACAAGCCTTCCCTGTTCATCTGGAGTTAGATGATGAATCCCTTCATCTCCTGAAATTTTAGTAAACAATTCAACATCTTCTACTGTGAAAGTTCGTTCAAATACAATAATATCTCCTGTTTTTAAAGACAATTCTTATTTCTCCTTTTTAAAGTGACAAATATTCAATTGCTGTTGCTCCATATATCCCTTTTAAAGGTTCTTTTTAAATGGGTTAAATCAACAATGAATATAGTATATTATTGCAGGATTATATAATGCTATGAATATGTTAGAAATCACTGACCAATGGTTGATAACGTTTCTTTCAAATAGTTCATTGTCATAATCCTTTCTTGCTCATTTTGTTCGTCAAACAAAAGTTGTTCAAGAAACTCCCATAAATCTTCTAATTTGCGCCGACCTAGATAAAACTGTAAAGCATCAGGGTTAATGGAAAAATTGCTATGGGTTTTCTGATAGATGTTGATAAATTGATTAAAGTATGGCTTGTCAACTAAAAACATTAAGTCGGCTTCAACAGGTGCTAATTTCAACCCTTCCCAGTCTATCAACATCAGTTGTTTTCCAGATTCCATTAGATTCCAATAGTGCAAATCTGTATGGCATAAAACCATTCTTACTTCACTATTTTTTAAGCGTACGGATAACTTTTCGATTGTATGAATCAAATCATTGATTTGGTTAACATGGGGATTGATCAACTCTCTTACATCGCTTGGAAAATTGTTCATTTTCTTGTTCAATATGTCTCGTAATGCTTGTAAAAAAGGAACATAAAAATCCTCTTTTATAGTAGCCGTTTCAATAGGAATTTCTTCCCCATACAAATGAAGCTCTGTAATGATTTCCGCAAGTTGGTGAACTTGATCTCCCCTTAAATCTCGATTTCCAATGGTTTCTCCGTCAATATAGTCATAAAGTAGATAAATTCCATCTTCATCCTCACACTTATATCCCCCATCTCTAGTTATAAATGGAACAGAAATTTTTCCTTTTAAACGAGTATTATTCAAGATCCATACCATTATGGGAACATATTTATCTATAAGAGCAGTCAAATTTGGAGTAGACGCTCTTCTTTTTTCATATACCTTCAAGAAGTAGCTTTGATTTCTATCAAATACTTTATAAGCTAGTGATGCCCATCCTCCTTTTTGTTTAACAATGTTTTCTATATCTACATGATAATTTTCTTTCACAATTTTTTTCATCTTATCCATAAGGAACCTCCGATAAATTCTACAGCTTAAAATTTCAAAAAAATTCTCTTGTGTTCCCACAATTTAGGCAGATAACTACTGAAACATTGATGTAATTCCTTCATATCTCCAATAAAATAAATTTATCATCACTGCAAGGCGGGCAATCTACAACTTGATAATTTCCATCTGTTTAACATCCTATTAAAATATTGTATATGTAAATTATCAACGATGTAATGCCAGAATAATTCCAACAACCATATACCTGCTATTTATGCGCTCTAACAAAGAACGAATGATTGCAATCCTCTCTATTGTGCTCTCTGTCTTCTATTTAGTTACTATACATAAAACGAAGTGCTTCGCTCAATATCGTGGGAACGATAGACATATGATTTTCCCCTGCTGGTGAACGAAAAGCAATACAATCTGGATTACTTATTTTTAATCTCTCAAAAAGAGCAAATGCATGATCATGCATGTTCATTTTTTTTGCATTTTCCGCAGCTATGAACAGTTTTCTGTTAGGTGAAAGACAACCTTTTTGTTCATAGGTCAAAATTTGACACTCATTCCACCAGATGGATGGACTGCAACTGATATAGTTGTTAAATAAACTAGGACACTCAAATAATGTATACAAAACAAATAATCCTCCCAACGAATGGCCAAATAATATTTGGTTATCCGCATGAACAGGAGCCTTTTCGTAAACGTATGGTTGAACTACTTTTTCTAAAAATTGCAGAAACCCTTCCGCTCCGCCATGTGCTGGCCATGAAGTCCCATCTGGTCTTGGTGGTAGCGATGTAGTAGATGAAAAAGGCGTAAAGTCATATACACGCAAGGGTGGGAAAACTTCGTTAAAATCGTACCCAATACTTACAATGACCGTTGGGGAAACCTTTGTTTTCTCTGGGCGGCGCCACTGTAGCTTTACTATTTCCTTAAACATGGTGCCATAAGCATTTCCATCCAGCACATACAATACCGGGAAACCTTCCGAAGGCACTTTTTCATCTGGAATCGACACCGTTACTTTATATGGAATATCAGAGATTGGGTGTTGAAATGTTTGAGAAAAATTACGAAGCATAGACATCCGCTCCATTCTTTTAGAATTGATCACAATAAACTTACAGAATATATTAATAGTATACAAGATATCGCTAATTATGAAAGGTACTCTACATAGATAATCCTATAACTTGGCGAGTGCTAAGACCCCTTGCAATATAATCAATTAAATATTATTAGAATTATAGGAATTAATTAATGCAACACTAGTGTTAGATAAGGTATTAAGATTTTTGAAGCTACTAAAATTTATGTTAGGATAGATAAAACATAAGTTTTCATCAAACGGTCATTTAATGAATAAACTATGTTAAATAGGATCAATTAAAAAGTGAAAAAGGGAGGGTTCTAATTGGGATTAGCTTTGGAAATTGCCCGTATTTTACTACCTCTTATAATAGTGTGTGGGATTGCAGTATTTGTAGTTTTTAGAATGAAACATAAATATAAGAAAGGTACCTTGGGTAAGAAAAAATCAAAAGGTGCTCAAAATTTATTAGATAGTCTAATACCACTTGGAATGATGATTGGTTGTGCTGTTGCTATACTTTTTAGCATATTTTTCCCAATTTCCTCACTATTTACAATTAGTTTGGGTGCTGGAATAGGTTTATTATTTGGATATTTTGCTTATGAAATTTATAGCAAAAAAGGAGAAAATTATGAATAATTAAAGGTGATTTAAGTTTATTGGATAAACTTTTGAAGAAGGATTTTTTGTGGTTTTCCAAATAAGGAAATAGAGACACCAAGAAATGGTATACTTAACCTAATGAAGCGATTTGTACATACGTATAGAAATCAACCATTACAGGGGAACCTTGGAACAAAAGAGGTGATTTAAATGAAAAAGTGGGTTGAAGGTATTACCAATTTTACTTATATTGATAATGTTTACGGGCTGTTCAGTAGACGAAGTGATTAGGGTAGGCACTCCTTTTGGTGATAATGGAACTGAAGGAGTAAAATTTCATAATGAAATGAAGGATTCAGAATCAATCGAAGCCTTAAGGAAGGTCATTGACAAAGTTAAGGAGATAGAAAAACCGGAAGATCTGGATAAAGAACCAAAAATCTTTTTTTCACTTGACATACCCAAAGAAGGGATTGCCGAAATAAGATTATATGTCTGGTACCAAGATGATGGTAGTTCAATTTTATATAACGATGGCTCAGATAGTTACTTTACTCTTACTAAAAAGCAAACTAAAGAGTTAAAAAGTATATTAGAATAATAACAATTATGTGAAAGCATAACGTATACTTATACATAAATCACAAACCTTTCGATAATTCCCTTTCATCTAAAATCCAGAATTTTTTTATACCATTATATCACCATGTACCAATGATAGTATACAATCGTATTGATTACAGCGAATACACTCATTTCCACTAAAATTTTTTGTCCTTATGTAAATGCACGATTTATTCTATACATTTAATCCCTTTTTTATCCAAACTTTCAACATTTCCCATGCTGAGATCCAAAGATTATCATATCGATGAATTCCGCTTTATTTATTTGATCACGTTTGCTACACTAAATTCCGTGTGAAATACTTAATTTATGTTGAATCCTTGTTCATTTAAAGTGATCCGCTCGCCACTTGCCAGTATAATTTCAACAGGAAACACAGCAGAAATTTTATCAGAAAATATCCACCTTCGACCTGGTTGTACCAATAATATAAATGCTCCAGTCGTTTTATCTCCCATGAAATTTAGAGAAGTAGTACTCAATGGTCTATTATTACGTTCATTAATTCCTATATCAATCAATTGTTGCCCAACATATTGTACATCAGGAACCGTAAGACTTATTTCACCAATGTTTAAGACACTCTTAGATGAAAATAGCTTGTCACCCGCTTCAGATATCGCATGTCTTGAGATAAATTCTACGATATTACCAGAAGGGTCATAAAAATAGAGTGAATGTGCTTGAAGAAACGAAAAATCCGCTTCATCTTTCCCATCTTCTGTATTTAAGTTTACTCTTTCTTTAATCCATGACTTTGCTTCATCAAATTTATTGCTTTGAATATTAAAGGCAAAGTGGTAGTACGGACTTACTTTTTCGTCTGTTTTCGCAAACACCATTTCGCTTGATCCTATCGCTACGCAAAACATTTCCTCTTCTTCTTTAATTAATGAGAAGCCAAGCGTGTCCGTATAAAAGCGCTTCGTTTCATTCATTTTATTCGTTTGTAGTATTACTTGCTTAATTTCCATCCTTTTCCCTCCAATGCTTTTTGTAAAATTATGCTGTTCACGCTCAAATTATTACACCCGTATTTTCATTTATCCCAGTTTGGTAATGCGCGACCCCAATCAAAGCTATAGTTGCTTTAGAATGAAAACGGATCCTACTTCATTGTGGCAATGCGGAATAGTCCAATTGTAATTCCGATATTTAATGCACAAGCGAGTAGTGAAAGAATCCATTTATCATCTAATGACAATTGCATCATAAGAGGAAGTATGAAAAGCTACATCCCCCAATGAACATTAGAAAAGGTACGTTCTTACCTGTTGACTCCTGATAACTTTAATCTTCATGTTAGCATAAATGCTTTTATTATTTTCAGATATTTATAGCATGACATTTTCCCCGTATAATTGGCAATAAGGATAGTAAGCCGATCCGGAGCATGAATATCGCTGTGAAGTTTGCTCTCTATATGACGTTGCTAATCAGTGAAACCTATGTAATAGACTTTGGCAACACAAGCACAATACCGCTATAGACTACAGTTTAGTCCAGACCGAATCCATCCTCTACGGTGCGGACAGGATTATCACTCTCGCCATTTGTGACTACACCTATAATAATGCCCGAATGGAGCCTCATGTAGTACTGTGCTAATAGACAAAATACCAACGTTAAACCTCCATAGTGTTGATCTTTTGGGAAAGCCTCGTTATTAAAGCCAAAGCAACTAATGTACTCCCTGCTGCAATTACTACAAGAATCATCAGATTATGGGTTATTCCTCCCGATAAAAGAATTTCAGAAGAAAAACTGCCAAAAATGCTTGAAACAATTACACTAGATACAATCGTCACGGAAGCGGATTTTTTCCAATATCCAAACCATAAAGAAATGACGGCCAATGCTGCCGATGTAATGGAGTAAGCTACAAGGGATGCTACTATTCCAAATATAGTTGACAGTGTTAAAACATCTTGACAGAGAGGAAAGAACGATTCGGTGATAAAAAATATTGAGAATACAATCATACCGCTAAATATCATGGAAATGACTATAAAAAGAAACACAGTTATTATTTTTACCCATAATACCCGGTTTCTCTCAACAGGGTACGAGAAAAGTAAAAAGACCTTTTTACTGGTATATTCCTCAATGATAAATCTGTTATACATCACCGATGACAGGATTGAAAAACAAGCCGTAGCAACCACTAACGACAGTGTAGATATGCCATTATATGTCATAAATATTTGTACATCCTTATCCGAAGCGTCAAGGTACGGAATTGCAGCAAATAAGTAGACAAGACCTATCAACGTAACCGTAATAACAAGCCCCGCAGTTATATATCCTTTCAATCGGTTACGTTTGATTTCAAGTTTTATCAGTTTAAGCATTATCTTTCCCCTCCTTCACAATTGAAATGAAATATTCTTCAAGGTTAAAAGAACTGCCTTTTTTTAGTTCATGGAGCGTCATTTCCCGTACAACCGTACCGTTTGAAATAACGCCAATCTTCTCCGCTATGTGTTCGACTTCGGATAAAATATGACTTGAAAATAAAATTGTTACTTTATGGTTTTCTACAAGACTCTTGAATAAATCACGCATTTCACGGATCCCTACAGGGTCAAGCCCATTAACGGGTTCATCCAATATAAGCAATTGGGGTTGATGAATCATAGCACGAGCAATAGCTAAGCGTTGCCTCATACCAAGAGAAAACTCTGAAACGGGCTGATTTTCGGTTCTCTGCAATCCGACCTTGGATAAGGTCTCTTCTATATCAGCACGTTCGACATCCATATAGGCAAGATGTATCTCTAGGTTTTCTCTGGCGGATAAATGCTCATAAAAAACAGGCATATCAATTAAACTGCCAATATGTTTTAATATATCAGTTTTCTGTGTCACAACATCTTTCCCCAGTACTTGTACTTCCCCCTTTGTAGGAATTAATAAACCAGTCAGTATTTTAAACATAGTAGTCTTTCCTGCTCCATTTATACCCAAAAAGCCATAAATTGTTCCTCGTTCTACGGCTAAAGAGCAGTTACAAAGCACTTCATTTTTGCCAAATGATTTATACAGTCCTTTTGTGCGAATTGCCCACTCCGTTGACATTAGATTCCCTCCTTTTAGTAATGAAGAAGTTAATATTCCTATGACAATTTACGATTATAAACCTGTGTTGAGGCAGTGAAAGCTACAATAATGATACCCACAGACCAAGCCAAAGCTATCCATAAGCTGTTGCCTAAAGGCAAATCGAGCATCAAGGCTCGAATACTGTTAATAATCGGCGTCATGGGTTGTATTTCTGCAAACCACCTAATGCCGCTGGACATGGTATCAGTGGGAGCGAAGCCGGAACTGAGGAAAGGCAGAATAAAGAGTGGAAACATTAGTCCGCTGGAGCCTTCCGGCGTCTTTGAGATTAACCCACACAGTACGGCAATCAATGAAATTGCAATGTTTACTAACATAAGAAGTCCTACAACAATAAGCCAATCCACAAAGCCTCCCTGTGGTCTGAAACCGAGAATGAATGCAGAGCCAATGATCACAGTGGTTGAAATTGTATTTCTCACCCCCCCTGCACCGGTATGACCTATAAGCACGGCATATTTTGAAATAGACATGGAACGAAAGCGGTCTATTATACCCTTTGTCATATCTGTTGCAACATTTATTGCTGAATGTTGGGAGGCTTGACCAAGACTTTGCATAATAATTCCCGGCACAATGAAATCAATGTAGTTAAGATCTCCTACATCTGCGATATTCCCAAATACAGTCCCAAACAAGAACATTAGGAAGAATGGCGTTATTGTGGCCATTAACAGTGCTTCGGGATTTCGCAGAGAAATAAGTAAACAGCGTTTGAACATGATCCACGAATCAAAAAATATACTTGTCTTTGGCTTATTCATGATTACTGTCCTCTTTTTTTTCATCAATTAACGTTAGAAATACTTCTTCTATAGAGGGCAGCTTTTTCTCAATGCTATCAACGGTAATGCCCTTATCATTTAATAGTTTCATCGCTTCTACAGCTTTTCTTTCGTTTTGGAAATTTAGCTGTGCGCCTCGCTGCGGTATAATCTCTTTGAGATACTGTGGTGTGCCTTCTGCAAGTATCTTACCGCCATGAAGAATAGCGATATTGTCAGCAAGATACTCCGCTTCTTCTAAATATTGCGTAGTAAGAAACACCGTTGTTCCTTCTGCTACCAAACTCTTTACCAAATCCCACATAGCAATACGGTTTTGTGGATCTAGCCCTGTGGTGGGTTCGTCAAGGAAAAGCACTTGTGGGTTGCCCATAAGGCTCATGGCTATATCTAGTCTGCGGCGCATTCCACCAGAATAGGTAGATACTTTTCGGTCAGCCGCATCCTCCAAATCGAAAAAGGATAGCCACTCGTCTACCTTACTTTTAACATCCGTCAGACGCTTGAGTTGCCCGATAAGATATAAGTTTTCTCTGCCCGTTAAAACTTCATCTACTGCCACAAACTGCCCTGTTAGGCTACTACACCCACGCACATAGTCCCCTTGACATACTACATCAAAACCGCCAATGCTAACATTACCGCTGTCCGGCTTCAACAAAGTGGAAAGGATTTTTACGACGGTTGTTTTTCCCGCACCATTCGAACCGAGCAGGGCGAAGATATTACCTTTGTGTACGGTGAAACTGACATCCTTCAAAACATGGTTTGTCTTGAAAGATTTTTTCAAACCCGAAACTTCAATCATTTTTTTGATCATAAGTTCCTCCTTTTTATACATACGTATGTATGTAAATATCTCAAATTTTACTGCCTAATTAAAAGGCAGTAAATCTAAGGTTCTAGTTTTATCTTTTAAATTCCTGTTTACCTATTTCCAAAAAAATCTCTTTCATCTCCTTATCCATAAAAGGTACGCCCAATACATTCCCCAACTGTTCAAAAAATGAAACTTTATTGGCAAACTCTTGATATGGCACTGGAAATGCAAAAGGGCTTAACCATGAAGCAATCAACATGGAAATAATCTGTGACACTTGTTTTGGATATTTAACAGTAATTGATCCATCCTCATTTCCCTCGAGCAATAGTTTTTCAATATAAGGCGCTACCACATTTACTTGAGTAAGTAGTTCGTTCTTAAAGATAACAGGATTATCTGCCAGTTTTTTCATTTCAATTCTTAAACTATCACTCATATCCAAGCGGGGACGGAGATCCAATTTAAACAAAAAACGAAGTTTTTCAAGAGCATTAAGCCCTTCCTGTTTTTGGGCAAGGATAAACGGGTTACTCTCATTAAAAGACTTATACATAACGCTAGAAATCAGTTCTTCGCGGGATTTGAAATAGTGGTAAAAAGCCCCACGGGTTACACCAACTTCCTTTACAACATCTTCAACCTTCACATTTTCAAATCCCTTTTCCGAAAAAAGGCGTGTAGCAGTTTCCAATATATACTGCTTTGTTTTTTGGTCGGGGTCGTGAAGTGGCATATAATCACCTCCGAGCATATAATACATACGTATGTATTATATTATCTATCATTAATCCATTTTTTGTCAAGCTATATTATTGATTTTTCTAAATAGTATCACTACAATTGTAAGCGATGAAATGCGCTGATATAATTATCCTTTTTATTTTCTTCACTTGAGCAAACAAAATATTAATATACAATATCTTTATACAACCATTCCAATAAGTATCAAATTGTAGTTTCTAATTTTGCACAAAAAATAGACGTTCATTTTATTTGAACGTCTAAAAGTATCGCATCAATTTAAGATAGAATATTTAACTTCACATGTTCCCTCACACCAGATCAATTCCTACTGAAACATTAATGTGATTTTTCATCACTTTTCATCTGCCATTTTCACCATTTGTCTCAAAGTAAGAATGCTTGTAAAACGCCTTGAAACTAAGGATTTCTACATAGTGTGGCGACATAGCAACCCTATAGCCTCTACATGCCCCGTCTGTGGAAACATATCAACTGGCTGTACTTCCTGTGTTTCAAACCCAGCATCTTCCAAAATCCGCAAGTCACGGGCTAAAGTGGAAGGATTACAAGATACATACACAATCCGCTTCGGTGCCATATCAACCATCGCTTGAAGTAATGCTTCATCACACCCTTTTCGTGGCGGATCTACAACGATAACATCTGGGCGCAACCCTTGTGCTGTCCACCAAGGCATGACTTTTTCCGCTTCCCCGACAACAAATTCTGCGTTCGTTAATCCGTTTAGTTGTGCGTTCTCTTTTGCGTCACGAATTGCTTCTGGAACTATCTCAACACCGTAGACTTTTTTCGCCTTTTGCGCTAAAAATAGAGAAATGGTACCAATCCCGCAATAAGCATCAATGACAACATCTTCAGAACCTACATTGGCATATTCCAGTGCCTTATCATAGAGCACTTTCGTCTGGGTTGGATTCACTTGATAAAACGAGCGAGGTGAGATTTTAAACTTCAAGTCACCAATAGTATCAAAAATATAGTCTTCACCATATATTGTTCTCGTCTTTTTTCCTAAAATGACGTTCGTCTTTTCTTTATTGATGTTATGAATAATCGATTTTATCGCCGGATATGTCTCTGTTAATTGTTTAATTAATTCCGCCTGTTGAGGGATCTTTTCCGTTCGTGTAATAAGGATAATCATCGTGTCATTCGTCCAAAAGGCAGTGCGCACGATAATATGGCGTAATACACCTTGATGTGTTTTCTCATCATATGACACAATACCTAAATCTGTCGCAATCCTTCTTACAGCCTCCACCATCCGGTCCCCAAGTTCATTTTGAATGAGACAGGTATCCATATCATCAATAATTCTGTGGCTTCGTGCTTGATAAAAGCCAGTTATTAGCTTTCCGTCTTTTTCACCAATGGGGATTTGAATTTTATTACGATAGCGCCACGGATCTTCCATTCCTAAAACAGGATGGACAGGCACATGATCCAAGTGGGCCACTTTTCGCATGACATTGCGAACTTGATTTCGTTTCATCTCAAGCTGCATATCATAACTCATATGTTGCAACTGACATCCGCCACATTTGTAAAAAACATCACATGGTGGTGTAACTCGTTCTTGGCTCACCTTTTTTATATCGAGAAGTTTTCCGTATCCGAAACGTTTATTTACTTTCACTATTTTTACATTCGCTTCTTCACCCGGTAAGGCATGTGGTACAAAAATGGGGTATCCACTAATTTTACCGACACCATTGCCTTCATGTGTTAAGTCTTCAAATAGAAGTGTCACTGTTTCATTCTTTTTCACAGGGACTTTTTGCTTTACCATATGGATTAATCTTCCTTTTGTAATTACTATTTTGCTTTTTTCTATTCTATATCTTATCATAGTTTGGTTCATGGGAAGTAAAAGAACAATATGAAATGCCTAACGTATTTATCGTGAATGATATTACACAGAGTCAGGATCATGAATGTTGAAGTTAATATCGCGGATGTGTCCTGTTATATGTCGTTCCTATGACGCATTTCCACCAAATGTATGGTTAATCGCAAGGTTAAATGGAGCTTGCCCCGCAATTATATGGCGGATCTTCGTGATTATATGGCGATTCTTCTCCATAATATGGCGATTTTCCGTGGTTATATGGCGATTCTCAACCATAATATGGCGCATCTCCCCATTTATATGGCGAATGTACAAAACCCTCTGCTGATTTCAACAGTAAAACCAAAATGTTGATCCAACCAAACTGCCACTTACCCACCAAATATTTTATCTCGTAAAAATCTCCCTGTCGGTGTATCGGCAAGTCCGCCTTCTCCCGTTTCGCGGAGTTGGACAGGCATCGTTTTTCCAATTCGGTACATTGCTCCGATTACTTCATCACATGGTATGCGGCTTTTCACACCTGCAAGTGCGAGATCAGCAGAGACGATTGCTAATGATGAACCAGCCGCATTCCTTTTTACACATGGTACTTCGACAAGTCCTGCTACAGGGTCACAAACGAGTCCGAGCATGTTTTTCAGTGTAATTGCAAATGCTTCAGCGGATTGCTGTGGGGTTCCTCCCGCCATCTCGACGACTGCGGCGGCAGCCATGGCACCAGCGGAACCGACTTCTGCTTGACATCCGCCTGCCGCCCCTGAAATAAAGGCATTGTTTGCAACGACAAATCCGAATGCTCCCGCTGTAAATAAAAAGCGTATCATCTGTTCTCTCGTCGGGTGTAATTGCTCTTGAACAGCAAATAACACGCCCGGAACACAGCCCGCACTTCCGGCTGTAGGGGTTGCACAAATAACTCCCATTGCAGCGTTAACTTCGTTTGTTGCCATCGCTTTACTGACTGCATCCAATAGGATATTCCCTGATAATGGTGTTTTTTCTTTTCTATATTGTTGCACTAAAACTGCATCACCACCAGTTAATCCTGTTACAGACTCGACTCCTTTTAATCCGGCTTCAACCGCTTCTTCCATAACTGTTAAATTCTTTTCCATCTGGGCAAAAATGTCTTCATACGACCGATTTTTCATCTCCATTTCCTGCCGAATCATTACTTCAGAAATTGGCATTTTTTCTTGCTCCGCTATTTCAACTAATTCCGTCACTGTTCGAAACATCGACACACACTTCTCCTCCTTATGTGACTATTTTTGATACTTGTATAATGTGGTCAGCTTCTTCAAGCTCAGTTAAAATTGTATCACTCACATTTTGATCTACTTCGATCACCATTAACGCTTCCTTGCCAACATCTTTTCTGTTTACTTCCATATGTCCGATGTTTATCTGATGTTTTGCTAAAATTTTCGTTACAGAAGCAATTGCTCCTGCTCGGTCATTATGCATAATTAATACGGCTGGATGGTTGCCAGAGAGGCGTAGCGAAAATCCGTTTAACTCGATAATTTGTACTTTTCCCCCACCGATTGAAATACCGACAACTTCGACATCGTCATGATCATTCCCTATTTTAATCCTAACTGTATTCGGATGGTCGGTTGCAGCCGTATCTTCTAAAAAGTCAATTTTTATCCCTTTATTTCGAGCAAGATCAAGTGACTGACGCATTCTCCGATCATCTGTTGCAAAGCCTAATAGACCACCAACAAGTGCAACATCTGTCCCATGCCCTTTATATGTTTTAGCAAAAGATCCGTATAATTGAATACGTGCCCACCTACAATCTTCACCTAAAAAGTCACGGGCAATTTTTCCGATACGAACTGCTCCAGCTGTGTGAGAGCTGGATGGGCCGATCATTACTGGTCCAATAATGTCAAAAACAGAATTAAATTTCATCCATTTTCACCTCCAAAAAAATACTCCTTTTGCATCTATTATAAGTGTATAGATTGAGACAAAAGGAGTATGATGATTATTTAAATAATTCCTTGAAATCGTAAAATAATTTCAGCGATTAAAGCGGACCCGAGAAACGTACCTAACATAACTAAGCTCGCAACGACGATTGAACGCCAGCCTAGTTTCATAAAATCTGTCCATGAACGTCCAATGGCAATACCTGCATATGCTAAAATTGGTGTTGCCAGAGCAAGAAGTTGAACCTCGCTTGTCCACTCAACAATTTTTTCAGAGCCGGGCATCCATGGCATGGAAACGAGTACTCCAATAATAGAAATATAAGCGATACTCGGGAAATTAATTGGAATCAATTCTCTTAAAATAAATCCTGCTAAACAAATTAAAATGAGTACGATCATTCCTGGAATTGCTTTTAACGGTAAAATTTCATATCCTGCCCAATTCCCTATAAGGGCAGTGAATCCAAAAATAACTAATAATAATGTCCATTCTTGTATATTTTTTAATAACATGTTGGAAGCCCCCTCTTTATTTCGATTTCTTTCGGGTCATCATAGTATAAATTTTTTCTGTTAAAGGTAAGCCAATAAAAATACTCACCCATAACCCTGTTGACAAGGATAGTAAATTACTTGCCCCTGCAAAAGCAACGATCTGTGTTTCTAGTTCAGGAAACGCTGCGACTAATGAACCACTTGCTGCCGCCATCATACTTCCACTTCCTACTCCTGAAGCCATTGCAAATGACAGTGGATGAAGTGGTGTAATCGTTGCTAGGAAACCAGAAATAAGTCCTAAAAATACAGCTCCAAAAACGGTTCCAAAAATATACATCGCCATTACTCCACGGCCTTCTGGTGAATTAATCCCAAACTTGTCCATAATGAGACCAACGTTTGGCTCACGGCCGATTGAGTGTGTCATTCCTACCGCTTCACGTTTTAATCCTAGCCAAATTGCAACAGGTAGCGCAAGTAGGATGGTTCCTAAGTTTCCTAATTCCTGTAAGACTAAAGCAGGTCCCGCTTCAATCACTTCTGGTAAAGAAGGTCCAATAATGACTCCAATTTTTGCTAATAGTAAAGCAACTCCTAAAACAATAATCGGTTCCGCATTTTTAGATTGTTTTTCTTTTACGAGAGGTGTGAAATATAATACGAGTCCGATAATTAATGCGTAAAGCATTGGTAAAAGTAAAATAACTCCTGGTCCAATTGGAATGCTAAATGTACCAATTGCCTCGGTAATAATAACAGTAATGAATACTAACGCATGTAAACGCCAATCTTTCCAAAGTCCAAAAATTGGATTTGAGTTCTCACTCATTTTTTATCCCCCTTTTAATGTCACAATATTGTCTTTCAATCTAATTAGTTTTTTGTCTCCCCCTTTTGTAATTGTTTAATTATTTCATAAACTGCTGTAGAGTCTTTCTGCCCCTTGTCTTGATAGCTTGCTAGTTGATAAAGTTGATGAGCAGATTGGCTAGCTAAAGCAGGAACTTCTACATTTTCGGCTAAATATTGATACAAGTTCATATCTTTCATCATATTGGCCAGTGAAAATTTTACCTCATCAAATGTGTCAGCTATTATATTCGGTCCAAATACATCCATCACTTTCGTCTGGGCGGAACCTTTCTGAAAAATAGCAGCCATTTTTTCTTTTGGAACTCCTGCTTTTTCTCCTGTTAAAAGTGCTTCACTTACTAATGATATAATGCCACCAACAATCATATTATTGCACAATTTTACAATTTGACCTGCTCCACTTGCTCCGACATAGTCGATTTTTTCACCAACTGCTTGTAAAACTGGTAAAATGGTAGAAAATTTTTCTTCTTTTCCTCCTACCATAATCGTTAATGTCCCATCATTTGCTCCAGCTGGTCCGCCACTTAAAGGACAATCATAATAATCAATTTCTTGTTGCTTTGCTTTATCATATAATTTTCTCGTTAATTCGACATCATTTGTGCTCATATCTAAAATGACTGTACCTTTTTTCATCACGTCAAAAGCACCATCTTTACTATCAGTCATTAGCTTTTCAATTAATGGAGGAGAAGGTAAAGAAAGAATAAGTACATCGACTTCTTTTGCTAATGTTCTGACACTTTCTGCCGATTGAGCTCCTTCATTTTCTAATTTTTTTACTGCTTCTTTATTAATATCAAATACTGCCACGTTATAGCTATGTTTTAATAGATTTTTGGCTATGCCAAAACCCATAAGACCACAACCAACTACTCCGATGTTTTTCACGTCTTGTTCTTCCTCTCTATGTTGTAACGATTTGGATGGAGGCTGGGACAAAAGTGTTTTCACCAAAGAAAAATCCGAACTATGGTAGCTGCATGTAACCCGCTCTGGAACTATACTTCGCGCATCCTAAGGCGGTTGGTGAGCCTCCGACGTACAGGACGTACTAGTGTTGATGACGTCACAGGACGTGGCGTTTGTCATCGACCTCTTGCTAGCGCACTGTGGTGCCTCACCGCTGCCTTTCCTCCCTACGCCGCTCAGTACGTACTAGTGTCGGCGTAGGTCACAAATCTTTACGGTGGGACGAGCATTTAGCACAGTCCCAGGACGTGACCGCTTTTAGCCGACTAGGAGTCTACGGATATTTCCTCCGCTCAGATAATGCATGGTTCGTCTATAGATTTGGTTGTTTTAGTGATGTCTCAGCCTCGTCATTTTACGCTTTAATATATACTGTTTTGTAATCTGTCCAAAAGTCTAATGTAGTCGAACCTTGTTCACGTGGTCCAATACTAGATGCTTTTTTCCCTCCAAATGGATACTGATTTTCAAAGTAATTGGATGGAATATTGACATGGGTTACCCCTGATTCAACATTGCGAACGAAATGAAATGCTTTATTTAAGTCATTCGTATAGATCGTTGAAGAAAGACCAAATTCACTGTCATTTGCAAGCTCTAATGCTTCTTCATACGTATCTACCGTTGTAATCCCGATCACCGGTCCAAAAATTTCTTCACGGAAAATCGTCATCTCTTTTGTCACATTGCTAAAGATTGTCGGTGCGACGAAATATCCTTTATCTAATCCATTTTTTGTTAAACGTTTTCCACCATATTCAAGGGTTGCTCCTTCATCAATAGCCGATTGGACGTAATGTAAATACGTATTTAATTGTCCTTCATCAACGACTGGTCCATTATCGACATTTTCGCCAAACCCTTCACCAATGACTAATTTGTCAGCTCGGGCTACTAGTTTTTCCGTTAATTCTTTGGCGATTGATTTTAAAACGATCACACGGCTTGTCCCTGTACAACGTTGTCCATTATCTAAAAAGCCACTAATGACTAGATTTTCTACTGTCTCATCAATATTTGCATCTTCTAAAATAATGGAAGGGTTTTTCCCACCCATTTCTGCTTGCATTTTCGCACCACGTGTACTCACCGCTTTACCTAGTGCTAAACCAACATTTGTTGATCCTGTAAAAGAAACTGCTTTTATTTTTGGATGATTTCCTATCGCATTCCCAATGACACTACCAGAACCTGTTACCATATTGATAACCCCTGCTGGTACTCCCGCTTCTTCAAAAAGCTCGATAATTTTGATACTAATTAATGATGTGTTACTAGCCGGTTTAAAGATGACCGTATTTCCGGCAATGATAGCGGGTGCAATTTTCCAAATGCCAATTCCAAGTGGGAAATTGTAAGGTGCGATGACGCCAACAACACCAAGTGGTTCACGAATTGTATAGCCAAAAATCTCACTACTGTTGGAAGGTACTGTTTCACCTGTCATCCGATTGGCTTCTCCACTAAATTGCTTCATTGCTTCAATTGTTTTGTTTACTTCCCCATTTGCTTCACGAAAAGATTTTCCTACTTCTTTCGTTATAATCGTTGCTAGTTCTTCTTTTTTCTCCTCTAGTAGTTGAATTAATGTAAATAAAACGTTTCCTCTTTTAGGAACTGCTGTGTTCGCCCAATCTGCGAAAGCGTTCTCAGCTGATTGAATAGCAAGTTCTACATCTTCTTCATTCGATGACTGAAAGTATCCGAGCACTTCCTCCGTATTTGCTGGATTAATACTGGCATATGTTTCATTTGTTTTGGATGAAACCCATTCTCCATTTATATAGTTGTAATACGTATGACTCATGATGATAAAATCCTCCTCAAAAATGATGATTACCTATTATCATAAGGATAAATTGTGACAAAATAAATGTGGCAAGTAACAAAGATTAATCATCTTTTTTGTTACTCGCCACATATAAGCGAAAAGCGACCACTAAGTCAATCCAGTCTTTTTCATCATTAAAATCGATTTGTAATACCTCTTCGATTTTTCTGAGCCGATAGTATAATGTATTTGCATGAATGTGCAAATACTCTGCTGTCTGTTTATGATTTTTATTTAATTTAATAAATATCCGTAATGTTTCCAAATAACTTTCATCCAGCGTATAAAGTTTATGCAATTTATCATTCATAAACATATCTAAAATATCTTCATCCACTTCATATAATAATCGTTCAATCCCAAGCATCGCATATTCGACGACTTGTATATGATGCATTTTTGCATACCCGATTGAACGTACCGCTTCATGATAAGAAATAGATAATTCTTGAATCGTCGTTTCCCTACCAATTCCGAATAAAATATGTTTATCGTTCTTCCAGTGCATTTGAATTTGCTTGATCAATTTATTTAAGGTATGTTTACTTTGAGTAGGAATGATCATAATCAATTGAAAAGCTTTCGTGAAAATTAAACTGTGTAAACCGATCGTATAAGTAATTCGTTCAATCGATTGGACAAATCGTTCTTTATCAATTAAACGATCAATTTCCCATAATGGATGATCCTGTCCTTCTAAAATAATACACTGGACATGTGAACCTTCATTCCACTTTACGTATTGAAGCGCATGATGTAAATCTCTCCCAGAGATCCCTTCCATTAACTGATTAAAAACTTCTTCTCGAAAATGAATTTCTTTTTCAAAAATTGCATTGTTCTTGATCAGTTCAAGTGCAATGGATAGACTTGCTTGCTCAATTGCAATTTGATCCATTTCTACAAACGACTGGAATGGTTTGGTAAGTTTTAAATGACCTAACACATCGTTTCCTCTAACGATTGGAAATGTATGTTCATCTTGGTCGTAAATATTTGCATCAAATGTAACGGGAGACGAAATGATTCTTTCTAGCAAAGAGATGAAATGATCAATCCCTCGTCCTTCAATGATTAATTGATAGAATTGATTATGAATCGAAATCGATTGTTTTAGTAATCTGTTTTTTTCTTTTAAATGTTGGTACATATTCGAATTATCGATAGCGATGGCACTTTGATCAGCAACGAATTCGATTACTTCTATATCTTCTTTTGTGAAAACATTATTTTGATTAAAGTTATCGACGACGACTACACCTAAGCAGCGATCCTTGTTTAAAATTGGAACACAAAAGGCACTTTTTATTTTTCTCTTTTTAACCCCTTCATAATAATAACGGTAATTTTCTGGGGTCATATTTTTCATAAATGCATCAATTTCTTGTTCAGAAGTAAATAATTTCGATTTTTTTTCGGTGAAAATTTTCCCTGAAATCGATTCGCCCGGAGAAAAGGCTATTTTACTCAATTTCTCTTTATGAATCCCTTCCCCTTCTGCAAATCGCAATGTGTTCGTTTTTTCATCATATAAATAAATAATGAGCACATCAGAAACCTCGATTAATTCACTTGCAGCAACAATGACATTTTGTAGGACCTTTTCAATTTTTAATGACTGCGTTAATATTTTATTTATTTCTAATAGTTTCTTTGCTTTATGAATATCCAATAAAAACACCACTTTATCGAGTAAACGAAGTTGTCGTTCCACACATGATACTTCCTATTTTAACATACATTATTTGTATTTAATAACACGATTAATTTCGTTGTTTAGGTGATCTTCTGTTTTTATTGCGCTTCTTTTTCTTATCGAAACTTGATAGAAAACAACTCCTATCATCATCCAAATAATAACAATGATCCACTCATACGGCCATATTAAGGCTGAAGGCATTCCAGGCATATATAAAATTCCGACTCCAATTGCCATGACGATCGCAATCCAGCCAATGACTGGACCACCTTTTAGCTGGAATGGACGAACCATCTTCGGCTCTTTTTTTCGTAAAATTAAAAAGGAAACCGCCACCATAAACCAAGCGATAACAAGGCCAAAACCACCAGCATCAACGAGCCAAACTAATGCGGGACGACCGAATAATGGAGCAATCGCAGACAACATACCAATTAATAAAATTGCTTTATATGGTGTTTTATATGTTGGATGGAGATCACCGAGAGCTTTAGGTAACATTCCTGCCCGGGCAAGTGCATAAATCGCCCGACTTCCACCAATATAAAAACCGATCCAACTCGTTAAAATTCCACCTATTCCACCGAGCACTAATATATTACCCATCATTTTACTGTTACCAAACGCTTTTGCCATCGCATCAGCTGTCACAAGATTCGAAGCGCTAATTTCTTCGGGTGTTAAAATTCGTGACACGCCAAAAATAATGGAAACATACCAAATAACAGCAAGGATAACGGAAAAAATTAATAATTGTCCAATTCTTTTTTGTGGCAAATTTATTTCTTCTGCCGCCTGTGGAATAACATCAAAGCCGACAAACATAAAAGGTGTCATAATAATAACTGTCAGAATTCCCGCTGTACCGTTTTCAAATAATGGTTGCATATTGGCGGAAGACCCTGAGACTCCGCTTCCAGTAATTAATAAAACTCCTGCAATGACAATCAGTAACGTTAATATAAACATAATCGCCGTTGAAAATTTAATCCCTCGATAATTAATCCACGTAATAAGGATAGAGCCCAGAATTCCAACTCCTGCCCATGTAGCCGTCACTTCCCAATCTGCAATGGTATATAAATACCCAACACTATAATCCGGGATTAAATATTCAAACACGGTTGGCAATGCGACAGCTTCAAAGGCTACAACAGAAACATAACCAAGTATAAGTGCCCAAGTTGTTACATAAGAAGCAACCCTTCCCATTGCTTTAAAACTGTAGATTAATTCCCCACCTGCAAGTGGCAGTGATGACGCAAGTTCCGCATACGTTAGTCCAATTAAAACAACTAAAATACCGCCAATAACAAAAGCAAGTATCGCGCCAAGTGACCCTGCTTCAGTAATCCATAGTCCTGCTGTCACTACCCAGCCCCAACCAATCATTGCTCCAAAAGCAAGTGTGAGCACATCTTTATTTTTTAATATTTTTACAAGTTTCACATCTTCCATTTGGTTTTCCCCTTTCATAATAGGACTTGTCTTTACATTTTTATGATTGGTGAAAGAGACTTATTCATCAACTTTTATGGAATGGTCTTAACTTAAAAGAATTTTATCGTGACATAGTGAAGGTTAAAAAGGACGAGGCAATGGCAGAAGGTATCACAAATTAGGTCGTCGTAGAGAGGCGGGATGTGTAAAGGAAATACAGGATGTGCCGATTTCATAAATTACGTGCCGCAGAAATGCGAGATATGCCTATACCATAAATTATGTGCCATGAACAAGCTCTAAAAGAAGAACGCTCCCTCCTTTATGCACAAACAAAAAAACGAAACCATTTTAGTCTCGTTTTTCCAATAATCGGTTTTTTATTTCGGCTTCTCTAGCAAGAAATTCATCACTGACAAAAAACTGAATATGTTTGTTCAAATTCACAATTTCGCCTGGTAATAAACCGCCAAATTCTCCGTCCACATTTAATTGCATTTTCTCTTTTGGTGTAACTTTTATCCGTTTTGCCTGTGTATAAATAATATTCTCATCTTCAATATGTGCACCACGTATTCCAGCTGTTGCAATTCGTAAAAATTCTGCTAAATTCGTCTTTTTCAAGATAAGTAAGTCAAAATAACCGTCATCTATTAATGCGTCAGGGGCGAGCTTTTCAAACCCACCAACCGAATTCGTGTTTGCCACTAAAAACAGCATGATATCGCCTTCGAAAATTTGATCATCATATTCAATTGTTGTCGAAACAGGTCTTAAGAAAGGAAGCATTTCAATTCCTTTCATATAATAAGCTAATTGACCAATTGCTGATTTTAATTTGATTGGCACATCATACGTTAATTCGGTTAAATCTCCACCACCAGCAATATTAATAAAATAATGATCATTTACTTTTCCGATATCGAGTGCTTTTGCATTATTTTTTAAGATAATATCGACTGCCTTTTTAATGTCACGTGGAATGGATAATGCTCTTGCAAAATCATTTGTCGTTCCAACTGGAATGATTCCTAGTTTAGGTCGATATTCTGATCCAGCAATCCCATGAACAACCTCATTAATTGTACCATCTCCACCAGCTACAATAACGATATCATACTCTCTTTCCACAGCAATTTCGGCAGCATTTGTTGCATCTCCCTCACCAACGGTTGCATGGGCAGATGTCTCATAACCAGCTTGTTCAAATCGCTCAAGTACTTTTGGCAACTCCTTCCGAAATAATTCTCGACCAGCAGTTGGGTTATAAATAATTCGAGCCCTTTTCACAAGATGACCTCCTTTAAACAAAACAAATAACAATGTTCCGTTTACTATGTTCCTATACAAGAAGAAGACTACTACTCGAGGGCAGTAGTCTCATTTGTATAGCTATGTTAAAAAGCGTAATAGTATAGAGTAATTAATCCAAGCGAATAACTAGTGAACTAGCGGATAAGAATTCGCTGGGTAGCTTCTGCTTCTGAGAATTTGTCGATTCGCGGATTCGATGCGGAAGCCACCGCGCCGCATTGCAATCGATTCTCGCTAAAATTAAATGCGGGAGCGCTGATTTACGATCGATTATCGCTGAATTAAACGCCGAAGCGCTGAATCACGATCGATTACCGCTGAATTAATGCGGGAGCGCTGAATCACGATCGATTACCGCTGAATTAAACGCCGAAGCGCTGAATTCTCCTCCATAACCGTAAATTCCAAACCGCACATCCCTAGCACTACAAGCTCTAATTTTTATCGCTTTTCAATCTCTTCTTTCAAAATTTTATTAACAAGTTGTGGGTTTGCTTGACCTTTTGTTGCTTTCATTACTTGTCCAACTAAAAATCCAAGCGCCCGTCCTTTCCCATCTTTAAAATCAACAATCGATTGTTCATTTTCATCTAGTACGTTGCCAACAATTTCACGTAATTGTCCTTCATCAGAAATTTGGACGAGTCCTTTTTCTTTCACGAATACTTCCGGATCACCGCCATTTTCAACAAGTTCAGCAAAAACTTGTTTTGCAATTTTAGATGAGATGGTTCCATTTTCAATGAGCTTAATCATTTTTGCTAGACCGTCTGGAGTGATGGCTAATTCGTGTACTTCTTTTAAATGTTTATTCATATACGCTGAGACATCGCCCATAAGCCAGTTTGAAGCTTGTTTTACATCGGCACCAAAGTCGACGGTCGCTTCAAAAAAGTCTGCCATTTCCTTCGTTGCTGTAATAACGCCTGCATCATATTCTGGTAAGTCAAGTTCTTCCACATAGCGCTTTTTACGTGCATCTGGGAGCTCAGGGATTTCCTTACGAATTCGCTCTTTCCATTCGTCATCAATATAAATTGGAACGAGATCCGGATCAGGGAAAAGGCGATAATCATCCGCATCACCTTTCACTCGCATTAAAATTGTTTTTTTCGTTTTTTCATCATAACGGCGAGTTTCTTGCTGGATTCCGCCGCCTTCTGATAAAATTTTTGTTTGACGCTTTACTTCATATTCGAGCCCTGCGCGAACAAAAGCAAAAGAATTTAAATTCTTTAATTCTGTTTTCGTTCCAAATTCTTTTTGACCAACAGGTCGTAAAGAAATATTGGCATCACACCGAAGAGAGCCTTCCTCCATTCGAACATCCGAAACTCCAGTATATTGAATAATACTTTTTACCTTTTCTAAATAAGCATATGCTTCTTCTGGTGAACGAATATCTGGTTCGGAAACAATTTCAATTAATGGTGTTCCTTGACGGTTATAGTCAACGAGCGAGCCATCCGCTGCATGAGTTAACTTACCTGCATCTTCCTCTAAATGAATTCGTTCAATACCAATTTTCTTTTTATTCCCATCTACTTCAATTTCGATCCAGCCATGCTCCCCAATCGGTTGTTCATCTTGAGAAATTTGATAAGCTGCTGGGTTGTCTGGATAGAAATAATGTTTACGGTCAAACACTGTTTCAGATGCAATATCACAATTAAGTGCCATCGATGCTTTCATGCCATAGTTAACTGCCTCTTCATTTAAGACCGGCAGTGTACCAGGATACCCTAAATCTTTCGGATTTACATTCGCATTTGGTTCACTTCCAAACGCATTTGGGCTTGATGAAAATATTTTTGATTTCGTCTTTAATTCCACATGAATTTCAAGTCCAATTACTGTTTCAAATTTCATTCACTAGCACCCCCAAAGTTTGGACGCTTTTTATGATGATTTGTCGCTTTTTCGTATGCATATGCTGCACGATAAATCGTTTGTTCATCAAAATGTTTTCCAATAATTTGTAAGCCTAACGGTAAGCCTGCTTCTGTATAC
The DNA here is from genome assembly GCF_003201975.1 of Pseudogracilibacillus auburnensis. Classification (GTDB taxonomy): domain Bacteria; phylum Bacillota; class Bacilli; order Bacillales; family Amphibacillaceae; genus Pseudogracilibacillus; species Pseudogracilibacillus auburnensis. The sequence goes on along the minus strand of NZ_QJJQ01000001.1, from coordinate 592,349 downwards.
CCATTTGGAACAGATAATGCCGGAAGTCCAGCCAAGTTTACAGGTACTGTTAAAATATCGCTCGTATACATTGTTAAAGGATCGTCTATTTTTTCACCAAATTTAAAAGCTGGTGTCGGTGTAGTAGGTCCAATAATAACATCATATTGTTCAAAAGCGGCTTTAAAGTCATTCGCTATTAAAGTACGAACTTTTTGAGCTTTTCTAAAATAGGCTTCGTTAAAATTATCACGTCCGCTCAAAACAGTCGTCCCCATTAAGATACGACGTTTTACTTCTTCACCAAAGCCTTCAGTACGAGATTGTTTAAACATATCAATCATATCTGTTGCATTGTCGGAACGGTTGCCAAAACGAACGCCATCAAATCGTGCAAGACTTGAAGATGCTTCGCCATTTGCAATTAAATAATATGCAGCATCCGCATACGGTAAATGTGGTAATGATACTTCCTCCCACGTTGCACCGAGTAATTCATACATTTGGAGTGCATTTTTAACTGATTCTTTTACTTCTTCCGATACACCTTCACTTAAAAATTGCTTTGGAACCGCAATTTTTAACCCTTTGACATCTTCAACTAAAGCATCAACATAAGAAGGTATGGCATTTTTACTACTTGTTGAGTCATTTGCATCATGACCTGCAATTACTTCTAATACCCGTGCATTGTCTTCAACCGTTCTTGTTAATGGGCCGATTTGATCAAGTGATGGTGCAAATGCAACAAGTCCGAAACGTGATACAAGTCCATATGTTGGCTTCATCCCAACGATTCCACAAAAGGCAGCTGGCTGACGAATCGATCCGCCTGTATCTGTACCGAGAGAAAACATTACCTCTCCCGCCGCAACTGCTGCAGCCGATCCTCCACTCGAGCCACCTGGCACATGATCAAGATTCCATGGGTTGTATGTTTTTTGAAAGCTCGATGTTTCCGTAGATGAACCCATCGCAAACTCGTCCATGTTGAGTTTCCCAATCATAAGTGAATCTTCATTTGCTAGCTTTTCCGTTACTGTTGCATCATAAAGAGGATCATCAAAATTTGCCAACATCTGACTTGCACATGTTGTCCGAATTCCTTTTGTCACAATATTATCTTTGATAGCCCCTGGTATAGCTGCCAATTTTTTACCATACGTTTTTTCTTCATCGAGTTTTTTCGCTTTTGCTTTTACATTTTCTTCATTTAATGTCAGGAATGCTTTAACATCTCCATCAACAGCCCGAATTTGTTCAAACGATAAATTTGCTAATTCTTCGGCAGAGATTTCTTTTTTATGTAGCATGTTTTCGACTTGTTTAATTGTATAATTGTATAGAGCCATTCATTGTCCCTCCTTAATCCATTATTGCCGGTACTTTAAATTGGTTATCCTCGTGTTCTGGTGCATTTTCAAGCGCCTCATCCTGTTTTTCCCATTGTACTGGTTTGTCTTTCCGTAGAACATTCGTTATTTGATTTCCATTCGTCGTAGGTGTCACGTCGTCTGTATTTATTTCATTTATTTTTTCAGTAAATGTTAAAATCTCACTTAATTGCTCACTATACATTTGAGCTTCTTCATCTGTAAGTACAAGTCTTGCTAAATCTGCAGTTCTAATGATATCTTCTTTAGAAATTGTAGCCATTTCATTCACCTCCATAAAATCTTGCTAGTACAGTTTGTTCATCATTAAATTTTATCATAATTTTTTGTGAAAATCGTTTACTACAACTTAGAAAATGTCGTATTAGTTTGTCACACTTCTATTAATAAAGCATTAATATAAAAAGGTAGCAACACTCTTGATAATAGCAGAATAATGATTGATATAGCAACTAATCCTATCACATAAAGATCGCACGTTCTTATTTAGCTACTTCCCCCTACATTTTTTCTACATAATCATGCGAAAGAAATATACTATATAACTGGATAATTTTAGAAACCAAAAAGCCTACACTAAATGCATAGGCTTGTTGTTCACCCGAAATGTTATGCTCTTTCTTTTTTCAATAATCGTAACGTTTCATCAAATTCTTCGGTTATTTCCTTATCTTCTTTATATGTCATTAAACTAACAAGAACGGTGACGATTAGGTTAAGTAAAAACCCTGGGACAATTTCATATAATGTTCCTGTAAGAGCTTCTACATTCCCCCAAATAATGACGGTAATTGCTCCAACAACCATCCCGGCTAAAGCACCTTTATTCGTAATTTTTCTCCAATAAAGTGAAAGGATAATAATCGGTCCAAACGAAGCTCCAAATCCTGCCCAAGCAAAAGATACAAGCTTTAAAATCGTATTTGTTTTCGTCCACGCAAAAAGCATGGCAACGACTGACACGAATAGAACCGACATTCTACCGAGGAAAACATATCTTTTATCTGTTGCATCTACTTTAATCACTGCTTTATATAAATCTTCAATTAATGCAGATGATGTAACAATTAATTGAGATGAAATCGTACTCATAACAGCTGCTAGGATAGCTGCAAGCATGATTCCTGCAATAAACGGATGGAAAATAATTTGGCCAAGTTCGATAAACACTGCTTCAGGATCTGTTATTGTTACATCTGGATTTTGCTGAAAATAAGCAATTCCTATCAATGCTGTAGCAATAGCCCCAATTAAACTTAAAGCCATCCAACTAATCCCGATTCTTCTAGCTTCCTTCGTTTCCTTTACTGACTTAATAGCCATAAATCGGACGATAATATGTGGCTGTCCAAAATATCCAAGTCCCCAGGCTGCAGCAGAAATAACTCCGATAAATGAAGCACCTTGTATTAAGCTTAGTCTTGTCGGATCTACTGCTCGAATGGACTCAGCCGTTTCAGAAAAACCACCTGTTAAAAAGATACCGAAAACAGGAACGAGAATTAATGCTAAAAACATAATAAGTCCTTGAACAAAGTCAGTATAACTTACTGCAAGGAATCCACCAAATAGTGTATAAGCGATAACAACAATCGAAACGATAATTAGGCCAGTATGGTAAGGTAGACCAAAGGAACTTTCAAAAAACACTCCACCTGCAACCATCCCAGATGACACATAGAATGTAAAGAAAATCAAAATAATAATTCCTGATGCGATACGCAAAATTCTTGAAGTATCTTTTAACCTATTTTCTAGATAACTTGGTATTGTAATGGAGTCATTTGATACTTGTGTATATACACGAAGTCGCGGTGCTACAAATAGCCAGTTTAAATAGGCTCCTATCGTTAGTCCAATCGCTATCCACGCCTCAACTAGTCCAGCCGCGTAAATCGCACCTGGTAATCCCATCAGTAGCCATCCTGACATATCGGCAGCTCCAGCACTTAATGCGGTTACTGCTGGTCCTAATGATCGCCCACCTAACATATAATCCGTTAAGTTAACTGTTCGTCTAAATGCATACCAACCGATGAATAACATTGCTACCATATATAGGATTATTGAAATTAATTGATAAATATGATCTACAGACATACCCATTCCCTCCTCTTTGTTTTAATTTGAAGCTTGATATTCTTGATAAAATCGCCTCCCATATCACCTGATTTTTTCCAATTTTTAACTATAATATCACACAACAAATCTTTTCGCATTATGTTTATCACACAATGAATGAGTAACCTGTTTATGGAAGAAACACAAGAACTAGGTTAATTTGGTGACAGATGATGGATGTAAGTATATACAATTATTGTAATCAACCGTTTCAGATTTATTCTATATTGCAATTGAATTTGGTTTATTCATACTCGTATTAATCAATTAAAGGAAATAAGTCATGCGTTAAGTTGAAAGTACTTAAATGAACTTTATGATAATTACTCCACCTGAAGAGTAAATTGAACCAAAAAGCTTTTGTCGAGTGAAATAGGATGAAGATACAATGCTCAAATTGACTTTAGGTGAGCGGTTGCCTAAGGTATAAGCACGTATCTTTAGACTCCATTGCTCTTTTCGTTACGTAGTTGCTATTATCACGCATTTGAAAAAAACTGCGCAGTAACTTAATTTGACATTTCGAGTAGAACCAGTCACAGCACCGTTGATTTTCGCTACGGACAGTCGCTTTCCATGGGCACGGCTTCAGAGGACGTGCTAGTGCAAATCTTTACGGTGGGACGAACGGAAGTGCAGTCCCAGGAGTCGACTGTCCTATACTTCAATCAACTATACTTAAGGTAAATGATAATTATGTGATTACACCCATAAATAACTGTAATAAGTGACAACACCCACCTGAGGGAAGGAAATACACGGAGACTCCTGCAGGTGAAAAGGGAGGCCACTGAAAAACTATCCGAAATGATGCCAAAAAGATAGGTTGTTTTAATGGCCAAAAGGCATATTTTCCATCCCTTTGTATCACTCATCCAATAGGATAAAGAAAAAGTCAACATTCCATATTTGTGTAGAATCCGAATGCACGATAACTCCTGGGACTGCGCTAAATGCTCGTCCCATCGTAAATATTTGCTGGAAAAGCAACAGCCGAAAATCCATTTCAAACGTTTTGAATAAAACGTTTGAAATTAGTTGAGACGTTGCCCGCGGAAAGCGAAGTGTAATTTCCGTAGCGGTAAGCCATCCACTAATCAAAGTTTCTGTGCAGTTTATATCTTATATGTAACAAAAAACATATCTTTTTAGTAGGAGAAATATTCGTAGTCTCACAAGTCATCAAGAGAATAATTAGAATCGTCTCAGACTTAACTAAGCGAACTGTTTACACTCATTTTATCGGTGCGAAAGTGAGATAATAAAAAAATATGTATCAGTGAAAGAGGATGAATTCTTGACCATTGAAACTAATATTTTCATCACATGATTCTTTCACCGATATTTTAACACTCAAAGCACATCTGTAAAGAATAAAAAACACTTTCTTTAAATTTGTTCAATCATGCTGTTCATTTCAATTTTAAAGCATCCCTTAACTTTTTCATCTCCGTTTGATTTAATTGTAATATGTTTGGCTCCATCTAAACATATTATTTTAGATTTTAAGCTTGTAATGGAATGCACATAACCGTTTTGAATGATAACCTTAACAGGTGAAGATATTTTATCTTTTAATTGTATTTGAAGTGTACCCGATTGTTTATTAGCCATATTTGATTTCCATATGGTTGCTTCGTTATTCCCAGGCAATAATGTAAAGTGACCAATTAAACAATCACTAAAGCAACAAATATGATGTTTGCATTTTCGAATACATACATCATTCAGGATATGGTAGGCACAAAAAACGCTTTTTTCCATCGTTATATATTCATAAGTTGGTTCGAACGAATAGTTATTGTAACAAATATAACAAGGGCGCAATTGCATAAATGTGATACATGTTTTATCAATAGAAGTAATTAAAAAAAATTTCGTTATTACATTATTTTTCATACTTCTCGTTTTGAACACTTCCCCATTTCGTAAAAAGAACATGATTGGTTTATTTACACAATTTTGCTTTAGATACATCAATGAAACTAAACTCCTTTCTTAATGGAGTATGTTTGAAATGGTTCGAATTGAATGAAGAAGGCGGGGATAAAATACTTTTTTCTTTTGAACAATTTTATCTACTATTTCATGGTAGTATTCAAACGTATTATTCACTAAATGAATAACTTTATCTGCTGTAACTTCGTCAGTTGCAATGGCATGATCCGCACATTGAACTGTTTCAGCAAAATCAAAACATTTTCCCCGATAAGCCAATGAAATAAATGGTCTATTTACAGAAGCAGACATAATATTTGCATGTAGTTTAAAGTTAATCGTTATATAACTTTTTTCAATCATTTGTTGAGTCGTTCTAGCATCATAAACAACTGTCTGTATTTCACATCGACGATCAGATACTTTTTCCTTCAGTCGTTTTACTGCATCAATATCCTCCGTCCAAATTGGATAAATTTTCACACGATACCCTTTGTCGAGTAAATAATGAATAACTTTCACTAGTTCATTCTCTACATAAAGTTCATTATTTCCAAAAATATTATTAAAGGATGTACCCCAATTGATCAATATTTGTTTGTCGTTTTTATCTGTGTTGACAAATGATTTCCCAAATGTTTCTGATGCATAAAATAAGGCAGGATCCCCTATTTCATGAATTTCTTTTTCGACTCCAATATCAGTTAATAACTTTTTAGTAAAAGGTCCACGAACACTTAAATAGGTGAAACTGTCGTATATAGACTTATATTGATTAATATGTTGAAATAAATGAAGGGAATGATCTGATTTGTATTTATGATCAAAACCTGTGCCCCACGATACGATAGGAATCCCTTTATCTGAAGCTTCCTTACATATTTTCAACCAATAAGGTAGGTGAATTAATGAACCGCCACCTAGCACGATAAGATCATATGCAGATACATCTATTTTATAATTGTTAACGATTGGAAATGTGTCAAAATTTACAGCAATATTATTTTGGTTGGAAGTAGCATATTTATAAAACATCTTTTTGAACAATTCAAATAATACATCATCGCCTACATTTCCTTTCCCTAACCAGCCTAGATATAAAACATTTTTTATCTTAATCATTGTTAGCCTCTCTTTTATTCATTTTTTTGCTGTCCCATTAAAAAATTGTTCATTATATAAGACTTTGGGGTCATTTGGACGAATGTTTTTTACGATCTCATGGTGGTAAATAGACTTTTCCTTATTTCCAATTCTCCAATAAGAAAAACATAGTGACAGATGAGGGTACCATGTTGAAAATGCTTCGTGATGAAAGCCTTGGGGATTCTTATATTTAGTTCGTACAGCCGTTTCAAACCAATATATTGCTGGATAATACAATTTCTTCCGTAAAAAGTAGTCTCCCAATTTACAACATGTTTCGGGTCGTGGTTTATCATATTTAAATGTTTGTAATAATAGTTTACATTCATTTTCATGTTCTTTTTTTACTCGGTAAATATCTGACATATAAAGACACGCTCTAATTTTATCTTCATACCAACCTTGATCGCAATTTATAAACTTTTGATAATACTGAATTGCTTTATTGTATTGCCGATGATCCTTTAATTCATTGGCATAATAATATAAATCTCGTGGACTAAATTTTTCATTTTTTTCTAATCTTTTTTCGTATATTTTTATATTTCGATCACTTGATTGTTGATCTTTATTTTTTTTATTTTTTCGGTGAGTTACAGCGATATCGGCTTGTAAAATATTCCCCCCTACTTCTAAATATTCATGAACTTGCCCTTTCCATTGAAAGTTATTGATTCTTTTAACTAGACGATGTCTTCGAAAGTAAAATGATGGTTTACCATATTCATCAAATTGTAAAATATAATTCATGGAGACAGCATCGATATCGGTATTTAATGATTTTTTTAAATTTCTTAGTTTTTTTTGATCATTTTCAAGTAAGATATCATCTGCATCTAGCCAAAAAATAAAATCCATTCTTGCTTTACTAAACGCAAAGTTTCTAGCTGCGGAAAAATCGTCTATCCATTTAAAATCATAAATCTTTTTTGTAAATTTACTTGCAATCTTTTTAGTTTCATCTGTTGATCCCGTGTCTACAATAATTATTTCATCACAATATTCCTTTACACTATTTAAACATCCTGCCAACACCTCTTCTTCATTCTTTACAATCATACAAAGACTAATTGTTATCATATGAACACCCCATTATGTTAATGAATACATTAAACTATACCTACTATCATGATGAATTTATACGTTTGGGAAAGAATAATTTATTCTTTCCCAAACAATGAGCAAGTAGTTATTCAAACGTAATTCCAGCACTGGCAAATCCAGTAACAGCAGAAGCTAAATCAATTCCGGCTGTATTTGTTAAAAATGCTAATATTATTTTTTCACCAGCCGCAACAGGAATAGATGTTGTCATAGAATTACTTCGATTTGTTCCAATTGCAATAATTGGACCTAGTGCAGGTGGTAGTGATAATGGTGTCCCTACAGCTGTAAAAGTACTACTATTTGCTGCCGCTCGATATATTTGTACTTGGACTGTGACCGTTGATAATAAAGTCACGGCTGCTGTTGTACTGAAGAACCCTGAAATGGAGGTAATTGTTCCAGCTCTTGGTGCAACGAAAGCAAAATCAAGTAATGTTCCTACTCCTAAGTTAATATTCGCTCCAACGACATTTACTCCTTCAAATGAACTACCAAAACCTAAAACTGCACCAGTATTAGTTAATCCACCAAGCACTGTCGTAAGGGCAACAGGAATACCTGATGCATACGGGATAATAGCACTTGCTCCCGTTGCTCCGGTCGCTCCTGTGGCTCCAGTAGCTCCAGTTGGACCTGTGGCTCCGGTCGCTCCTGTGGCTCCGGTAGCTCCGGTCGCTCCAGTGGCTCCGGTCGCTCCAGTAGCTCCAGTAGCTCCAGTAGCTCCAGTAGCTCCAGTAGCTCCAGTTGGACCTGTGGCTCCGGTCGCTCCAGTAGCTCCAGTAGCTCCAGTAGCTCCGGTGGCTCCAGTAGCTCCAGTAGCTCCGGTAGCTCCTGTGGCTCCGGTCGCTCCAGTAGCTCCAGTAGCTCCAGTTGGACCTGTGGCTCCGGTCGCTCCTGTGGCTCCAGTAGCTCCAGTAGCTCCTGTGGCTCCAGTAGCTCCAGTAGCTCCTGTGGCTCCAGTAGCTCCGGTTGCTCCTGTGGCTCCGGTGGCTCCGGTCGCTCCTGTGGCTCCTGTGGCTCCTGTGGCTCCTGTGGCTCCGGTCGCTCCTGTGGCTCCTGTGGCTCCGGTCGCTCCTGTGGCTCCGGTGGCTCCGGTAGCTCCGGTGGCTCCTGTGGCTCCGGTCGCTCCTGTGGCTCCAGTAGCTCCGGTAGCTCCTGTGGCTCCAGTAGCTCCAGTAGCTCCAGTAGCTCCAGTAGCTCCGGTCGCTCCAGTAGCTCCAGTGGCTCCGGTCGCTCCTGTGGCTCCGGTAGCTCCAGTAGCTCCAGTAGCTCCGGTCGCTCCAGTGGCTCCAGTAGCTCCGGTAGCTCCAGTAGCTCCAGTAGCTCCAGTAGCTCCAGTTGGACCTGTGGCTCCGGTCGCTCCTGTGGCTCCAGTAGCTCCAGTAGCTCCGGTTGCTCCAGTAGCTCCAGTAGCTCCAGTAGCTCCAGTTGGACCTGTGGCTCCGGTCGCTCCTGTGGCTCCGGTAGCTCCGATGGCTCCAGTAGCTCCAGTAGCTCCGGTTGGACCTGTGGCTCCGGTGGCTCCGGTTGCTCCAGTTGGACCTGTGGCTCCGGTCGCTCCAGTAGCTCCTGTGGCTCCAGTAGCTCCAGTAGCTCCTGTGGCTCCAGTAGCTCCGGTTGCTCCAGTAGCTCCGGTCGCTCCTGTGGCTCCGGTCGCTCCAGTAGCTCCAGTAGCTCCAGTTGGACCTGTGGCTCCGGTCGCTCCAGTAGCTCCAGTAGCTCCAGTAGCTCCTGTGGCTCCAGTAGCTCCGGTAGCTCCTGTGGCTCCGGTAGCTCCAGTAGCTCCAGTAGCTCCAGTTGGACCTGTGGCTCCGGTCGCTCCTGTGGCTCCAGTAGCTCCTGTGGCTCCTGTGGCTCCAGTAGCTCCGGTAGCTCCTGTGGCTCCTGTGGCTCCGGTAGCTCCTGTGGCTCCTGTGGCTCCGGTGGCTCCTGTGGCTCCGGTAGCTCCTGTGGCTCCAGTAGCTCCGGTAGCTCCTGTGGCTCCAGTAGCTCCAGTAGCTCCGGTTGGACCGGTCGCCCCTCTTGGACCGGTCGCGCCGGTCGGTCCCCTACGGTATTTTCTACCTTTATTCGTTCGTAAACAACTGCTATCAACACAATCACAATCGTGTTTGTTACATTTACTACACGACAAAGAAATACACCTCTTTCTTTTCTGAATAACAAATCCTACATTGGAGACCTAACTGTTAAACAAATCTCTCCTTCACATCTTTCTTCCACATCATTAGCATTTGCACATTCAACAGTTATTCGATCAAATTTTGTAAGCGAAAACGCAACACTACTATCCTTAAATACTCTTATTGGTGCTCCCACTTCATATCCATCTAGAAAAAACCTTGCAGTTACATAATCTGAATGGCTATCTTGCAAAGTAATAAATCCAGAAGCAAAAATTTGTCTATGCCCAGAAGTTTGGAAAACCGTTTGACTCTGTCCTGATGGTATAGTCCACTCTGCACATATACAATCTTTTAGTAGTTTTTGGTGATGATCACAATGATCCTTCTTTCGACAAGTGCAATGACATCTTAGTTCATGACACCTTTTATCGTGGCAACATCCTCTACAACTTCCCACTTCATTCAACTCCTCCCTAAATATTTACCGTTCACTACTAAGCTATTAAAATTGGAAAACAGTTGCTACGGCTACTATCGTAGACATACTATTCATTTTTATATAAAAGAATAGTTGTACTTGAAAACTATTAAAAATGTCTATACGTAACTATCAGCTAAGTGAAGCCACCTAAAACTGCTTCCTTAGATAAATAAAAATCAAATTAGTGAAAATAGAATATCGTTCTATCGATTCCTAACTGAAAATAACTCATCTTTTGGATAGTAGATTTATATGATAAATACGGTAAAGATAATGTAGACGTTTTTCATCTCCAAAAAAGTTACCTTATTTCATTTTTTATATAAATCGAAATAGAAGAAGTAAAATTGAGAGAAAGACCAGTATAAAATAGATACATATACCATTTATAAATGATAATAAAAATAAACGACTCTAGCTCAATTGAATGAAGAGCTAAAGCCGTTTAATAAATTTCCCTTTAAATCTAGGCTATTTCCCAATTAAATGGGTCAGGTAATTGTTCCCATTCTGATTCATGTTCTGTTTCTGTTAATAAACAACGATCCAATTCTTCCGATATTTCTTGTTGATCTAAATCAACTCCAATAAAAACTAGTCTTGTTAAACGGTCGCCGTATTCATCATCCCAGTCATCTAAAACATCTGGATTTTCCTTCATTATTTCTTCTTGCTCCAATTTTGGCAAAGAAGCGACCCAGTAAGTAACTGGCTCAAGTGAAACGGACGGTCCAGCTTGTGACATAAGTAAGGCAACATCATTTCTTGTCGCACACCATGCAATCCCTTTTGCTCGAACAATACTTTTAGGCATATGTTCTAACCAATCAGCCAAACGCGCGGTGTGAAATGGCTCTCGTCTTACATAAACAAAGGATGAGATTCCATATTCATCAGTTTCCGGAACGTGATTTTCATGCCCCAACTCAAGTTCTTTAATCCAACCAGCCGATGAACTTGCTTTATCAAAATCAAATAAATTCGTTCCTAAAATATCTGCAGGATCTACTTGTCCGTGTGAAGTGACAATTACTTTTGCATCAGGCTGTAATGTATGCAGTACTCGTTTTAATTTTTCCAGTTCTTCTTTACTAATAAGATCACTTTTGTTAATAATTAAAACATCACAGAACTCTATTTGGTCTAATAGTAAATCAGCTATTTCTCTTTCATCTTCTTCACTGATTGCTTCTTTTCGGTCTAATAAACTATCTCCAGATTCAAAATCATGCCAGAATCGATTGGCATCAACAACTGTTACCATCGTATCTAAACGAGTAAATTGTGATAAATCTATATTTAATTCTTCGTCTTCATATGTAAATGTATGTGCGACAGGAATCGGTTCAGATATTCCAGATGATTCAATAATGATATAGTCAATTCCACCATTTTCTACGATTCGTTGAACTTCTACTAATAAATCTTCACGTAATGTACAGCAAATACAACCATTTGATATTTCCACTAATTTTTCTTCAGTACGCGAAAGGGAACTTTCTTGCTTTACTAACTCTGCATCAATATTGATTTCACTCATATCGTTTACGATGACTGCAACCTTTAGACCTTCCTTATTGTTTAAAATATGATTTAATAATGTCGTCTTACCAGATCCTAAATAACCGCTTAATACTGTTACTGGAACTTGTTTTTTCATTTAAAGCACTCCTTTTCAATCGTAATGATTACGATTTAATTTGTAAAAAAAATAAATTACTCTTTCATGCAATATTCGAATCCTTTACGAAATTCTTCCACATCCAAATCTTTCCCAATAAAAACGATCTCACTTTGTTTTTTTTCATCCTTTTTCCATGGCCGATCTTGTTTTCCACTAAACAACATATGAACACCTTGAAAAACGACTCGTTCTTTATAATCTTTTATATATAGAATTCCTTTATATCGGAACAAGTTCTCACCCTTTATTTGTACAAGATATGAGAACCATTGATTCACCTTATTAATATGGAGTGGCCGATCATCCTTTAACACAAATGAACGGACATCACTATGGTGGTGGTGATGGTGAGAATCTAGTAAGTTCGGATTTAGTTCTAGTTTTTGTCCGAGTTGAAAGGAATCAATATCAATAATCTGCTTTGTATCAATTTCACTATTGACTGAAAACAATTGTTTCGCGGTTTGGTTCATATCGGAAACTTTTTCGACTAAATTATCTAATTTATTTAATGATACTAGATCTGTTTTATTAAATAGTAACACATCACTAAATGCAATTTGTTCTTTCGCTTCAGGCTCATCTAGATGATATGGAAGATGTTTAACATCTAGCACTGTTACAACAGCATCAATTTTAAACCACTGGGCCATCACATCATCCATTAAAAACGTTTGAATAACAGGACCTGGATTCGCAAGACCTGTAGTCTCAATAATGACTCGATTAAAATAGACTTTGTTTCGCTGCATTCTTTTTAATAATTTAGTTAATAAACGAATTAAGTCACTACGAACATTGCAACAGATACACCCTTTGTTTATTTCAATTATTTCTTCTTCCGTGGTCGAAACGAGCTGACTATCAATCCCTATATCTCCAAACTCATTGACAATCACAGCCGATTTTTCTCCTACCTTATCAGCTAAAACCCGATTAAGTAATGTTGTTTTCCCCGACCCTAAATAACCAGTAATAATCGTTACAGGAATTTTATTTTGCCACACCTTTTAACCTCCATTTTAATTTCTATGCCATCACAAATCGTAATCATTACGATTTAATTAATTTTACATTACCTTTAATAGATTGGCAAGTAAATTAATTTTTATGTAGTACATTGAATTAGAAAAAATAGATAATGATTAAACATAACTTTAATGTGACTCTCTTTAAAGGTGGAATAGTAAAATGTTTGGTATCGATTAAAAATGTGATTTATTTTAACCTTAAGCAATAGTAGGTACAAATATTTTTGAGAAAGTTCAGAAGTTTGACTGCATTGGAGAAAATTTCATAGAAAGTGCGGAAAGTTTGGTGCTATTGCGGAAAGTTTATAGAAAGTGCGGAAACGGAGGTATTCTTATTCCATCATAAAAAAACCTCATCCGAATAGATGAGGTTTCTCTAGTTAATTTAAAACATTTCTGAAGTTGATTTCCCTTGCATATGTTGGATTAAATAATCTGGGCCACCAGCTTTTGAGTCTGTTCCTGACATATTAAATCCACCAAATGGTTGGTACCCAACAATTGCAGCTGTACATCCACGGTTGAAGTATAAGTTTCCAACATGGAAATCTTCACGTGCTTGCTCCAAATGCTCCCGATTATTCGTAATAACGGCTCCTGTTAAGCCGTATTCTGTGTTATTCGCAATTTCGATCGCTTCATCAAAGCTCTTTGCACTTGTTAAAGCGACAACCGGTCCAAAAATTTCTTCTTGCATAATCCGCGCTTTTGGATCGACATCAGCAAATACAGTCGGTTGTACGAACCAGCCTTTTGAATCATCGCCACCGCCACCGACGAGTAATTTTCCTTCTTCTTTCCCAATATTGATATAGTCCATAATTTTATCATATGCTGCCTGATCAATAACTGGTCCTGTAAAATGTTCGTTTGTTGCAGGGTCTCCAGCTTTCATTTCATTGGTAAGTTCAACAACACGATTTTTTACTACATCATACACTTCCTCATGGATGACTGCTCTTGAACATGCAGAACATTTTTGTCCTGAAAATCCGAATGCTGAATAAACGATTGATTGAGCTGCTAATTCAAGATCTGCTTCACTATCAACGACGATTGTATCTTTTCCGCCCATTTCAATGATCGTACGTTTCAGCCATTTTTGCCCTTTATCTTCATGAACAACCCCAGCACGTTCAAAGATTCGTGTTCCTACTTCACGAGAACCTGTGAAGCTAATAAAACGTGTGCGAGGATGATCAACTAAGTAATCGCCGACTTCACTGCCTGGCCCCGGAATATAGTTAATGACTCCTTTCGGCAGACCCGCTTCCTCTAACACTTCCATAAATTTATACGCAATGACTGGAGTTGCACTGGCAGGTTTTAATAACACAGTATTTCCTGTCACCATTGCTGCAACTGTTGTTCCCGCCATAATTGCAAATAGGAAGTTCCATGGAGAAATAACAACACCGACGCCAAGTGGAATATAGTGAAACTGATTTCGCTCAATTGGACGACTTTCCACTGGAATCCCATCTTTTAAGCGCAACATTTGTCGTCCATAATATTCTAAGAAATCAATTGCTTCTGCAGTATCGCCATCCGCTTCATTCCAAGGCTTTCCACCTTCTTTTACGAGTAAAGCACTAAATTCATGCTTACGACGACGGACAATTGCTGCTGCACGGAATAAAATATCGGCACGGAATTTCGGATCAGACTTCTTCCACGTTTCAAATGTTTGATCAGCAACTTGCATCGCACGCTCCGCTAAATCTTTGTTTGCTTTTGACACATATCCAATCACTTCTTCTTTATTTGCCGGGTTAACCGAAACGAGTTTTTCTTCTGTCGTAACCCTTTCTCCATTGATAATAAGTGGATATTCTTTACCAAGGTACCCTTCTACTTTTTTTAATGCTTCTTCCATTTGGCGCTTATTTTCCTCAATTGAAAAATCTGTAAATGGTTCATGTTTATATGGGACAACCATTGTGTATAGCCTCCTTTAAATATTTCTGTTTATCATAATTCCCTTAGCCCCATTGCTTAATCCAAGTAATGGATATTAAATTAAGGACTTTTTGTAGAACTCCTCAAAATCAGGTACATGATAAAAAATGAGTAGTTGTGTATATAACTCTGTTTTTTGATGAACATTGGAAAAATCTATCCCTGTCATATCAACAATCTGTTTGAGACGATAATTTAATGTATTTGGATGGATAAATAGTTTTTCAGCAGTTTGACCGACTTTGCAATCATTTTTTAAAAAATACCATAATGTTTTAAGTAGCTCACTATTATTTTCCGTATCCTTTTTCATCAATTGGATGATACGATTATTTCTATATTGTTCGCTTATATTTTTCTTATACATTGATTTAACATAGCGGAACATACCTAAATGATCAAAATGATACGTAAATTGTTCTTCAATATGTAAAAAGACCATCGTCTCGATTACTTCTAATGCCTCGAGGTAGCTTTTACGAATATGATGAATTTGCTTATATTCGTTTCCTATTCCAATAGACAATACAGATCGTTCTTTCTCACTTAATCTTTCCTTAACAGTTTTTACCAATTTCATTGATTTTTGCATGGATTGCTCGGAATAATCACTATGAACGATGCCAATAATTTCGGTTCCCTTTCCTAGGTAACAGGCAATTTCAGCATCTTTAAAAATCTTTTTCATTTTTTTAAGCAAAAATAAGTAATTTGGATCTTTTACCGAAGCGGCAAAAACGGTAAATTCATTTGGTAATGTATAAGAGACAAGATTAGCTTCTTGGATGATTTCAGCTTTGTTTATAAAGTCATTATTAAGTAATTTCCAAATAACTGATTGTTGGTCATGTTGAACTTCATGCTCTTTTTCATGAATTAATTTTCCTAAATGAGGTGCAATTTTAGTTAAAAAGGAGAAATCTTTTTCTCTAAAAATTTCGTTTGCCTCATAAATCCATAAATATCCGTATAACCGATCTTTGTATTTTAAACTAATGACAACTCGTTGATAAAATCCGATATCTTCCATCGCCTGTAAACGAATTGGTTTGTCTTTTTTTTGTAGTTTTTCTACTATGCCTTCCTTTTTCAATCGTTCGATAATGAATAAAGGACAACGCTTCGTTAAAATTGTTTTTTGCTGAACCGGGTCAAATGAAAATTCATTTGGTGAGCTATATGCAATGAGCTCAAAATGTTTGTTTTCAATAATGATTGCTTTTTGAAACAGACTGCTCAATTGCTCTACTAACTGATGTACATCGCCAGACTGAAAGACTTCTTGCTCAGTTATATCCATCCTCTTCTCCCCTAAATTATTTTCTTTTTACGCCTTGACTTCTTCTTGCTTACGATTGTACTAAGTAAACAAAGGCATGTCTACATAACAGGATTAATTTAGGGAAGAAAATTTCAGTTATATATCAAGTATAAAATGGTTATATGCCTCTTTCAATATTTGTGTCGCATAATAAATTAGTTAATCTATTGTGGAATACCCACAATAGAAATGAGAGAAAATGGAAGGGGACCAAGGGGAATTCAACAAATAAAAGAAAAAACCTGCTATTTTTATCATAACAGGTATGTTCATTATTGAAAAATATGCACTTTTGGATCATCCATTCCGGCATGACGATAAATTAAACTTTCTGTGCCATCACTAGATGTCACCGTTACCTCAATATCATAATGGTTCGGGAAAATTTCTTTTACTAACCCGTACGCATATTGGGTAAAACCAACGATTTCTCCTTTTCCATAAAATTCAATCGGCACTTCAATAGATAAACTTGTTAAATTTTTATCTATATAAAAACCATCACCAGCTACACCGACATAATTTGGAAAATACTCAGCTATTTTTTCACTAAACAATTTCACCTTTTGATAGTCTTCATTATAAGTGTCTTTCGCCCTTTCTGAAGGAAATAGAACATGTTCCTCGTTAATTGTTTCCCATTTATCGATCGAACTATTTCCTTTTCCGACAACTGTTTTTGCAACAAAGTTTCCAGGCACGGGAGAAGATTGTTCTTCTTCCCTAAAGAGGGCGAACATGATTTGCACATCATTTAATCCATCAATTTCTCTCATTTCTTTTAAAATTTTCTCAGCAATTTTCTTTCCTTCTGCCAACATTTCATCTTTCGGGATTTTTTCATAATAATATGGTCCACCAATTTCAGTTTGAAATCTATATACTGACTTTAATGAAATCCCAATCGACACACCGACAAGATCAACTTTATTATCTTTTTTTTCCAAGAAATTTTGTTCTAAAATATGAGAAAAAACTCTTGGGTTATCTCTATGTGCTTTGATTTGCTCATCTTTTCCCCCGCCTTCTTTTACTTTTGGGTTTAATGAATCGATTAAGGAATAGATAAAGTCAGTATTTAAATATTGCCCTTCTTCAAATACATACTTTTTCGGATCAAAAACGGTTGTGGAGTGCCGTCGTAATCCTTGCTCCAATTCGTCAATGTCAACCCGATTTGTTACTTGGTTCGTTATGGCACCCCTTGCTTCACTCGGGCGATACGGTAATAAAATTTTATACTGATCTTCTGATAATGAATAATTTGGGATGATAGAAATTTCTGTATCTCCCTCATTTTCTTCTGGTTGAATAATATCGTCTTGCTTTTGATTTGTACAACTCGAAAGAACAAGGAGTGCACATCCGATTATAACGAGAACTTTTTTCATTTTGACACTCCTTTTACCGCATTTTGCAAGTCTTCTTCATTCCAGATCATGATTCCAAGCTTTGTCGCTTGTTCATATTTTGATCCGGCCGCTTCACCTGCAATGACTAAATCCGTATTTTTACTAACACTACCTGTTACTTTCCCACCATTTGTCTCAATAATTTCTTTTGCCTCTCTACGGGTAAATTGCTCCAATTTCCCTGTTAACACAACAGTTTTATTAGCAAAGATAGCTGTTTTATCTTCAGATCTCTTTGCCCCAGCGAAAGCCATGTTCACACCAAGATCTTCTAAATTTTCAAGTAGTTCTTGTACTTTTTCCTGGGCAAAATAATGGACAATTGCATCCGCCATTTTTTCGCCTATTTCATTGACTTCAACAAGGTCTTCATAGGAAGCATGTTGTAACTTTTCCATTGTTTCAAATTCACTAGCTAAAACTTGGGCAGCTTTTGCACCGATGTGACGAATGCCTAAACCGAATAATAGCTTTTCTAATGAATTTTGCTTTGAAACTTCAATTGCATTCAATAAATTTGTGACGGATTTTTCTCCCATGCGCTCAAGAGGAAGAAGTTCTTCTTTTTTCAATCGGTATAAATCGTCGATTGAATCAACTAATTGTTCACGAAAAAGTTGCTCAACTACTTTTTCTCCTAATCCATCGATATTCATTGCATCACGAGAAACGAAATGAATAAGTCCCTCTTTTAATTGGGCAGGACAATTCGGGTTCAGACACCGAAGCGCTACTTCCTCATCTAAATGAACAAGTTCTGTCTCACATGCTGGACAAATCTTAGGCATTTCATATGGTACTTCATTACCAGTACGCTCTTCCGTTATGACGCGGACAACTTTTGGGATAATATCACCAGCTTTTTTAAGTATGACAGTATCTCCTATGCGAATATCAAGTGCCCGGATTTGATCTGCATTATGAAGTGTTGCCCGACTCACTGTTGAGCCATCAATAAATACTGGTTCCAAAATTGCTGTCGGTGTGACAACCCCGGTTCTTCCGACACTTAATTCCACATCGACTAGTGTCGTGACCGCTTCTGTTGCCGGAAATTTATATGCTATTGCCCATCTTGGTGTGCGAGCTGTAAACCCTAATTGCTCTTGTTGTTCAAGGTCATCGACTTTAATGACGATCCCATCAATATCATACGGTAAATTCCGCCTATTTTCAGTCCAGTAAGCAACATAATCAATCACTTCATCAATCGAAGTGCATGTTCTATATTCCTTGTTAATCTTGAATCCCTGATCTTGTAAAAAGGCTAGTCTTTCACTATGGGACGTAATTTCGTCCACTTCCCACTGTCCATAACCGAATAGAAATAAATCTAAATTTCTCGAAGCAGCTATTTTCGGATCGAGTTGTCTCAATGAACCAGCTGCCGCATTTCGCGGATTGGCAAAAATCATTTCTCCCGACTGTTCCCGTGCTTTATTTAATTGCACAAATGATGTTTGTGGCATATATGCTTCCCCGCGAACTTCAATTGTGCGGGTTTCCTTAATCGAAAGAGGTACACTACGAACAGTACGTAAATTACTCGTAATATCCTCGCCAATTCTTCCATCACCACGAGTAGAACCGAGTACAAAGCGCCCATGTTCATAAGTGAGCGCAACGGCTAACCCATCGATTTTTAATTCACAAACATAGGCTACCTTTTCACTTCCAAGCCCATTTGTCACGCGGCGATGAAAATCACGAAGCTCCCCTTCGTCAAATGCATTTCCGAGGCTTAACATCGGTACTTCATGCTCTACCTTTTTAAATGCATCAAGTGGTTCTGCTCCCACACGTTTAGTCGGTGAATGTTCAGTCACTAGCTCTGGAAATGTGTCTTCAAGTTGTAGTAACTCATTGTAAAGCCTATCATATTCTGCATCTGGTACACTCGGATTATCAAGTACATGATATTCATGTGCATATTTATTGATTCGTTCCATTAAAGCTGCCATTTTCTTTTTCGCTTCTTGTTTATCCATGTTAACACCTTCTTATTGTTTCGTAATCGGTGCAAATTTTGCTAATAACCGTTTAATCCCTGTTGGAGCTGGAAAAGCGACATCCAGTTCAATCGCATCTCCTGACCCTTGAACTTTTACGACCGTTCCAACACCCCATTTATTATGAAGTGCTTTATCTCCCGCTCTCCAACCAACATTTTCGGCACCAGTTGTTGAGATCTTTTCTGTTTTTCGTCGAGATGCTTTTCTATCCGGGCGAAATGTTGGAGTGCCAATGGACGCAGAATTTGCTTCCCTCTCATCAAGAAATGATCCGAACATCGAACGTTTCACCTGGTCGATTCCCTCAATCAATTCTTCAGGAATTTCATGAATAAATCGACTAACTGGATTCATATTTGTTCGTCCGTACAATGTTCGCATGGATGCATGGGTTAAAAATAATTCTTTTTCTGCTCTTGTAATGCCGACATATGCAAGACGTCTTTCTTCTTCCATTTCATCTTCATCAGCAAGTGAGCGACTGTGCGGGAAAATATTTTCTTCCATCCCGATTAAAAAGACGACTGGAAATTCTAAACCTTTTGCTGAATGAAGGGTCATTAACGTTATTTTTTCTTCTGCATCGATCGCTGCTTCATCCATTGAATCGATATCAGCAATTAAGGCTAAATCAGTTAAAAAGGCGACAAGTGATCTGTCATCTTCATTCGTTTTCTCAAAGTCTTTCGTTACAGTCATAAATTCAGCGATATTTTCAAGTCTACTTTCTGCTTCAATCGTTTTCTCCGCTTTTAATATTTGTTCGTATTCTGTTTGTTCTAATACCATTTCCACCATATCTGTCGCTGTTAAAAATTCTTGTTGTTTGATTAAGTTCTCCATCTGATCTTGGAATCTAATCAGTGCTTGTGCCGCCCTTTTTGGCACTCCCGTCATTTCAATTTCTTTAATCGCTTGAAAAAAGGATAAGTCATGTTTAAGTGCATAGTCGCGGAGACGTTCAATGGATGTTGCACCAATCCCACGTTTTGGCACATTGACGATACGCTCAAAACTAATATCATCATCTGGGTTTGTGATAAGTCGTAAATACGCGATAATATCTTTAATTTCTTTACGGTCATAGAACTTTAGGCCACCGATCATTTGATACGAAATATTTGCTTTCATTAACATATCTTCAATCGATCGTGATTGCGCATTTGTTCGATATAAAACCGCAACATCATTCGCCGTATAGGAGCCGTTTTCAAGTAAATCTTGCACCTTTTCTGTGACATAAAGTGCTTCTTCTCTTTCGGTTGCTCCTTGAAAGTACGTAATTTTACTCCCATCCTCATTTTCTGTCCATAATTTTTTCGGCTTTCTCCCTTTATTATGGTTGATCACATGATTTGCCGCTTCCAGAATCGATTTGGTGGAACGATAATTCTGCTCTAGAAAAATCGTTCTTGCAGCAGGGTAATCTTTTTCAAACGATAAAATATTCTCGATATTAGCCCCACGCCAACGATAAATGGACTGATCCGAATCTCCAACAACACATAGATTTTGATAACGGCTTGCTAGTTGTTTTACTAAATAGTATTGGGCATGGTTTGTATCTTGATACTCATCAACATGAATATATTGGAAGCGCCGTTGATAATAGTTTAGCACCTCTGGGACTCGCTTAAATAAATGAATCGTCTCCATGATTAAATCATCAAAATCGAGGGCATGGTTTTTACGAAGCATTTTTTGATAGGCTACATAAATCGACGCCACTTGCCTTTCAAAAAAGTTGTTTGCTTGATCTGTCAATACTTCTGGTGTAATAAGTTCATTTTTTGCATGACTAACTTGCCCGATCATCGCCCGTGGATCGTATTGTTTTGGGTCAATATTTAACTGTTTTAATACTTGTTTCATGACGGTTAACTGATCACTACTATCAATGATCGTAAAATTCCGATTATAACCAATCCGTTCAATATCACGACGCAAAATTCGGACACACATCGAATGAAAGGTTGATACCCACATATATTCACTTTCAGGACCAACTAATTTTTTGACCCGATCTTTCATTTCTCGCGCTGCTTTATTCGTAAACGTAATCGCCAAAATATTGTTTGGTGAAACGGCTTTTTCGTCCATTAAATAAGCGATCCGATGGGTTAGCACGCGAGTTTTTCCACTACCTGCCCCAGCCATAATTAATAAAGGACCTTCCGTATGTTTTACCGCTTCTTGTTGTTCTTTGTTTAATGTATTTAAAAATTCAATTACACTCATCATGCCACCGTCCTAATAAAATCTCTTCAAATCGTTACGTTTTATCCTTTTTTACTGCAGCAACTGTTTGAAGTGCCGCTTTAAAATTCGAATAAATACTATTTCCGACAACGATCACATCTGCATATTGTTTCATTTCTTGTGCTTGTTTAGCTGTCGTAATCCCGCCTCCATAAAAGAAAGTCGTTTCTTCTAATTCACGACTAACTTTATCAACGAGTTGTGGATCACCATACGATCCACTATATTCAAGGTAAAATATCGGTAAATGAAAAATATGTTCTGCCATAAATGCGTAACTAATAACGTCTTCTTCATCAGGCAATGAACAATTTGTTTTTTGATACGCTTTTGCTTCAGGATTTAAAATACAATACCCTTCCATCATTATTTCGTCCCAATTCATCATTTCTTTATATTCTTTAATCGCTTCATGTTGAATATCCATAAGCCATTTTTTTTCTGTACTATTTAAGACCATTGGAATAAAATAATAATCAAATCCAGGTGAAATAGCATCCAGCTCAGAAATTTCTAATACACATGGAATCGCATAACGCCGCACCCGATAAAGCAAATCTAAAATATTGTCGAGCGTAATACCGTCTGTTCCACCTATGATGATGGCATCTGTACCTGATTCACATAACAATTCAAGTTGTTCATCTGTCATCTCTTTTGCAGGATCTAATTTAAATACATGTTCCCACTCGTTTATTTTATAATTCACCGTTCATCCTCCACTATCATTCTCCATTTATTTATTATAGCAAAAAAAGCAAGGTGAACTAGAGTAAAACGAGGTGATTCTTTTCAATAATTGGAGAAGAGATGGCTGAATGACGAAATGAGGGCATTGATTTGCACGATAGGTGCACAGATTTTCACGATGGACGTTTTGATCACGCAATAGGTGTTCGAAATTAAATAAGAGCTTGCTTAAGTAAAATTGTTTCTGTTGAACAAAAACTTGTTTTCAACACTTTCCTGTAAATGCACTTTAGCAATGTTAAGCAACAATTCATCAGTACCTATCTTGGTTTGCAGTACGAATTATTTCTAACGGTTGCTTGCCTGAATGATGCAAACAGTGGCAGTACTTTACCTTTTTTATAAAAAACGGGCTGGGACAAAAGTGTTTTCAGCAAAGAAAAAAACGAACAATGGTAGCGGCATATAACCCGCTTTGGAAATATACTTAGCTTTCCGCGGGCAACGCCTCAACTAATTTCAAACGTTTTATTCAAAACGTTTGAAATGGATTTTCGGCTGTTGCTTTTCCCGCAGGATTCTTCGTATATTTCCTCCGCTAAGGTGATGCATTGTTCGTCTTTAGAGTTGGTCGTTTTAGTTATATCCCAGTCTCACTCTTGTTTTTTTATTTTTTTGGCAGTCTTTCTAACACTTTCCCATAACCGCCACTACCATAGTCTAAGCATCTGCGAACTCGTGAGATTGTTGCAGTTGATGCTTTTGTTTCTTGTTCGATTTCGTTATACGTATTCCCTTCGTTTAACATTTTTGCAACATGTAGTCGTTGTGAGAGAGATTGAATTTCATTCATTGTTGCAACATCATCAAAGAATTGATAACATTCCTCGCGTGTTTTTAAAGATAAAATAGCGTCAAATAATTGATCTAACTGTTTCCCGCGTAATTTATCAATTTGCAAATGGTTCCCTCCTTACATTTCATTGTTTTCGATTTGGACTTGTTCTTTTACTCCTGATTCAGGTACGGACTGGACAAAATTGATCCACGTCTGCCCCGGAACAAATGGGACTACTTGTCCATCTTTTACGGGAGTAATTCTACCATCTCTATTTTCCCATTCAATATGTTGGACTTTTCCACGTTGTAATAAATATGCCGTTCCACCTGAATCGATATCAATTGCTCTTCGCAACTCCTTATCAATCACTTCATGCTCTGTCTCTACGATAAAAACATTGTCAACTTGAATTGGTATTTCCGATTCTAACTCTACTGATTTTTCCTGGTCATTATAACGTGTATATTTTTGGGTAGTTTCGTCGTATTCAAATTCGACGATAGGTTTACCTCCATAATAATCAATTTTCACGTAATTTGCATCTTCACCGTCTATTTCACTATTTTCATCTAGAAAAGATAATGGTTCATACGTAAAACTAGTTTCATAGCCTTCTTCGGCAGCAACATCATATACTGCTCCAAATTGCAAATAAGAGTTATGTGGTGTTTTCCTAAAAGCTTCACGTATAAACAAATGCCCGTCGTTATCATAGGTAGCACCTTGAAGATGTTCAATTTCCCGGGACGTAATCATTTCATTAATAAAATCTGCTGCTCCTTGGTACACATAAATGGCATCATAATTATCAGCCAATGTAAAGAAGTATTCTCTCGCACTTCTAACTGGACCAACAACATCTGGTTCCGTGCTTTGATAGATTGCCATAAATCGGGTAATATTACCTTCTGTTAGCATTTCAAAAACAATATCTGCTTTTGTTAGTCCGGATTGTGGTCTTGCTTGAACTTGGTTACTTACCATGACAGCTACCGCTCGATTCGTAACATCTTCATCCGTTTCAATCCCTGTAAATGGATATATAGTTGGATCCGTTGTTTCTGTTGATTCATTTTTTACTCCATCGTTTGATTTTTCTTGAACTTCCTTTTTTTCCTCTTTGGAACAACCGAAAATAAAAATTGCCAGTACAATTGTAAGTAAGACGGCTAATTTTCTCATACATCCTCCTTAGACCTAGTTGAATTAGCGCATGTTTGCTGGAACGATTGTTTCATGTTTCATCACATCGACAATTCCTTGTTGTGTCACACGAATATAAGGTAAATGGGTCGACGATAAAAACAACAAATTGTAAATAGGATCATTAAATTCATATCCAGATTCAATTAACATTTGTTTACACTTTGTCTCTCTGTCGATTAATGTTTCCATATTTCCTTCATACATCGCCCCTTCTAATTTTAGTGGTAACTCATAAATAATCGTTCCTTCATGAGCAAGGACAATTCCACCACCGATTTCCTTCATTCTGCTCCACGCTAGTTTCATGTCTGATTTTTTCTTTCCAATTAAGATAATATCATCTGTAGTCGAAAAAGTACTACATAAAGCCCCTAATTCTTTTGTAAACCCACTAATAACTGTGTTAACACGCCATTTTCCATAGCGATCAATAAATAATAAAAATGCATCTGGACTATCTTTCGGTAAATAATCAGTAGTAATGTCGATATCAACTGCATAAGGCTTCATAATAACATCGTTAACCATTTTTAAACCGATTGGAATGGAAAATTGAAGATCATCATCATTTAACTCCCAATTAAATGACGCTTCTTTTATATCATGTTTTTTCCAATTCATTCGGTCTTCACGTTCCGTTTCAACACCGTCTTTTAAGATCCACTTTCCTTTTGCCATGACACTTAACGGTGTAGGATCATTTTTCTCATATAAAATATTGATATGGGCGAGTCTACCAGGTGCAATACTTCCAAGTAATTCATCCATCCCATAATATTTTGCTATATTGTATGTTGCCATTCGGTAAGCTTCAGCTAATGGCACCCCTTTTTCAAGCGCAATTTCAATGCATATATTCATTAATCCGCGCTTCGTAAAAGCAGGTGTGGAGCCATCTGTCGTTAACATCATTTGATCATATGCATCAACATTTTCAGCAAGTAATTCATCGAGTATTTTGGGTAAATCTGGTCGAATGGATGAGTAGCGTAAGGCAACATGATACCCTAATTGTAAACGTCTTATCGCCTCTTTGCCTGACATCGCCTCATGATCTGCACTAGCTCCCAAAAGTTTTAGTTTCGTTAACGTTTTTTCAGATGCACCCGGAAAATGTCCCTCTACCCGTTTTTTTAACCGTTTCGTTTCTTGAATCCAATATAATAATCGATCGTCTCCAGCTAAAAGTTGCGGCCATGACGTTAATTCCCCGCCTTGAACTACAGCTGGATGTGACATCCAAGTTAAAATATCATTCGTATTAAATTTCGTATCTTCATCTCGTAACATTGATTGTGAATCATATCTTCCCCACCAAAACATCGATATGGGTAATTGGTGGAGATCATTTATAATCGCAAACGCTTTCTTTTTGTCGAATAAAGAAAGCAAGCGCATGTTGTCATTTATTAATGTCGTCGTCCCGTAGGTTGCCGCATGATAGGCAAGCTCTTCAGGATTGTATACAATAAATGGATGTGCATGTGGTTCAATGTAACCCGGAACTAAATATTGTCCTGTACAATCAATGATTTCAGTACCTTCTGTCTCTTCCGGCATGCGATCTCCGACATAAATTATTCGATCTTTATATATCCAAATATTTGCTTGCAACCATGTTTTCATAAATACGTTTAAATACGTACTATTTTTAAATACGATTGTAGGTGCTAAGTTTCCTTCAACGACAGCCACATGTGCACGTAACTCTCGATTTCTCCAAAATTGTCCTTGTTCTAACATCTCTTTCAACTCTCCAATAAAAATCTATTTATCTTTTCGTTTCTCTTTATGACGACTGTTCAAACGTCACTTGAGTGCGGTTTCATTTACTATTTTATCACAAAACCGTAGTAATTTTGTTGGATATATGTTAAATATTTTATTCTACGTGCAAAAAGTGAACAAATAGGGAACTCTGGTCACGGTCTTTTAAGAGTAAATATTTCAAAACTAAAAATCCCACTCTAAAATAAGAGCAGAATTATGTGTATATAAACTATTACCAATTATAGGGGTATACTAAATGCCATCCAACCATTGAGACAGCACGAAAACTTTATGTTCCGATTTCGAACCAAATAAAACAGTTATTCGAATGAATTTCATAATAGACTACTTCTAGAATAAAGCCGAACAACAAACAAAAGTATAATGTTATCGTTCGTTTTTACATCCTATAAAGTCTTGGCTGGAACGGCAGGTGGTCGACTCCTGTGGGAGAGGAGGAGGCCACTGAAAAAGTCCCTAAGGTTTATGTACATATGTTCCATCCGAATCCACTTCGCTTTCCACGGGGAACGCCTCAACTAATTTCAAACGTTTTATTCCAAACGTTTGAAATGGATTCATTCTATTTGCAAAAAAGGAAACTAGACGAAAACCCTAATTATTATAATCTAAAAATTAATTCATAAGTCCGTATTAATAGGGAAAATATCATCATTTTTGGACTCTTTAGCTACAAAATATTCAGATGCCAAATAACAGTAACCAAATATTAGTAAAATCGACTCTAGAATACTAGATAAATTAAAATTATACCTTTTATCTTGCAGCAAATTTTAATACTTTTTTAAAAACCAAAGAAACGTGAAAAAATAATAAAGAAGCCAAAGTACCTATCACAAATGTTTTCGTTATCAATATATCATCAAGCTTCCCTTCAACGATTAATAGCATCATCAATATTATTCCAATAACTAATAGTCCTCCCACTACATATAAGAGGAATCCAATAATATATTTAAAGAGCCAATTACGAATCGGGATCTTGTAAAAATATATGTCTACGAAATAGGAGTACACCCCTCCACCAATTAAATATATGGGGAACGAATAAATGCAATAGACGAAAATTAGTTCTACGGAAAAATAACCAAGACTATTCACACTTATTTCTTCTACTGCAGCTAATAAAATGGAAAAAATCAATGTAGAAACAACAGAAACAATTATTTTTTCTATAAACTTCATTTGCTCCACCCCCATCCATTCAACGCTAATTATCTAAACTTTCCTTTATCTACAATCCGTTTACAAAAGGAACTTTTACTGTTTTATCCATCCCTCTCTATTACCTGTCCACGTAAACAAGTCCTTGATAACGTGACGGGTATAGCCATTGTCTACGCACCCAATAGAAACTGATAAGGATAAGACATCCTAGGGAAAATTACTCCCTATATCTAGATGATTCTTATAAAAAGCTTGTTTAATGATTCAACATCTTCTATATAGGATTCTGAAAAACGAGCAATTGGTATATGTTGTAGGTAGCACGATACCTTTTAGATGTCTGGCTTCCTCTTGCCAATATCCAGTTTTACAAAGAGTTGATTTTTAAGATTTTTTCCTCAATAATATCAGGATCTGATATTAAATAGAATGATTTTGAGTAAAGATAGAAAGCATCTGAGCAACCATTTGAATAACATAGCCACCAGTTCCTCCCATACCTATTTGTACAATATACGGAAAGATTGCTCCCCTTTTAGAAAATGGTCGTCCTAATTCAAGTAAGTTTATCATTGATCTACTACCTCAACAACACTTAAATCTTCATTTGAGGGTACAGAATGGATATTCAAAAATACTCCAGACATTTAATTTAATATGTTCTTCCATTTTTATATCAAAGTATAATAGTTATATCTAGGGAAAAATTATCCATATTTCCAACGATTGCATATAAATAGGTGCTCTTTCACTTTCATTACCTTGAGACGATGGAATAGCGAGTCTAGAGTGGCGCGAATGAATCGAATTTTGCATCAAACTTCTTCAGATTTCACCTTACAGTGGACACCCTTGCTTTCAGCTAACAGTTCTACTGCCAAGCCTGTAGTGGAATTTTACCACCAAATTATAACCCATGCTAGGCGCACCATTAAAAAAAGCTTGTAAGGATCATCCTCACAAGCTTTCAACCATTCATACTTTTTCGACACCGATATCTGTCCGGTAAAAAAATGCATCGGTATCATCATAGACACGTAAGTTTTCATACGCATTTTTTCTTGCACTTTCTAAATCTTTCCCAATTCCACCAATGAGCAAGACACGCCCACCGTTTGATACGAGTCCTTCCTCTGTTTGTTTTGTTCCAGCTTGAATAATAAATGTATTCTCTACCGTGTTATTTTGGGGTAAAAGAACACCTTTATCATATGTATTGGGATATCCTTTTGATGCGACGACAACACCGACACAAGCTTCCTCTTTCCAAGCAAGATTTGGATCTTTGCCATCCATTACATCGACAATCACTTGGACGAGATCGTTTTCAAGAAGTGGAAGGACGACTTGCGTTTCCGGATCTCCAAAGCGAGTGTTAAATTCAATCACTTTTGTCCCTGTCTCTGTCTGCATTAAACCCGCATACAAAATACCCGTAAATGGCCGACCTTCTTCCATTAAACCGTCAGCCGCTTTTTGTAAAATTTCTTTCGTTGTAAATTGGAGGATGTCTTCGGTAATATCTGGTACTGGGGCAAACACACCCATTCCACCAGTGTTTGGTCCTTCATCATTGTCATATGCCCGTTTATGGTCACGCGCTGCAAGCATTGGAAAAACATGATGCTCATGAACAAAAGCGATAAGTGAAAATTCACGTCCATCCAAAAATTCCTCAATCACGATTTTACGTCCTGCTCCAGAAAAAGCTTCTTCCACCATTAATTTATCGATGGCATCAAGTGCTATCTCGATCGTTTCAGCAACGATGACACCTTTTCCTTCAGCAAGCCCATCTGCTTTGATAACGATTGGTGCCCCTTTTCTTTCTACATATTGTTTCGCTTCTGCAGCGTCAGTAAATGTTTCATATGCAGCTGTCGGAATCCCGTGTTTTATCATAAATTGTTTTGCGAAATCTTTACTTCCTTCTAAAATTGCTGCTTCTTTTATTGGCGCAAAAATGCGCAATCCTGCTTCTTTAAATGCATTGGCGATTCCTGCATTTAGAGGGTTTTCGGGTCCAACGATCGTTAAATCAATCGCATTTTCTTTTGCAAATTGAACAAGTCCACTAATATCCATTTCATCGATTGGAACACAAGTCGCATGTTGTTCAATTCCCCCATTACCTGGGGCAGCGAAAATTTTCTGTACTCGTTCACTTTTTTCCAAATGCATAATGACGCTATGTTCGCGTCCTCCACGCCCAACTACTAAAATATTCATCCAAAAACACCCTTTTATCGATTAATGTTTAAAATGACGCATGTTTGTACATACCATTGCGATTCCGTTTCTATTACAAACATCGATGGAATCCTGATCACGCTTTGATCCACCAGGTTGAATAATCGCTGTCACACCAGCTTTTGCTGCAGCTTCAACTGTATCAGGCATTGGAAAAAATGCATCCGACGCAAGAACCGCCCCACGTGCTTTTTCTCCTGCTTGTTCAATGGCAATAGTTGCTGCCCCAATTCGGTTCATTTGCCCTGCACCAATGCCAATCGTTTGCTTATTTTTACCAAGTACAATCGCATTTGATTTTACATGTTTAACAGCTTTCCAGCTAAATAGTAAATCTTCTAGTTCTTCAGTTGTTGGCTTACGCTCTGTTACGACTTCAAGGTCGCTTTCTTTGACTTTACCATCGTCACTCGTTTGAACGAGGAGTCCGCCTTTTACAGTCGTTAACTTATACGCTTTTTCATCTGTTTGAATCTCCGCTATTTCAAGTAAACGAATGTTTTGTTTCTTTGTTAAAATTGCTAATGCTTCGTCCGTAAATCCTGGTGCCATCACAATTTCTAAAAATATTTCATGCATTTGTTCAGCTGTTTCTTGATCTACTTTACGATTGCAAGCAATAATTCCACCGAAAATAGAAATCGGATCTGCTTCATATGCTCTTGTAAATGCATTATGTAATTCAGCAGCTAGACCAATTCCACATGGATTCATATGTTTAACTGCAACAACTGCAGCCTCATTATATTCCGCAACAATTTCAAGTGCTGCATTGGCATCTTGAATATTGTTAAACGATAGTTCTTTTCCGTGTAACTGTTTTGCCTTCGCTAAACTGACACCATTATGTTGCACATCTTCGTAAAAAGCTGCCTGTTGGTGTGGATTTTCTCCATATCGTAGATCTTGTACTTTTTCATATGTGACCGTGTAGCTTTCAGGAAATGTTTCTTTTGTCGTTTCATTAAAATACCGAGCAATCATCGCATCATAATGAGCGGTATGACGGAATACTTTTGCCGCTAATTTTTTACGGGTTATTTGATCAAGCTCACCTTCTTGTAAAGAAGTGGCAACTTGATCATAGTCAGATGGGTCGACAACGACAATGACATCTTTAAAATTTTTAGCTGCTGCTCTAAGCATTGTCGGGCCACCTATATCGATATTTTCAATTATTTCATCTTCTGTTACATCTTGTTTTGTCACTGTTTCTTTAAATGGATATAAATTTACGACAACCATATCGATCGGAGTAATATTATTTTCGTTCAATGCTGCCATATGTGCTTCGTTCTCACGTTTTGCAAGAAGTCCACCATGAACATTAGGGTGTAATGTTTTCACACGCCCGTCTAAAATTTCTGGAAATCCAGTGATCGTTTCAACAGATTTCGCTTCGATCCCTTCGTCTACAAGAAGTTGAAGCGTTCCTCCTGTTGAAATAATTTCAAATCCTTGCTCAACTAATTTTTTAGCAAAAGATACTAAATTCTCTTTGTTTGATACGCTAATTAACGCTCGTTTTTTCATGCATAATTACTCCTCATGTCTTTTTTTCTTAAGCTCTATTCGTAGTATAGGGAAAAAGCTTTTGCACTTGTGCTAACTCCAATTTACATTGTACGTCGGCGGTTCACTAACTACCTATAAAAGAAGACTCAAGTCGCAGGCTAAGTATACGTTATAACAGCCTTTTCTTACATCTACTGCTTCGTAATTTCATCAATTACACGTGTATAAAGTACATGCTCCACTTGCTGAATCCGTTCTTGAAGCGAGTCCCTCGTATCGTGTGGGAACACGGTGACAGGCTCTTGGGCTATAATTGGACCCGTGTCAACCCCTTCATCTACATAATGAATCGTTACTCCTGAAACCTTCACACCTGCTTCTAGTGCTTGACCTACCGCATCTTTTCCAGGAAAGGACGGAAGGAGTGAAGGGTGAACATTAATCATTTTATTTTCATATGTCTCAAGTAATGTTTCCCCGATAATCCGCATATATCCAGCTAACACTATCCACTGAACATTTGCACGTTTTAATTTACTAATAATTTCTTTTTCATACTCTACTTTTGATGGGAATGTTTTCGGATCAAGAACGACCGTTTCTACTCCAAACCCAGCTGCTTTTCCAATAACATGTGCTTTCGGCTTATCACAAATAAGCATAACAACATCAAAGGATCGATCACTACTCGTCATCATCGCTTCAAAGTTTGTTCCTGTTCCTGATGCAAATACGGCAACCCTTGTACGAACTTCAAAACTCATGCAAAATGCACTCCTTCCTGATCAATTACCTTTCCTATTATATTTGCTTCTTCTCCTAAATCTTGTAAAATAGCAACCGCTTCTTCAGCATCTTCTTTATTTACGACAATTGCCATGCCAATTCCCATATTAAAGACTCCGTACATCTCTTTATCTGAAATTTGCCCTTTTTCTTGGATAAAAGCAAGAACCTCTGGCACTTTCCATTTACTTTCGTCTAGCTTTACCCCGAGACTTTTAGGGATTACACGTGGGAAGTTTTCATAAAAACCTCCTCCAGTAATATGAGAAATACCCTTTATGTCGATTTTTTCTAATACTGCTGCAATTGATTTTGCATAAATTTTTGTTGGGCGAAGTACTGCTTCTCCTAAACTTTCAGACAATCCATCATATTGTTTATGTAAATCTAATCCTTTAATAATTTGCCGCACTAATGAATAACCATTTGAATGGACGCCACTCGATGCAATGCCAATCACAATATCATTTTTTTGAATAGATTCACCTGTTATTAATTTTGATTTTTCAGCAATGCCAACCGCAAAACCTGCTAGATCATACTCTTCTTCATTGTACATACCTGGCATTTCAGCAGTTTCGCCACCAATTAATGCTGCACCAGAAAGCATACAACCTTCACTCACACCAGCTACAATTTGCTCAATAACGGCAGGATCATTTTTCCCACAGCCGATATAATCTAGGAAAAATAATGGCTTTGCACCTTGAGCAACGATATCATTGACACACATGGCAACTAAATCCATTCCGATTGTGTCATGCTTGTCCATTTCAAAAGCAAGCATTAATTTCGTTCCGACACCATCTGTTCCTGAGACGAGTACTGGTTCTTTATAATTCAAGGAAGTTAATTCAAAAAGTCCTGCAAAAGAGCCGATACCACCTAACACTTCTGATCGTGTTGTTTTTTCAATATGCTTTTTCATCCGTTCAACGGCTTCATACCCTTTTTCAACATCGACACCGGCTTTTTTATATACATTTGACATAGATTTTCGCCCCTAGTTTCTGTTTTCTACTAATTATAACGTATTAAGGATGTATATTGAATAAAATTCGACCGTCTTCCAAATGATTCATTCAATTTACATCACTTTTTCTTCTCTTAACTTTAAAAAAAGTGGCAAAAGCTTGATTTAGTATAGTTTGTGTCGATTCTTTTATGTGTCTGAGATCAAGTACATATGCCATGATCACACTATTAATTCCCGCACTGAACTTCAGCTTTTGCGCACTTTCTCATATTTTTCCGCACTTGCTTTAAGGTTTTACGCACTTGCTCAAATTTTTCCGCGCCCGACTTGAGCTTTTACGCGCTTGCTTGAATAGTTCTGCACTAAGCTAGACATATTTCGAGAGGATCGGGAACATGCTATGATGCTCCTAAAACTATAAACATGTGCGTTCTTACACTTTTAAATGTCTAAAACTCCGTAACGTGCCGATTACAAAACAAACATACGCCTAAAATAAACAACTTGCCAACCTTCTAATATTTTCGGTAAAACTCTTTTCGCTGGTCATTTTCAAGAACTGGATAGTTTCCTGTCATACATGCAGCACAAATTCCTTGGTTAATCGTTTTATCCTTCACAATCGCTTTTTCTGTTCCTTCGATTGATAAAAATTCAACCGAATCAGCTTCAATGATGTCTTTGATCTCTTCATTCGTATGGTTAGCAGCAATCAGTTCTTTTTTCGTTAACATATCAATTCCATACAAACATGGATTTTCAATGCGAGGTGATGATATACGCACATGTACTTCTTTTGCCCCTGCTTCTTTTAAGAGTCTGACAATACGTCTGCTCGTCGTTCCCCTAACAATTGAATCATCAATCATGACGACACTTTTTCCTTCTACGACACCACGAACTGGAGATAGCTTCATTTTTACCCCTTGATCGCGTAATTCTTGCGATGGCTGAATAAATGTTCTACCTATATAACGATTTTTAATAACGCCCATTTCATATGGTAATCCACATTGCTCTGCATAACCGATCGCTGCTGAAATACTTGAATCAGGTACACCTGTTACGACATCTGCATCATATACTGGATGTTCTCTGGCAAGTTCAATGCCCATTCGTTTCCGAGAAGTATGGACGTTCACTAAATTCAAATCACTATCTGGACGTGAAAAATAGACATATTCCATTGCACATAATTTCCTAGGTTCACGAAGTAAGAATCGAGTTGATTTTAATCCTTCATTACTAATGGTGAGTAGCTCACCTGGCATGACCTCTCGTTCGAACGTAGCCCCAATAATACTGAATGCACACGTTTCAGATGCGACCACATAGGCATCACCAAGCCTACCAAGTGATAACGGTCGAATCCCACGTGGATCGAGGGCAACATACATCTTATCTTCCGTTAAAATTAAAAATGCATAGGCACCAACTAACTGCTTTAATCCAGCGATAATTGCTTCTTCTGTCGTATTTTTCCCATTCATTTTCTTCATTAAATGTGCTAACACTTCGGTATCAGAAGTTGTTTGAAAAATACTTCCCGCTTCTTCTAAATTGCGCCGAATTTTTTCAGCATTCATAATTCTGCCATTATGTGCAATCGCTGTGCTACTGCTTAATGACCGAAAAACGAGTGGTTGTACATTATCAAAAATGCCATCATCTTGTGTTGCGTTGCGGACATGGCCAATCGCAGCATATCCAGGAAAGTCTGCAAAGTTTACCCGCTTAAAGACATCATTTACTAACCCTACATCTTTATGCAGTTTAAGATTTTCACCATTATTAATAACAATTCCTGCTCCATCTTGTCCACGATGCTGCATAGCATGTAGTCCATAATACGTTATTTCCGCTGCTTTATCGTGACCCCAAATACCAAACATCGTTCATTCCTCATTTTCAATTGGATTTCAGCAACTGCTCTATACTTTCCTTCCACAGTTTTCTGAGTGGCTCTACTTCTTCCTCCAAAATCCGTTTGCCTTCTTTTGAATTAATAACTACTTTTTCCTCTTTTGTAACGACACCAATTCGTTTCGCATCCAATCCACTTTGTTCAAACTGTGCGACATTGGCTTCTCTAACTGTGAGTAAAAAACGTGACTGAGTTTCACTAAATAGTTCAACAGTTGCATCTCCTGTTAACGTGATGTTAACACCAATTCCTTCAGCACGAATGACATTTTCTGCTAGGGCGACAGCAAGTCCACCTTCTGCAATATCTTCTGCTGATGCCACAACTCCCGCTTTAATTGCTTGTAATAGTTTAGCTTGGCGGTCTTTTTCAATGGTTAGATCGATATGAGGTGCTTTTCCTTCATATTTTCCATCTACATGATGTTGGATTTCACTTCCGCCAAATGAATGATCTGCTTCTCCAACCACGTAGACAACATCGCCTTCGTTTTGAAATGAATTCGGAGTAATATGATCAAGTGATTCAAACAATCCGACGACACCGATAATTGGTGTAGGAAAAATTGGCTCCCCGTGTGATTGGTTGTACATCGAGACGTTTCCACTGATGACTGGAACGTCTAGTTCACGACATGCTTCACTAATACCGTCAATACTTTTTTCCATTTGCCAAAATACTTCTTCATTTGTCGGATTACCATAGTTTAATCCGTCTGTAATTCCGACCGGTTTTGCACCTGCAACGACGATATTTCGTAAAGCTTCTGCAACGGCAATTTTACCGCCTACTTCAGGGTCTAAATAAATATAGCGTGAATTACAATCTGTCGAAATGGCAATTGCTTTATTGTGACCTTCTATTTCTACAACTGCCGATCCAGCGCCCGGACCTACCACTGTATTTCCACGAGCTTTCGAGTCAAATTGTTTGTATACCCATTCCTTACTTGCAATCGTCGGGCGTTGCAGTAACTCTTTTAATGTTGCTCCGTAATCTTTAATGACTGGTACCGTTTGTTCTACTTCTTGAAAAGCTTTATAATAACTCGCCTCTTTTGATGGCATATGATAAATTGGTGCATCTTTATCTAGCGCATCAACAGGAATATCTGCCCAAACTTTATTTTGATGCTCAATACGGAATACTTTTTCCTCGATTACCTCACCGACAGCTACTGCATCAATATCATGTTTTGTAAAAAGATCGATTATTTCCCGTTCTCTCCCTTTTTCCACAACGAGTAACATTCTTTCCTGGGTTTCAGAGAGCATCATTTCATAAGCGGACATATTTTCTTCTGCTTGTGGCACTAAATCCAAATTCAGCACCATTCCCGTTCCAGCCTTTGAGGCCATTTCACTTCCAGATGATGTAAGTCCTGCCGCCCCCATATCTTGCATACCAACGAGTGCATCATGATGAATCACTTCTAAACATGCTTCAATGAGTCGTTTTTCAAGATGTGGATTTCCAGCTGCTGGACTTGCATCATCTGACTGTTCATCAACAGAAGAGTGAGTAGCCCCATGAATTCCATCTCTTCCTGTAGGAGCACCAGCATAGATGACTGTATTTCCAACTCCTGCAGCAATTCCTTTTTGAATATCTTCATGATTCAGTAAGCCGACAACCATGGCATTTACGAGTGGACTTTCTTCGTAACAATCATCAAATTGAATTTCCCCACCGACTGTTGGAACACCAACATTGTTTCCGTAATAAGCAATTCCTTTTACGACTTCTTCAAACAAATATTTCGTTCGATCGGATGATAATGGACCAAAACGAAGAGAGTTCATTGCTGCAATTGGACGTGCTCCCATTGAAAATACATCACGTAAAATTCCGCCAACTCCTGTTGCCGCACCTTCAAATGGATTAATTTTAGATGGACTATTATGGCTTTCCATTTTGAATACGACTGCTTGGTTATCCCCAATATCGACGACACCTGCACCTTCACCTGGTCCGACTAAAACTTGAGGGGCTTTTGTCGGGAACTTTTTTAGTAATGGTTTAGACGTTTTATAACTACAATGTTCTGACCACATAACAGAAAAAATACCTGTTTCTGTATAATTTGGGTATCTTTTCGTGATTGATTTGATTCGGTCGTATTCCTCATCAGATAGCCCCATTTTTTGATACTCTTTATCACGTTCAATTTGTTTTGGATCCATATTTTCTGGCATCTTGTTCTTCTCCTTTATCGTAAAAAATGATGTTCACAACCGTGTTCAATTAACAATTTATCTTCCCCTACAATATCTATAAACTAAGCAGTAACATTTAGTGGTGAAAATCCTATCGCTACGGAAATGCACTCCGCTTTCCGTGGGCGGCTGATGAGCCTCCTCACTCGCTTTGCTCGTTGTGGGGTCTCATCTAGGCCTGTCCTCCCACAGGAGTCTCCGTGCATTTCCTTCGCTAAGGTGGGTGTAGTCAATCATTACTGTTATTTGTTTATGGGTGTAATAAAATAATTATCATTCACCTTACGTACAGTTGATTGGAGCGTAGGACAGTAGACTCCTGCGGGAAAAGCAACAACCGAAAATCCCACAGGAAGCGCACTTTGCTTCCGAGGAAGTTGAGGGTTGCCCGCGGAAAGCGACTGTCCGAAGCGCAAATCAACGTTGCTGTGACTAGGTTTGTCGATGAAAATTAAACTAAGTTACTGCACAGTTTCGTTCGAATGCGCATAAGGAAAACATTTTATTATCCTTGTAATCCTAATCGTTCAAAAATTACATCAACATTTTTCAGGTGGTACGTATAGTCAAAGCAATCTTCTAGTTCAGCTTCAGTCAAATTTTCCGCGACAAGTTTATTTTGTTCCAATAATTGTTTAAAATGTGTTTCTGTCTCCCAAGCCTCCATTGCCAGTGGTTGAACGATATTGTATGCATCCTCCCTAGATAATCCTTTTTCGATTAAGGCAAGTAAGACACGTTGTGAAAAAATAACACCATATGTTTTATCTATATTACGCTTCATATTTTCTGGAAAAACAGTTAAATTTTTCACAACATTCATAAAACGATTCAACATATAATTTAGCGCGATCGTTGCATCTGGTAAAATAATTCTTTCAGCAGATGAATGAGAAATATCACGTTCATGCCATAATGAAACATTTTCATAAGCCGTGACCATATAACCACGAATAACACGTGCCATTCCACTCATATTTTCTGAGGCGATTGGATTTCGCTTATGAGGCATAGCCGATGAGCCTGTTTGCCCTTTTCGGAAAAACTCTTCTACCTCACGAGTTTCTGTTTTTTGCAGTCCACGGATTTCTGTTGCAAATTTTTCAATGGACGTTGCGATTAATGCAAGAACAGACATATAAGCTGCATGGCGATCACGTTGCAATGTTTGTGTCGATAATGGTGCAGGAGATAGACTTAGGTTTTCACAAACATATTTCTCTACAAACGGGTCGATATTTGCATAAGTACCAACCGCACCAGACAACTTACCGAATTCTACACGGTTTGCCGCTTCATTGAATCGTTCTAAATTCCGTTTCATCTCCTCGTACCAAAGGGCGATTTTTAATCCAAATGTCGTTGGTTCTGCATGCACTCCATGTGTACGTCCCATCATGACAGTATGCCTATGCTCGATTGCTTTTTGCTTTAATATATCAATAAAGTTTTCTAAATCTTTTCGGATAATATCGTTCGCCTGTTTTAAAAGATAAGATAATGCTGTATCAACCACATCTGTGGACGTTAATCCATAATGAACCCATTTTCTTTCTTCTCCAAGGGACTCGGAAACTGAACGAGTAAATGCAACGACATCATGGCGCGTCTCTTGTTCAATTTCATCAATACGATCGACCGAGAAAGCGGCATTTTTTCGAATTGCTTGGACATCTTTTTTTGGTATCACGCCAAGTTCAGCCCAAGCTTCACATGCTAATATTTCCACCTCAAGCCATGCATTGTATTTATTTTTCTCCGTCCAAATTGCACCCATTTCTTCGCGAGTATATCGTTCAATCATATATATCCCCCTCATATGCCTGTTTTAACTTCTCGACTGCTTGAAAGTCGTCTCCGATAAATGTGACATGACCCATTTTTCGTTTTTCTTTCGCTTCTGCTTTTCCATATAAGTGAACAAAAGCTTCAGGAATCGTTGATAATGCGCGAATTGCTTTTGGCATATCTTCACCGAGCACATTCATCATGATTGCTGCTTGAAACTGTTCCACTTCTTGAAGTGGTAGCCCACAAATGGCGCGAATATGTTGATAAAACTGTGATACATTGCAAGCCTCTATTGTATAATGACCGGAATTATGTGGTCTTGGGGCCATTTCATTAATAAAAATATCCTCCCCTTTTACGAACATTTCAATGGCAAATGTACCAACGATATTTATTTTTTCAGCAAGGATCGTTGCCGCTTCTATTGCCTTCCTTTTCACCTCAGTTGATACCCGAGCAGGAGCAATTGTTTCATATAAAATATGATCTTTATGGTCATTTTCTGCTAACGGGAAAAAGGCGATTTCTCCTGTTTGGCTTCTCGTAAAAATAACCGAAATTTCTCTATCGAATGGAACCCATTGTTCGATAATAAATGTACCACCAGGGTTTGCAAATTCTACTGCCGCCTTCATATCTTTTTCTGATTCTATTTTTAATTGTCCTTTTCCGTCATAGCCACCTTGACACGTTTTAATGACTGCTGGAAGATGGAAGTTTTGCAAAGCTTGCGCACATTCCTCCCTATTATGAACAATGGCAAAACTCGGAATTGGTAATCCCGCTTCTTTTATAATACTTTTTTCTTTTTCACGATTTTGCGTTACTTCAAGTGCATAAGCACCTTGAGGTAGTTTACTTGCTTTTTCAATAAATGTAGCAGCTTCCAAGTCAACATTTTCGAATTCATACGTAATAACATCGCTTTTTTCCGTTAATTTTTTTATTGCATCCATATCATCATAAGCTGCAACGATTTGGCCATCAGCTACTTGTGCAGTCGGACAATTCGGAGTCGGATCTAACACAATCACTTGATAACCCATATATTTTGCTGCAATTGCCATCATACGGCCAAGCTGCCCACCACCAATAATTCCGATCGTTTCTGGTGGTACTATTTTTTGTAACATTTCTTTATTTGCTTGCAAGGTCGTCCCTCATTTCATTGACGTTTTCTTTCATTTTTTTACGATAATTATCCAGTTTGATTTTCGTCGTCGTATCAAATAAGCCGATGATTTGTGTCGCAAAAAGTCCTGCATTTGTTGCGCCTGCTTTGCCAATTGCCATCGTTGCAGTCGGTACTCCTCCTGGCATTTGCACGATCGAAAGAAGGGAATCCATTCCACCTAATGCTTTCGTCTGCACGGGAACCCCTATCACTGGTAATGTCGTTTGGGAAGCTACCATTCCTGGTAAATGAGCCGCACCTCCAGCTCCAGCAATAATCACTTGAAGACCACGTTTTTCAGCCGTTTTTGCATAGTGAAACATGTCATCAGGCGTACGATGTGCAGAAACTACTTCTTTTTCGTACGGAATGTTCATTTCGTCTAAAATATCACAAGCATGTTTCATCGTTTCCCAATCAGAGATACTCCCCATTATAATGCCAACTTTCGCCATATTTAACACACTCCATTTCCTTTGATTAGATAACTAATTTATAGCTTTCCACAAACCATAGAAATATGGGGACATTCGCCGTATAAAAGTGAACTTCGCCATATTAATCTTGAGATGCGCCATATAAACGTGAACACCCGCCATATAACTCCAAAGATGCGCCATATAAATGGAAAGATTCGCCACATTATAGCGAACATTCGCCAGTTTAACACATCATTGTACAAGTTTACAGATCGGCAAAACCAGTAAATAGTCATTTAGCTGATTAAGATAGAACCTATGATGTTCCCTGTAAAAAGTAAAAAAAGTCTATTCTACTCCTTTAAACTAAGGAGAAGATGAATAGACTTGCATTCTAAATATGGTGAACATATACTTTTTTCGCATTTGACCACATCATCCTCCCCCATAGTCGTAGCATTTACGGTGCAACGTAGAAACTTCCGAGCCATATTCTCAAAATTATATGGGGCTTTATTTATTCTTATTTTCAACCTTTTTCAACATGTTTAGTATAACAAACTGCTATTTTATTCGTCAATTAAATATCGAACATTTTATTACAATTTTGGTCTAACGTTCGGCTTTTGGGTTCGTGGCTTCATATTAGGATTGATTGGTATTTGATCATCAATGATTTCTTCTACTACTTCATCATCTTCCATAATTTTTTCTGTTGGAACAATGTCTTTTAATACTTGGTCTTTTGCTTTACCGTTTTTAAACAATTTTCCTCTTCTCACTTGTTTCACCCAGAATCCACCTTGAATATGTTTCGGCTCATAGGCAACCATAAATGCGCGTGGATCTATTTCAGTAATTATTTGATAGAGACGTACTTCCTGCTTCCGCGGTGTTAAGATTTGCATGGATAGTCTATCGCCATCCATTCCAGATGATGTCCAACTTGTAACACCAAAGCCTTCTTCACGAAGTCGCTCTGTAAAATTTAATGTCGGATTAGACGAGATAACATTCACAGTGATGTACCCTAGTGCAAGTCTTTCTTCGATAATTGACCCGGTAATAATACCGAGTGCAAATCCAACCGCATAAGCAATTATATTTTGAATGCCGTCTAAATTATCTAACACGATGCTTAATCCTAAAATATAGACGACCACTTCAGCCGTACTGACAACAGCGGCTAAATAACGACGGCCTTTTAACGTCAATATCATCCTTATCGTCGAAAATGAAACATAGACAATATTAATAACTAAAATAATAATAACAATAGCGTACGCATTCGTTAACAAAACGCTCCCTCCAACTCTATTCAAGTGAGTATGCAAAAAGGCCGATAAAAAGGATCAAGAAGTTCCAGGCGGCACAGCTTTGAGGAACAAGCGTATGCTTTTACATACGTGAGTACCTAAAAAAGCAAGCTTAGAAAACTTGGCTTTTGCTACGCCTTTACTGCGACTGCCTTAGTTGTACTTAGGCAGTTAAGCAAGGATGTATCCTTTCTTAACTGCCAACGCAGAAATTCGACGCGTCCTTTTTGTTGGACTTTTTGAACATCCTATTCAACGTAAAATCATCAAACGATGTGAGAAGATGAAAAACTACTCTTTATTTGCCCCGTATATACGCTTTTCCAAAGATGATTCTTGCCCTCGTAATCTTTTATGTAAAGTTCGTTTCCAGTTTTCTGCAAGCAGCTCACAAGATGCTAAATCATATGCCGCAGCTAGATCCGCTTTGTGAATATGCATCACTTCATTACAAGCAGCAATTGACCACTGTGGAAATGGTCTTTCTAGTAATGTTAGTTCTGTTCCCGCTTCTACATATCCTTCTTTTAAGACTCGATAATACCATCCTGTAAGCCCACTGTTTTGAATCCGTAAAGCAAAATCTAATACATTAAATCGGCGCGCGGGTTTCCAGCAAGGTTGGCGTGGTTGTGAAACTTGAATAATCGCCTCACCAAATTGATATGTATCTCCTATAAACATAGAAAATTCATTTGCCTCTGTTATGACTAGGTTTTCTCCCATTGCACCAGCATCGATTTCCATGTTTAAATCGTTCTTCCAGTACGTATAATGCTGCAACGGATAAGCAAATAAAGCTTTTTCAGGACCACCATGTATTTTCGTATCGGCTACTTCATCTTCCACTAAACCAGTTTTTTGCAGCCACCATTTTCCTTCTCTTTTTTCTTTAAACATTCCCGTTTCCCATGGTCGATCCATCGGTTCTTTGGCGTGTTTTTTTCCTAGTTGTTTTACCTTACCCGTTCGGAGTTCTTTTATAAACGGTACATTCATGAGAAACTCTCCTTCATAATATGTTATAGTTAATATCATATTAAATGCTCTAACCATATTTTACTACATTCATTCTAGCAAATATTATTGATTAATTACATATAGGAGGATTGTTATTTGGTTAAAAAAGAATCGTTAACCTCTTTAAAGTTGCTTATTTTTCATTTTCATGCAACAAACACAATTATTATTAGTTTTTTACCGTTATATTTAAAGTTTAAAGGATTAACAGGAACAGAGATCGGCTGGGTATTAGCGATCGGTCCTTTTGCTTCGATTATTTCACAGCCTTTTTGGGGTTATTTAAGTGATAAATATAAAACAGTGAAACGGATGCTTATTTTATCGACGATTGGTATGTTAATCATTAGTGTCATCTTTTTTCAAATGGATAGCTTACTAACGATATTAATTTTAGGTGCTCTCTTTTTCTTTTTTTCTTCTCCTGTTGGAGCTTTAAGCGATAGTTTAGCACAAAGACAGGCACAACAATTAAAAATTTCATTCGGTTCGATTAGAATGTGGGGTTCTGTTGGTTTTGCCTTTTCTTCCTTAGTCGTTGGCGAAATCTTAACAAAGTTCGGCATTCAAGTTATCGTCTGGCCATATGTCATCATCGGGACTATATTACTTATTATTGCTTTTACGATTTCGGATGTAAAAAGTGAAGAAGAATCTACACCAGTGAACTTAGCAGATATTAGTATGTTGTTAAAAAACAAACCATTTATATTCTTTTTACTTTTTATGATGTTTATTACGATTACTCATCGTGCGAACGATAGTTTTATCGGTATCTACATAACAGAAGTAGGTGGAAGTGAGGGGCTTGTTGGAATTGCCTGGTTTGTTGGAGTTATTAGTGAGGCAGCAGTCTTTGCATTTGCAGGTCTTTGGTTCCGAAAATATAGTCCGATCACTTTTGTCATTATTGCTAGCATTTTATACTGTATACGTTGGTTTATTTACGGT
Source organism: Pseudogracilibacillus auburnensis (assembly GCF_003201975.1). Lineage (GTDB taxonomy): Bacteria > Bacillota > Bacilli > Bacillales > Amphibacillaceae > Pseudogracilibacillus > Pseudogracilibacillus auburnensis. The sequence continues at coordinate 548,346 of NZ_QJJQ01000001.1, read as the reverse complement.
ATGGCACCAAGCCCTTATTTTATTATCTCTTTTCAGGTTTTACATGGAGTTACATTCGGAATATTTTATATTGCTGCTTTTGATTACGTCACAAAACTAATTCCAAATTTATTACAATCGACAGGGCATCTCATTTTTTATTCAGTCATGTTCGGTGTATCGGGTATTATCGGATCAATGGCAGGCGGAAAAATGATTGAAGCTTTTGGTGGACAAATTATGTATCTTGGTATGGGATTATTTACACTGCTCGGTATCTTCTGTTTAGTCGGGTATCAAATTTGGATGAAACGGTTAGAAGTAAAAGTAAAAACAGCTGGGACATAATTAATGTGTCCCACACGAAACGATCAAATAGGAAATCCAGAATGTTACCTTTTCAACGGTTGTTTCTTAATGTAGTTGATATAAACTTTGCAGTAACTTAATTTGATATTTTGTCTACAAACATAGTCACAGCAACATTAATTTCCACTACGGGCAGTCCTTTACCGCTAGGTACGGTTTCATCCTCCGAATGACAATGTTTATTGCGACGAGTAATCGCAGTCGCAGGACGTGCTAGTGCAATTTTCTCCGGTGGGGAGAGTAATCGCAGTCCCAGTACCAGGAGTTAATGATTCTCTGCTCCAAACAACCATAAAAATAGTGGAATAAAATTGTGTATTGATGTTTCAGATACGATGGGACATTCACTATTTCGAAGTTACTGCGCGGTTTATTTCTAAATAGCATCAAAGGGTTAGATAAAATAGCTAAAAGAAAAATCCGAGCTAATAAACAAATTCTAATGGAAGAAATTTGAATATAGTTCGGATTTTTCTATGACCAAAACACTTGTTTCTTGACCTCTTAATTTTTAAGTCAAATAGATAAAATAAAGAATGAAGACAGCGGCTAAGACATACATGACCCAATGTACCTCTTTTATTCTTCCCTTCATCATCATCGTAATTGGATAAAAGACAAATCCAACAGCAATTCCAGTCGCAATACTATACGTAAGTGGCATCGCGATAATCGTTAAAAAGGCTGGTACTGCAATTTCAAATTTATCCCACTCGATTCTTTTAAGTGCCGTTGCCATAAGAACACCGACAATAATAAGGGCAGGTGCTGTTACTTCCACCGTTATAACTGCTAGTAATGGTGAGAAAAATAAAGCAAGTAAGAAAAATCCTGCCGTAACAACCGATGCAAACCCAGTTCGTCCACCAACTCCAACACCAGCAGTTGACTCAACATAAGATGTAGTTGTCGATGTACCAACAACTGCCCCAACAACAGTTGCCGAAGAGTCTGCAAATAATGCTTTACCAGCACGAGGTAACTTGTCTTCTTTCATAAGACCCGCTTGTGTTGCAACCGCGACGAGTGTACCCGCCGTATCAAAAAAGTCAACGAATAAAAAGGTTAAAATAACGACTAACATTTGCAATGTAAAAATATCACCAAAATTAATGAATGCTTGTCCAAATGTTGGTGCCACACTAGGTACGGAACTTACGATATCACCAATTCCTTTAGGTGTCGGGATTAAACCAAAAATCATTCCAACGATTGATGTAATAATCATCCCGTAAAAAATGCCCCCACGAACATTTAAACTAAGTAAAATAACAGATATAACAACACCAAAGATTGCGAGTAGTACGTGTGGTGAAGTTAGTTCACCAATAGCAACTAATGTTGCATCATTTCCAACAATAATTCCAGCATTTTGAAAACCGAGAAAGGCAATAAAAAAACCAATACCAGCACCTACTGCCAATTTCAAATTACCTGGAATAAGATTAATAATTTTCTCTCGTAAACCAGTTAAAGTTAATAGAATAAAAATAATTCCAGATGCTAACACTCCAGATAATGCAGTTTCCCACGGAATACCGTAACCTAAAACAACTGTATAAGCAAAAAATGCGTTTAGACCCATTCCTGGTGCTAGTCCTATTGGGTATTTTGCAATAATCCCCATTAATAAGGTACCAACTGCCGCTGCAACTGCTGTTGCTGTAAAAACAGCGCCCTTATCCATTCCCGTAATCCCCGCAGGAAGATCAACACCTTCCAATGATAATGTTGCAGGGTTAACGAATAAAATGTACGCCATCGCTAAAAAAGTGGTCATACCTGCCATAAATTCTGTACGATAATTTGTACCTAATTCTTCGAAGCGAAAATACTTCTTCAATCTTGCTCCTCCTCAAAATAGTTACTTTGCTAATCCGACTTGGGCTAAAAATATATTTTACAATAAAAGCAAAAAAGCACCCTCATCAAGTAAGGAGTGCTACCATCACTATGTCAGAAAAAGTAATGAACGTGAATGAAAGTAATCACTTCAACTCCAATAAAAAATAAAGCGATCACCACAAATCATTATGAACATCACTATTATCTGCGTAGTCAGACTATTTACGGTAGTCCGGTAGAAACTCTAAAGCCTATCCCCTAGATTATACGCAAAGCTTATTATTATTTTCATACATAATGATACTTCTTATTAATCAATTCGTCAATGATCTATTTTTATTGACATGTTTTGCATGCAAACCTGTATTTACTTTTGAAGGAATGATTTTAATCTAATAATCGATTATTTTCATCGACTGCCATAATACGTGCCTCATCTTTATCGATAATTTCTCCAGTTCCGTGACATACACTACATTGATATTGCCAACCTTCATCATCTGCTTGCATACCGGAACCATGACATGCTTTACAAATATCCTCTGCCATTATAGTGCCTCCTTATTTGTTGTTTTCACCCAATTAATTAATCCACCAGCTAAAATAATTTCTATTTGTCTCGGGGATAACAAATGTCGCACATTGATCTTGTTATCTTTCCCTTTTACTTCAATAGAAAATTCATTTCCTTGTTTCATTTTTGTTTTAATATCCTCTAAAATAAGAATGTCATCTTCATGTAGTTGATCATAATCATTACTATCCATAAACGTAAGTGGAAGAACACCAAAGTTAACGAGGTTTTGCCAGTGAATTCGGGCGAAATCTTTTACAAGTGCTACCCTTAAACCAAGGTATCTTGGTGCAAGTGCGGCATGCTCTCTACTTGATCCTTGACCGTAATTAAATCCACCGACAATTGCGTGACCGCCATGGTCAACTGTCTTTTTTCCACGCTCATAGTAAGTAGGATCAATAATTTCAAAAGAAAATTTACTAATTTCAGGTAAGTTACTTCTATATGGCAAAACTCGCGAACCACCTGCCAAAATTTCGTCTGTTGAAATATTATCCCCCATCTTTAGTAAAATAGGCAGTTCTAAATGATTAGGAAGTTCACTCATCTCTGGGATGGACGCAATATTAGGGCCTTTTTGTAACTTCATTTTCTTCGCTTCCTCATATGGTAGCGGTTTTTCTAATAAATGAACATCGACTGACACATTTTTCGGTTCTTTTACTTTTGGTGCACGTTTTCCTAATGTACGTGGATCTGTAATGACTCCTGTTAATGCTGATGCTGCCGCTGTTTCTGGGCTACATAAAAAGACACTATCTTCTTTCGTTCCAGAACGACCTGGGAAATTTCTCGGTGTCGTTCGCAAGCTATTACGTCCCGTTGCGGGAGCCTGCCCCATTCCAATACATCCATTACATCCCGCTTGATGAAGTCTCGCCCCAGCTTGCAAGAAGCTTTTTATATGGCTCGCCTGAACAAGATCTGTTAACATCTGTCTTGAAGTTGGATTGATATCAAGTGAAATTCCTTCTGCAATCTGTTTGCCATCAACAATTTCTGCTGCTACCGCAAAGTCTCTAAAGCCCGGATTTGCCGAAGAACCAATATACGACTGATAAATTGGCGTTCCCGCGACTTCAGTAACAGGGACAACATTTCCTGGACTAGAAGGCTTTGCTATCAACGGCTCAAGAATTGATAAATTAATTTCCTCATCGATATCATACGTAGCACCTTTATCCGCCTTTAATTCGATCCAATCCTCTTCACGCCTTTGCGTTTTTAAAAAGTTCTTTATTTCACCATCTGAAGGAAATACAGTTCCCGTTGCCCCTAGTTCTGCCCCCATATTGGCAATAACATGACGATCCATTGCACTTAAGTGTGCAAGCCCGGGACCATAATATTCAATGACCCTTCCAACGGCACCTTTGACATCATGCCTTCGTAATAATTCTAAAATAACGTCTTTCGCACTTACCCAATCAGGCAACTCTCCCGTTAAATTAATTCCCCACACTTCAGGCATTTTCACATAAAATGGCTTTCCCGCAATCGCCATCGCAACATCGATCCCACCTGCTCCCATCGCGAGCATCCCCATACATCCATTTGCACACGTATGGCTGTCCGAACCGAGCAATGTTTTTCCTGGTTTAGCAAGCCTCTACATATGAACAGGGTGACTTACCCCATTTCCGGGCTTACTATAGTAAAGTCCAAAACGATGTGCCGCACTTTGTAAAAAAAGATGGTCATCGGGATTTTTACTGTCAACTTGAATTAAATTATGATCCACATATTGTGCAGATGCTTCTGTTTGTGCACGTTCAATCCCCATCGCTTCAAGTTCGAGCATAACCATCGTCCCTGTCGCATCTTGAGTTAATGTTTGATCAATTTTTAGTCCAATTTCATTTCCTGGAATCATTTCTCCAAATACTAAATGATCTTTAATCAATTTTTTTGTCACATTTAACGTCATCTTTGTTCCTCCTGGATAAAATTCATCATTGCAACTATTTTTCCCAAGAGTGGAGGAACGATTCATTGAATTTGATTTTTCCCATGGGTCAAATGATCGTTGTATGTCCAGCATTCGGATGTACGAGCCAACATTATTCGTACTATCTCAACATCTTTCTTTCTGAATCAGCATTTTAATTTTTTAAGCAGCATTTATTGGAATATCTCAGCATTCGAGTTTGCAAAACAGCATTATTGAAGGTTGCTATAAATTTTCTGTATAAATGTGCAAAAACAGAATAGATAGCTTTCATTATTTTTTTCATTTCTTCCGGAATAATTTTAATGATGAAGTGATGAATAAGCATCGATTTACTCGTTAGTTCAAAAGAAAGAATAGAGACAAAAAACACTCCTTTCTCATCTAATAAGAGATCGGAGTGCAATTGAGTATTATTTTCAACTATTAGTAGAACGTGAGTAATTAATTTTTCTCCTAAAATAATAAAACAATAGAAGATATAGAACAGGAATCAATATCATCCACCGCATCATAGGAATTCCCGCAAAATAAAAGCTATAAGGAATTGCAAATAGTACACTTAAAACGATAAACATCGAAGAATTCCTTATAAGAGAAATTGCCAGGAACAAGAGTGAAAAAAGGATTGAACTATAAAATAAAATTGTTAACATGTTCCACCCCGCCTTTTAGTAAATAAAAGTCAGCTTATCAGTTTTCTTCATTATACATTATTTCCCTCTCAAATTGGATTAATTTTCTAAATAGTGGGATGAATTTCCAAAAAACAATCCTATTTATTGAAGATAATTTTAGGAATTACTTTACTTTAATTAAAACTCGCCTAATCGTTTTATTGTGATTACAACAGCCATAAAAATGTGCTATTTCTATAAGATTTTTAGTGACAAGATTACCACTTGTTGAATCCGCAGTTACCAATGGAATAACATCAAGGTAGCACGGATTTACACCTTTATAAAAAAGCCTAATTCCTTCTTACCTTTAGGGAGAAATTAGGCTTTTGATACTCAACAAACGCGTCCGTTAATAGAATGCGCAAAACAAGAGCTATACTTTGAGATTCATTAATTATGCTTGAAGCTTTTTAATGCACCAATAAATTTATCTTTTTCTTCGATGAAAGGAAAGTGATTACTATTTTCAAAAATAACAAGAGTGGAGTTTTGTAAAAGATTATGAATTTCTTCTGAAAATTCAATAGGACATTGCACATCATACTTACCACACAATATTAAAGCCGGAACAGGTTTGTTGGTTATTTTTTCTCTAACATCATAATGTCGCAATTCAGAAGTATAGGCTTTCATTCTTGATTTACTAATCCCTACATTTTCCAATTCTTTATAATACTCGTCTATTTTATCTTTTGAATAAAGGCATAATTGAAAGAACTTTTTATTAGCTTCCTCTTTTGATTTCTTACTAAAAAGCGGAAATGCCATTTTAAAAAAGACTTTTATTGCATCTTTTCTGTATTTCCGATCTTCGACATTGAATAAGTTATTTTTGGAATGGTTTATTTCATTTGAGGCTGCTGTGCCACATAAGATAATTTCAGATAACTTTGTTGGATACATATACAGATACGTAAGACCTAAGAACCCTCCAGTCGAATGACCAGCAAATGCCCAACTGCTATATCCTAATTTTTCTCGAATACTCTCTAAATCTTTAACTGCTTCTTCCATCGTTAATTCGTTTTTTGATCTGGCTTTGGATGTAGAACCAGCATTTTTCAAGTTTATCAGAATTACTTTATAGTGTTCACCAATTACCCTTGAATATGGCTCATCGCCAGATAAGAACTCCTGGTATAAATGAGAAATGCAAATCGGTTCTTTTCCTTTTCCTCCGATAAAAACTTCAAATTCTCCCCTATCGGTTTTAATCATTTCTTTTTTCAATTCAGTATCTTCCCCTTTCAATGACCAAACAACACTTAAGAAACGAATATTTTTTGTTCAAGTAATGATCCTGAAACCAATTTTTATTTTACAGTATATGAATTACTTGTTCCACATACTTGGCCCTTGCAGTATAACACTCAAAGATTATATTCCTATAAATTCCTGCACATATGAAGCATTCGTTCGAGATCATGTTTATGTAATGCACCTAGATGCCATTTCAATTCTGAACCATGACAGAAATAATTTTTGAAGTACGCGCGGAAGAAGGCTTCAATAATCCAGCTCCTCCCCAACACTCCAAAGCGACATTCAGTTGATTCCTAGCCCCTTGACTTGTAACTGGAGCAATAACCATATCTACGTCCAACGCTAATTCATAACCAACCATAAAACAAAATCGCTGCTTTGCTTGACGAGATCCCTTTCCTATATATAATTCTGGATGACCTACAAAATCAATGTCATCCTGATTTAATTTCTCAATCTCCTAGGGAGAAACATGACTATAAATTGCCCTCTTGTCTTAGTAAGGTGGAACACCCTGAAACCCAATGAAAGAAAAGCAATATCCAACTCCTGTTTTTTACGCTTCAGGTAACTTTGCACTAATTGTTGTTCTTCGCATATTGCTTCGGAGATTTGCCGATTGCTGCTTTGAAATCTTTGCTAAAGTGAGCTTGGTCAAAATAGCCGAGATCCATCGCCAATTTAGTCATATCCACTCCACGTTCTATTAACTCGATCGCCTCATGCATTCGATAACGCCGAATTACCCATTTAGGGCTCACACCTATATATTGATTGAACCAACGTTGTAATGTCCTCTTGGAAATGCCGAATTGATCAACTAAGTGTTCGACTTTGGTGATGCCAGCATTGTGGATGATTTCATCGATCATTTCATTCAGTAAGTCAACCGTTTTATCATGTTCAGGCATACTTTGCCATAATAACTGTTCAACGATCACAATCTTATCTTCTTTATTCTTACCTGCAAATAGTTGCTCTTCAAAAGCGTTAATATCTAAGCTAAAGTAATCGGATATATTGACGACTTGATCTGTAAGTGTAGAAACAGGCGCTTGGAAATAACAATGAAAAGCTCCAGGTCTAAAAAGAACGCCTACAATCTGTCCTTCATCTTGTAAAACATGTACAGATTTTCCGCTTTCTATTCCGCATATGTACGAATTGCCAGGCTGGAAAACTACGTTTACTCCCGGATGCTGTAAAACTTCTTGGGTATAGGGGGGCTGTCCACGTAAGTCCCACTCGACAAGCCAATAATGCTGTATAAAAAATTGGAGACTGTTGGATGGAGCGTGACGAGTAATTGAAAACTTATTTTTGCCTGTTTCATAATTCAAAATACCCATATTCGGATTGCGATTGTCTTTCAGTTGTTTCACCCCCTGACACGAAAATCTATCTTACATTCATGGTTGGCGCGATTTTACAATAATTAATGTATAAGACATGCTATGATTTCATTATAAACTACCATTAATCCTAACGGAAGGAGCAATATTCATTAAACGAGCAGAAAATTAGTTTATAGATGGAGGAATTAAACATGAAGTTGGAGTATGTATTTTATATCGATACGAATCCTGAGCAAGTGTGGGATGTTTTGGTCAACCCAAAAAAATCGATTAAAGCATTCATGGGTGGAGTTATCCACTCAACATATCAGGTGGGCGATGACATTCAATTTATAGGACCAGGTGCCGATGGAAATGAGACTGTTCACATTTATGGCAAACTACTTCAATATGAACCAAACCGAATTTTAAGCTACACGGATCACCCTGGCCCATCTCACTACGCCGAACATGCTCAGATGGAAAGTCGAGTTACCTTATCTTTAGAATTAGTAGGGGCATGTACAAAACTACATCTTATTAATGATCAATGGACAGACAACAATCCTCTCTTCAGTAAAACAGAGCAATACTGGTGGATGATACTGAGTAATATTAAGACAATTGCGGAAACCGGAAGATCTCTGGATTTAGGTTTCTAGCCAAAGATTGTTACTTTAAACGTTATTTTGCATCTATTTTAAGAAATATTTTGCATCATAAGTGCGTATCAAAAACGCCGATAAAAGAAAACCTGAGAAGTTCCACTGGCTAAAAACACCACGTCCTGGGCCGACCAGGACGTGGGCGAATGTAACGGAAGATCCCTAAAGCTTTTACATACAGGACCTAAAAAAGCAAGCTTAGAAAACTTTGGCTTCCGCTATGCCTTTACTGCGAGGACTAAAGTTATGAAGTAAGAAAGGATTTATCCTTTCTTATCTGCCTATACAAAAATTCGATGTGTCATTTTTGCTGCACTTTTTGAACCACCTCTATAAGTGAAAATAAGAAATGATCTAAACTGGCTTAATCCAAATTGTTACTTCAGATACGCCGTAATCGCTGCTTAAATCCTTAACTGATTGACCAGAATGGTATAGTTCAACAACCATTTACGAAAATCATCATTATATCGTTTACCATTTTTCTTATGTTTCATTGGACACATCCTCCTAATTCTGATTTTAATGACTACTAAGATGTGTCCATGAAACTATACTAGCATCATGAATTATATCCAAACGAAACAATAAAGATTAATGAAAGTAACGATAAAAATATGAAAGCTATATAAATAACAATTGTAAGTATGGTCAAAGTTTTAGGTATGTTATAGCGATTTTTCCAAGTAACAATTAGTAAGAACAGGCTTGCAAAAAGTACTATGACAAAAATAGAAATCAACACATAACGTTCTTTCCCTATCATCCATAGATCCATTTTACACCTCAATTTTATAAATTATCTTCTTCTATATTCATATTATATAGATATTATATAGATATTTCCTCCCTGATAATCCAAAATTACTATCTGTCCATTGCGACAAATTGAAATAGTTGTTATTTTATTAAAAAATTCGGCGAAAAATCTAACAGAATGATCTCTTGTTGTAGATCATTATTCCAATTTTGTTTGAACCTATATAAGTGGTGATTGCTCAGATGGGATCCCTTTTAGGCAAAATACACTGTGTAACACGATTGCAACCGTAAGTTGACAAAGTGCAACACTTGAATGGTAGAACGAAGAGCAATGTTTTTCTAAGATGTAGATGATCATAAGAAAGGAGTATCCTATTTTCAAAAAACAATAAAAAGGAGAGGTATTTCATGTTTCGTGAAATGGTGCAAGAATTTGTCTTTCTGTTATCTGAATTAAACTCGTTTCTACAATATTTAGGTGTTTTCTTTATATCTTTCATTCCATTTGTAGAATCCCCTGGTGGAGCTATAGTTGGTTCCCTTATAGGGGTACCGATTATTTTGGCCGCATTCATTAGTATGATTGGAAACTGGATTTCAATCATGTTCATTATTTTACCTTTTGACGCTTTGCTAATGAAGATTCGTAATCGTAAATCAAAAAAAGAAGGATTTATTCATAATCGAGCAGCCAAAGCGAGAGAAAGATACGACAAATATGGTGTACCGGGGCTTGCGCTTATTTCCCCATTGGTCGCTTCCGCACATATTGCTACATTTACCTCATTAGCTGCCGGTTCGAATAAAAGGAGAGTTATCCTGTGGCATACCGTTAGCATAGTTATTTGGGGAATCATTGGAGTAGTAATAGGAAGTTATTTAAAGTATGATATCATGCACTAAAATTTTAATTGTGTTTGTGCTATCTTTCTTACTATTCTACTGATCATTTTATGCGAGCATGAGAAATAACAGTTAAACAAGTAACGGTTCATGAGGCTGGGACATAACTAAAACGACCATATCGAAAGACGAATAATGCATTACCTTAGCGGAGGAAAGGCATCGGTGAGACCCTTACAGTGCGTCAGCACAAGGAGGCTCACCAGCCGTCCGCGGTAAAGGAGACACTGTGAAAACAAGCGATAGCGCAGGTTGAACAGATGTCGCTCTTATGCCCTGTGGTGAAAGCGAAGTATATGTCCATAGCGGGTTATGCAGCTACCATTGTTCGGGTTTTTCTTTGGTGAAAACACTTTTGTCCCGGCCTCGTCGAAACAATGGATTAAGCTCTATTGAAAAGCAAAAAATTAGACCATGATTACATGTAAAAATACAAATAATTAAACGAACGGGCAAAGAAAAACTGTAAAGTACCCAGTAAAGAACGCTGATTTCATGACAGATGGTGAAGAACATAACTTAACAATTGTTACTGAAGAAGGACTTTATCAAAAACTATTTATTTGGCGTTTTTTTTAAAGAAATACATAAATTGTTAAAATCTAATGATGTGCACGATAAGGTTTTGATTCATACAGATGTTTAAGTTATAATATGATGGGATTAGAAGGTAGAAATTATTTTATATTTAATGACTGTAAGGAGTTTTTGTTATGGGAAAGAGATTTTCTATGGTGTTTTTGACGATGGTATTAGCTATCATTGCTTTATTATTAGCCGCCAAATATCCGACAGGACCTAACACTGTTTCGTTCGATGAACCAGTTGGTTTTTGGCTATCTTTTGGGATGCTAGTAGCGTTGTTTTTACCACCTTTAATTTTATCGCTGTTTAATCATATTGCGGTAAAAATTATCTCTGCTATTTATCAAGCCTTTATCGTTCTTACTTTTTTAGGACTTATTCCGGTAGGTATTATGATTCCTAGTTTTTGGGTAATTATTATTGGAGCTTTAGGTGCTATTGTGAGTATTTGTAGTATCCTCGTTACTATTTTAGTGGGATTGAAAAAGAGAAATTTGGTGACTAATTAGAAATAAATAGGCCTGGAAAAAGGGCTTATCAAAAACACTCATATACTACAAGGAAAAATTACTATATTAAAGGGTAGCATCTGCTACTCTTTTTTATTTTTTCGGTAAAATGATACTTACTGAGGCAGAAAAAATGTGGCATTAGTCAACGGTCAGCGTTTTGTGCCGATCCATTCAACGAGAATTTAAGGAGTTGACTAATTCACCAACCGTGAATCCTCTAGGCTTATCAAAAAATCTATTTTTACATTTGGGTCAATCTCATAAAGGTTATTCCATGGACACTAAAAAAATTTCAATATTCGCGTATTGTCACTTACACCTAATGGGTTGGAACGGCAGGTGGTCGGCTCCTAGTCGGCTAAAAGCTGTCACGTCCTGGGGCTGCGTATTTACTCGCCCCATTGAAGACCTTTGGGACTGCGCTAAGTGCTCGTCCCATCGAAGACCTTTGGGACTGCGATTACTCGTCGCAATAAACATTGTGCGTCGCGGGAGGAAAGGCACTGGTAAGACTAGGAGGGCTTTAGCTCAGACGTTGGCTTGACGGCCATCCGCTAAAAAGCGACCACCTAGAGTGGAAAAACTAGCACCTAATTTTCGTACTTCGGATTTTTAACTGAAATATTGAATGATAAAATTGATTCATTTTAAAAAACTAATGAAATAATTTCTTTGCGATGGTAAGGAATGAAGTTAAAGCTTTAAAGTCCGCACTATCGTTTCTTTTGATAAAAACAGTTTGAATCCTTGAGTATTCCTTTGGCAATTCTATACAGTCAATGAAAGATGTATCAATAATTTCTACTATTCTTTTTGAAACAACCCCAACCCCTAATCCTGCTTTAACACACCCGATTAATCCCTCAAAACTATTGAATTCTATTTTTTTATGGGGGGTAATACCAGTATCTTCTAAGTATTTTTCTGTTTTTTTTCTATAAGTACACCCTTCGCCAAAGACCAATAATTTTTCTTCATTGAGGTTTTGAAAGCTACTAAAATCCTTGTCACTCTTAGAAATAAGCATAATTTTTTCATCTATTAGTGGAATAGATTCAATGTTTTTATGTACTACTGGATCCGTAACAAAGGCTCCATCTAACTCGTATTCTAAAACAGATTGAACCAAATCTGTCGTATAGCCAGTATTTAGGGATAGGTCGACTTTTGGATACTTCTCACTAAACAGGGAGATTACTTCAGGAAGTCTTATTGAAATGGTAATATCAGTTGCTCCGATTCTTAAAGGTCCTGCTACTTCCGTCCCACTTGTAATGACTCTTTTTGATTCCTCCAGTAAATGGATAATTTGATTAGCGTAGGATAATAACGTTTGTCCACTATTCGTCATCGTCACACCTCTACTATGCCTTATAAATAATTTAGTTCCTAACTCATCTTCAAGCTTATTGACACTCCGAGTAATGTTTGATTGTACATAGTTCAGTTCATCAGAAGCTTTAGAAATGCTTTTGTTTTTTGCAACTGATTTTAGTATCATAAGGTCCTTTATATCCACACTATATCCCCTCTTTCATTTTTACTGATGTCTGCCATCTTTAATATTCATTTTATATGATACCTTAAAAAATTTATACTTTAACGAAAGATTATATATGGGAGGTAACAAAATGCAAATATTTATTGATATTATCTTACCAATATTTGCGATTATACTTTGTGGTTACATTGCAGGGAGAACGGGGGTCATTTCGGCTTCGGGGTCAAAAACGTTAAATAGTTACGTGTTTTTTGTTGCTTTACCTGCACTGTTATTTTATGCAGTAGCTAATGCTCCAATTTCACAGTTAACTAATTGGAATTTTCTTTTTGCTAATCTTTTAGGAATACTATCAAGTTTTTTTCTTACCATTCTATTTATCCGCCTTTTTTTAAAAAAGAAATCAGCTGTTTTATCCATTTACGGGATGAATGCATCTTATGGTACAACTGGATATATGGGACTCCCTTTATTAATAGCTGCTTTTGGAGACAAAGCTGCCTTGCCAGCTGCTCTCGCTACATTAATCCATAACATTCCAGTAATAGCAACAGTGATAGTAACGTTCGAGTGGGTAAGAGCAAAAGAAAACAGACACGAGAAAGGCTTGTTGTATTTCTTACAAGATGTAATAAAACCCGTATTATTTCATCCAATAACTTTATCTGTTCTTTTAGGCATTACTTTTTCATTGTTTAATATTACTTTACCTAAATCGTTAGATATTTTTGCGAGCTTTCTATCTGATGCAGCTGGCCCAACTGCTTTATTTGCTATTGGATTGGGACTTACTAATCAAAAAGAACTTTTAAAATGGTCTAGTCTAGTAAACAAAGAGGTTCATTTTCTCCTTTTTATGAAATTGGGATTCCAACCAACTATCACTCTTTTGTTAGTGTTTTGTGTATTTGAATTAGAACCCCTATGGGCACTTACTACCATTTTAATGTCAGCACTTCCAATTGGAGCAGGTGTATTTGTATTTGCCCAAAAATATGACAACTTAACTCAAGAAACATCTACTGGGATAGTTCTGTCTTTGCTTTTATCTGTTTTGACTATTTCTATTCTATTTATATATTTAATAGAACACTATTCGATATCCATTGGAGGCTAGGATTACGATGACATTGGAGGATTAAAAAGCCGAATCCTTTTATAAAACATTTAACTAAAGGAATAGACTGAATGATCTTTTTCCATTCGGCATCAAAGAAAGTAAGCACTATCTTATCAAATCTATTTCCTATCTTATTGCACCTGACAAAAGGAGAAAAATCGTGGACAACTTTTGTCAGGTATAGGAATAAATTATTTTTCATATCGTTCGTACATTAATGTTTCTCCCTTTGCTCCTGAGAACCAAATATCGTTACAACTTTTCGCAAATTCTTCAAGGTTTTCTTCGATCGTAGCAAAAACATTCCCAGGAACAAATCCAATATCGGCATTGATGAGTAGATTATTCCGTCCATAAAACACAGCTAAATCTACTACACCCGGTAGATCATCGATTCCCTTTTCTTCTTTAAACTTTTTATCCAAAACACCGCTTTCAAAATCAAAAAAGCATATATCCCCTGGAATTGGTGTCACAGTCGTATTTTCCATGCCTACTGGCTCCTTATAAAAACGTGGAACCATTGCATAAATTTCATTCCTTGCATATTTAGCATGATATACTTGACCACTCTGGGGTAATGCATTCCAAACTGCTTCACAAGTTTTGGGAGCCTCCACTTCTAGCAGTCTTGCAATACACGAGACATTGCGCTTTTCTAAACTTATTTTAATATATTTTGTCATAAAATAACCACCTTTCTATATGTGTTAGATGTCCAAAAAAGCCGACAATTTTGTTCTTGACAGTTTTGATGATTCATCGTGTAAAATATGTCTCTTTTATACGTAAAAGATTCCCATCTTAATTATACTGTGAACAGTGGGAAAATGACGACTTACAATTTGTAAGAATATTTTTCACTTCATTATTTCAACTTCAACAAAAAAGGTACTTTTTATCGTAAGTGATGAAAAAGAGGGGCATAATCGTTCAATTGTGAACTCTAACTTAAAAATTCAAAAAACCTACTTTTTAAAAGAGTTAAATGGAACGACGACTTTGAATTTTGTTATTTTTAAAACGGTGGATCCATAAATTAAGAAACATTCAAATAAGCTCTTGCATCACCCATTAATCAAATAAGATACTTTCAATCAACTCAGATTCATTTTTATAAATTTTGAACATAAAATACATCAATACCGTGATAGCAAAGAAGATGGACGACTCATCGATATTATATTCCATTAATATCGTTGTTTTAAACGTAAGTTCATTTGCCTTAATGGTAGCAATATGTGTTTGATCTACTTTTACTTCAATTTCCCCGCCCCAATTTTCTTCAATACGTATATTTTGTCCGTCGATATCACCTTCCACACAAAAATAGAGTAGACTATTACCCACTTTATCTCTAAGGGTGTAGGTCTTCCTTTCCGTTTTTATAACATAGGTAGCATGAAGAAAGTTCTTAATACCGCGCTTTTTAATTCCCATCAAAACTGTGCCACCACCGTTATCGGTAAAAGAAAAGACATGTCCTTTCTCGCATCCAGTAATATCCGCCTTTTCGATGATACCGATACGCTCTTTTTCTTCATCTTCTACTGTGAGGGTTTTTCCTTTTTTCATGTATAACACATCATTGAATTGATATCGTTTCAAATTCCTCATTCCTTATCGGATTTATGTATAAATAGATCAAATCCTACTGTCTAGCAAACGAAAGGATTGCCAAAAAAACTGTAATGATAGTACGAATCTCGAACAATTTATATACAACTAACAGTAACTGGAGCGAATCTAGGCAATCTCTCGATGTCCTAGTGTTATATGCTTCTCCAGTTATAGAAAGTATAACATAAACAACGCCCATTCTATGAGATAATTTAATACAACAAGTAGCCATTTTTTTAACATTTCATCATAGTCATCTTTTTTCATGTTTGTTTGAACGCTTTTAATTTAATTTCATCCAATTTCAGCTAGAAATTTTAAAAACAGGGTTAATAAAATCCGTTAATTTTTACAATTTCGAGAATGTCGAAAGTTTTTTCAGCAATCTACTACCAGTATAGTGTTCTCTCTTACTTTGCACTACACCACAAATAGTAGCTTGCATAACTCTTATAAGGTGACCAATCAAGACCTAATTTTTCAACATCTTTTTCTGAAGGGGGTTGTTTTAGTCCCCAAACAGTTTTAATCACTTTCCTTAACGCAATATCTCCTGCAGGTAATATATTTAATCTTCCCATCCCAAAAAGAAGAGTACATTCAATTGTCCATTTACCAATTCCTCTTACGTTTGATAGAATGTGAACGATCTCTTCATCCGTTAATTTCCAAAAATGATCTAAGTTAATTTTCCCCATTACAATACTTTGTGCAAAGTCTATCACATATTCAGCCTTCCTCTGATTAAAAGATATTCTTCTTAATTGGTCGTAGGACAGTCTAGCGATTGATTCTGGTGAAGGAAAAATTGGCAAACAATTCCCTTCCACCTCTACTTCTTCAGCGGTTAGAGTAATTAGTCGATTAAATAGCTCCGCTGCAAAAGTTGTATTTATTTGTTGATAAATCATTAATTTTACAATTGTTTCAAATAAATCTGGCTCCGCCACTAGCCTTAAACCATAAAATTGATGAATCAGTGGCTTTAGATAGGGAGAGCTCGATAAAGAATCATAACACTTTAATAAATCACATTCGGTTGAAAACATGTGGCGAACAAACTGCAATAGTTTCTCATGTTGAAATTGACTAGTGTTAGTAGGGATATGAACTTTTAAAAGTGGATGATTAATATCTCCCTGAAAAGTAACGTATAATAGCATTGGTTGGGAATCTATCGTTACAATTCGTTGAAGAGATAAATTTTTTTCATCAATCAATACATTATTATTTTTTCTTGATGAAATTCTTTTTACTATTTTTTTGAAATCAAAAGGAGCTTTTGGAATAATAGTTTTAAACAATTGTTTATCCCCTTCATTCATATTAAAGCCTTTCATTACCTATTTTAAGTCAGCTTTGTCTCTCCAATGAACATATGCTACACAATTATGCCTGTACGAATGCTTTCCAATAGTGGATTTGTTTTTTACAGTTTCTCCCCCTAACAAATCTGTATCAAAATCATATCATAGTGCGTCTTTCCTATTCTTGCTATCTTATTTTATAGGGCTTTTGATAACGGTAAACGATGAGTATAATAAAAATAGGAGGTGTGATTATGCAGGAATACATGTGGGAAGCCATTATTCAATGTGATAGGTTGTATGATGGAAAATTTTATTATGGACTAACCACAACTAAAATTTTTTGTAGACCTTCTTGTAAGTCCAGAACGCCAAAAAGAGAAAACACTAAAATTTTTTCAAGTGTCAGTGAAGCGAATACTGCTGGTTTTCGGCCATGTAAAAGATGTAAGCCTGAGAAGCTCTATGCTCCTGATAGCGAAATAGTACACAATGTTAAATTGTTTATCCATCATCATTTCAATGAACCTATTACTCTCCATAAAATCGCTGAGGAAATTCATATCAGCCCTTATCATTTACATAGGACTTTTAAGAAAATAGTAGGAACAACAACTTCTGATTATTTATTACAGAAAAGAATGAAAGTAGCAAAAGAATTGTTAAAAACAACAGACAAATCTATAACAGAAATTGCTTTTAAAGTTGGCTATCATAACACGTCCCACTTCTCAACCGTTTTTTCAAATAAAGTAGGAATGAATCCTTCAACCTTTAGAAAGCAATATTCAATAGTAACATTATTAGGAGACGAAGATGAATAGACAAGAAATAGTATACTGGGATAGTTTGATTTATAATAACTGGATTTTTCATTTAGCCGCTACGAAAAATGGTCTTTGTTGTCTCAAGCTGCCCAATGAGCCCATTGAAACGTTAGAGAATTGGGTCGATAAACATATACAACATGCAGAACTAGTTCAAAATACAGAAAAGGTGTCAGGTTACTGTTTACAATTAAAAGAATTTCTCCAAGGTAGAAGAAAAAAATTTCTAATTGACCTTGACCTTCGTGGCACTTTATTCCAAAAATCAGTTTGGTACAGACTGATGAAAATTCCGTATGGAGAAACTAGTACATATTTTCATATTGCTAAGAGTTTACATAATCCAAAGTCAAGTAGAGCTGTTGGAGCTGCTAATGGTTCAAACCCAATTCCAATCATAATACCATGCCACCGAGTTATTGGTAGTGATGGAAAATTGACAGGGTACAGGGGAGGAATTGCATTTAAAAAGACGCTTCTTGCATTAGAACAATTTTATGCTTAATGCAAGATTCACGTTAATTTTAAGTAGATTTGATAGGGTTCTTTAAATTATTGTGGGTATTAATAGTAATATTAGCGGATTCCGAACTATTTTAAACATATTTAAAATAGTCAATTTGGTTTCTTTTAAGGGAGTTTTCCAAGTTATTCACTTCAATAAATAGCTTTTCTTCTATAATAGACTGATTAGGCGCTAATACTTCTTCTAATATTTTTTGTTTAATCTCCATGTAAATAAAATCTATTGCAAATGATGATTATATTTAATTTAGTTGACTCATCATTTATCCTTCTTAACGTTCTATTAAGAAGTTTTTTGATATTCTACGAAAAGCGAAAAAACATCATAATTACAATACTTTTACAGGTAATGCATCTTCCAGTTTTAATATCCTTGCAGCATTACCCCCAAAAAACAATTTCATATCCTTTTTGCTCATTCCAATGTTATTACATGCAACCTCTTGTATATCGAGATACCGTTTGGAAAAGCCACGTGGGAACCGGCATGAATCCGTACCAAAAATCATGCGCTCTGGCCCGATCGTCTCATATGCTTTTTCAAATAAATTTTCCAATGATAGTTTGTATGGCATTCACCTAACCCAGTCATTGGAGCCACTGGAATCAACATAAACATTTGGGCTTGACCATGCTAAATGAAGTAATTCCTGCCAATACCCTGCCCCAAAACGAGGAAAAATAAATGGTATATCAACATACTTTTGAACAACATCTTGCATTGTAAGTGGATTAATATAAGGATGTGTAACGACTCCCCCGGACCTCCTAGTACTCCAAAATGGATTAAACATGGGAGCTTATGCTTATTTAAATACTCCCAAAAAGGTTCCAAGTCTGGAGAATCAAATGGCTTTCTCATTAGGGGGCCAAACCATTTGTAGCCTTTTAAACTGAGCTTTTCAACAGCATCTTTTACCTTTTCATATGCTCCTTCAGATGATAGATCATGGTGGGCAAAGCAATGAACTGATTATTGCTTTTCTTCACAATATCAGCAAGAACTTCATTTCCTCCTCCAGTTACAAAAACAGTTTTTTGAATACGATTTGTTTTTAATTCTTCTTGCCAGCGTTCTGATTATTTTTCATTACCCGGATGATCTGTTTCAGCATGTTCATCTTCAAATTTGAAATTCTCACGCCACTTTTTCCTTAATAGTTGTTGGTAGGCAAGTACCTTTGGATTAACTTTTCGATGTTCATAAAATGGTTCATGTTTAACAGGAAAATGTGCATGAATATCAATAACGTTCTCTATCATATTATTCCCCTTCTTTTATTTTCCACCTGTTAATGAAATTCCTTCCACAATACGCGTTTGAAAAATTAGAAATACAATAATCATCGGTACAACTGCTAATGTACTCATTCCCATAATCGTATTCCATTGAATACCACCAGCATCTGATGTGCCATAAAGCGAAATTCCAACAGGTAATGTTCTCATATCACTTGTTGTTGTGACAATAACAGGCCATAAATACGCATTCCAATTCCCCAAGAATGTTAAAATTCCTAACGCGGATAAAGCCGCTTTTACTTGAGGCATTGCAATTTTCCACCATATGCGGAATTCGCCCATTCCATCAATTCGAGCGGCATCCAATGTATCATTCGGAACACCAGAGAAGAATTGCCTCATTAAAAAGACACCAAACGCCTCAATGATTCCCGGAAACATAATTCCCCAATACGAGTCAATCCAATTTAATTCACTACTAATGACGTACCAAGGAATCACTAACATTTCAGTTGGAATCATCATTGTACTTAAAATGACGACAAACCATATTCTTTTTCCTTTGAAATCAAACTTGGCGAATGTGTATCCAATTAAGCCACAAAAAAGTAAATTTGTAATGGTTACCGTAACTGCTATTAAAAAGCTGTTTGCATACCAACGAACATACTCTGTCTCGGCAAATATATATTTATATGAAGAAATATCCAGTTTTTCTGGTAATAAACCAAATTGATAGAAATCTGGTAAACTTTTAAATGATGATAAAATCATCCATAAAAATGGAAAAGCGACAAAAACAATCCCTATCCACAAAAATAAATGGACAAATATATTCGAAATTTTAACCCGTTTTGTCAACATATCCACCTCCTATAGTTCATAGCTTCTATTTAACACTTTTAATTGTATTAAAGTAACAATTAAAATTAACACGAATAGGACAACAGTAATTGCAGATGCATACTCCAAATTGTACTCTCTAAATCCTGTCTTATACATGTATACTGCAATACTAGACGTACTATTTAATGGACCCCCTAAAGAACCAGAACTACCTCCCGTTAAGTTTGCAATTTGTGTAAATATTTGGAGGGTTTGAATTGCCCCAATAACCGTTAAAAAGACAATCGTTGGATTTAATAAAGGAAATGTTATCTTCCAAAACATCTTCCACTTACTTGCCCCATCAATCTTTGCTGCATCATAAAACTGTTGGGGTATACCTTTTAATCCCGCTAAGAAAATTAACATTGAAAATCCAATCATCTGCCAAATTAGCATTGCACTTACAGAAAGTAATGCTTGTTTAGGATCTGATAACCAGTCTTGTTGTGGTAAGTGTAAGAACTTCAACACTTGGTTTAATACACCATTGTGTGGATCATACATCAATCTCCATACCCAACTTACCGCTACAATCGATGTCATATACGGTAAGAAAAACATAATTCGGTAAAACCACTTAAAATGATTCACACGTTCGATTGCTAGTGCTATTATAAGTCCAATTGCAAGTTGGATTGGAACGGTAATAATAAAGTATAATAACGTATTTACTATTGAACGTATAAATTCTTCATCAGATACTAACTTCACATAATTTTCTATCGTGTAACCTATTTCCCCTCGTACTGTAAACGACATAGAAAATGCGTATAATGTAGGGGAAATTCTTATACCAACAAAAAATAGTATTGGTATAAACAGGAATAAGTAAGCAATAATTGCTTGCCTCGTCTTTAACTTCATAGGGATTCTACTAAAAAAACCTGCCTTATTCTTTTGCCCCATTTACATCCCCCTTTCAAAAAATGTGAATGCTTAATTTTAGATACAATTAAGCATTCAGTTAATTTACTTGATGATGCGATTAATCATCATAAAATTCGTCACGTACTTCTTGAAGTTCTTCCACCATTTGATTAAAGGCCTCTTCAACATCTGTGTTATGTAATGTAACTTTTTCAACTGCATTTATGACGATATCCCGTTCTTTTTCTTCATGAACAAATGGTGTAGCATGGGCTACTTCAAGTCCTTCGAGAAAAACTGCATAAATTGGATCACTTTTAATATCTTCGTCCTCAGCTAAAGAGGCTGCTGCAGGTAATTCACCTACATTTTCAAGCCAATCTCTTTGGGTTTCCTCTGATATTAAAAACTCTAGGAACTTTTGAACTGCTTCTAGTTTCTCACCGCTAACATCCTTCGTAATAGCATTTGTCCAATAAGAGCCAAAGTTTGACTCGAGCCCACCTTCTTCAAGAACTGGTAGGGTAGTCACTCCCCAATCGAAATCCGCATTCTCTTTATAAGCGGAAATGTTAAATGAACCATCAATTACCATTGCAGTTCTCCCTGAACTAAAGCTCGTTACCGGAGTATCCATAAAGTCCGCATCACCAATTTTATGGTCCGTTGTCATATCAATCCAAAATTTAAATGCATCAACACCTTGTGGCTTTTCGTTCCACTGAACAGTGAGCTGATCCTCACTATAAGGCTCGATACCGTATTGACGTAATAATACTTGTGGTATTACATGCTGTCCTTGGGCGGAAATATTCCAAGCAAAGCCAGCTTGTTCGTAACGATCACCATCGCGAATAGTTGTTTTAATACCATTATCAACAAGTTCATCCCAAGTTACTGGCGGTTGTTCAGGATCAAGACCCGCTTCCTCAAATAACTCTTTGTTCCAGAAAAGCGCCAAAGAACGTACTGCAGTTGGTAATGTATAATATTTATCATCAAACTTGGATGTTTGAATCATCGGTAAATAATAATCCTCAATTTCTTCTGTACTCATAAAATCCTCAGGAATAGGTTGAATATAATCCAACTTTACAAAGTTTGGAATCCAACCATAGTAAATGTTTAAAATATCTGGTGCTTTGTTAGCATGCATCGCCGCTGTAATTTTGTCATTATACTGATCATATGGAAAATCCTGTGCCTCTACTTTTATACCCGGGTTTTCTTCCTCAAACTTTTCAATTAACCGGGCAATTTCTTCTACTTTTGCTGGGAATGTATATTGCCAATAAGTAATTGTTACTTCATCTGAATCTGAACTTGCTTCGTCACTTTTACAACCAGCTAATAATAAGACCAAAACAATCATTAAAGCGGTTACAAGCTTTTCAATTCTCATTAAAATATTCCCCCTTGTTTTTAGTATCATCCTGACAACTTAACCAATAAAATCACGCGGTAAAGTTAAAACACCTCCTTAAAAGTGCGTCTTCAAAAAGGTCGATAAAAAGGATCAAGAAGTTCAAGGCGGCGTAGCTCCCGAGGAACGGAGCGTATGCTTTTACATACGCGAGTACCGGAAAAGCAAGCTTAGAAAACTTGCTTTCGCTACGCTTTTACAGCGAATGTCTTAGTTGCACTTATGCAGTAAGAAAGGATTTATCCTTTCTTACCTGCCAACGTAGAAATTCGATGTGTCATTTTTGTTGGACTTTTTGAACATCCTCATAAGATGGAATAGTTTCATATTATTTTATTGTTTACATCATAAATCCAATATTTTTTAACTGAGTATGCCGATAATATCTTATCTTTTTCATTTGGGGTTTTAGCTAACTGTTTATCTAAGCGTTGAAACAAAGCTTCCGTTTGCGACTTGTGTGCACGAATGGCTTTCATTTTGTCATCTAAAAACTTAGAAACTTCTATTTCCAAGTCTGGTTTACCAAGTTTTTCAAAACGGTCTTTCGTTATGGCTGCACAGCGAATTTCTGGACGTTCTTTTTTTGGAAGTTTACTAATCGCTATAACAGTAGCAGCGGATAAAGCATCATGGTCAGGGTGAACCCCATGATTCGGATAAAAAGTATACACTATATTTGGTTTTACATCTTTTATAACACGTAACACTTTGTTAGCAAGCATTGCACGACATCTAAACTGTAATGTTTTATCTTGCATTTTCCATAAGTGAAATTTATGGATTCCAATAATTTCGCATGCATCACGTAACTCAATTTCACGAACTAATGGCAATGTTTCCCGGTTAGCAAAAAAAGGTACTCCCATGCGGCGTCCCATTTTGACCAAGTGTGGCACAAACGAGTGTAATTTTATCACCTGCTTTGACATGTTTTCTCAATGTTCCTGCCCCAATAATTGTTTCATCATCTGGATGAGGATAAATAGCTAATATATTTTTACTCATCAACATCCTCCTTCATTCTTAAATGCTCACATTAAAGCAACATTATTTTCCACATTCGAACGGTTGAAAACTTAAACCTAAAGCTATATTTACATTTCCTTCTTGGTCATGTCCACCCAACAAGAGCTTACCATTACCTGTTAATTCCCAATCTGTAAGACTTTCTGAATAAAGCCATCCGTCCTCAAGTTTTAAACCAATTTGATATATTAGACCATTACCGGTAATTTTCCCTTCAATAAGTTAATTTCCCATTCCGAATATATGCACATGTCACTATTTTTCCAGGCTCTTTTAAGTTCATCCACAAGTTTTGAATTAGTTGGTTTACTCATCGATAATGCAGCAGCAATATTCGAACGAGAATGACCTTCATTTTTTCTTATATAATAAATTTCATATATTGATGATTTGCTTGAATATGTTCAGTCTTCATTGTGCTTCACCTCCTAAAAAGAAATATTGCATTCACTCACTTGTAAATTGAGGTAAATAAGGCCTATTTACTTCCATTAATTCATCATAAATTTTCCGAGCCGCTTCCGCACTTGGTATGTTCGGGTCGGTTAATAGCGCTTGCATTACTAAGTTTCGATCACCATTTACTCCAGCCTCAACAACGAGATGTTGAACATCAATTTGTTGTTTACATAGTGCCGAAATCCCTCTAGGTAACTCACCTAACGCGAGCCCATTTAGCCCTTTACCACTCACGACTGCTGGAACCTCAACGATTGCTTCTTCAGGTAGGTTAGAAATTATCCCGCAATTCGGAATATTAACGGATTCAATTAATTCATTCGTGTTATGAATCATACCGTTAATAATGTTAAAAGCTTTTTCACCAGATGGCTGAATTAACTGCTCATCAACTGTAATATCACCACAAATGACACCATTCAAAACATCAACTACAGCTAGTCTTCGTTTCTCATAACAGTCAAAATCATAGCCTGCAGCAGAAATCATTTCGTGTGCATAAGGAAAAAACTCACCTAGATGCCCATCACCTGATGTCGGGAGAAGTCCATATCGATGAAAGATAAATCGCGACAGCTTCGAATACTCAGGGTTATATGTTTTTTCTTTTTCACGAAAAAGTGGATATAGATCCTCCCCTGTTCGTTTGTCACGAATGTCACTCATCCAAGTGAAATGGTTTATCCCCCAGGCCTTGACATCGATATGTTCCTTTTCAATTCCTGTAATGGTGGAAACAATTTCAATTCCAGCCTTCATTTGATGGCAAAGACCAACTGCTTTTACATTTGTAAATTTATTAATTGCAATACAAAGACGACTCTCTGGGTTAGTAAAGTTTATTAACAATGCATTCGGGCAAATTTTTTCAATGTCCTGACAAATATCTAAGACGATTGGTAAGTTTCTCATTGTGTGAAACACAGCGCCAG
Organism: Pseudogracilibacillus auburnensis; assembly: GCF_003201975.1. Lineage (GTDB taxonomy): Bacteria > Bacillota > Bacilli > Bacillales > Amphibacillaceae > Pseudogracilibacillus > Pseudogracilibacillus auburnensis. The sequence goes on along the minus strand of NZ_QJJQ01000001.1, from coordinate 523,184 downwards.
GTCCAACATTTTCACCAAGTACATGATTAATTCCATATTTTTTTGGGATTTCAAAGTCCTTTTTCCACATTTTCACTCGATCAATTGCAATGGATAAAATGACAAAGTCTGCCTTTGGTAAAGCTATTGTTCGATCTGTTGTATATGAAATTTTATAGCTTGCATTTAATTCTTCATTCATTTTGCTTGCAGCTAAAGCCATCTTTTTAACTGCTTCTTCATCAATATCAACTAAAACAATTTCGCTTCCCCATAAATCCTTTGTAAAAAAAGCATCTTTTAACATACTTAATCCAAAAATAGCGCTTCCCGCTCCAATAATGACGACTTTCGGTTTATAACTCATTCGGCCTATCCTCCATTGGTATATTGTAGTGTGTATAATTACTTTCCTAAGTTAGTTAACATAACTTACTTACTGATTAAAAAGTATTCTACTATTAATAAATGCCATCACCAACGCTTACATGATGAATATTGGTAATTTTATAAATTGACAGAAAAAATGTTTCGAATTTAAGTTTTCGTTACAAAACGAGTAAAACGTTCAACATACCTTATGAAAGAAGAAATAATCATAGCTGGATAATTCAATGCTTCTGACGCAACGAATCGTGGTTTTTTAATCACTTCATGATAAATCTCATGTATATTTATCTTTGAAATAATGATAGGCCCGTCTCATATAATTCCTGGATCCAAAAGGACTCGATTGTCGTATCATGGTCATAGAGAGCACTCTTCCGGTCTTGTTGGTTGTTTTTGTCAACTACCATTACACTAGATTTTGAGAGGTGCTCCTTTTTTTTCAAATCCCATGTCACGTAAGTGATTTGAGTTATGAAATTCATTCAATTAATAGGGGTTTGCCCCCCTCTTCTTCCCATTTCCCTTGCAATAGTGGTATTAAGTTTTCTTATTTGGTGAGTAAGTGGCAACGCTACTTAAACTCGAGATTTATTTAATAATTTAACGTAACTTTTCGTGACCTGTTGAGAATGTGCCCATCGTTTCTGCATTCGGATTTAAATATTTTTTGGCATGATTGACAGCGATCGGACATTCTGAAAAACCGCCCACAATTAGATTTAATTTGTTTGGGTAGGTTGCAGCGTCCCCCGCTGCAAAGACTCCGGGAAGGCTCGTTTCCATCGTGGCATTTACTACAAAACGTTCGTTTTGCATTCCTAGCCTCCATTTGTCTAATCCGCCAAAGTCACCCTTGTGCCCGTGATTAATAATCACTTAATCAATTTCCACCTGTCGGATTTCCCCTGTTTTTACATGTTTTATAGTTACTTGCTCAATTTGGCTTCCTTGTCCTTGCAAATCTGCCAACACATAAGGTGTCAGGACTAGTGCAGATTCATTCATTTTTACAACATCCCACTCAAATGCTCTGAACTCATCTCTTCTGTAAATAACCGTGACACTCTTGGAAATGGTATGCATTTCATTTGCCAATCTACTGCGGAGTCCCTACCGCCTGAAATCAAGATACGTTTATCTTTAAAGTGATGAAGATCCTTTACTACATAATGTAGACTTCTACCTTCATATCGTTGGGCACCATTCAAATCGAGTCCCAAGGTTCAACGATCCCTATGCCCACAGTCAGGATAATCGTTCGTGTGTAATGAATGTCGCCAGTTGAACATTTCAACAAAAAAGTTCCCTCATTTTGCTTTTGAAGTTCTGATACGACTTGATTATAGACAACAGTTGGTTCAATTGTTGTTATCTGAAACGTAAAGGAGAACCACCTTTATAAAAAGTCGATTCAAATAATAAGAGGCCTTATAGTTGACAACTCCAGAAATCCCCTTTATAGTTGCAGCCGTTTCCAATAGTAAATTTGCGTCTATATCTAGTCGTGTTTGAATAAGAATTTCCTCTATTTTTTTGTTGAAATGGGGTAGTAAAAATCCATTTTTCACTACAACCTTTGGCTGGACAATGTCTTAACCGATTTACTCGCTCTTCCGTGATCTTTTGGTCTACAAAGTAAACGGCAGCATAGATAACTTCTTTTTCTTCGGACACCGATCAAATATTTATATCCTCCACACTCAGACTCGTAGGAATATCCGTTCTCACTGTAAAGCTTGCAATTCCTCTGTCAGGGTAATCGTTTGTCTTTTCCGCTCGCTGTGCAATGGAATCTTTCTCATTTTGCCATGTGTAGTCTTTCACAAAGTTTTTTGTAAAGCTTTCTGTGGCACGATGTCCATAACTAGTGACAATAGATTTGCAAGAGGTACAGGAAACAATTGACAATCGGTAGCGCCCCTGTTATTATTTATTTATTGATCAATAAATAAAAGAGGTGAACAGACCTTGAGCCAAAAGCACGAATCCACCCAGAGCCGCCAACAGCAAATACTCGCCGCCGCCGCACAATTATTTGCAGAGTTCGGATATTATAAGACGACTACCGCTCATATCGCACGCACCGCGGGTGTTACACAACCTTACATTTTCCATTTTTTCAAGTCCAAAGAGGAACTGTATCTCGCTGTTCTAGATCAGGCTACACAGCGCATCAATTACGTATTCACCGAGGTGAACGCTCCCCGGGATATGTTACATATCGAGATGGGGAATGCGTTCAAAGAGCTTCTCGAATCCGATCGTAATGAAATATTGCTGACAATGATGGCGTACACGATTCCAGAACCGACCATCCGGGATACGGCACGAGACATTTTCAGCCTGATTTACGATAGAGTCAAGAGCAAATTGGAGCAGGCCGGCATTCCGAATGCAGACGATGAAGCGAGCCGGTTCATCGGACAGGGATTGACGATCGCACTGGCGGAGACCGTGAACCTACCTGAGCTGCTTCCCTGGTTCGAACATGATAAGAAATAAACGTCGATTGGCAAAGTGATGTATCCAAGCTTTGCCAAATATTTTACCATTTCATTTATTGATCAATAAATAAATAGTGATTCGAATGAAAAAAATACTGCCTCTCGCCGCGTTTCAAAGAACCCGTTGGAAAAGATTTTCTCCAAATATAAGACAGAAGGAATCGTGAGTGAGTTCGAACTGGCCGGTCCAACCATGCGGCGCATCTATATCCGTTCGGAGGCGCTGGGGCAATTGCCGTATAATCCAGCCCAGCATGTGCGTATCCAAATCAACGACCCATCGTCACCGTACGGAATCCTCCGTCCCATGGAGACGCTACGCACGTATACGATCTGGGAATATTCGGTTCAGCCATGCGTCTTCGAACTGAGAATTCATCTTTACGACGGCAATGGTATCGGCTTGAATTGGGCTAATAATGTTAAACCCTGAGATCCCGTTATTTTCCGGGGACCTACGGGCGATTACGTGATAAGCCTGCACCTTATTATGTGTTCGCCTGCGAGGAGACTGGGTCGGTAGCAATCGAAACGATGCTCGGAGCGATGTCGTCGTCAGAAGAAGTATACGGAGTTCTAGAATACAACTCGAAGCACGACGAGATGGCGATTCCAGGCGCACACCGGCTACTACGCGTGCACCGGAACGGCAGCCTCTCCCGTTGCCTCCCAGAAGCTGCTGAAGCCGTGGAAAATCTCGTTCTTCATGATCAGGTAGGCGTTGCGTATGTTACCGGCGAGGCTCAGACTTGCGTCCTAATCAGGAATCATCTGATACATGAACGGGGCTGACCGCGGACTGCGGTGAGAGCAAAGCCGTTTTGGATGCCAGGGAAACGCGGACTACATTAAGCACCACAAGTATGGACAACAAAACAAAAAGGAGTGGAGAAATGTTTACTACTGTACGAATTCGCTTACTCGCCGTAACGTGCGGGGCACTGTTTATGGCAATGCTCGACAATCTTGTTCTTAGCGTCGCTCTTCCTACGATCCAGCAATCGTTGCAAGCCAGCTTTACCGATCTGCAATGGATCATGAATGCTTACATGTTTGCTTTCGCCGTTTTACTGATCCCGTTCAGCATGATGGGAGATCGGTTCGGCAGGAAAAGAGTGTTTCTGATCGGTCTGCTCGTGTTCACCGTTGGTTCTGCGCTGTGCGCTCTAAGTGGCAGTCCGCTACAACTTATTCTGTCACGGGCGATTCAAGGGATTGGTGGCGCCGCGATTGTTCCGCTCAGCTTGACTTTGGTAAACTTAGCATTCCCGAAAAACAAACGAGCCGCCGCTCTCGGCATCTGGTCAGGGGTATCCGGACTCGGGTTATCGATAGGACCGCTCGTTGGAGGATTAATCGTCGAAGGGCTGTCTTGGTCGCTTATTTTCTGGCTCAATGTGCCAGTCGGGTTGTTATCATTCGTGCTCGGTCTCTTCTGGCTAGAGGAATCGAAGGGCGAACAGAAGCCGATTAATTTCCCTGGTGTCGCCCTGCTTGTGATCGGATTGCTGGGCATTGTATACGGTCTGGAAGAAGGCAGTAACGCCGGCTGGGGTGCACAGGGCACGTTACTACCGTTGGTCGCTGGAGGCATATTGCTCGTCCTGTTCTATTTTTGGGAACGCAAGCGTCCAGTCCCGTACATCCGGTTCGAACTGTTCCGCAGCAGCAAGTATACCGCCTATGTGCTCGGCGGCTTCTGGATGCTCGCGGGCATCTTCGGCGCCATTTTTCTGCTTTCACTATTCCTGCAGCAGGCGCAAGGATACTCCGCGCTGGAGGCAGGCATTCGCATGATGGCGTGGACCACCTGCTCAATGATCGCTGCACCGCTCTCCGGCATGGCCGTCACCCGACTTGGTGCCCGGAATGTGCTGATAGTTGGCTTTCTGATGCAGACGCTCGCGCTGGTCGGATTCGCTTGGCTCATCGCCGCGCAGGGTACCGGCTTCCCGTTCGTCCAATCAGCACCGCTCTTGATGCTAGCCGGCACGGGAATGGGTCTCAGCTTTACGCCGCTAGCCCATGGTGTGCTTTCTTCCGTGTCGGACAGCTCTGTAGGCGAAGCGAGTGGCGTCAGTAACGCGTCCCGCGAGCTGGGCGGCGTGTTCGGCATTGCGCTCGTCGGTATTTTCTTTAACGCTGATCCTGCAATTGCTACGCCCGCGGATTACAGCGAGCATATTGTGCCCGTCCTGCAAATGTGCGCCGGGATGCTCGGCCTTGGGCTGATCATCCTGTTTTTCGGCACAAGAGAGCGAGTCGGGCGCAAGGCGGGAGTGCGGACTGCCGGAACTCGCGGATAGAGCGAGACACTGCAGCTACAAGCCTCCTCGGATTTAGTCATAGCCACCAGCTAAGCCGGTGGCTTCCATCATTAGATATTCCATAAATTTGGACTCACATAGTTTAGGTAACATATAGGGGAACTTTCAAGGGGTTCTCCTTATTCAATGAACCTCTATTAACAATGCTCAAAACTAACAAAATCTCTTCTCTTGACATTGACATTAGTGTCAACCCTTAACATAGTGTTATACGAAACAAATATTAGGAGGGATTTTAATTTTTACAAAATATAATGTTGATAAATTTCTGCGTTTCTATTACTTACACAATAACGAATTTATTTACCGTAGGCAATTCTTTTTCTCTAATATATAACTATTTCTCACCTCTGAATCTATGACCTTCTCCTGTTCACTTTTTAATTGATTTGTAGGTAGATGGATTCCTTCCTACCTTATTAATAATAAACGATAATATTTATATATTTTTTTCAAGGCTATTGATTTGATCGTTTGGCAGAATCACTGGAACATCAAGATGACATTATCAGTTATTCCGATTGTAGATATGGAAGATGTTACTCTACTATGTAGAAGAAACTGGGATGCTTGAAGAAGTGCCTGCTGATTTACAATACTACATTAACTATCAAACCCTTGGTCGCGATTTAGAGATTAACCCTAAACTTTTCTTCAAAACTATAACAGGTTTGACTGACAGGTATTTAATGATAGGTAGCTTTGCAAGTGTTAAAAAGATATCATTAGTTTTTGATGATAATGATGAAATGTTAAAAAGAAGGTCATTTTCAATCATTTTTCCTTACATCAATTGTAAGTATTTATTGACTTCTATACTTGTTATGATATTAATAACCCAATTTTCAACCGTTTCACATACTTCACTAAAAAAAGGAGCGTTATATAATGATCAGACGAGGGAAATTATTAGAAGTCCAAGACTTACAAAAAAATTATGGCAAGAAAGACAACATAACAAAAGCTTTAAACGGGATTAGTTTTGACGTTCTTTCAGGAGAATTTTTAGGTATAATGGGTCCAAGTGGCTCTGGTAAAACAACATTATTAAACTGCATTGCAACGATTATAAAGCCAACATCAGGGCGTGTGCTTTTAAATGGAAAAAACATTAGCGCTTTTGATAGTAAGGATTTAGAAGAATATCGAGGAAGTCGAATTGGTTATTTATTTCAAGATTTTGCACTGCTAGATAATTTAACTGGACAAGAAAATATACTACTGCCATTGTCTATTCATGGAATGGATGTAGCAAAAGCACGTGCCAAATTAGAGAAATTAGCAGTTTTTTTAGAGATTACGGATATCCTTCATAAATTCCCATCTCAGATGTCTGGGGGACAAAAGCAAAGGGTAGCCGCTGCACGCAGTTTGATTTCTGATCCAGATATCGTTCTTGCGGATGAACCGACAGGAGCATTAGACACACGCTCTGCAAAAATCTTAATGAATAAGTTGGAAGGGATTAATAGAAGTAGTGGAAGAACGATTTTAATGGTTAGCCACGATCCTAATGCAGCAAGTTTTTGCTCAAGAATCCTTTTTATTCAAGATGGTATCATCTTTCATGAGCTGCGCCGCAAACAAGATGAGTCTCGCGAGAAATTTTATGATAGAATTTTAAAGGTATTAGCTCAGCTTGGGGGAGGAAGCGCAAATGTTCTCTAGGCTGATTTATCGTAATGCGAAACGAAGTCGTAAGGAAAATTTAATCTACTTTACAACACTTATAACAGCAGTAGCCTCATTTTATATCATTCTTTCACTTGGAAGACAAGATGTTATCCTATTCTTAAAAGAATTTGAAAGTGATGCGATCGATAAACTCTTATCCCTAATGCCCATTGTGTATCTATTTGCCTTATTTCTATTGTTTTTCTTGATTTTATTTGCTAATCAGTACCAATTAAATCGGAGAAGCAAAGAGTTTGGGCTCTATCTCATGTTAGGAATGCGTAAAGAGCGTCTTGTTCTTCAACTTGTAGCAGAGGGGCTTTTGACGTCTATTTTGGCACTCATTGGCGGCATTTTAATAGGGGGATTTTTAGCAGAAATCATCAGCTTGACGGTTTCTAAACTAGTCGGACAGGGAATTATCGGTCATCAAATAAGCTTGTCGGTAAGCGCGATAATCTTTACGATCATCGGTTTTTTATTCATCCAGCTCATAGCATTAGTCATACTTGGGGGAAGATTATTTAATCAAGAGGTACATCAATTACTTTATGAGCAAATGGATAAGAAACAAGATATGGGACATTTTAAAGGCAACGTATTCCATATTTTAGTGGGTCTTGTCTTACTAGGTGTTGCCTATTCGATTGTTTTATATCGTTTTATAGATTTTGGAGGACTGCTTCTGTTTGTGGCATTGGCTCTCGGATGTTTAGGAACGATCTTTTTTATGAGGGGATTTGGAAAACTATTTGGCTTATTGGCAAGCTTGTCTGAGCGTAAATCTACGAAAGGTCTGCGCACATTTACATTAAGGCAGTTTCAAGAGAATGTAGCTAATAAATCTACTTCTGTTGCTGTAACATCGATCCTAATCACGTTGTCGATCATTTTGATAACAAATGGTGCTTCAACTATTATAGGTTTCGATAGTGCTATTACTAGGAGTTCCTCGTTATATGATTTTACGGTTAATGGGGATGAGCAAAAGGTTGAGCAATTTCTCACTTCAGAAAAAATGGTACCATATGTAGAGGACTTAAATCTATTAGAAATTGGGAAAATGAAATTTAAGGATGAACGTGAGGAAAATGACTTGCCTGTATCGTTGGTAGACTGGTCTGAATTAAGAGATCAGCTCATTATGGCTCTGCCAAGCAACTATAAAGAGCAGCTTTTATCCGGAGAAATGAAAGGTTACACTATTAGTTCTGAAAACCCTGAAGCACTTAACTTGCTTGGGGTCCTAGAGATTGATACAAAAGCACCTTACCTCATTCCTGAATCATCTTATAATGGACTTTTAGAAGCAATAGGAGAAAAACCACTGAACCTGCATTCAGATGAAATTGCTCTATACTTTAATCCAGACCTTTTGCATATGGATAATCTAGAAAGCATGCCTATACTAGATCGTATTCTTGAAAAGGCTGAAAAAGAAGGGCAAAGTTTAATAAGCATTCATGATCAGGAAATATCTATACGCCCATCAATTCCAAGGAAGGGATTAGTCGCAGACCGTTCGGTAGAAATTCATTCAGCATTTATCGTTCCGGATCAAATGTTTGAACCTTTATTAAATACGGAATCCTATAAATCATATTGGAATTTTCGCATCCCACAAAAGCTGCAGGACGAACAAGGTTTAATGACACCAATGATGGAAGCTAGAGACTTATTAAAATATTCAGGCTTCCAGTTTGAAAGTTATTTGCAAAACTTTGGACGTCAACTCTTCTATGTTGTTGCTGGAAGTTATACGACACTATATGTGGGATTCTTATTCTTACTTATTGCTTGTACGGTATTAGCTTTACAATTTTTGACACAGATGAAGCAGACTGGACAGCGCTATGTAACACTTTCCATGTTGGGAGCAAAACGGAATCAAATGAAAAAGTCGATACATAGACAAGTGTTGTTGACTTTCCTGTTACCTATGTCTCTTGCATGCGTGAGTGCAGCTGTTGGGATAAGAGCGATGATTTCATTTGTGATGATTCGCATCGAAGACAACGCGTTACTTTATCCGATTGCCTTTACCTTTGCATGTGTAGTAATCATCATTTTCGTGATTTATGGAGTAGCTGTTGCCCGTTCAGCAGGTCATGAGATCGATAAATTGCGCTGGAAGCCAAATATAGATTAAAGAACTGTTCCATTTCATATAGAGGGAGGTGCCAAAGTGGCGAGGATTGCTGTTGTTGAAGATGATTCATGGATGCGAGAAGAATTAATGGATATATTGCAAAAAGAAGGGTTTGAAGCAGTAGCAATTACCGACTTTCATGATGTAGTCGTGCAAATTGTCACTTTGGCACCAAACTTAGTCTTATTGGATATCAATTTACCAGGACAATCAGGTTTTGAAATATGTAAAAGTCTAAAATCCAAAGGGATTGGTCCCATATTGATGCTTACATCTAGAGATAAGTTACAAGATGAATTACATGGTCTTCATTTAGGTGCAGATGATTATCTCATAAAACCATGTAATCGAGACCGATTATTGGCACGCATTCAGAACTTGCTAAGAAGGTTTGAAGGACAACCAGACTTGATAGATGGTGGCAGTTTTTCATTAGATCCAAATACCTTTACTTTGTATAAAGGGTTCGAGTCGTTATTATTATCAGCGAATGAAGGTAAATTATTATTGGCTTTAGTACAAAATAGGCCTGATGTTGTATCCAAGTCAACACTGAGTGAACTTTTATGGGGAACAGACCAATATATAGACGAAAATGCCCTTCAAGTCAATCTAACCCGCTTACGAAAAACATTGCGGCAGTTAGGCTTGGAGAATGAAATTGAGACAATCAGGGGTAAAGGTTATCGACTGAGGGGGTAAGAGAAGCCGTGAAATGGATAAAGCAAATCTATGATTGTTTTCATGCCTATAAACAATGGTTTCTTATCTTGATAGCTACCAGCCTCCTTTTTAGTTATTTAGCTTGGTTGGCTTACCCAGAAACCTTTAAGGTGTTAGTAGGGCTCATGATTGTTTTTACGCTAACGATGATATCGTTGTCTGTATTCATGATCATGATAAAGCAAAAAATAATCGAAACTGTCTTTCAAGATTTTTTGTTAGAACCGAATGAAGCGAACGAAGAAAGATTATGCCGGGTATCTCCTAAAACACATTGGTCACTTATCCGTAGAATGGGAAGTGTCATCAGATCATATCAGTCGGAACTGAATGATCAAGTCATTGAACTCGCCGATTATGAAAACTATATAGAAGGATGGGTTCACGAAATTAAAAAGCCGCTTTCATTGATGACATTGGTATTAGATAACCGCAGTGACGAAATGTCTTCGCTTGTTAGACAGCGTATGCTTCATGTCAGAGATCAAATGCTTGGAGACGTTGAGCGAATTTTGTATTTTGCCAGACTTGGGGCTGCTCATAAAGATTATATTTTTGAGTCAATAAACTTGCTCGCATTTTGCAAGCAGACAGTTGAAGACCATCAAACGCTACTAGATGAAGCTGGTTTTCAAATACAGTTTATAGGTGAAGAGATGGGAATTTTATCCGACCGCAAAGGGTTAGCTTTTATATTAGAACAAATCATCTTTAATAGTACGAAATACGTTGCAAAGAATCAGGATCATCCCATTTTGGAATTTGAAACGATTTACGATGAAATGCATGACCAAACCATTTTGCATATTCGTGATAATGGACCTGGTGTCTCTGAAGAAGATTTAGCCTTTATTTTTGATAAGGGCTTTACTGGAGGACGGGGTACTTATACAAGACAAGCAACGGGGATGGGGCTTTTTTTAGTAAGCAAGATGGCGCATGATTTAGCTATTCAATTGGAGGCAACATCAGGGCTTGGTTCAGGGCTGAGCTTATCGTTAATATTTCCGCATGTGAAACAATAAGCAATTAACACATTCATGGGTTAATTGCTAGATAATTAAAATTGGGCTTTGCCGTAAAAGCCACTCCCTCCCCTTCCTCATCCTAAAGGGTTGAACTTTCTCACTCGGGAAATCTGTAAAACTTTTTATGCATTCGTTTTTTCTCCAATACTATTTACTAAGCGCATTTTTTTATAATATTAACCCTTTGTAAATTGTACGTTTTAGCCTTCTTCTCTATCATGAGGAGATGGCTTTTTTCTAATTATATAGGTGTAAGTATATTGATTGTAACCCTTCTTCGTATTTTTCATCTATTTTTCAATTCTTGTGTACTTGCCAATATTACTTAACGATCATTATCACGTACCTTTGCAAATAATTGGCTTGTTATATTTACCCTTGACCGTTAGTATGATTTTGAGAAGTATATTGTTTAAAAAAGTTCAAAAAAAATATCATTACACGTATTATTTATAGCTGTTTTATTTTTAATGCCCTTACTAGTAATATTATTTGGTTTACTACATACCAAATCAATGATCGGATTAAGTATCATATTATTTGGCTATGGCATAACACTAGGATTTTCACCTCCCCTATTTTCAACTATTATTAGTAATGAATACAGCGAAAATAGAGGAACAGCTTTAGGTCTTTTTAATTTCATCCGTTATTTAGGTATGGCAATCGGAGGCATGTTAACAGGGATATTTAAAGTCTTTCCAAGTAGATATGTGTTTATCTTTTTAGGTAGCTTTCTTCTTATGACATTAATCTTACAATATCGGAATGTAAAAATACGTTTTTTATACTAACTATGTTTGAACTGTAAAAAATGCCATGATCCCAGGAGTGGAATGCCCTACATTTTGATATACAATCAAAATAATTATGCTTAGAGTCTGCTGAACAACTATTACTTTCCATCCTGCCGTTGTCTTCTGCGAAATGTGACATGCTTTCCGTGGGACGGCTTCAGCCTCCGACGCACAGGACGTGCTAGTGCGGGTGTTGCGACATGGACGTTGCGTACTTAACCCGCCTCGGAAGAAAACCACTTCCTGCGGGGTCTTCAGACTCGTGGGACTCCGCTAAATGCTCGTCCCATCGAAGACCATTTGCTTTTCCCACTGGAGTCAGTCACTTTTCGCTCCAGACAACTAGATTAGTTCATTACATGTGCAAAGACTTTTTGGTAAACCAGTCAAATCCTTTGCACTTTATATCCAGAAAAACGAGTACAAACTATTGATTTAGATGGGATTTCTGTTTATTCAGTAGACCTTACTTAATATTTCTCCGAAAGAACTGAAGGTCATAACGCCGTTTTTGTAACGGGGCCTTTATAAAATAAAAAATTAATAATGCCCAAGATACAGCATTTAGTATACTCAAACCGAGGAGGGCATTATTAATAATCTAGTTTCAAAATTTATTTTCGCAAAATAGCTGTCCCTAATTTACATAGCATTACATTATTGAAGTCCCTCGTACAAAGGAAACTGATTGGTGATTTCATGTACTTTTCTTAAAACCTGTTCTTTAACAACTGAAGAATTCGGATTTTTTAATACAAGTGCAATAAGAAGGGCAATTTCTTTCATTTCTTTAGGCCCTAATCCTCTCGTCGTCATAGCAGGACTTCCAAATCGAATTCCACTTGTCACAAGCGGGCTCGTCGTATCGTGAGGAATGGAGTTTTTATTCGCCGTAATCCCTACTTCATCAAGAATTTTTTCGGCTTCTTTCCCCGTTAGTCCAATACTACGCAGATCAAGCAACACTATATGATTGTCTGTGCCACCAGAAACGACATTTAATCCTTCACTTATTAATGTCTCTGCCAATACTTTGGCATTTTCAAGAACTTGTTCAATATACGTTTTGAAATCAGGTTGTAACGCCTCCCCTAGCGCAACAGCTTTTGCTGCGATGATATGCATTAACGGGCCACCTTGCAATCCAGGGAATATCGCTTTATCAATTGCTTGCGCCCATGATTTGCGGCACATGATGACACCACCTCTTGGTCCACGCAACGTTTTATGTGTTGTCGTCGTAACAAAGTGTGCATGTGGTAATGGATTAGGATGCAATCCCGCCGCAACAATTCCCGCAATATGTGCCATATCCACAAAAAAGATAGCCCCGACTTCAGCAGCAATTTGAGCAAATAACTTAAATTCGATCGTCCGTGGATATGCGCTAGCACCGGCAACAATCATCCGCGGGCGATGTTTATGAGCAAGTTTGCGCACATGATCATAGTCAATATACCCGGTTTGTTCATCTACTCCGTAAGAGACGAAATTGTAAACTTTTCCGGAAAAATTTACCGGACTCCCATGGGTAAGATGACCACCATGAGATAAATTCATCCCTAAAATAGTGTCCCCAGGCTCTACAGAAGCGAAATAGACCGCCATATTTGCTTGCGCACCTGAGTGGGGCTGAACATTTGCGTGCTCAGCATCAAAAAGATTTTTAACACGTTGAATAGCGAGTTCCTCAACCACATCTACGTAATCACAACCACCATAATATCTTTTTCCCGGATATCCTTCAGCATACTTGTTTGTCAGTACAGTACCCGTTGCTTCCATTACAGTTTGACTAACAAAGTTTTCTGAAGCAATCAGCTCTATTTTATCTCGTTGTCGTGAAAGTTCTTGCCTAATGGCTCCAGCCAATACGGTGTCTTTTTGTTCCAAGTTTTTCATGAAAATATCCCTTTCTGTTTTCTTATTCGTTGCCCGATTCTCTTCATTCAAAGAAATGAATTAGTTTTTCCTTTGATTAGGCATAAAATTCTCCTTTGCCTAATGCTATCGTGTTGCAAAGGCAACTATTTATGTGATAGTATACCAACAAATGGACTGCATAGTAACATCCAAATAATAATTATTTAGCAATCCATATTCTACATGCACCATCATCTGGGAGTGAATGAAATGCTAAAAGTGAACCGAAAAGACAAAAACCCTATATGGCAGCAATTACTGGATCAAGCAATTCATAATATTACAACAGGAAAATGGCCACCAGGTGAGTTACTTCCGCCATCTCGGGAGCTTGCTTTATTAGTCGGTGTTTCACGCTCCACTATTCAAATTGTTTATGAAGAATTATTCAGCCGTGGGTATACTGTGACAAATCGACGTGGTGGAACAAGGATAAGTGAGTGGGGCTATAAAATCAGCTCTTCTGAGGATGTTATATCTAAAGGACCATCCACCCCAGAATTACCATTGTTAAACTCTGCAGTCGATCAGCTGCATAGCTGGTTTAGGGGAAAAGAAAATCATAACGTAGAAATCGATTTCTGTCCCCATGAACCGTATTTGGATGAGCATTTTCAAAAAAGTTGGAGACAATCTTTTTTACAGGCATCAGCAAAAGTAAACCTAGACAGTTGGGGTTACGGTAATCCTTATGGCTTCGTGCCACTACGCGAACAAATTCAACGTTACTTGACATTCGAACGAGGAGTTCATGTCGATATCGACCAAATTATATTAACTTCAGGTGCGCAGCATAGCATCGATTTAATCGCTCAATCCCTATTACAAGAAGGTGAAACGGTTTCTGTTGAAGATCCTGGTTTTCCTGCTGCCTGGATGACGATGAAATATCGAGGCATGAATGTCGCTCCTGTTCCTGTTGACGAGTATGGACTACAAGTAGATCGTATTCATCCACAATCCAAACTTGTTTTTGTTACTCCTTCGCACCAATGTGCAGTTGGAGTCATTATGGCTGAACCCCGCAGGCAACAATTGTTACACATGGCTGTTCAAAATCAATTCTGGATCGTTGAGGACGATTATGATGGTGAATTTAGATATCGTGGTGGTCCACTCCCAACTTTGTTTAGTCAGCAACCACAAAACACATTGTATATGATGAGTTTTTCTAAAATGGTTGCTCCCGGTATTCGAATATCGGCAATCGTTGGACCAAAAGAGGCCATTCGTCAACTTGCCCAAGTACATGAATTGACCTATCGCCATCTTCCAATTATGGAGCAATTGACGCTTGCTCATTTTATCGAGCACGGTCATTTTATGCGCCATATGAGAAGAATAAGAAATGTATATCGCCGTAGACATGAAGCCATGACAAGGGTGATCATTGAAACTAGGCTAGGTGAACAGTTCAAACTTAGCGGTATTGAAACCGGATTGCATATGCTGCTTGAAGCTGAAGAATCGTTTGATGCAGAAGAAGCTGTGACATACCAAGCACTCAAAAAAGGGATACGTGTATATCCGCTTAGCACTTACTGTATGTGTAGCAATCGGAAAGGATGGGTGCTCGGCTTTGCTAAAGTCGATGAACCAGCTATTGAAGAAGGAATTTATCGTCTTGCGAAAATGATTTTATAGTACAAATCTCCATCTCGTATGACATCCGTCAAAAAGACAGCTAAAAGGACTAAATGGCAAGTTAGTTTTTGGATGATGATTGGTCATAGCGAAACTTTTTACATTCGAACTGTAAGATTCCATTTTTAGTTCATAAGTCTCTTTTTAGCTCAAACAATTTTATATTAAACCACACCGCTATAGCTTTTTAATCATATTACTATGCTTATTGAATCGATCTGTCAGCTCAAAAGCAAAACTATGATCTTTCTCTACTATCTAGCATCATAGTTTTGCTCTAAAATAACGTTTCGTCACTGCACAATTACTATATCTTTGTTCGTTTTTTCCTTCTATTTTTGTTTGGCTTGTTGTACGACACTTACACGATGTTGTTTTTTTAGGAATTGTCCATTAATCAATAGATGTGCCCCCAAACCAGCAACAAGTCCCCAAAATGCACCTCCGACACCCAATAATGTAACATTTGCGGCCGTTGCCAAAAAAGTAATGAGCGCGGTTTCGCGTCCGTTCGGATTTGTTAAAGCGTTGGCAAGGCTACTACCAATTGTGCCTAGCAATGCCAATCCCGCTAAAGTCGCAATGAAAGTGGCAGGAAGAATTAAAAACAATGTAGCTAGCGTCACACCAAATATACCGACAATAATATAAAATATACCACAGGCAATTCCTGCAATATAACGTTTCTTAGGATCTTCATGTGTATCTTTCCCTGTACAAATTGCTGCTGTAATAGCCGCTACATTAAAAGCGTGTGATCCGAATGGCGCCGTGATTAGTGAGCCCACCCCTGTTACGACCAAAATCGGATTCGCGCTCGTCTTATATCCATCATTTCGTAACACTAGCATTCCAGGCATGTATTGTCCCGTCAATGTAATAATAAAAAGCGGTAATGCTACACCCAATAATGCGTGAAGCGAAAACTCTGGAACAACAAAGACTGGTGCTGCGATTGCCAATTTAATATTGCTAAAATCTGCTTTCCCCATACCGATCAAAAAAATCAATCCAATTGCCAAAATACCTACAATTGCGTATCGAGATGTAAACCGTCTTAGTATAATATAGGAAGCAAACAGAACAACTACAAGCAAAGGATCAACCTCTGCACCGCCAAAAGCCGAAATACCAAACTGCAATAAAATACCCGCTAGCAGCCCGGAAGCAATACCTGGAGGAATAAGCCGAACAAAACGTTCGAACATTCCTGATACCCCCAAAATAATAAATCCTAACGCAGAGATGATATAGGCTCCAATTGCCTCAGGATAGGGGGTTACCGCTAAAGCTGAAACAAGAAAAGCTACACCCGGTGTTGACCAAGCTGTAATAATTGGTTCACGGTATCGATAACTTAGCCATATACCAGTTACACCTACACCAATAGAAATCGACCATATCCATGAAGCAGTCATTTCGGGACTTAGCCCAGCCACTTTTGCAGCTTGAAACACAAGAATAAAAGTACCTCCATAGTTAACAATGACAGATATAAATGCAGCGATAGTCGGCGATACCAAATCGCGACCACTTAGTGAATTTGATGTTGTATTCATACGTATTTCTTACCTCTTTTCTCATTATCCTAGAGCACCATTTTCATTCCCTTCATGCTCGTCCGGTCATAACGTTGACCAAACGTACTTATGCATCATCGTATGATAGTAGCTCCTTCTTCAATAGAAACTTTAAAATTCTGACATACCCAACAAAAAAATATTCATTCATCCACGCGGGAACCCTTTCTCTCTCCTTTGTGCTTGAAATTGTTTTAACTAAATAACCAAAGCTTTATCCCCTTTCTTCTCATAATCAGCGTTTGTTAATGAATATAAGCATAACCTATTATGGAATGTAAAAAAACATCCAAAAATATAATTTGGGTCAGTCCATAACTTTATGCCAAATAATATTTATCATTTTCCTTACTGTAAATAGTTTTTATTTGATTCAACGAGTGATGAAACTCAGTTGGAGAATAGATAGAATATCGGTGCATGTAAAATCTTCCTTGTATGTTGGTAGATATAAAAAAACGCCACTCTGAAGATAAATGAGAAATAAAAAAAGAGCTATTGTTTTAACACAACACCTCATTTTTGCTTTTCCTTTAACGGAATTTTGGCGGAGAGCCTATTCACTTCTAATTTTTATTCAAATTAAGTTCCATTAAGACGCTGTTAAATCAACGTTTTTGGTTACCAGATTACTGTATGGTAAGATTGAGCTATTTTTTGAATATTGAACTTTGACTCTTCCTAATTTAATTATAGCATATAAAAAATGGCAAATATAGACTGTTTTTTCTCATTCGCTACTGCTAAAATCAATAGAACATGAATGATTAGGAGTGATAAAGAATGAATTCATTTGTTCTCGATTTTCAGGAAATGGAAAAAACACAGCTTTCATTAGTTGGTGGAAAAGGACTAAGATTAGGGGAATTAACAAAAATTCATGATATACAAGTACCAAAAGGATTCTGTGTTACGACAGCAGCTTTTCAAAAGACCCTCAACCAAAACAAAACCTTCCAATTATTGTTGGATCAACTCACACTGTTGAAAGTAGACGATCTGGATCAAATTGCCGAAATCAGTAGGAAGATTCGGAAAATCATTATAGAAGCAGAGATTCCTCCCGATGTTGCAGGTGCTGTTGTTCACTATCTCTCCCAGTTTGGCGATGAACATGCTTATGCTGTGCGTTCTAGTGCAACTGCTGAAGATTTACCACACACCTCATTTGCTGGTCAACAAGACACCTATTTAAATATCATCGGAAAAGAAGCCATTTTACGGCATATCAGCAAATGTTGGGCTTCCCTATTTACGGATCGTGCTGTAATCCACCGTATCCAAAACGGATTTGATCACAGTCAAGTTTACCTATCCGTTATCATTCAACGGATGATTTTCCCACAGGCTTCTGGAATTATATTTACTGCTGATCCGATTACTTCCAATCGAAAGCTGGTATCAATTGACGCCAGTTTTGGACTAGGTGAGGCTCTTGTCTCTGGCTTAGTATCTGCCGATTGTTACAAAGTAAAGGAAGATAAAATTACAAGTAAAATGATAGCAACCAAAAAATTAGCTATCTATGGACGAAAAGAAGGTGGAACAGAGACACGGCCAATAGATCCTATTCAGCAAAAGAGGCAAACACTTACTGAACAACAAATTTTACAACTAGCACGTATAGGAAAACAAATCGAAGCTTACTTTAGATGTCCTCAAGATATCGAATGGTGTTTGGTTAATGATACATTTTATATTGTCCAGAGTCGACCAATCACTATTCTTTTCCCCATCCCCGAAGCAAATGATACGGAAAATCACGTTTACGTATCTGTAGGTCATCAGCAAATGATGACTGAGCCCATGAAACCGCTTGGATTGTCTTTTTACCTATTAACAACTCCAGCTCCTATGCGTAAAGCTGGTGGAAGGTTGTTTGTTGATGTCACAAATCACCTGTCTTCACCTGACAGTAGAGAAATGATCTTAAATACCTTAGGGCAATCCGATCCGCTTATCAAAGACGCACTCATGACCATCATAGAGCGAGAAGATTTTATAAAATCGAAACAACATGCTGAAAAAGTACCGAGTCCCGGTAAAAACAATAAAGGTAGACCATCTATGGATTCTCAAACACTAATCGAAAACGATCCGGCAATCGTTCCTCATTTGATTGAGCGCACCCAATCATCGATAGAAGAGTTGAAACATACCATCAAAACGAAATCAGGAGCAGATTTATTTGATTTTATTTTGGAAGATATCCAGGAATTAAAGAAGATTTTATTTGACCCGCAAAGTTCAAGGGTAATTATGGCTGCTATGGAAGCTTCATCATGGATCAATGAAAAGATGAACAAGTGGCTAGGCGAAAAAAATGCAGCAGATGCACTTTCTCAATCTGTGCCACACAATATTACTTCTGAGATGGGTCTAGAACTGTTGGATGTCGCAGATGTAATTCGGCCTTATCCGGAAGTAATTGATTATTTACAACATGTAAAAGATGATAACTTTTTGGAGGAAATCGTTAAGTTTGATGGTGGACAGGAAACCCAAGACGCAATAGTAGCTTACCTTAACAAATACGGAATGCGATGTATCGGAGAAATCGATATTACTAAAACCCGTTGGAGAGAAAAACCAATTATCCTTATCCCAATGATTCTTAGTAACATCAAAAACTTTGAGCCTGATGCTAGCAAACAAAAATTTGAGCAAGGACGATGTACCGCTTTGAAAAAAGAACAAGAGTTATTAGATCGATTGAAGCAATTACCAGGTGGTGAACAAAAAGCTAAGAAAACGAAACAAAGAATTGATCTAATCAGGAATTTCAGTGGGTTTAGGGAATATCCTAAATACGGCATGATTAATCGCTATTTTATTTACAAGCAGGCTCTAATAAAAGAAGCCGAGCAGCTTGTACAAGCGGGCGTAATTCATGAGAAAGAAGATATATACAATCTCACTTTTGAAGAACTTCGCGAAGTCATATGCACAAACAAACTAGATTACCAGATCATCAATAAGCGAAAAGAAGCGTACAAATTATATGAAAAACTAACTCCCCCACGTGTTATCACGTCTGATGGTGAAATTATTACAGGTGAGTACAAACAAGAAAATCTCCCTACAGAAGCTATTGTAGGTCTACCTGTTTCTTCTGGAGTGATAGAGGGGCGAGCACGTGTCATCTTAAACATGGAAGATGCTGATCTAGAAGATGAAGATATTTTAGTTACAACCTTTACCGACCCTAGCTGGACACCATTGTTTGTGTCCATAAAAGGCCTAGTCACCGAAGTTGGAGGACTGATGACTCATGGAGCAGTTATCGCACGTGAATATGGCTTACCAACAGTTGTTGGGGTGGAAAATGCCACCAAACTGATAAAAGATGGGCAACGAATTCGCGTACATGGAACAGAAGGGTATATCGAAATATTATAATTGTGGAATACCATCCGATGAGATAAATGTTATAGGTAAATTCTTATCTTTAGCCTAATCAGTTTTATATTTTAAGGACTAAGGGGCGCCGTATATAGAATAAAAATCGGCGTCCTATCTTAGGTAAATGTGGTCAAGGAAATAAGCACATTGACTTTCATTGTAGTTAAGTTACAATAATTATACTAGATTTATCAATGCTACGGATTAGGAGTTCTTGCTTACAGGGAGGGCGACAAACTGTTTTTGTTGTTTTAAGCGGCTAAAAAAATACGCCTTCATTATTTTGAAGTGCTTTATACTTAAGCTTATTCAATGTAGCTCCTCCTTCTAAATTCGAAGTCAAGAATTATAATGCTTTTTATAAAACATTCGTGCGCAGTAAAACAAAAGGTATGTTGTGCACAGCTACCCTTATCATTCAAAGGGGACATTCAAATTGAATATAGTAGAGAAATTACAAACAGTCATCATTTTAATTGCTGTCGGTACTGGACTTTTATTAGGACAATTATCATTAGTGGAACAGCATGCAGAAATGTTTATTATCCCATTTTTATTATTAATGTTATACGGACTTTTTCTAACGATTCCATTAACAGGGTTGAAAAATGCATTCAAAAATATAACATTTTTGAGTACGAATATTTTCCTTAACTTTTTATGGACACCGTTATTAGCATGGGGATTAGGAGCTATTTTCTTATCGGAGTATCCTGCCATTTGGTTAGGGTTTATTTTATTATTAGTAACGCCATGTACAGATTGGTATTTAATATTCACTTCAATTGCAAAAGGAAATATACCTCTGTCAACCTCTGTACTACCAGTTAACTTACTGTTACAAATTTTATTATTACCGATCTATTTATTCATCTTTTCCGGAACGATGGAAACCTTTGAGTTATCAACGGTTCTAGAAAATGTCCTATTCGTTTTATTTGTTCCATTTATATTAGCAAGCCTAACACGCTATTTCTTAAAAAAGAAGAAAAAAGTATTGGAAAAGAAAGTAATTCCTTTTTTTGCTTCATCCCAAATTGTATTTTTGTGTTTAACGATTGTCGCAATGTTTGCTTCACAAGGTTCTTATTTATTAAATAACCTTGGGATTATTCTAATTATGTTCCTTCCGCTATTGTTATACTTTAGTATCAACTTTATTGTCGCTCAAACAGCAGGAAAATTACTGAATTTCCGTTATGAAGATACGATAAGTTTAAATATAACTATTATTGCAAGAAATTCACCAGTAGCATTAGCTTTAGTACTTATCGCTTTTCCAGACCAACCATTGATTGCTCTTGCACTGATTATTGGTCCATTAATAGAATTACCTGTGTTAGCAATCATCGCACAGCTTTTATTGAAAATTGGAAAGGTGAAAACAGAAAATATCTAGTCTTTTTAGTCCTTCAACTACGAAATATAAACGAACTATTATGGGACACATATCAAATAACCGTAGATCATACCTTTTTCCAACAGATTTACGGTTCATTCATTTTATTGGTTATATATTTTTGAACATCAAATCCCATCTCAGCAACGTACCTATGTCAAAATCCCCCCTTCTCTTTATAATCGATTAAAAAGAACGGTTACGTCATAACTTATGACAATAACGCCTATTCAACATCATGGAAGTTCTTAACTAATGTAAAATCTGTGCGGTTCGTTTTTATTTTCGCAAAATCTTCTCCATCGTTTTCCCCTTCGCTAACTCATCGATTAGCTTATCCAAATAGCGAATTTCCCGCATCGTTGGCTCTTCGATATCTTCCACTCGAACGCCGCAGATAACACCTTTAATTAAATCCCGAGAAGGATTCATTTGAGGAGCCTCCGCAAAAAAAGTTTCAAAGTCTGTCTGTTTTTCAAATTGTGCTTCTAACTCCTCTTGGCTATAACCTGTCAACCAACGGATAATTTCATCGACTTCTGATTTTGTACGCCCTTTTCTCTCCGCTTTCGTAACATAATGTGGATAAACGCTTGCGACACTCATTGTATAAATCCGGTGTTTAGTCATCATACATCCTTCCTTTATTTTTCGTTAAAAGTTAGTTTTTCATAAGCTGGGGGTTTGTAAACGAAAAAAACTTCTTATTTTAAGTGATGTTCAAAAAGTCCAACAAAGATGACACATCGAATTTCCACGTTGGCTTGCTTTTTCGGTACTCGCGTATGTAAAAGCATACGCTTCGTTCCTCAAAGCTACGCCGCCTTGAACTTCTCAGGTCTTCTTTTATCGACCTTTTTGAACACGCACTTTAAGATATTTTAATAACATACGAAGTAATCGCCTTAATTTTGGCATTTTTAACAGTGCCTCTGAAATTATATACATCACAAAAAGCAACACTTTGCTGGTCATTTAATAATAACGTGCCATTCACAGAACCAGTATTTCCATGTGTTATAATGTTATGGATATGCAATTCCAGAGCTCTACGTCCTTGCATTTGAATCAGTACCTTTTCAAAATTAGCTTTTCCCTGAATCTGTTTATCGCCGATGAGATCCCAAACTACATCATCCGTCATCCAATCCATACAGAAGCTTATTTTATTTTCGGCAAAAGCGATACTAAGCTCTTTAAGTAGCATTTTTTTGGGGGAGTTTCCACAATTCTCGGTGCATTCTACCTTTAGATTATTGGATTGAGTACTCATCTCGTCTCTTTCTCCTTTTTAAGGATACCATTCTCTTTTGTTAACTAGTTTTTTCTACTATACCATAACTTACGATTGCAAATCACGTCGGCGCTACATTCATTAGAAATAAAGAGATAGTGTGGAATAATTTTATTAGTTTAATATTTCTTCAACTATTTCTAGAATAAAGAAGAAATACAGGACATTACATAAGCCAGTAAGACATATTTATTGAGTGCATATTGTAGAATATAAAATTGAAGGAACCTTCTCCATGGAAAACCATACATACTTTTTATATTTTGGAATCATATGGACAATTCTATTTGCTGGCACAAGTTTCTACTGGGCAATTGGTGGATGATTTGGTGTTAAGTCCTTAGGGAGTGCCATCTATGAACTAGCTTTGAATTCACAGCCATCATTCATAATCATTTTTTAATACACCCGATTTCTAACATATACATCTTAGGAGATAACCATTATTCATTGTTTGCATGCCATAAGTATTATGTTTAAAAGTGGTATCCTCATACACGCTCTACCCACAGTTCAGACCACTAGTAGTATACAGATAACTACATATAAATTTTGACTTTTTCTCTTATCCTGTAGGCAGAATCTTATCTTGATCCGATTTATCTTTCATATCATTCGTTTTTATGGGTAAAACTAAGCCAACCAACCCGATCCCTGCGAAGAGAAGGAAACCCGCCGCGTAGGAAACTATTTCAATGATTCCACCTGCTATAAATGAACCAAGAGATTGGCCAATCCCAAGAAATAGAAAGGAAAGGCTGACTGCAACAGAAGGATTATGGATAAAAAGCCGGGTCCCCCATACGATAAAAATGCCTGTCATGAATATATAAGCGATACCAAACAATATCCCCGAGATATAGATCATGGGAACAGAGTGAACTGTAATCAGAGCGATAGAAAAGGCCATTATTACAAGGGTAAATCGGTAAGCCACGGTTAACCCAAACTTTTTAATGCTTCCACCTGCAATCCCACCTAGAATCCCCGAAATCCCCATCATGATCCAAAAAGCAACACTTTCTAAATAGCTCATGTCATATTCAGCCGTCAAATAACTTCTAGAAAACGTCCAATAGATCGAAGAACTTGTGCCTACCAAGAAAGATGCGATTAATAAATAACCACTCTTCTTCCACTGGTTAAACAATTTGTACCCAAAAACGGGTTTTTCATTTTTTCGCGATTCACCTTTCGGAACCGACTTCCAATTCCACAACATAACTCCTATTCCAATCAAAGCAAACAAGCTATAGGATAATCGCCAATGTTCGGTGAATAAAAGGACAATAGGTCCTGATAGAATAAGCCCAAAGCTAGTGCCCGTGTTGATCCATGTATTTCCACGATCACGATCGGATGGCTGCAAGTTACTGACAGCCACTTGGCTTAGTGCCGGTGATGCCCATCCACTACTCAAACCTGCGACTAATACGCCAAATGTCAGTACATAGAGATTCGGTGCAATGGCGATCCCTATCATTCCTACTACAGCACAGAACCCGGCCATTTGTACTACGGTATGTGCCCCAGTTCTATAAATGAATACAGAAGAGGTTAATAAAGCCAGACAATAAGCCAAGTAGGCCAAGGAACTGATAGCTCCTGATGCTGCTTCCGTTAATTCGAGACTTTCAGCTATATCCGGTAAAAACATGCCAAAACTAAAACGGGCGAACGCATAAGATACGCCAATCATTGCGATCCCAGGAAAAACGATTCGATTCATTTAACATCCTCCTTAGATAGAACGTTCATTATATTTTATACAAAAAAATAGATGTAAGATCGATAAAGTCCTTCACTTACATCCGTAACATTTAAAATAAACGCTGCGTCAGATAAATAAGCTCTTTTCCTATCTTATCTACGTCTTCTGTTTCAGCCATTGCCGTTGCCCCTTCAAATAAAAGCGTCAGTTGCATCGCTTGTGTCTCTGTCAAACCCTTTTTTTGAAAAAAACGTAACAAGCCACTCTTATGTTGATTGACAACTTGGACGATTGGGTGGGAAGAATCGGAGCCATACTCTTCCTTTGCCCGCAAAAACAGGCAACCTCTCGTTTCATTCTGCACAAGCCATCGGACATGAGCCTCAGCCAAATGCAAACATATAGACGAAAGGTCTGAACTTTCCTGAAGCTGAACCTGCAGCTGAGCAAAATACCTTTTTTCGCGGCGTTTTAACACTTCCACGATCAATTTATCTTTAGAACTAAAATGATTATACAGCGTCATTACAGCTACATTCGCTTCTTTGATAACACGTTTTAAACCAGTAGAATGAAAGCCATGCTCGTAAAATAATTTTTCGGCGGATTGGACTAAGTCTTCTTTTTTTGTACTCATCGAGACACCCCCCCTAAGATAGAACGTTCATTATAGTATATTCCTATATTAACATTAATGCAAATTTACTGTGAAGAGATTTTACCTTTAATTGCATCTCATAATAAAATTAATTGTATAAGTAATTCCACCAAAATAGCCCGATAAACGAATATCGTTATTCGAATAAAGCACCCAATAATTGAATAATCACGGCTAAAAGTTAACTATCATCATTTAAACGGCAATTTAAATATTCGTTTAAATTGGGATGCCCGGACGAATTGTTTAATATCTTACTAACCCATGAATCTAGTTCAAAACTAAGCACTTTCAAGTCCCAACACCAAGCAATAAGTCCCGTAGGAGTTACATATGTAAATTCTTTAGGATTTTCATGTGTGGCTACATATCCATGATGTTTTAGCTCATTTTCATTTGTCTACTAGTCAACAAAAATAAAACTTGCCCCCTCTCCTTCATGTACACCAATAAAACCTACACCATAACGTTCATTATTAATTGCTGGTAATGGTAATAAATGAATTGCAAGCTCCTTAGATCTTGAAACTAATTCTTCTCTTGTATAATCATTAGATACTGAAATTCCGTACACTTTTAAATTCCAACCTTCATAACTTCATAATTCTATAAAACGAATTGGTCTTTTTTTATCATTACAACTTAATTTAATCAAGCTAACCAGCACCTTTCCAAGGTAAATGCTTTTAATCTATCCTGGCTTCTGTCACCTTGTAACCACAGCCAGTAATAACCATCCGCTACTCTTCACATACATCACTCACTTATTTGCACACATCATCTATGTTCTGTTATTTAATGAACATTCAACCTTTTTAATAAGATCCTCAATCGATTGCTACTCTAATTACATCATCAATTATTTCAAAGATTTTATCGGTAGGTGCAAACTGTGAATGATGAAAACTATCTAGGAAACGGAAGGAATGATACTGATAGAAGTGAGTGTGTTCACTAGACAAATCAACGGCTATTAGGATAACAAATGGTAAGATCTACATTGAACATCTTATGATCATGCAATATACAAAACTCTTTATACGTTCTTCCAAAACTAAATTCTAGATTACTTTTCTCTAAACATCCGAACAACTTAATGTTTATATAGAGCCATGGATAGAATTCTAAAATAAAATGGTTCCAATCATTTAAAAAACTGCTGATCGGAACCATTTTGTTATTGGTGTAGTATCACCAAGTGATTTATTTTCCACCGTTTATCTTTCATTCAATATTTAACCAAGGGACCAAATTATTCATCCGATGCGGATACTGTTACTCCCTCTTCTGCAAATACTTTCTTGGCTGCAGTTAAAGCATTTAAAACACTTGGAAATCCTGTATATGGGATAAGGTGCATAATACAACCCACAATCTCCTCTGGCGTTAAACCAACGGAAAGTCCTGTCTTGATATGCATCTCGATCTGCGGCTTTCCTTGAGCAACAAGAGCTGTAATGGTTGTGAGTACTTTTTGTTTGTTATCCAATCCTGGACGTGAATAGATATCGCCAAAAGCAAATTCAACAACATATTTGCTTAAATCAGGAGCAATTTCCTCAAAACGCTCACCAATATCCATAAAGCCAGTTGGATTTTCGTCGCTTGATGATGTGAGCTCCTTTATTTTTTCTATCCCTTTTTGATAACGATCTTTTGCCATGTTAAGGTCCCCCTTGTTCGTATTTTTACTTTTACGTATCATTTTAGGCAATTCTAAGGATTCGGGTTCATAAAAAGATACCCAATCCTTTTGACAGTGCTAGTATATAGTTTTTATAAAAATAAGTAAAATAAATGCTATGTTTCTATTTTTAGTGATACTTTATTCACTATACGTGAGGAGGTCGGTTTATTAGCTATGAGCGATACGTTTAATCTTTTTCAAATTGCACTGGAGTACGCAGTGTAAAGACTAATAGATCATTTTTATCTGTAATTATTATGCTTCGACTGTTGAGGAAGTATAGGAATAAATAACTTTAGATGCTTAAAACTTCTAATAAAATTAATCCATGTTCATACCCAGTTTGTAAACCTACGCATATTTGGTGAAAAGATTCTCCTTAACCTATTATTGAAGTAGTGCGTAAAAGAAATCGCAAATCGACAGGACAAGAAATGGTGTTATAATTATAGTGATACCATTTGGTGTTAATTAAAACGTGGAGGTATTATTTATGCAAACATGGGAAACACTTCCGGAAATTTGTAAAGTAGTAGTACTCAATGTTCCGATAGAAAAAGTATGGGATGCTATTGCAACTTCAGAGGGTATTGCAGCATGGTGGATGTCAAATACATTTGAACCTGTTTTGGGAAAAGACTTTATTCTTCATGCAGGTCCATACGGTGACTCTCCTTGTAAAATAACTGAACTCGATCCTCCTAATCGTGTCTGCTTTGACTGGGATAAGGAATGGCATCTTACTTTTGAATTGAAAAAATTAGAAGGTGGAAAAACAGAGTTTACCCTTATTCATTCTGGCTGGACAGTAGAAAAATCTAAAGTTCGTGAAACGATGGACGGCGGTTGGGGGAAAATTTTAAAAGAGAACCTACCCGCATATATCGAATCATAAATGGGGAGTATCCTTTTCAAAACGCGATGTATTTCAAGCTATGGCCGACCCTACTCGTCGCAAAATGTTAAAATTACTTGCTACTAAAGAAATGTCGATTGCCTCAATTTTGGAATGTTTCCCAGTGAGCCGTACTACCATGAATAAACATCTGCATGTACTTTTTGATGCTCGCCCTCGTTACTAGGCAGTGATCTGGAAGCTCATGAATTTGCAGCTTTGATATAACGTGTAATTGCATAGGGAATGGTATATTTTTGAGTTGGCCAGTTCCTCTACCCAATCAATCATCCTTTGCACAACATACTTCAATATGTATCGTCTCTTACTTGTATTTTAACGATTGAAAATATAATATTTCGACATTAGTTGCTTCCTAAAATACACAATTAAAGTATGCTAAAATGAGATAGCATACAAAAGGAGGAAGAACAATGACCTTATTTTCACAAACAATTACAGACTTTTGGGGTGAATCATTTAATCATGAAACCTTTTATAGCGATGATCATTTTCACTGTATAATCAACCCTAATTTAGAGGATAATCGCCGAGTAATGGTATTAACGACAGCTGACGACAAAGTTTATGCCGTAATAACACCTGCAATCGCAGCAAAGCTACAGCTTTCAAAGGAACAGCCTTTATCTGAGGTAATTTTCCGTAATAAACTGCATGAAGCAGGTATTCTATTACATGGTGCTGACCATATTTTTTATTATACTAAACAAGAGAAGAGTAAAATATGCTCAGAAACTGTTGCAGAGCATATACGTCAATTAACTGTGCAAGATACAGTAGTATTTTCAAAATTTGAAGACTCAGCATCGGAGCAAGATTTAGATGATGCTTATGTTGAATTAGATCATTGGGCAGTGTTCGGCTCCTTTGCAGAAGGACACTTAGTATGTGCTTCTAGTATGTATCCATGGGGGAGCTCAAAACTTGCTGATCTTGGTGTTTTAACATTACCACCATTTCGTGGACAAGGACACGCTCGTAAAGTGGTACGTGCAATTAGTCAGTATGCTTACGGTAAAGGCTATGAGCCACAATACCGTTGCCAGCTAGACAATACTGCATCCGTTTCTCTAGCAAAAGCCAGTGGATTAACATTGTATGCTCAATGGGAAGTTATTTCACCAGACTCACCAAGTTTATCTTGATTCAGCAAATGTTTTTTACGTAAAAGTGTAGCGTCAGGTACAAAAGCCCCCACTTTTCTATAAAGGAGATGAATGCTTATATCGCCTTTTTCAGCGAGTGTCCAAACTTCTGTTAATATAGGGGAACTTAGCCTAAAACCACACACTCGCGTAACGACTGAGTGATCAACATCGTGTTGGACTTAAAGCCTCCGATGGATGTCACGGATTTTTAGGGGGGGGTGGCAATCTATGTATGAACATTTGTGTCACCCTATCCTACACCAATTTGACTACCGCCCAGAAGATAGAGTATTTCTGTGAAGTAAGAAGAAGCAGAAATTGTCCGATTCCATCACCCTTGAAATTCCTTGAGGCTGTCCTTTAATGCGCTCTACCCTATTTATCATTTGATCATTGTAATTCAATGCTATTCCCTCTTGCATGAACCTGGCTTGATTATATACCTCCTCCGATAGTCGGTGAACTTTTCTGCGTTGGGAGCTAGAAAGTGAGTATGCAAGGAGGTGTTGAAATTAAATGGTACTACTTGAGCTAAATCGTCAAGTATTTTTCAAAAATCAGCCTTCCTATGTTTAGGCTTTCTCGAACTCAAAATTAATAATCCAATGCCGAAAATAAGAAATAAAATCCCGATCCAAGAAGTGATACTTAAATACTCTCCAACTAAAAATACGCCTAATAGAGTAGCAGTTAACGGCTCTCCAAGCGAGAGGGTAACTGCGGTTGATGAAGGTAGGTAGACAAGTCCTCTAGAAAATAAAATATAGGCTATTCCAGTTGCAACAATACCTAAATGAAGGCTTACCACAATTCCGCGCATCTCCATTACCCATGAAAAATCATACATCAATAAAAAAGGGGATAAAAAAATAGCACTAAGTGTAAAAACAACAGCAACAACAGATAATGTGTCATGTTTACTGACCAAATTCCTGTTTACTAACGTATAACACGCAAATGATAAACCGGCTCCAAGTGCAAGCACAATGCCAAATGGATGAACAGTGACCGATTCAGTATTGATAAAAAGCATGAAACAACCAACAATAGAAAGTAAGGTGGAATACCACCATACTTTAGCCGGACTCTTTTTCTGTATGATCCATTCCAGAAATCCAGATAAAATCGGAGCACTGCCAATTGCGACCACGGTCCCAATCGCTACCCCTGTAATGTGTACAGCGGAAAAAAATAATGGTTGGTAAAAAGCCATACATAAGGCAGCAAAAACGATTTCCTTCATCGGCCAATTTTTAACATTAAATTTCCCAACAAGTAAAACGATGAATAATAAAGAAAGTCCTCCAACCGCTAAGCGAATAGTGCCAATAGAAATTGGATGTGCACTTTCAGGTGCAAAAACCTGTGCTGTACCTGTTGTACCCCAAAACATAGCAGCAATTAAAACCCATAAGTAAGAAAATTTCCCTTTCAAGCTATTCCCCCCGATGAACAAAAGCGTTAGCGTCCTTTCAGGCTAAAAGAGCATCACGACCCGCCAGACTTTACGTACATTTAAGGTGAAAGGTGCTATCTTCGCCGTGTAAAATGTTCTCCAATTTCTCCTTGAAAGAGAATCAACTTTTTTAAAAAGATAGTTAGAACTTCACAATCCAATGGTGCGAATCTTGACAAGGTTAGCACAACATTAGGATCTTGAGATCACTATACTCTCTTCACCTTTAAAAAGAACGTATAAGTCTATTTTAGGAGATTTTACATCGTTTTTCTTTACTAGATTTAAGCTTCTTTTTATCTCATTTTAAGTTTCTATATTTTTGCGGAGGACTGCCAACGTATTTGACAAACCAGCGTGTAAAGGAGGAAGAATTTTTAAAGCCTAGCTCCTCACTAATACTTGTGATCGACCAAGTCGTAGAATGTAATAATCGTTTTGCCTCCTCAAGGCGTAGTTCAGAAATATAAGTTTTTGGGCTTTTCCCTGTTTTTTGTTTAAACCATGATGAAAAATATACAGGATGATAATGTTCCAATTTGGCTAATTTTTCGAGTTTAATAGGTTCTTTATAATGTTTTTGAATATAGTCAATCGAAGGAGAGGTTGCTGAAGGCAGCTTTTGAGCGATATAACTAGTAAGATCTCTTAAAGCGTTTGATGCCTTATTCCTGTTGATCGTCTCCTCCAGCAATAAATATCGGATCGAGGACCATTGCCTTTCTAACTGGATATACATGCTTTGGGTTTCACTGGGCAAATAATATTTTGGTATATCTAGGATTAGAAATTCATTCCGATCATTTGAGCGATACGCATGATTAAGTTCAGGGGGTAAGTAAAAACAGTAATCAGATGTAAGATTGATGTTTTGTTCCATTGTCTGTATATGCATAGAGCCATACAATGGAAAGAGAAGTTGACCAAAATCATGGTCATGGGAATTCAATTCTCTTGAGTAGGTTCTTTTTTCGCAAATTATCTTTCTGTTGTCTGTCAATTTTTCACCTTCTAACTTGACTCATTTATTCTTTTGAAGCTTTTTCCTCTCGTTGTTTTACCCCAGCTCATTCATTATCTACTATACCATAAACGACCACATCCCTAACATAGCCATTTTTCGCAGTGCCCCCTCTTTACGCAACACACCTTCTTTTTTTTCAAATCTTGGAAGCTGTGATGAATAATCATTGTTAATTGGATGAAAGTTGAAAATTTCTTACAAGGAAAAAGTGGAACAAAATTAAGCAGTTAATCTCGGTTGGGGGAAATAAGAAAGCACTTGTAGGATAAGAAATGTGGGGTGTTCACGTTTCATCTACAAGCGCTCGTTAAAACTCTATATGTTAAACGCAGAAAAAGGGAGAGTTTGATATACCTAATCTTCATCAGGTGAGAAAACACGTTGGCCAAGTTCTTTTTCATAAAGAAACAGGGCGTTCTTATCTTCACTGATACGCTTCAAATATTCGATATGCGTATCGAACATCGCTTCTTCCTCCACTTGTTCATCTAAAAACCACTTGAGGAAAGAAATTGTCGCGTGTTCTTTCTCCTCCCAAGCAAGGTCCATTAAATCATAGAAGTTTTTCGTCACGCTTTTCTCTTGCTCTAACGCAGTTTCAAACGTGTCCAAAATGGAATCGAAATCGTTCTTCGGCTGAGCTAAGGTTGATATTTCGACCTTCACACCAATGTCATTTAAATATGTATAAATTTTCATTGCATGAAAACGTTCTTCTTCCGCCTGCTGCAAGTAAAAGTGGGCAAATCCGCCATAATTCTCATGCTCACAATAGGCTGCCATCGCCAAATAAGCTTGTGCCGCCGCGAATTCATTGTTTAACTGTGCATTTAGCTTCCCTGCTAATTGTTCACTTACCATGTATACAACTCCTTTACTCCTTATTTGCAAGACTACATTGTATTAAGTACAACATTTTTTCCTAATCCCTCCCCAGTAGACTGGGTAGGAGAACATCATATATGAAAAATTGTGACTTAGGATCAGTTTACGTGTGATTGAGATAGAGTGAAGTAATGAAAAAACGACTATTTCGTCCTCATATCCCCATAGATACCTACTATCACCTAAGTCTAGTTCAAGTAGTGATGAGCTAACCCTATTTTATAAAACAATAGTAGCTAGATCATTATTTTATTAGTTGATTACTTTTTCTAGCTTACTCGCATGAACTTTTAGTCTCAATTTGGAAAGTCAGTTGTACTTAAAAAGAATCTTACATTAACTGATAATCGTTGTCAATTAAAGAATATAGTTATCTCTGAAAAAGACTGAACTGAACTCATCGGGTCAACTCCAATTTTAATCACCTATTTTTTGGGAAGTCGAAAAACAGTGCGCAAGGGGGTAAAAAGAGCCCTCCTACATTGCCTTAGTTAATCGGGGTTTTCATAAAAACGGTTGTTTTTTTAGTCTAAGCGTTTTTACATGATAATCTAAAAGTTGTATTAATTCCCAATGGCTCGATTTAAACAGAATCGAACTAAATTAATTTAAATTCCTACAACAAAGTAATAAGTATTACTACATCTGTAAAGTTACATAAGCAGTGTACTAATATAGCTAATTTTAACGAATCCTTTTTATATACAAAATAATACAATGGTAACAAGGCTATAATCCTTGATAAAATAAGCCAAGGTGACCAAAAATGATAAACTGCAAATAATAGTACATTTAAAATTACACTGCATTTTCCCATCCATTTCATACGGGAAAGTAAATATCCTCTAAAATAAAGCTCCTCAATTATCGGTAAGATCAGTGTAAAAAAGAAGAAGCTTACGAACAGTGAAATGATTATAAAATGCCTATCAAATAAACTCATGTCTTGTACATAATTATAGGAGCTTGGAATCCAACTAAATACAGTATTTAAAATAATATTGGAAAGTGGGTTAAAGGCAGTCATTAGTATTCCTACCACCATAAACAACGATAAAGTGTAAAATAGCATTTCTTTAACCTTCATCTTACTTTGTAACCCTAGTATTTTAAGTATATTGAAACTTCCCACTTCTTTTTTTGCTACATAGAATAAATATCCAAGCTCTAAAGGTATTATTGAAAAAATCCCCGCTAAACCCAATATGACTAACCTAGGATAACCTTCCAAAACTCCCCCCTTCAATAGAAGTATATAAATTGTACTTAACATTATACCAGGAAGTAAATGGAGCATTATAAGCTTCCATACACTTCTGATTTCTTTTTCTTTATTATCCATACCTATTTTCCCTCCTAAATAATAAAAACCAATGGAACATTTTGCACTTGTTCCATTGGTTATCATGCTAAACTACGGTGTTACCCCCACGTCAATAGCTTAGGAAGTACTTTATTTTTCTTCAATTGGAATAAAAATTTCTAAAAAGACTCGCTCCTTATTTTCAAGATAGGTAATGAGACGCGTGTTTACAAAAGCAATCCCTTTTAGTTTATATCCCTGTTCATTTCCCCACTTTAAAGTGGAATCAAATACTTCATATTTAATGTCATTCGTTCCGTTTTGATACCTGCCATCTTCCACAATGGTATAAATGCAGTTAGGATATTGTAAATAACATTCCATTTTTTCTTTTTGCATCGCTGTACACTTTTCAACAATTAACATCTTTGAGTCTAGCAATCCATTTTCATCAACAGTGAATTTCCTCATGATTTTGCTAAGAATATCTTCCTTCGTCAAATTCATCTTTTCTAATATGGTGGGGTACTCTAGAAAAGCATTAAAATCAGAAAACTCCCCTAGTACTTTGTAAGTTGGTAGTTGTCTTATGGAGTATTGATTTAAATGGTCTTTTAATTCCTCACAAAATGTTTTTGTCTCTTTTATTTTTTGAAGCATATATTTTTGATTCCGTATGGTTTCCTCTAATTGCTCAGCTTTTGTTTTTAAAATCGTTTCTAACTCAGCTATTTCACTACCTATCTGTAATTTCCGAACTTCTTTCATCGATAAACTTCTCTTCTTATAAAAGTCCGCCACCATTAATGTATAAATATCATAATCATCATATTGCCTATAATTATTCATTTCATTCTGGTTCGGTTTGACAATTCCTTGTCCTTCATAATACCGAAGTGCGTCTCTTGATACACCTAGAATTTCTACTAATTGACTTGTTCTATATGTATTACGCTCCATTTCAAATTAACCTCCTCTATATATTACCTTCCGTCTATCGCTCTGTCTTAAGACGACCATGATTTAAACGAGTGATGGAGTTAGCACAAATAAAATATGATTCGGTTCATCACTCCTATTTAAAAATCGGTGTTTCACATTTGGTGGAATACGTACGACATCGCCTTCACCTAAAAAATACTCGTTGCCTTCC
Source organism: Pseudogracilibacillus auburnensis (assembly GCF_003201975.1). Classification (GTDB taxonomy): domain Bacteria; phylum Bacillota; class Bacilli; order Bacillales; family Amphibacillaceae; genus Pseudogracilibacillus; species Pseudogracilibacillus auburnensis. The sequence goes on along the minus strand of NZ_QJJQ01000001.1, from coordinate 488,430 downwards.
AGTTCAACATATGCTCTCCCTTTCATGACGACTGCAATTTCCTCTCGATCCTCGTGTGAATAGTAACTTTTCGTAGTACTTGCATGGGCATTTAAATCCATCATTAACATTTCAATACGTGCCTTCATAAAGTCTGGTGTTAACACATCATAGACAATATGGTCACTATTTTCCCGGTAGACTTTCTTTCGATCATCTTTTCTCGAAATGAGCGAATCCGTATCAATTTCATTAATAAAAAGAGTAAAGAGCGGTACATTTAATGCTTGTGCAATCAATTCTAGAACACTTAACGAGGGATTTGCTTGTCCCCTTTCTATTTGGCTAATAAGTGACGTGCTGATTCCTGCATAATCGGCAAATTCTCGAATGGTCATTCCGTTCTTTTTACGATAATTTAATACCGTTTGCCCGAGACGATGATTGTTCATAGCAATGATCCCTTCTATAATAATGTATGTTTAACTTCATTTGTGCTGACATACTAAACATGGAGAATGAACACTTCTTTTAATTACAATTATCTCTTATACTTTTATTATACATTATAATGTAATAGTTCTATTATTATATACAAATGCCTAGGGGGAACAAAATTGAAATCACCACTTATGTCTTACGTGATTTTATTCTTCGGCGTATTTGCTTTGTCTACTTCCGCTATCTTCGTAAAATTAGCAGATGCACCTGCGACAATGATCGCATTCTATCGGATGTTTTTTGCAACGGTCATACTTTTTCCACTTTTATTAGTAAATAGTAAGAATCGTCAAGAATTACGTTTGTTGTCAAAGAAACAATGGGGACTCGGATTATTATCAGGCGTATTCCTAGCGGCCCATTATGTATTGTGGTTTGAATCGTTACATTACACATCTGTAGCAAGCTCGACAGTTATTGTGACATTACAGCCACTCTTTTCGATGGCTGGCGGCTACTTTCTATTTAAAGAACGTTTCAGTAGAGGAGCTATATTGGGCTGTCTCGTGGCGATTGTTGGAAGCATTATTATTGCATGGCAGGATTTTCAAATTAGTGGGCAAGCATTATTTGGCGATATCCTTGCATTTATTGCTGCGGGAATCATTACAGCTTATTTCTTTATTGGACAACATGTTCGTAAAAAGCTATCACTTGTCCCATACTCTATTATTGGTTATGCGAGTAGTGCCTTATTTTTAAGTATTTTTGCTTTTAGTCAGCATTTATCCTTTTTCCATTATTCCATACAAACATGGTGGGCTTTTATTGGACTAGCATTTATCGCAACCATTTTAGGACAAACGATTTTCAATTGGCTATTAAAATGGCTAAGTACTTCCGTTATATCCATAAGTATATTAGGTGAGACGATTGGAACCTGTATTCTCGCTTATTTTATTTTGAATGAGGTCATTTCTTTCCAACAAGGTATAGGAATTTTACTCATCTTAATCGGTTTAGCTGTATTTTTATTAAAACAACGCAATAGCGTATAGAAACAATACACGAACAAAATGCAACATATATCTGAAATAATCTTCAACATCCTTCGAATATTTTTACCTTTTAAACAGGAATTTTAAGCAGTTAAAAGGGATTTGCTCTTTTGAGTTTCATCACTCACTTATATAACATAACACCGTTGTTTGTTTAGAGAAAAATATACAGACAGCTATAGATCAAACGGTGGTTTTGAAAAAATAACAATGCAAAATCGCTGTTTCCCTTTTTGTTTCCTCACAATTAGGTCCATCTGTCGAAGCAATAGATACAGGGTCTGTCAATCCAATTAGTCTACTCCATTCCCATCCCTAACAGCAAGGTTTTCCTATTTTGTAACGGCGGTTTTGAAATTACAATTTTCAAAACCGCTGCTTGTAACCTAGTTATATATCGTTTTCACTCCAACAAACAACAGTTTTTCTTCAATGCCTGTAACGTCTGAAAAATTGATGAATGTCTATTTACTACTCTTTACTATTTAGTATTTTCCAAATAGTTAGCTGCAACCTTGTTTAGAAAATAAGTGTACCCCACTTGCCACTCTTCAAGCATGTTTCTATGAAAGTCGTCAACGATAAAAAGCTCTGTCTGATTCAGAAAATCTTGTGGTGTTGATGGATGACCTATTTTCTCCAAAAAAAGTAAATGTTTTTTTACACGCTCCAAGACTTTGGGATCATTTACAGAAAAACCTTCTTGTAAGAACCAAATCATATCCTCATTAAATGACTGTGCTTCTCTGGCAGAATCGTTCATTGATTCTACATTAATTGGTTGATTCGATAAATCAAAATCATATTCTTTTTTCAAATGTTCTTTTTGGTCTTTTAAGGCTTCTTGCCATTCTTCTTCCGTTTCAAAACCTTTAAACATTGATTCCATATCTAATTCAACTCCCTCTTTAACGCTTTTGATAGAAGTATTGATCGTCTTAATCAATCCTTTAAATCGATCGATTTTTTGTTCTAATAAGTTTTTTTGCTGTATCAAGGTAGTTTCTCTGTCTATTTCTCCATCTAATAATTTTTTAATCTCTTTGAGAGGAAAATCCAGTTCCTTGTAAAAAAGGATTTGCTGTAGTCGTTCTACCCCTTTGTTTCCGTATAAACGATAACCAGCCTCTGTCGTTTGCTTTGGTATCAAAAGACCTATTTTGTGATAATGGTGTAATGTCTTTACTGTTGTATGAGCTAGCTTTGCAACTTCGTGAACGGTGTACATGTCCTTTCCTCCTTTCCATGTTCTTTATATTAAAGTATCCTCTAACGTCAGAGTCAACATATTCCTTTCACTTTTTTCTTTGAACATCATACGTGAATTTACAAAAGAATACAGCCATAAAAAGACTTAAGACAATCAGTAAATAGTAGTTGATTGCTAAGGGATGGTTGAATGCAGATTGTGATGCTCTTACTACCCAGTCAACTGGGTTTATCCGCGATATAATACTTATCCATTTTGGCAATAAATTGCTTGGCATAAAGGCGGATGATAAGAATATCAATGGAAATGATAAAAACTGCATTACCGTAATCATCGTTGAGTGCTTCTTAGTCAGAACAGCAATTCCTATAGAAATAGCTCCGATTACACAAGAGAAAAGCGCTGGTGTCATGAGAAAAATGATTGGATGAACGATTCCTGATGGTAGTTTAAAACCCATAAAAGAGCCACTAATAGTAAAGATTGAATCAATTGGAAAATAAAAATATAAACTAAATCACCAGTAATGAAAACCAGATTACTCTTAGGTGCGATTAAGTATCGGTTAAATATTCCTTCTCTCATATCATCTAACGTGCTCATACCAAGATATATTCCTCCAAATAAAGCATTCATAATCAAAATCCCAGGTAGAATATAAGCTACATAATTTGTATGGTCAAATCCAGAAGCAGAAAAAACACTTGAAAATATCGTCCCAAATAACACAAGAAAAATCAAAGGTTGGAACATTGAAATGAGAATCCCTATAGGATTTTTAATGAATGGTATCAGTCTTTTTTTTGCTAATAATAAAATTAACGATATATTGTTCATTATTTATCCCCTTTCTCTGTGAAATTTGCCAAATAAACATCATTTAAAGTAGCCTGTTTAAGCTCACTAAATTCTATTTCGACTTCATTTCGAATTAAGAACTTAAGTAATTTAGATATAATTTGCTGCCCCTTGCTACTAATAATTGTTAATGATGTTGGTTTGATTTTATGATTAATGACTTCAATCATGTTAGAAACATATTCATCTATTTTTTGAGTCATGGAGGAATTTAATCTGCTATAATGAATTTCAATATGATCAGCTGCAAGTTTATTAATTAGTTCTATTGGTGTTCCAACATCAAGTATTTCTCCGTTATTAATTAATGCAATATCTGTTGCTACATCGTTCAATTCCTCCAGATAATGTGTGGTTACAAAAATGGTCGTTCCTTCCCGATGAGAGATATTTGAAATGATTTGCCACAATATATTTCTAGACTCAGGATCTAAGCCGGTTGTAGGTTCATCTAGAAAAAGAACTTCTGGTTGGTGAAGTAAACTTACAGCAATATCCAGTTTTCTTTTCATTCCCCCGAGTAGGTACCAACTAGATCGTTAGATACCTGATTCAAATGAAACTCCTTTAACAGGTATTCTCCTCTCTCCTTTATTTTCGAAATGTTCATATCATACATTTTTCCCGCTATGAATAAATTGTCCCACGCTGTTCCAGTTGTAAATATCGAAGGGTCTTGGAATGTAATCCCAACTTTTTTTCTCACCTGTTTCACTTGTGAAATAGCATCTAAACCTGAGATCGTTACAGTGCCTCCATCAGGTAAGGACAAAGTAGCTAGTAAATTTGTCAATGTCGACTTACCTGCTCCATTTGGACCAATCAGTCCAAAAATGGAGCCTTTTTTTATTTTGAGAAACACCTTGTCTAACGCTGTTTTTTTGCCGAATGTTTTACTTACATCATGTAAAGTTATTTCATAATGAGCACACATATTGTTTCCTCCTTTATTACTTACAAAAAGAACTATAAACTATCCCTTTAAAGGAGAGTCAATACGAAATAAACGTTCTAAAAAAATTATTTGTCATAAAAAGAGGATACATTTTGCTAACAATCGGTATCAAAGATAAATATACCCATTTTTTAAAATGTCTTAAAAATAAAAAAAGATATCACCTCTATTATCAGTGATACCCTTCACTCCCCAAAGCCCCATACGATTTTTCTGTTTTGGGGGAACCTATTCATTTTTCATGCAATCCATGCAAATTCCAGTTTATTATCTTCAACATCGTCTGTTATTCAATGATCATTGAAATAACCACAATAATAAGTAAAAACAGATAAACCTTAGAAAATAATCGATCAGGCATATGATGAGCTATACGTGTACCAATAGGCACGCCAATAAACCCTCCAGCTACAATACCAATAAAGGCAGGAATATAAACAAAACCTAAAGACCATGAAGGAAGATCTGGTTGTTGTATTCCATTAAATATAGCTGCTATTGTTCCTAGAACTGCTATAGGAATACTTAATGGAGTTGCAAGGGAAACGGCATTGACCATTTTTAAACGACAATTTCGCAAGAATGGGATGACTATCACACTGCCGCCAACACCAAGCAATGTAGCAATAAAACCAATCCCTATCCCAATAAATGATGTTTTTATGCGACTTGGCATCTTTATAGTATTATCTGTAACATGGATAAACGTTTTTCTGATGAGGGATGAAATAATTGTAAAGATAAGAAAGAGAATAAATAAATATTTAAGCATATCCCCCTCGATAAAAGGTGAAAAAAAGCCCCCAATTAAAGCACCAACGGCAATTGTAGGTGCAAGCTGGAAAAATATGAACCATAAGATATGACCTTTACGATGATGAGATATCGTTGAATTTATTGAGTTCACAATCATAATAGCAAGAGATGTTCCTATGGCAATATGCATAACTAATGAATCGGGAACATCTAATTTTGGTAATAACAAATACAATACGGGAATTACAACAAATCCCCCTCCAAAACCGAACATACTTGACAAAAAGCCTATTAATATACCAAACACTAAAAAAGTAACAATTAGATACATAAAATTCCCCCATTTAAAACCTCATAAGATATTCTTCGTTAGACCAAACGAAATGTTAACTGATTTTTGTTTTTATACTCTTCAATAAGTAACTATTAATCTGCCCTAAAAATATACTATTTTTTAGAAAGGCTCTAGCTCTATTCTTTCACTGTTTTGTACTCTATTAATCGGTATATCTGCTTTCCGTCAGGTTATGCTTCCATTACGGAATCCTATAAGAACACTTCAAATGATGATTTTTATCACATTGACTCATTTTACATAATATAAAATACGTTGTAAATCTTTAGCCATTCGTATCTCCCTTTTCCAGAGACACGCCTATAATATATATTTAAAAACAAATATATGGCAGCTCATCATCAACAAAATCTATCTTACTTCTCTAATTGACTGTGTAGTCTATACAGTCAATGGTTTATCCACAAAGCTTGACTCATTTTATCACCTTTGAAAACCTTTTGTAATCAGTTAGTTTCGTGCTAGTGCGACGGTCTCAAATGGTAAGTTCTAGTCTTGATAAGTAGGTAACCATTTTTAGAGGGTATCCTATTCTACCATTCTATTTTCTAATAACAGTCTTAAAAAGTGAAACTGAGAGAGGAGTTGACTTATGGAGTGAAAAAATGATGGTAGCAGATAAGCGGAACAATGTAAGGGGAGAAATGCTAGTAAAGAGTATTGAAATTATGGGACTGCTAATGCAAAAGGCATCTTTGGGAATTGGAAGTTCCAATTAGACAGAGATGAGTCAAATGTTGTCTCATTGGTTTCTCCACTAGCTTTTACTCTATTAGAAGATTTAATCAACAGAGCAAAGCATACTAGTCCTACGGGGGTTGGCTCAAAGTATCTTGCCCGCATAGGTATCCCCTTTTCTTCGGACACCGACCAAATGTTTATATCCCCTACACTCAAACTGGTAGGAATATACACTCTAACGGAATCGGCATTTAAAGCGTGCAATCCCTCTGTCAAGTAGTCATTGATCTTTTTAACCCAATCAAAAACGGAAAAAAGGTATAAATATTTGGTTATTCCGAATTATCTATCGTGTGGAATTAATTTTGTATGTTAAAATGATTAAAAGATTAATTCAAAATACTTTTTATTACATAAACGACCCATTTAATTGAACAACACTCAACAAGTAAGTTATATGCGCTCTTTTTTATGTATCGGTCCATTTTATCGAGTATGAGTTAATTAGAGAAAGAGAGATATTATAATAAGAGCATATAAAGATACAGATATTGATACCTTTGTTGATATTTAGTACAAAGGTTCTTTAAAAGTACACCATTTTATTGATTCTGGTTATTAGAAATCTCAAATTGAAGAGATGAAAAAAAGGATATTCCGATGTCAGAAATGCATGTCATACTAGTCAAACAAAAATAGTTGGGTTCATTTCAATGGTAGATAATTATTTAGCAGCACTCTTATTGATGTAGCATATCAAAATAATGGGGCTAGAAAAGAGTTATTGAACTTTGAAAAAACAAGAAATATGATCCAGTTGAAAAGTATATAAGAAAAATTCATCGGTAGACGTTTTTATAAAAAAATGGTTTTGTTATAAAAAAGAATTAACAGATAAGCAAACTGATAAGCAAGAATGCTTAATGGAGTGGAGTAAAAACTAATTTTGTTCAAAAATCGGGCGCTTATCAGGAATAAATACTGTTCCTGAATTGGCCATTTTGTTATAGCTTAAAGAGAAAGAGAGAGGGTAAAATGAGGACAAGGAAGTTATCAATTACAGTATTTGTATTGAGTCTTATTTCATTGCTTATTTCACTCAAATTATTTTGGAATTTAGGTATTTTTGTTGATGAACATGGTTTCAGCCCTGATATTGTTAATGGTGGGGACTTTTGGTTATCAATGGATTGGTTAAGACTATTGCTATTGTTTTTGCTGTGCATTGTATCTGGAATAGATATTTTAAAAAGTAAACAGAAACAGGAAAATTAAGCAATCGGGCGCAGTGCGGAATAAGTATCGTGCCAGATAATTGACCAGTTTTTTTACACTTTTAGGTATAATAATAAAATGATTAAAAGAAGGTACTATATTGGAAATTGTAACTGAGAAATTAATATACATAGCCATATTCATTTTTATCATTCACTCCATTGAAACGCTCGCTTACGCGGTAAGGCTATCGGGTGCAAGAGTAAAGATGATTGCTTCAGCTTTGTCTCTTTTTAACATAATGGTGATGATTTCAAGATTGGCAAATATGATGCAACAGCCATTTACAGGGAGCTTGATTGATACTGCGCCAAGTATTGATGCACAAGGATTTGTTGCATCGCAATATCGTTTCCTCATAGGTGCGTCAACGGTAGGAACAATTTTTGGGATACTTTTGCTTCCCACCTTTATAGCGCTATTTTCTAGAGCAATCATCCATCTATCTAAAGAGAAGGGTTCTGTCCCCTCTTTATTCAAAAGGCTGTTTTCCATGGAATACATAAAACGTGGTGTAACCCATTTTAGCCTACCAAAATTCTCATACCTAAGAGGCGCTAAAATCAAAGATATTCCAGTTAGATTATTTTTAGTCAATATGATAATAACCGCGATATATACAATCGGTGTGTTATCTGCATTATATGCAGCATTACTAGTACCTGAACGTGCGTCAACCGCTATTATGGCATCAGGTTTAATAAATGGGATGGCAACAATACTGTTAGTTATTTTTGTTGACCCAAAAGTTTCCGTGGTTGCGGATGACGTTGTTAATCAGAGAGGTAGTTATCAAACACTTAAAAACATTTCCTTGATGATGGTTTTTTCAAGATTATTAGGAACAATATTAGCACAATTATTCTTTATACCGGGAGCAAAATATATTGCTTGGTTTACACAATTTATAGTTTAACGTATCTTCAGCAAACAGGCGCGATTGTTGAACAAAAAAAGGATACATATACTAGTTATGTCCCTTTTTATCCATTTTTAAGGGGGAAACTCTTAACTTCTTTCCACACTATTTTCCGATTACCTGTATTTTTTTACTAGAGCAATAAAAGAATTAGCTATAATTAATTGATTTCTAAAATGAATCAATTATTTCAAAGCAATTTCATCTTTAACGTTATATCTGTTTTTCATAAAAGGTATAGCTTCTGATATACTACCAATTTTATGTTTTAGTAATGATTCAAGGTTACGGTAAGTAATTCGGTTACGTATTCAATAAATGAAGTCCAACTGACGATCAGTTGGACTTTTTTGAATGAACTTCAATTAATATTTTCATTATATAATTCGATTCATCATCGCGAATAACCGCATCATAAACGTATTCTTCGTAAGCAAATTCCCCCAAAATATAATTATGTTTTCCCATGTAGTCGAACATTTTTTTATATGTTTTTGAAATATGTTTTACTTCTCCAAAATGATAACCAATACAATAGTCACAAGCTTTTGTGACGAAGTATGGAAGGTCAAATATAGGGGCTGGTTGTTCCATATATAAATAGGAATAGTTTTCGATTTCTCCAGTTTCCATCTGTCCTTTATTTACGATAGCCCCGATTGGATGTCCTGTATCTAATTTTGAGCGATATAGTTCATCGATAAAGTCAGAAACTGCTTCTACGAATTGCTTCTCTGTCGTATTTTTAATTTGTTTACTTAAATATAAGATGCGCTTTGGGCAATGTTTTATAGTGATTTTATTGAAATCTATTTCAGATGCATTTTCGATTCCTTCTATTTTAGTATCAATCATATTTTCAATCAGTTTTAACTCTTTGATTTTCTCTTGTAAAATGAGTTTTTGTTTTCGCATGAGGTTGACAAAGTTTTCGGGAGATTTATTTTCCATATAAGCTTGAATTTCTTTTAGCGACATACCGACCTCTTTTAATAGTTCAATCACACTGAAATAATCATACTGTGCAAGAGAATAATAGCGATACCCTTTGCCATCTTTAATGATTGGAGAGAATAATCCGATTTGGTCATAATAGATAAGCGTTTGTTTATTTACCTTACATAGCTTTGCAAATTCTCCGGTTGTAAAATGTTTTTCGTAATTATTCGACAAAATATAAGCCTCCCTCTTGACTATATAGTTACTATATACATTAAATTATAATTATTCACGATAAAAATTGAAAGGTTTTGGCTCTTACCCCTTTTGTGAAGGAAATTTTTTAAGGTGTTCTTGTTGATGAGCATATTGTAATGAAATTTTTCAGGCTGATATTTGACGTGAAGCGATGCTAGAAGTGCATGCTTTTCGTTAAATAAAGGGCGATAAAATAGCTTGGAATGATGAAAAAAGCGGCTTTATAAAAGTCACCTTTGAGTGCCATGACCGAATTATAATCAAGAATAATAAGAGGAAAGGAAATAGTCGGAGATGGAAAAAGCATTAAAAATTGAAACACGTCCACTTGGGCTGCTGTTTGTATCATATTTATTTCCCGCGATGATTGGAACGTTACTCATGTCGGTAAATATTTTGATTGACGGTATTTTTGTCAGTCAAGGTGTAGGTCCAACTGCTTTAGCTGGTGTCAACATTGCTGTCCCTATTTTTTCAGTATTGCTTTCAATCTCACTGTGGATTGGAATGGGGGGAGCAACATTATATTCAGTCTCTCTTGGAAGAAACGATGTAGAGAAAGCTCGTAAAGTATTTACATTATCTTTTGTACTAATGTTTTTGATTGTTATGATTATAACGACTGTATTATTAATCCAAATGGAGAATATCGCTTATTTATTTGGTGCAAATGATCAAACATATCCTTATGCTAAAGAGTATTTATATATCATTTTGGTGTTCGGTATGATCTATACAATTGAAAACTTATTAAGCATTTTTATCCGTAATGATGGAAACCCGAAACTTGCAATGGCTGGTTTAGTTGTGACTTCGATTTTAAATATTATTTTCAACTACTTCTTTATTTTCGTTTGGGAGTATGGTGTGACAGGGGTTGCGCTTGCGACAGTTCTTTCAACAGTAATCGGTGTAATTGTACTAAGCTCGCACTTTTTTAGAAAGGGAAGTTACTTAAAATTCGTTGGGAAATTTGTAGATAAAAAAGATATTGTAAAAATAGTAGGTATTGGTTTCCCTAGTTTTGTCGTTGAAAGTACAGTAGCGATTATGGTCGTACTTTATAATGTGACATTTCTATATTATTTAGGAACTGAAGGAGTTACAGCCTATGCGATGGTAAACTATTTACATGTAGTATTAATGATGATTTTCTTCGGTATTGGAATGGCTCTTCAACCGTTATCAAGTTACCACTATGGTGCTCGTTTGATGGACCGTGTCGATGGTTTGCTGAAAATTGCAATCAAAACAGGGATTGGCATTGGGCTTGTAATTGCGATCTTTGCATTTTTATTTCCTGGCCCGATTATGTCGGTATTTGGCGGGGATATTAATAAAGGTCGAGGTTTAGCGGTATCTGGTTTTGGTTACTTTGCACTAGGATATATTTTCTTTGGTATTAACATGGTATTAATGGAGTTTTTCCAATCGATTGAAAGAATCCGTATGGCAACAATTATTACGCTTTTAAGAAGTGTTATTTTATTCATTCCTTTATTAATCATCCTTCCAAAACTTTTTGGTCCGACATTGATTTGGTGGGTTTTCCCAATTACTGAAGGAACGACAGTATTGTTAGTCGGAACTTACTTATTAAAAAACAATAAAAGAATAAAGGATGTTTAACACATAAAAATATACAGTTGCAACTGATAAAGAACTAGCGTGTCTATTGAGAAAAATTAATTCTTTAAGCAATACCCTTTCATTATCTTATTATTATTCTTAGACAAATAAAGCACAAAGATAAAAATACCAAGTTACTATAACTGTGGGTGACTTGGGATTTTTATAAAGAATTATATTTCAAATAGTATATTTAGTAGTAAAGTTTTAACATGCTGACTTTCCACCTTTTTTATTTTCAGTGAAAGACGTCTTTTGCAACATGAAGAAATTCCTTTACTGCTGGGGAGGCATTTGCAATAGAATGACAAGCAAGTGCAACTTCACGGCTATTGTTAATATTTAGTTTGCTAACCTTTATATTTTGTTGGGTCTTTAAAAATAGTTCTGGACCAATCGTAACACCAAGTCCTTCTTGTACCATATTAGCGATGGTTGTACAGTCGTGCACTTCAAAAAGAATCGATGGTTTCATTTGTGCTTCTTCAAATAATTCCTCAACATGTGATTGATACATCCCTGTTGGCATAATAAAAGATTCTTCCACTAAATCTTCCATATTCACTGTTTCTTTGTCTAGAAATCTGTGTTCTGGATGAAAAGCTACTACCATGTTATCTCTTATGAGAGGAATCAGATCAAAATCTGGATTCGATTTTCCTTTTACGACAAACCCAATGTCAATAATACCTGAACTCAACCATTCCGTAATCTCTTCATAAGTTCCCTCGAAAAACTTAAATTCGATCTTAGGATGTTTTTTCTGAAATTTTGCGAGCAATTTAGGCAATAAACAAGAAGAAGCACTTGCAAAAGTACCGATACGAATAATACCCGTTTCCAAATTGTTTGTAAACGCAATTTCCTGGTTAATGATTTCCACTCTTTTTAATATCTCTCGAAGATGCGGAAGGATTTTTTGCCCTATCTCTGTAAGTGTGATTCCTTTTTTGCGATCACGAATTAATAAGGAGACACCCCATTCTGACTCTAAACTCGCAACTGCATGACTCACAGCTGATTGAGTCATATTTAATGTTTCAGCAGTTTCTGTAAAGCTTCCTAGCTCGACTACTTTTGCAATGATTTCGTACCGCACAATAGTCATGAGTAATTACTCATCTCCTTCATTAAAAACATCAATTTTACTTATGTTAACACGAGACTTAAAATTAAGACAACGTTTTAACTATAAGGAGATGTACAAAATGAAAAAAAATATAAATCAACTAACAATTATTCTGTTAGCTTTAGGAGCTTTTGTAACAGGAACAGCAGAGTTTGTTGTTTCGGGAATTTTAGAACTGATTTCTTTTGAATTGGATGTTTCTATTTCAATAGCTGGTCAGTTGATCACGATTTATTCTTTATCTTATGCCATTGGAGCATTAGTCTTGGTTATGTTAACGTCTAAGTTTGATCGTAAAAAAGTACTTTTATACGCTATCTTTATTTTTATTCTAGGTAACCTTGTCGCATTTTTTAGTTACAATTATATTTTTCTTATGTTATCAAGAGTCATTATGGCGATGAGTGGAGGGCTATATATCGTTGTTGCAACGAATTACGCTGCTCAAATTGCAGTTCCAGAAAAAAGAGGTAGTGCTATGGCAACAGTGATTACAGGTTTCACTGTTTCCTTAGTACTTGGAGTGCCTATTGGAACATTTTTAGCTGGATATTTTGATTGGCATTATATTTTTTTAATCATTGCGTTTGGCACCGTTTTTTTATTGATAGGACTTTACAAATTATTGCCAGCTATAGAAGGAAACCAACCGATGCCATTTAAACAACAGTTACAAATTATAAAAGATAAACGAGTCCTTACTGGTTTAATGACAACGATTTTTTGGATTTTAGGATATACCATGGTGTTTGCCTATATTGCTCCATTATTAAGTCATACTGCTAGTTTTTCTATAGAAATGACAAGTATCGCTTTATTTGTTTTAGGCACTTTTGCTTTTATTGGTTCACGCTTTGGAGGATATGCGGTAGATAGATGGGGACCTAATCGAACGATATCATTGAGTTTATGTGTTCATATCATTTCTTTGTTTGTACTATCATTTACCCAGTACGGGGCAGTGGGGGTATTTGTCACATTAGCTTTTTGGGGAGTAGCGACATGGACAACGACACCAGCAAAGCAATTTTACTTGATTTCACTAAAACCACAATCCTCTGAAACAGTACTCAGTTTTAATACCGCATTAATGAATGTGGGAATGATGCTAGGCTCTGCATTAGGAGGGATCATTATTCAATATACGAATATAGTAAATTTAAGCTGGATTGGTGGATTATTCATCATACTCGCATTTATTTTTATCAGATATTCTTTCTACTTAAATAAAAATGTTATGGAGGATCACCAATTTTAATGAACTAAAAACAACAACTCGATCCATTGCGATGGAAGACAACCCCTGAACATTTCTAATATAAGAAGAACGATACTTCTTTTTAGATAACGCTAATTGCCATTTTTGAACATGATTTGGGGTCATTTCTGTTACGATTAAGTTATCAACTTTCGCTCTAAGAGAAACATAAATTAGTTACGTTAAGATATCAAAGTCTTCATCAAAACAACGAAATCCCTGTTGAAACTCCTGAAGGGATTTCAAAGTCGTTTATCCAATGCCTTAATTAGTCACACCATCATTTTTTTACATAATTGTGCTTTATCACCAAAACTGCTAGTAGTGACGAACCTTGGCAGGGATGTTTTATGAATATTGGATGACATCTATGAACTTGATTGGGCTGCCGCCTTTCAGTAAGTAATCGAGATGCTTGATGAAGCCATTAAACATACGAATAGTGGAATTCAAAAGTTAATCGAAAGTCAACTACAACAATAGATGGCAAATTCACCTAACTATTTCAATGTATCTATGCCTGTTATCAGCCTGCGAAAGTTGAGTATACAATAAGAAATTCTTTCATTTCGTAAGAGACGAACTTAAAGTAATGCGGACAGATTACTATTTGTACTTCGAATAATCGGCTCCGTATTACTACTTAATGCATACGTATACTTCGGTCTTGGATTTGTAATTAGTGTTTTCTCCAACAAACCTTTTTCATAAAGCTCACCGAGCCGTTTGGAAAGTATACGAGGCGTTACTGTCTGCAATAATTGACGTATAGCATTGAATTCATGATATTGATAATAAAGCGCGATTAACACCGGCCAATTCCAAGCTTTAGCAGCAAGGAATCCTTGATTCAGACGATATTCAGCGTTTGAAATTACCAGGGCAACTTCTTTCATGAAGCGCCCTTTTTCGGTAAGCTCGTATTCCGGAAGCAACGGGTGGTTTCGCTCAAAAGGAGACAAGTGCTGAATAAGCCCCGCTTCTGTCATCGTCTTCAAATTGCTGCTTAGTCTGGATGGAGAAATTTGTAGGGTATTCTTTAATGGTGTGAACCTTCCTCCTGATTTGTCGAGAGACAATAGAATTGGAATGGTCCACCTTCCCGAAAGTTCTTTCATGATGTGTATAACCTGAACTTCTTTTTCCATTATAGTGTTTGAGATAACTCCATGTGATGACCGTCCGGATCTTTGAATGAAATCAACTTAACATATTCTGGAATGGTGGAAACCTCACCGTTAAACACAATCCCCTTCTCCGTCAATTTTTTGACTGCAGCATCAATGTCCTCTACTTCGAATACTGCAGCTGCTGTGGAAGGAACAACTTGCTCAGCTTCTGAAAACCCAATATAACATTCTTTCGTATTCGTATGCACACTTCCCATCCCATTCTCTTTGTCATACGAATCCATTTCAAACCCTAACTTCTCCGTATAAAACTCCAATGTACGTTCAACATCACTGACACTGTACCAAAGTGTAAAACCAGGTTTATACATATTACACCACTCCCTTTTATATTGTTCGATACCGAAAGTATACTCAGTATATTTTCGGATGTCAAGACCGTGGCTATTTAAACCGTCGTTTGGAAAGGGAAGATCATTTTCACTCCAACTTTCAGGGGTCGGTACCACACTGCCAGAAAACGTTTTTTTTTATTGCTGCACGGCAGTATCTTTTGTTGTATAAACATTACAACAGGAATTGTATAACCACATAGTACGTTTTTCTTTGACTGTTTCTGGTCTAATAGGAACAGAATATATATGGCAACACCCTAGCATACAAGTATTTTATGATCTTGTATCGCTATTTGTTGATAAGTTTTTTCACCCAATAATAATACAGTTAATGGCACTAGATGTAGATGAAAAGATGGATGATTTTACTGAAAAAGAGCTGGTATTAATAGAAACTTTGGCAAAGGGCATTAAGAAATCTAGAGAAATGAAGGGATGATTGGTCTCCATCTCAATAAATTCATTTCTTTATCTTATCTAATTGATGAAACTTAAGCTTAGGCGTCTCGTTTACGGTAAAATGCAATAGCTACTATAATAAAGAGCAGTGTCCATAACAGTAAAACACCTGTCCCCTGCATTGGTGTAAGGACATTTATTTCATCAGAGGAAGGCAGCATATACATAGAAGATCCTGCCGTATCCGGAAAATAATTCTTACTACTAGGAAGAAAATCTCTTACCAATGGACTGACAACGAAATAATAACTAAGCAGTACCATTAAAGCAGAAGTAGTTCGTCTTAGAAAAGCACCTATAGCTGCACTAAGAATTGTGGTTAATGTTAAATAGCCTGTTACACCTACTAATGTTTTTATCAATTTGTCTATTTCAATCGCTACTGCTGTGTCTCTCATCATCATAAAAGCATATAGTACACCTGATGCAGCAATAATAAACGCCACGGGAATGGTCATAATTGCCAATGCCATATGCTTCGTGAATAATTGAACCCCCCGCCAAGGTATCGTAGTTAAAGTAGTTCGAATCTGTCCCCCCGTATACTCCGAACAAGTAGCTAAGATACCAAGAATAATGAATCCTGCTTGAAGATATCCCATAGAAGCAAGCCCTGTCTTCAGGATACTTTGCGTACCTGCTCCCCATTGTAGAGCAGCAGAAGTAAAAGCTATGGTTAAAGCCAAATTAATAATGAATGTGCTAATAAGAGTGAGCCATATCACTGGTAATGTAACTAATTTATCCAGTTCAGCGTCAAGGATTTGTGTTATCTTTCTACTAGATGAAACACTCATGATGCAACGTCCCTTCTATGGAATACAATAGCTGCTACAATAAAAAGAACGGCTACCCAAGCAAACATGATTAAACCACCTGTGAATGGGGTGTGAAATCTGTCGCTCGTAAACATAAACATATCAAGACCAGCCATATCTGGTAAGTAAAACGCTAACTTTGTAACCTTAGTAAGGAGGTAAGAGACTGTCACAACAGATGAGTTTATCATGAGCACAGCAAGCGGGATAATGCCACTCTTTGTTAGAATAGTAATCCCAAATGCTAAAAGAGCAGTAAAAGTCCAGTAACAAACCGCGCCGATCAGTTTAGATGCTTCAAATGCTGGTGCATATTCGCCAAGAATAAGGTTTGTTGCTGACACTGTTGTTATAATGGCAACAATAGACAGAAATACGCTGATCACTGTCACAGCACCTGCTTTTGCCAGCAAAAAATGAAATCTGGATGAGATAACAGTTAAACTCGTTGTAATCTGATTCCCTCCACCAGATTCACTGCTCTCTGTCAAATATTCACTACTGACAGCAAGGACACCAAGAATAATGATACCTTGCACACCAAGACCTAATCCTATATAGCCAACTTCCGATAGCCGTGTGCTAGCCCCAGCTATAATATCCTCTTTTTCTGCCATGCTGTCCAAGGTAGCAATGATCGCTGGGGCAAATGCTCCAATAAGAAAGGCAAGCCAAATGCCCGGAAGGGAGAACAATTTAGATAGTTCCGCGTTGAATGCTCTCATACAACACCACCTGCACTTTCAGATGTCAAGGCAAAAAAGGCTTCCTCCAGCGTGGAATGGTTACTTATTACTTCTTCCAGTGTTCCATCTGCAACGACTTTTCCATGATGAATAATCACCACATCATCAACAGTCTCTGCAAGCTCTCCCATTAGATGACTGGATAGTAACACCGTTTTTCCAGACGTAGCACGTTCGCGTAAAAATGTCCGAATCCAACGAATTCCTTCTGGGTCGAGCCCATTTACGGGTTCATCTAAAACTAATATTTTTGGATCACCAAGTAGTGCAGCCGCCATTCCAAGTCTTCTCCCCATACCAAGGGAATAATTTCCGACTCTTTTCCCAGCTGCATGAGTTAGCCCTACTATTTCCAAAACTTCCTCGACACGTGAGCGAGACAATCCTGCGGCACGAGCAATCCAACGTAAGTGTGCTCGTCCTGTTCTCATTCGATGAGCTCCAAATCCATCAAGTGCAGCACCTACTGTTGCTAAAGGATTATGTAATTCTGCAAATGGCTTTCCATCAATTAGTGCACTCCCTGAGGTGGCACGATCTAATCCAAGTAGGATGCGAAGTGTAGAACTTTTACCTGCCCCATTTGGACCTAAAAAACCAGTTACTCTGCCTGGTCTAGCTGTAAAACTGATACCTGATAAGATTTCTTGGGTTCCGCGATGTTTGACTAAGTTATTAATTGTAAGCAACCATAACACTTCCTTTCTGTTATGGTTCTCATTATAAAGAAGCAAAGTTACATCTCGGTTATCATGTTGTTTAATTCTGGGTTAACTTTAGGTTAAGCTCTCCCAATAGCTACTCTTGTGCCATTTTCATTTGATGTAAAGTCAGCTTTCAGCTTCATTTTTTTCAACATATAATTTGAAGTCGATAAACCAATTCCCGCCCCACGCTCATAGGAAGAGTTATCCATACCTGGACCTTTGTCTGCAACAATGATCTGTTCTTTTTCTACATCAACCACAATGTTTGCATATTTTCCATCAGCTGCATGGCGAAGAATATTCTGAAATAGATTATCCAGAACCCGTGTTATCCATTTAGGATCTGCTTTCCAATAAAAAGTCTCCTCTGTCGGTAAATCAACATCCAACTGAATTTCTTTTTCTTCAAATACAGGATACCATGCAGCAACAGATGCTCTTACTAAACGTCCAATATCTGTTGAAGTGGGCCTGAAAGAATGTTTCCCTGATGTAAGCAGTGTATAGGAAAGTAAATCATCCATTAGATCCCCGACTCTTGTAATCGTATGGTTCATTTCTGTTATTGAGTTTTGTCCTTCTAAACTCATTGATTCTTTATTTAATCTGGTGACATGTCCTCTCAAAATGGTAAGTGGTGTTCGTAAGTCGTGAGATAAATTCGCAATGAGTCGATGTCGTAATAATTCCTCTTCATATTCTCGCTTACGACTGTCTTCAAGCTGCTGAATCATCCAATTAAAAGAACTTCCCAACTGGTCTATTTCATCCATACGATCCGTTTGAACAGACACTGGTTTAGGAAATGAGTTATTAGTAGCTGAAAATGACATGACTTCCTGTAAGCGGGTCAGACGTATACGAAGTTTCAAGAAGAAAAGCCAAGATATGACAACAAATGCGACAATAATAAAACCAAACAAAAGTAGTATAATGTAAAAATGATTTAATGTATTCAGATCTTCTTCATTGATATCCGAAAACCCAATGAACGCAAAGAAGAAAATAAGCACAATTGGAGGAAAAAAGATAAATAGAAAATGCCCTACTAGAAAACGACGAAATAATGATCTAGTTTGCTTCATCGTTTCACCCGATAGCCTATTCCCTTCAACGTTTCAATAATCTCTGGGGAATCTGGATTACGTTCCAGTTTTTGACGAAGACGGCGAATATGGACCATTAATGTCTTATCACCAGTCATATAAGGTTCCTCCCAAATTGCTTCAAATATTTGTTCTTTTGGTAAAACTTGATTAGGATGTCTTAAAAAATACATTAAAATTTGATGTTGTTTCCCTGTCAATATAATTTCTTTCTCTGTCTGCTTATCAAATACCATTTGCGCTTCTAGGTCTACTTCAATATGTTCTCCTAATGAAATACGTTTGGTATGTGTTCCACCACTTTGACGGATTAATACTTCCAATCTTGCAACTAATTCATCTGTATGAAATGGCTTCGTCAAATAATCATCCGCAAATTGTAAGCCATCTACCTTATCATCTATCGATGTTCGAGCAGATAGCAGCAAAATAGGAACTGTAGGGGCTGTCTTTTTTAGTCGTTTTCCCACAGTAAACCCGTCTAATCCAGGTAACATTATATCCAAAATAACTATTGCATGCTGATTTACTTCTTTCTCGGCTCCCTCACCAGAAAGTAACCACTGAACTGAAAACTCTCGCTGCTCCAATTCTTCTTTTACCCATTTGCCTATTTTCTCATTATCTTCAATATATAATACGCTTTTTTTCAAGTAACATCCCTCTCTCTAAACTTCAAAATTATCTTATATTATAACATAGTAATCTAATTTCCAAGCGGGGTATTGAGCTTGCTCATCCATATAGAATTGTAAATATATTTGATACTAAAGAGATGAATGAACTCTTTTATATTGAAAAAAAGATCAAAGGTAAATCAAAACATCAATGGGACATCTTAAAAGAAACAAAAAGTTCATTGCCATAACTTCTTAATTTAACGAGAGCCTTAAGGAAAAACTTATAAAAAATAGGTCAACTAGAACTGACTGGCTAAGCCTTTCAATAAGAATGGGCGCAAAAGGAGTAATTGTGCCCGTCCTTTTGAGGCCATTTTATGGAAGAAGGATAAAGATCATCGGCAAGAGGTTGAATTGGTGCAAAAGAGGAAGTAAGTTGGATGAAATACTAGGGGAGACTTTAGTTTTATTAGAAGCCGTAATGTGTGATGGTTGAATAAGCTCGAATATTTTTTCTTGAATCACACATCAACTTCAATGATCTCCTCCTTCTTCTATTTTTCTTCTTTCTTTATAGGAATAATCGGCCGATGCATCATAGGCGAAGACAGTACAACCAATGTTGTCGATTCACCATATTGACCTAAGTCATTAATCGTAATCTCTAAACCCTCAAGTGAGGTGGCAATAATCTTGACTAAAAAATTATATTGCCCACTGATCCGATGAATTTCCAGCACATCTTCCATTTGCTCACAATACTTTACAAACTTATCACAGTGTCTTGCTTGAAATAATAAAAAGGCAGAGACAGGCTTATTAACTTTACTAGGGTTAATCACAGCACTGTACCTTTCTATTACTCCCCGTTCTTCTAGTCTTTTCACCCTTTCTGTAACAGCTGGCTGGGTTAAGGAAACTTCTTTCCCCAACCTTGTCATCGATATTTTGCCATCATTTTGCAGAACCCTTAATATGGAAAAATCAATCTCATCCATAGGACCACCCCTTTTATAAGTAAATGAATTAAAACTTTTATAAATTATAAGCTAAACAGCCTTAATAACTTTATTATTGCATTCCATTATAGAACATTCTCCTCTAACATTAAAGGTAATTATTTTAAGAGAGAGGTGTAGGAAATGAACCTACTATCCCCTGCTTATGTTAATGGATGGAAGTTAAAATCCAAAGTAGTGATGGCGCCAATGACAAGGGGCTTTGCTAATAATGAAACAGGAATTATTCATCCTGATACCGTTGATTATTATAGCCAAAGGGCAAGAGATGGTATAGGGATGATGATGACAGAAGGGATCGCAATTGCTGATGAAGCTAGGGGAACAATTGGAATTCCCGGTATATACACGTCTGAACAAACGGATGCATGGCACAATGTAACAAGCGCCGTCCATAAGGAAGAAGGTATTATCATAGCCCAGCTTTGGCATGTTGGCAGGTTGTCCCATTCTTACTTTACAAAAGGGAAAAAACCATTGGCTCCATCTCCCATTCAGGCAAATGGTTTGACACATAAAGTCCGTTTCCCATATGAAATGCCAAAAGAAATGACCGAGAGTGATATTCAACTCGTTATTAAGCAATTTGTTCATGCTGCTAAAAATGCGATGAAAGCGGGCTTTGATGGAGTTGAAATACATGCAGCTCACGGTTATTTAATCGATCAATTCCTTTCCACACAGACGAATTTCAGAAAGGACGAATATGGAAGGAATAGACATTTGTTTTTAGAAGAAATTTTACTAGCTGTTGGAGAAAAGATTGGGGCGGATAAGATTATTGTGCGTTTTTCTGAACATAAAGATGATTTACCCTTATATGTATGGGAAGATCCAGAAACAGAAGTGCAAAAGTTAATCGATGTATTTCATAGAGCAGACATCAAAATCATTCATCCATCAGCAAATGAATTTTTCTGTCCTTTAACACATCATCCTAGTATTTTACACG
The DNA here is from genome assembly GCF_003201975.1 of Pseudogracilibacillus auburnensis. Taxonomy (GTDB): domain Bacteria; phylum Bacillota; class Bacilli; order Bacillales; family Amphibacillaceae; genus Pseudogracilibacillus; species Pseudogracilibacillus auburnensis. The sequence continues at coordinate 466,778 of NZ_QJJQ01000001.1, read as the reverse complement.
GCCTTATTCGAAAGTATTGGAATAAAACTATGATCGGTGTAGGTAATTTATCACCCGAATCGGCAGAGATTGCACTACGAAACGGGATCGTTGATTTGGCCGCGTTTGGACGTCCATTGCTTGCAAATCCAGACTTTGTACATCGCATTAAATCTTCGTCGCCACTAATACCTTATCAACCTAAGATCCATTTAGAACAATTAAATTAGATATATCTTTTGCTAGCATATGACGATGCTACTTTTTCGTAAATTTATTCCATATGCCAGCCAATAAGCTTTTAAAAACAAAATAATGGGCGCAAAAATATATTCTTTCTTGCGCCTGGTTATTTTGTTTTTATCGTTTCCTATCGTCCTTTTATGGATTGAACTTAATTCAAACTTGTCAAACATTATGATGGTATATGAACTAATGGAAACTATCAATAAGCAATTCTTTTTAGATAGGATATACATTTTATTAAATTCAGCTTCTATTTCTGGATTCACGTTCATCCTTTAACATAAATCGGTAAATGGATTTTCGATTCTTTGATAGCATATAATTACTATTGTTACATATTTTTGTTACGTAATATATAATGGATAAATAGACAAAAAATTACTTTTCACACTATGTAACAGAAATTGTTGTTACTGTAGTAGCATAAAGATTCTATTTTTAAATACAGTAATGTTAAAAGCTTAAGTTCTCTATTCCGTAATCGAGCCCGATGTAGTTTAAATAGAGGTAATTTAAACGTGCAAAAAAATTATATATTAAAAGAATCTTGAGATTGAAAAAATCGTTATTTGTTCAACTGATTGATTTGATTGTCATAAACTTTTGGAGGTGTCTATGTTAGATTTCGATAATTTAGAAGGCTATCGTGATGCATACACTTATGACCGATTAAACGGTTTGGGTGAAATAGAAGGCAAGTTTTATTTTGACCTTGCCAACCAACAAGGAGGTCCAATTTTAGATGTTGCTTGTGGGACAGGTAGATTAACCATACCATTAGCGGAGCGTGGATTCGATATTACTGGTCTGGATATAACTCCTGAAATGTTGGAACTTGCAAAGCAAAAGGCCGAACGCTTAAATGTCTCAGTCAATTGGATTCATGCCGATGCAAGACAGTTTGAGTTAAGCCGCAAGTATCGATTTATATTTATTACTGGTAACTCATTTCAGCACTTTTTGGATCGGGAATCAGTGGACGGATTTCTGGGATCCGTCCACAAACATCTTGATGAAGATGGAGTCCTTGCATTCGAAACTAGGAATCCGTCGATTTCGGTTTTGGCTGTAAATGAAGATGTAGAAAAGGATTATGCCGAGTCATGGTTAGATAATGAAGGGTATCATTGTAGTAGCACATATCGACGTTCGTATGATCATAAAAGTCAGTTGGAGCACTATATCTTTACGAATCGTCGCTGGCAGCATGAGTCCAACGTAATGGAAACAGTAGAGCCGTTTGTTCTTCGTTACTTTTTTCCTCAGGAGCTTGAAAGTTTGCTTTATTATAATGGATTTGTACTTGAAAAGATGTATGGAAAATTTGACAAGAGTCCATTTCAAGCGGATAGCCCACTTATGGTCTGCATCTGCCGAAAACAACATAAATAGGGAAACATTCCTCATTGTGGGGTGACAGCATCGCTGGTACTCCCCTATCACTATAACCATCTCTTTTTATTCAATTAAATGGCTCACTTTGTGGTAGTCGGATGCATCTGTAAAAATAATGAAAAGAGCTATCATCCATTTGGCTTTTATCAATGGGTGACAGCTCTCCATATTTGTTTTGATATTGTTTTTCGTGTTTTGACTTGCCTTTCCTTGTCCTTAAATTTGCCAAAGCATAGATACCCCTATTTTTAACAGGATCTCTATAACCTTCTCTGATCAGCTTTTCTCTTATTTTTTTGGCTCTACTTTTCGCCATCGCGATTCTCCTTTTTTTGGTTATTGATGGATTCATTTTATGCTTTCGGTGAAATGACATGTCATGTGACAATATAACCGACTAGTACCGGGGCAACCATAATGAACGCCGGATTTATAAAAATGATCTGTCCTTTTTCTTGGTAATATGCAACAACTGTTATAACCTTTTATAAATATCATCGCCAATATGGGTGATAAATTATCCTTTCAATTCCAGTTTTCTTCCTAAAACCTTCGACAATCATGCCAAATAATAGAATAAAAATCCGGATGCAAATTAGCTTATTTTATAACGAGAATATAAAAGGATTAACCAACAATCATCCGCAGTCCATCATTAAAAAGGTCGTCAATCGTCTTTCCCGCAGAAAAATATTCTTCTATGCCCGCTGCCAGTGTAGGGTGTTCCTCATTGAACGATACAACATGAAAGCCTTGCATCTCCATTTCAGTAACATTTGTTTGTTCTTCAATTACATGACCGAAAGTAAAACGGGTTGCAGTCAGAACGATCAAGCGGGATTGACGCAGGCTCACCCCCGCATTCACCAGGGTATTCATTGCTATCTCAGATAAATCCGCCATCGTTAACGATAGATGTGCCCCTGCAACAACACGTCCTCCATCGGTATGCGAAAGCAATGCCTTACGTAAACGGTTAAACGTCTGTAACATCCAATTTTGCCAAGACTCGTCCTGCTTTCGTCCTTCCAGAACATGAAACTCCATCTGCAAAATAGCCTCAGCCATTTCATTCACCAATGCCTTTTTATTTTTAAAATGCCAGTATAATGCAGGAGCTTGAACATCTAATCTGCTTGCCAGTTTTCTAAGTGTGACTCCTTCAAGCCCGCTTTCATTGAGCAATTCCAATGCCTCTTTTATGATTTGTTGTTTTTTTAGTGCCATGGTATACCCCCTTCATTCCACTGTATGTACTCTTGACATTATATCATAAATGAAGTATAAGTTTACTTAACACCGTTAAATTTAACAGTGTTAAGTAAACTATTTTAGGAGGTTTTATCATGAAAGCAGCGGTATTACACAAAATTGGGGAAATTCCACGGTATGGATATTTCCCAGAACCCTTACCAGGCAACGATGAAACTTTGATTCAGGTGAAAGCAGTAACACTTGAAAATATCGATCAAATGATGGCAAAAGGGGAGCATTTTGCAAGGCATCAATTCCTTTCTGAATTACCAGCCGTCGTCGGAATCAGAGGTGTGGGCGAACGTTCAGATGGTAAACTGGTTGGATTCTCAGGTATGAAGCCTCCATATGGTTCTATGGCTGAAAAAGCAGTCGTTCCCAAAGAATCAACGATCCTAATTCCTGATGGGGTTGATGCTGAAACAGCAGTTGCTCTTCCATCCACGGCATTGACTTCGCTTTTCCCACTTAAATGGGGAGTGAAGATAAAGCCTGGAGAGACCGTGCTTATAAATGGTGCGACCGGTGTTGCCGGTAAGCTTGCCGTCCAAATCGCCAAGCTCCTCGGCGCAGGACGTGTTATTGGAACCGGACGCAACGAGGAATCATTGAAACGAATCAGGGAACTTGGGGCAGATACAATTGTCAATCTTAAACAATCTGAAGAGGAATTATTCACATCCTTCAAAAAGGAGGTAAATAAGGGCATAGACATTATTTTAGATTTTTTATGGGGATATCCAACAGAAACACTCATAAAAGCGTTAGTTCCGCAAGAAATAAGTTTAAACAAACATCGAATTCAACTTGTTCAAATAGGAGAAAAATCAGGATCGAAACTTACACTTCCCGCGAACGCTTTACGGACTTCAGGGCTCGAAGTTTCTGGTGGAACCAAAGGTATCACTCCAGCATTAATACAAGAAGGCACTGATCTGATATGGGAGTGGTTTAAACAAGATAAGCTTCATATGGACATTGAAATAGTTCCACTTCAAGATATCGAGAGTGTTTGGAACTGCTCAGATTTTCAAGGGAAAAGAATCGTAGTTACTCCTTAAGTTGTTACGTTATTAACTTGATAACAAATGGGGAGAGAATGCTTTAATTGGTCGAGGCAGAATAGGTTTAGAAATAAGAATAGACAATCCCCCAATAATCCAAATATCCTATTTTTTAAATGTCATCAGAGGAACAAAACCTGTTAATAAGCAGATACCATTGATCTTCAATTGTCACCCGTGTGAAAATGGTTTCAAATTAACGCTAATCATTGAATATATACTTCATAAAAAGAAGTAGATCAGTTAACATGAAGTCCATCATAATCAATTGCATTACATGAAATTTTTATGTAATGCTATTTTTTTGTGTTAATATCATATAAATATTGGCCGATCTAGTTACTTTATAATCCAATGTTAGTAAAAACTAATTTCTTCATAATCAATATCATTAACATATTTCTTAATGGTACCCTTCCTATTAATATCGATGCTTTTAATAAATTCAATAAAATGGTTCTGCCATTCACTTTCATGTTGCTCTTCCTTGTCATAGAATGATGATAAATCTGTTGAACCATTTCGTAATTCCTCATAGAACACTATTTTTGTCAAAATAGCTAGCTCTACATCACCAAAAGTCTTAAAAAGTTCTTCATATTCATCATCCAATAAACAGTTGGTATTCAGCATATCGATATAATCATGAAGGGAACGAAAATTTGTCCGAATTACATCAACCTTATCCGCTAACTTTTCACAATTCATAACCTTTTCAATCAATAGCCGAAAGCAATTATCACTCATTCTATCGGATGCCTTGAATGTCGTTACAATGGGTTTAGATCTCCATTTCTTTTCCACGATAACCACCATCTCTAGACGGTTTTGGTTTACAACACTTTTAACCCTGTTTACTAGATTCATCCCACATTGTTTTAAATAATTAATCATCTGAGGATCTTTCATATTGAAATGATATCGTAACCGATCCACAGCTTTTAAAATAATGGACTGAACCTGACTATCATTCAACTTATTAAACAAATCATCTAACTGTTTATATTGATTTATTGAGATTGTTATTTGACTGGCGTGTCCTCCTGATAAGATGGAAAAAATCGCATTATTTAATACCAATTCAAATATATTGAATAGTTCTATTCGATAGTCGAAACCGCAAATTCTCCCATAGTTAACCAAAATCTGTTGAAGATCATCTTTGTTAAACAAAAGGCAGAACTGGGTTTCCATTTTTAGATGAGTTAAATATTGCCTAAGGTAATAAACACCTTGAATGCTCATATCGTCGATTGCTAATGGATAATCAATGCTTGCCATTGTATTATGCGCATCGAAAATGATACCATATTTCTTTAGAAACACGGGAATTGATTCATCAATCGTTATATTATATGCTTCCACTGCAACATCTAATTTATTATGATTGATCTCCTTATAGAGTTGTTTTGTTTCCTCAAAACAATGACGGATCAAATCTATACCTTGTTCATATGCTTTTTTTACATTGTCATTTTTTAACACGTCGATTGCCTTTTCCGGATTTTTAAAATGTAACAGATACGCATCAACGGCATATAAAACAGAAGTTAATATACTTACCGCTGTTTCAGACGTTACGGAAGAGCTTTCTCCTTGGGTGTACCGTCTAATCAAATTCTCTAATATAGACATCAATTGCCTCTCTGTACCATATACATCTTCACTATTTAGTAAACCTACTCGTAATCCTTCATTCAAAATAGATATCGTATACTGGTTTTGTAACAGACGAGCTTGATTCATCTTTCCTTGTGTCACTAAGGAGTGATTATTGCATCGTTCTTCTGATTTCACTATCGTTCATCCCTTTCAAAAAAAGACTTCCTAAATGGAGTATCACTTCTAAACCGTTCCGCAAATTCTTCAAGCTTACTCTTTAAAAGTTCCAAAGAACCGCTGCAAATATCATCAAAGTAATCCTTCATCATGCCAATCAATTGAAAATCGCCAATCATATCTTCCGTCTCATTTTTTAAGTAGTAAAATATCTCTTGCAACTCATATAGAGTAGATACATAATTCTTATCATCAACATAGGGAGAGGTACAAAAAACCTCGGCTAACTCTTTTGTTACTTCAACACTTAACTCTACTCGACCATAGCTATGGAGTACTTGATTTCTAGAAACAATGATATTTTTTATTTCATCCCGAGTTAACACAAGCCCAAATTCTTTTGCTTTTTGATTTATCTTTATTATTTCATCCGTATATTTTTCCAACGTCACGGAATCTAGGGAATGAAATATTTCAGCTAAAAACATATACCCATTACCTCCTTTAAAATCCCCCAAAAACTATTGACTTTAATCCCTATTCATGTTACAATTTAAATAGGTGCGTAAATTTTTATTAAGATTTATAGTTTACTCTTTTCTTCGTTCTTTGTCAACGTCTTTTTCTTCTCTTGAATAGTCTGAACATTATAACAACTTTCAGGGTATCTACATACTTTGTCATAAATAACAGTTCGCGCGCAATCCTGCAAGTACCTGTTTTGACAGATATTAAAGCGCATGGACTTTCATTTCTTTTCACTTATTTAACAATCATCCAGTTAGAATCCTTTTCTAATATAAGCTCTTACTGTAAAATTTGACCTCTTCTTCATTTATTTAAAAGCTTAAAACCGATGAAAAAGCAATAATCGACTTGATGTTCACCAATCATCGAAACAAGCTCTTTTGTCTGGTCATCGATGCATCATACGCAATGTCTTGTAAACTGCTTTACTATGTTCCTGCACTGTTCGGATGCTTCTTGCAGCACTAATTTGTAAAGCATGAAATTTCCCGTCTAGATTTTTTGCAATCAACTGATGAAATTGATCACGTGCTTGTATTTTTTCATCTGGTGATAAAAACGAATAATAAAAGCAATTCATAAAACATAATCGTGTGGAGAACGATAAAAACTAACGTATGTTTATAGAATGATGTTTCATACTTCGCCTACAAAATTAAAATTACAGCTTATTAATCTATTTTAAAAGTCTGAATTTTTTTAGTATAATAGTACAAAATATCCAATCAAATGACCACCTGCTTAGTCAGGTGGTCATTTGATTTACATAATCGAGTTTAATAACTTCGTAGATATTAAGGATAATTTATATTTAAATTCTTTTATAACACTTGCATATGACGTAACGTAACATGATTTAATTAATTTAGGAGGACTTGGAATGAATGAAAAAAGGTTATATTCGGTGGGGGAGTTGGCTGTATTATCGGGAACTACAATTAGAACGATTCAATATTACGATAAAATTAATTTACTTAAAGCAAAACGAGATGAAAGTAGAAACTTAAGGTATTATACTCAAGCAGATTTATTAACACTTCAGCAAATCTTATTTTATAAAAAACTGGGTGTCTCACTTAAGGATATTAAAAAATACCTTGTGAATACTAAAAACTTATCTGAAATTAAAGAGATTTTAAAAAAACAATCTGAGATCCTATTTCAAAAAGAAATGGAAATAAAAATGAATATAGCCATTATCGAAGCTATCGTAGCAACACTCGATACCGACAAAAATTATGACTTAGAACCAATGATGAAGATTGCACTTGGCTTGAATAAACAATCCATCTTAGATTATACCAATATTGAATTTGATCAAAAGACAAGTGAAAAATTTGAGGAAAAATATCCAAATTACAATGACGTAATTGAATTTTATTGGCAGTGGAAACAGCTAATTTTAGAAGCAACATCTTATAAGCTAAATAACACGCCTTATCAAAGTGACATAGGTTATCAGTTTGGCAAGAAATGGGATGAATTTGTTAAAAATGCCACAGGCAATGATCCTGAAATGATTGCGGCTTTTGAAAAAGGACTTGAACAAAGTCATCAGTGGCCCGAGGAAGACATATTTTTATATAACTTTTGTAACGATTTTATAGAAGGTACACATAACTATTATTGTAAAAAAAGGTGATGCATAATGATTAAATTAGATAATTTAACAAAGAAATATGGGGATAAAACTGTTGTAAATCAACTAAGTCTAACCCTTAAGCCTGGTGTAGTTACTGGTTTATTAGGACCTAATGGCTCTGGTAAATCTACAACCATGAAAATGATTATCTCCCTCGTTCATCCAACCTTTGGAAATGTTACAGTGGGTGAAAAAAAATATAGCGATCTTCTTAAACCGACTGCAAAAATCGGAACATTAATTGATCCTTCTGCGGTAGATAACAATCTTACAGCACGACAACATCTGTCCTTAATTTCAACAGCTGCCAATATTAATAAAAGTAGGGTAGATAAAATGCTGAAAATTACTGGGTTAGAAATGGCTCAAAACAAAAAGATAAAAGATTATTCCCTTGGCATGAAACAACGACTAGGTATTGCGACCGCCTTAATGGGCAACCCAGAAACTGTTATTTTAGATGAGCCATTTAATGGGCTGGATGTGGATGGCATTAAATGGCTTCGGAAACTATTTAATCAACTTGCGGCAGAGGGAAAGGCGGTTATCGTATCAAGTCACTTAATGAGTGAAATACAAGCCGTTGCTGACCGGATTATCATTATTGGACAAGGGAAACTACTCGCGGATATGACAATGGAAGAAATGAACAAAAAGAGCCTTAGTTCGTATATCTACGTTAAAACTAATAATATAGATAAAATGTCAAGAGTTTTAACAGAAAATCAGGCAATGGTTCAGCAACTTAATCAAGGATTAGAAGTTCGAAACATAGAGGCAAGAGAGGGTGGCCAGTTAGCTTATGATCATCATATAGTCGTTTATGAACTTAAAGAAGTACAACCAACGTTAGAGGAGTTATTTACTGAAATCACCTACGGGAAAGTGGATTATGTTTCACAAGGAGTTGAAAATAAATGATGCATTTAATTAAAACAGACTTCAAAAAAATTACCTACCTATCAGGGTACAGAAATTTTTTGATTGCCACATTTTTACTTAGTATCTTATTTGGTATAACATTCTTATTCACCATCGACATCACCCAAGGAAAAAAATTAACGGAGCTATCCAGTATTGAGGTTCTTGATATTACATTACTCGGAATAGATGTAACAGCTATCATGTTAATCATTTTTACAGCCAATTTAATCTCCAAGGAATTTACGACAGGGGCGATTCATACATCTTTAGCAATTACACCTTTACGTCGAAAATACTTTATGTCCAAGATTTTGTTTATTGCAATACTATCTTTTCTAGTAAGTATAACTTTAACATGCTTCATTTTCGCAATAAATCAATTTGTTTTATCGATATACAACCTGGATAGGTTACCTCTCTTTGAACAAACATTATTCATAAAACTCATTGGGATTATTATCATGCCAATATTCTACAGTTTACTAAGTGCGGCGGGTGCATTTTATATGAAATCAGCTTCTGGTGGAATAACCTATGCATTAGGTGTAATGTTTTTACCTGCACTCATTAAAATGTTCCCAGCTAATTTTTCAGATGTTACTTTATCAATTTTTCCAGAAAAATCTCTTCATATGTTTTCAGAAATAAATACAAATTCAATTAGTAGTTCACTGATTTATGCAGTACTAATTCTTATGTTGTGGATACTTATTTCCTGCTCTTTAGGAATTAGGAAATTTAAAAAATCCAATTTCTAATTAAACATCCTATTGATCATGGATAGAAAGGAAATAGGAAATGTTAACTAAAATACTCAATCTTCCAAATTTAAAATCCTAGACGAAGCCCTAAATCGCTTAATTAAAACAATGAACCATGTTGGTCATGGATATTCTTTTGAGGCACTTAGAAGTGTGGCACTCTAAACAACCTTCGCTAAGTAAAGTCCTTGTATTATTCTTTCTTGATTATTGTGATTATGGCAATTTTTACTTAGATTATCATTGATGGATACGATTTCTTCAAATTTGCTACAGCGGCTTAATCAATAAAATAGTTTAAAATTATATGAAAAGGAGAGATAGCATGAGCAAGCTCGTTAATAAAGGTATTGTAAAGGCAGCAGGGTTTATGAATATGAAAAATAGAATTAACTATTTCAAAGTGGCACCAAATGCTTTAGAAAAAGTAATGGGGTTGGAGCGATATGTTGGAAAATTAGTCATTGATAAAAAATTAGCGGAACTAATCAAGTTAAGAGTATCGCAAATTAATGGTTGCTCCTATTGTATAAACATGCATACAAAAGGGGCAAAAAAGTTAAAAGTAACAAATGACCAGCTTGATCAATTAAAAACATGGAATGTAAGTGATATTTATAGCCCAAAAGAGAAAGTGGCACTACATTTAGCGGAAAATATGACTTTAATTTCGGAAAAAGGCGTTAGTGATGAGTTGTATGACCAAGTAAGAGAGCATTATGATGAAAAAGAATATGTAGATTTAGTGATGATTATTAATCAGATTAATATGTGGAATAGGCTATCTATATCCATGGGCAATCAAGCTAGTGAGTAAATGACAATTTGATTAACATATGAAAGTGCTCAATAATAATTGCCATTTTAAAATTAGATATTAAAATGAGAGATCTTTTGAACCTACGGCATATTTCTATATTCACTAATTTTATAGATCCCGAAGGTAAGAATGCTAGTCAATAGTATCCATAAACTATCACTAATTTTTTGCGTGTTCCAACATCCCTTACTTTCGGTTTTTTAGATTTTGTTTCTAGCGTTTGTTTTTCTTTTTTCTTAAAAAAGCTTTTCATTTGTTCCAATCCTTTCTATTGTTTAATACGTCCAGCTCCAACTGTAGGCCATATAAAGTAACTATTTTCATTTTACCAGCGACGTCAAAAATATCTTCGCATTTTTCAATATCAATCAACCTTCAATTTCTAACCCATCCCAAACATCATCTAAATGGGCATCTACATGAATTAATGTTGCATTGTTTTTAACCTTCCCTGCTAATTTGTACAGTTCCCATGCTGCAAATGCCTAATTATGGTTAGCAGATATGTAAACTTTCTTATCAGGAAAGCAATTTCTAAAGTTTCTAGGGATCTTCATAATTTCTCTCCTTAATTCCTTATTGAGGGAACCTTCCCTATAGTTTAAAGTATCATAACATACACAGCACAGTCATAAGGCCAGTGATAATTATGTTGACTGTGAAATATATCGACAAACAGACAAAGGCAACACAAGTTTTACAGTTTGATTTGGTTTTGGAAAAGAACGAAGATATTTGGAAGATTGTTAAGTAAAATATTGACAAATTGAATTTATAACTCTACACTAAAATAGACACATGTGTCTATTTTAGTGTAGAGGAGATTATCCATGCCACAGGTAAGTAAAGAATATTTAGTAACTCGAAGAAGTAATATAGCAAAATCTGCTATAAATGTCTTCTCTAGAAAAGGATATTCTAACACTTCAATGAAAGATATTATGAATGAAGCTAAAGTATCGAGAGGTGGATTATATGCACATTTTGAAAATATTGATTCTGTTTTTATAGCTGCATTAAAATATGATGATTCATTACAAGTCAATCAATTATTAGCTCCCAATATAAAGGAGCCTTTACTGCCTCAATTAAACGACTGGATTTCTGAAATAGTTCTTTCCATTCAAGATAAAGAAATTAATTTAGTTCGTGCCAAGTCAGAGTTTTTTCTTGCTCATAATATTGAAGAAGTTCCATATTTACGAGAAAGGCATGAAAGGCTATCACATAATATTCAACAATTTATTAATATCGGGATTGAAAAAGGTGAATTTCAAAAGCACATTGATGTAAGTTCTTTTTGTGAATTGCTTATTTCTATGATTGATGGAGTTATGCTACATCAATATTATCAATATTCTTCTAGCAACAACCTTTCAGATATACTTAATTTAGTGAATAAAATGATTGAAAATATTTTAACTTAAGGAGAGATATGAATGTTTGAAAATAAAATTATTAAATTACGGAAATTATCTGCTAATGATTATACAACTTATCATGATTGGCGTAACGATATAGAAGTCATGGAAACTACTAGTCCTCAACTTGACATATACACTTTAGAAGAAACGGAACAATATATTTCTGCAATTGTTTCTCAGTCTACTGCTAAAGGTTATCTAATTGAATATAAAGAAACTGAACAAACTGTCGGTATTGTTTCTCTAATTAATATAGATTATAAAAATCGTTCTGCTGAATGTATAATTGATATTGGTGTAAAAGATATGTGGGGAAAAGGTATTGGAACAGCAGCTATTTCTTTAATACTTGATTTTGCATTTAATGAATTAAATTTACATCGAGTATATTTACAAGTGTTTTCTTTTAATGAAAGAGCAATAAAACTTTATGAAAAAATGGGATTTATACATGAGGGGAAATTTCGACAAGCACTTTATCGTACGGGAAAATGGCATGATATTGTCATTATGGGCATTTTGAAAGATGAATATAACCAACATTTTGTGAAATGAATTCATAAAGATGTATTCAGGAAAGGATTATGTTGATTATATGAATGAAAAAAGCAAATGGATATTCTGCCCTATTTGTAAATCAAAGACACGTACTAAGGTATGTGTAGATACGGTATTAATTAACTTTCCCCTTTACTGTCCTAAATGTAAACAAGAAAGTTTAGTCAATATAAATAAATATAAGATCACTTTAGTTAAAGAGCCAGACGCTAAGACGCAGAGCCAATAATATGAGATTTCAACTCATATTATTGGCTCTTTGTAGATTTTTCATCTATTAATCACAATTACATTGCATTTAAAAAGTGATCATACCTTTAAATTAGAAGTCCTAGCTATTCTGATACATTGCTAAGACTTCCTCTAACTCGTTGGTTATTTTCTGTATTAAAGGCGCTGGGGAGACTACTTTAATATGTTTACCCATTTTACTTAGTAAAGAGGAAATAAAATTCAAATCCTTTTCATTCACATACGTTTCAAAGAGATACATATTATCGCTTATTCGGGAAATCGTTACGCTATCCCAAAGATGATTCTTTAGCATATTGAGACCTCTCTCCTGACAATGAATTTCTATTTTGATTTTATTATCAGGACGAAACATATACTTTTGAAAGTTATCCATCGTTATCTTTGGTATTTCCTTCATTTCAGTTATTTCTTGAAGTCCATTAATTTTTTCTGCATTTAGAATCTTGGTACAGTTCATCGATTCATTTATAATAACCATATACCAAAGTCCATTTTTAAAAAGAAAGCCAATGATAAAATAAAGTCCGTTCATTTTTGTATCAGCATAAATAATATGCAGCCATTTCTTTTTAGCCATAACTTGAATAAAAGGAGTTACATCAAACTCACTCTTATTTACATGGATATGATGGTACTTCACTTTATTTTTAAAGAAATCAATGCTATCCCTCTGTTCAGTAGTAGAATTGGTGTATATTTTATGAAAAATATCTTCATAAGTAGTGCTGAATGGCAGAGAATTCATATTCGAAATGCTGGTTAAGGCAAATATCAGAGCGTTACTTTCCTCATTCGTTAAATCAATTTTTGTTAAATTTCTTTCTCGGATGATTCGATATCCGCCGTGTTTTCCAGCTTCACTATATATGGGAACGCCAAGTATTTCCATTTCTTGAATATCTCGTAATGCTGTTCTCCTTGAAATATTAAATTTCTCCATCAAATCAGAGAGGTTGAAGAAGGTCTTTGTATTGACAAAGTGAATCATATGATATAAACGCATTGATTTTTTCATACAATATTCTCCTTAAGGTGCCGTAAAGTGGCACCATTTAATTTTATACTTGTATTATATCAAAATGATAAGGAGGATTTATAATGGAGTTTGAAGTATCGCCCTATTTTTTAATAACAACCGATGCAGAAGAAGCACGATTGTTTTATGAAGAAATTTTTAATGCAACAACAGTCTATATGCAAAGGGTGAAAGACAGACCAGAACAAGCAAAGAAAGGTATTTCTAAAGATGATTACAATCGAATTGACCAATCCGTACTACAATTTGGGAATATTAAAATAATGCTGGCTGATGATACAGAAGGTCTTCCTATTACAGAAGGGACTAATGTTTCTATTTGTCTCACCTTTAATACAGCGGAAGAAACAAAAGCTATCTATGACAGAATGATTGAAAAAGGTTCAAGCATATTAAGAAAATACAAAGGCGATTTTTATACAGAAGGTTATGGATATGTAAAGGATCCATTTGGAGTATGCTTCCATTTATTTACGAAAAGACGAGCATGAATTAATCTGATTGGCGTGAACATTTATCACTGGTGCAAGTATCACACTGGAAAATAGCATGACATTGTCATCATCAGTATTTTGAAAAATGAACAAACTTCAATACTCTTAATAGGGCGTTCAAGTCTTTGAACGTCTTTTCATTTGTCTAGTCACTTAACTTTTTCCAAGTGAGTCTAACAGTTTCAATCCACGTCAAAAACCCAGCCAAAAGTTTCACTGTTATACTCACCTAATTGGCTGTGAACGGCACGATTTAAAACACCTGTAATATCTATATCAATGATCTTTCACCGATAGTAATGATATTGTTTTTTGATAAAATGTTAGTTATTTTTACTTAGACCAAGTCGTTGACCATCGAGATTGTTCTTTTCAACTAATTTAATCAATGTGTTTTCTAACTCAATTCTTAATCCTGCAAGAGCAAGTTTTGGATCTCTCATATCTTAATTTATTTTGCAATCGAGCCCGATTGCGGCATTTTATTTATAACCCTTTTCTTCCTTTGCCTTTTTAATAATCTCTCGAATAAACGCCTCTTTAGGTTTCGTGTAAGCAGGTCTGTCAAATTTACATTCTTTTTTTAACTGATGATATTGCTTTCGTACAGATGAATGGCTTTTTAAGTAATCCCGAAATAATATTTTATGATTCCAATCCTCACTTTCATATTTATAAAAGGGCAGATGATGCGTGCCAGCTCTTCATACTCCTTTCCGAAAGAATCCTCTGTTGGGAAATTCCATATGAACAACATGCTCATATCCCATTTTCTCAAGAGGAATAATGAACTGATTAACCTCTTCCAAATCACTGACACCAACCATAATATCTAAGATTGGTTTTGCCCCTAATCCTGCAACAGATGTACTACCAATATGCTCTATCAATAATTTTTCCGTTTAGTATTTTCCATAACGCGTTTTTCTCTTGTTCATATTCCTTCAACCAATCTGAATTGTAATCTTCAATAACAACTGGTTCATTCATATTGTCTCCCCTTATCACCTTACAAATAATGTTCCACCATGATAACAATAGTAATTCACAGCTTTAAGCCTTTTAATTTTTGTTAAAGACTGTTCTGCTTTCTCAACATTTAAACAAAAGTGTGGATTAGCAATGACCAATTCATGATTCTCATGAACAGCTGCATCACCTGTAATTACACTTTTTACACTTGGAAAATATAATGAAATATGCCCTGAAGTATGCCCAGGTGTTGCTACTACTTTACATTTATTATCTAAAATCATATCGCCATCATGTACCTTTTCATCAATTGAAACATGCTTTAAATTCTTTAATTGCTGTATAAACCATTTACCAAATTCGCTTTCTTCATTTGGCATATTTTCTAACATTTCTTCGGCTTGAATCAATCTCTCTGACTTCATTTCACCACTAATGTATTTTGATTCCATTTCACTCGCTATAATGTTAATCCAAGGATACTTTTCTTTGAAATCATATAAGGAACCTATATGATCATCATCATAATGAGTAATAATTATATTCTTTAAATTCTTTATTTCATATCCATTTTTTAAAATTTCATTTTCAATTAAAGTTAAAAAATTTGTATATCCTGTATCGACCAAGGTTAATTCATTATTCAATATAATTAAGCTAGGATAAATGTAATTTTTTTGTCCATTAAATTCAAATTCAATTGGTAGTTCTAATATCTCCATTTTTCTTCCTCCATACTGCTCGTTAGTTTTAATACATCGCACGAACTTTAAAGTACGTTAAAATATTTTAATAACTCAGTTAATCTAGTTTACAATAATTCATCTTAGAGTTATCACTATAAATATTTGATATCTTCTACAAAAGACTATAGAACTTTTCAAAATCCCCCAATAAATCATTCACCTTTTCTATCCCTTTATCTATACCTGTTTCAAGATCGCCTCGATTATAATTCTGTAATTTATTTTGTACTTTAATTGGTTTTTCTAAATTCTCCTTAATATTTTTCTCAAAATGTCTTTTCGTTTCTTTGTATACAATTTCGGACATATAAAAAGTTAAGTCCTTACACTCTCTAGCTAATTTTAAAAAATTCCGGTTATAATTTCTTTTGAAAAATGGGTCTGAAAAGGTAATAGTTGTATCTAAATAAAAATATATTCATAGTTTTCCTCACTTATATATTTCTTAATCTCATCTAAATCTGGCATCATATCAGCTAGCTTACGAAAAGCCTCGTTTAACGTAACCATCCGTTTTTCCACTTTTTTAATCGCTGCATTTAATGAAAACCTTCATTATCATTTCTTGAATAAGGAGCATCTTTTTCACATTTAAATAATTATATCTTCTCGTGGAACCTTCTGCACCGGACTCAGATTGAATGGCTCCTTTTTCTTCCCAGATAACGAATTTTACGAGTCGGAATTCCAGTGATTTTGGATACCCCACCGATTCCAACCACCAGCTTCAACAAATTTAAGTCCATCAGAGCATTAGATTTTGATCCTTTTCATTCATAAGGCACTCTCCTATCTCATTATCAGAATCACTTTCATATCTATTCATTTCTTCTATGTTGTTGGAGAAATACTGCTTTCTATTTTTAGAAAGCTTATTTACGTTGTACCTTGTAACTATTCTACAATAAAAGTAGTTAATCTACAAATCACCTATTGACTTGCATTTGCAATTAAATTACAATATACATCAATAGATTTCAATTTAAGTAATTTATATTCAATAGGAGGTTTGTTATGGAGTTAAGTAAAGAAAATACATCCCTACACCATGTTTACTGGACTATTAATGTTGACTTTTAGTACATTTGCAGTTCCCATTTTTAACAACTTATCTTGGGTGATTGCATTACGTTCTATTCAAAGATTCGCCGCAGCGGAATGAAGACGGAATCTTATATGTTCGAATGGTTGGAATTATTGGGATGGTATTTGCACCTTTTGCAGGCAAATTAGCCAATAAATATAACTTACTTACCGTTTTGCGAGGTGGGCTTACGGTAGGAGTGATAGGTATCTTTGTTGTTGGGATGAGTACCAATCTCTTTTTCTTAGTTGTGAATGAGTGTAGTATTTGTTACCAGCATTGCTATCACCGTACCTACTCTGATTTCCTTAGTAGGTCATCTTGGCGGAAAAAATCATGGGGCAGTCTTGTTTATTGGAACGAGTCTTTGCCCGATCATAATCGTATTGTTATTAAAAACAGGAAGTTATATGATTAGCTTTTGTGTCATTAACGTAAATCTTCGGAATGGGATTAGCCATTTCATTTTTTATAACTAAACGTAGACAGTGAAAAGGGACTTTCGCTGTTCTTGAAATTTTTTAGTTTGAGGTAAGAACACAGATCAGAGAAAAAATAAATTATAACAAACTTTGAGGAGTTGATTGTCCATGACACGTTTATTACTTTTAGGAGCGACTGGACGCACAGGAAATTCGATTCTCAGACAATTATCAGAGTATGAGCATATTCAGGTGACAGCAGCCATACGAGATGTAAGTGATTCTTCTAGGCTTCCAAAAATTAAACGACCTATTCACACTACGATTGTAGATATAGACGATATATTGAGCCTACGTAAGGCTACATTTCAGGCTGATATTATTGTGAATGCAATTAGACTCAGAGGGAATATTCCTCGGGCAGCATTGGTCACACTTGACAAGCGGATTCGGGAAGGCGTTGGAGATATGGAGGGTCGTTTAATAATCACCGTGGGTGGTGCCGGATCTTTACATACGCTTTACGGCCAGCGATTTTGGCAAGATTCTACTTTTCCTAAACGCACATTGCCTAGAGGCATAGCACACGCTGAGCTACGCGATTATCTAGAAGAATTACCTCAAGCTTCGTGGGCTTACTTAATTCCACCACCAGCCTATATTCCTGATGGACTGCGTGTTGGAACTCATAAACGTTGGAAAGCCTCAAATGACGAAATGGAGTTTTTGAAGAAAAGTATCAGTTATGAAGATTTTGCAACAGCTGTGTGTGATGCGGTAAGAGAACGATGGCAAGGTGTACATCTCATTGCAGGTGTCGATTAAGAATTAAAACATTGATATTAAAGTCAATACTTATTAACTTTCACCCAACTGTCTTATATTCAGTTGGGCTTTCTTTTTTCTTTAAAAAATCTCTCAATCTTTTGTATCTTAAAGGTGAATCTATCACCCACCCTCGCAACAAGGAAATGCGTGAGAAAGCCTATCGTACAGAGCAGAATGACGAGCGTGGCTTACTAAGTATACGAAAAAAACAATACTTGTGTATCACGTTACGTGATATAGTAGAGTTGATCTTAGAGGTGATAGAAATGAATAATATTATAAAAATGCTTTCCGTAAATCAAGACTTTAGGATGGTTATTGCTGATACACATAAAATTTTAGAAAAGGAATTAAATAATTTTACAGGGGCCAAGTGTATACGCAAGTTTTTAGAGCAAATTATTACAAATTGTACACTATTATCTGCTATAAATGACTTTAATACAAAAATAAGTTTTTACTTCCAACTTTCTCAAGGAATATCTATCTTTTGTCAAATCAACGATTCAAATTTCAGGATGGAGTATAAAGATAAACTTAATTAATTCGATGGAAGTGTAACTGATTTTTTTGACAATAAATCTGTATTATCAATTACAACAGGAGATTGGAAAACAGGATTACACACAGGAACCGTTGAGGCGCATATGGATAGTATCGATATGATATTGTCTCATTTTACAGTACAGAGTGACCAGCTTCCAAGTCATTTTATAATGGCAGGTGACAATCATTCAAGAGGAGTTTTGATGCAACCTTTACCTTTTGCTGATAAAAAATTAATTTCTAAAAGTGATGATGAATTGGTATATTTATCAAAGGAGTTAGAACAAGTAAATTGGAATAATGCCGCAAATATATATAGTCATATAGCAAATATAATAGCAGAAAACAAGATAGAATAGAGTGTGTTTAAGTTATGGAACAATATATAAAAATTAAAGAGCTTTCAGAATTGACTGGTGTAAGTGTACGAACATTACAATACTATGATGAAATAAACCTACTTAGTCCAGCATATACCAATGAGTATGGTCATCGATTTTATGATTCAAATTCTTTTTCAAAAATGTTCGTCATCATTTCACTTAAGAATATGGGAATGAGCCTAAATAACATAAATCAGTATGTAAATAATAATGACTTTGATATCCGACTTTTTATTAAAGAAGAAAAACGTAGGATTGAGGCTGCAATTACAGATTTACAATTACGGTTAATGCGATTGTCCAGTCTTGAAGAGCAAGTTGGCGAAAAACAGGATATAACCCCTTATATTCTTCCGTTTTTTTCACAAATAACAAATGATACTAGCATTTCAAAGTTACAGATTGAAAACTTAATACCGAATCAAGATAAAAATTTCACCTTCAATATAAAAGGTTGGAATGAATTTATAAAAGACTTGAATTTTTGCTTGGAGAATAGATTATCTTCGAAGGATAAAAAAACAATTAAATGTATGAAATATTGGAAGGAAAACATTCTTGAGGCAAATCAAGTATCAGATGATATGATAAAATTTGCAGAAGAATATTATCAAGAAAATCCTACAAATACTTTTGGTATTACAGAAGAAAACTATAAATATTTAGTCGGAATGATCAATGAATATGATAATAATCAAAAAATCTAATATGAAATTAAATAATTATATTTAAGGACTTAGAAACAAATAAATCAATAACAATGAAATAAAAATAGAGTAAAGGAGACTGGGACAAATCCCCAGTAAATGTAAAAAAGAAGTGTGGTATCCGCCACTGTAATTTGGCGGATACCACACTTCTTTTATTTTATTAAAACATTTAAACTTTTAGTAAACAAAAAGGACACCATTTGATAAAATTAAAGTAACTACACAATAACTATCGGAGGTGTCCTTATGTTTAAACATTATACCATGAATCAGGTAATTTTGCCTTTAGATCTAGAAGTTAAATTAGATAAAAATGATATTGCTTTCGCTATTAATGATTTGATTGAAAGTATTCCAGAAAAGTCTTTTGAAGATTTTGCACGCGAAACAGGGTGTCCTGCTTATCATCCTCGTATGATGATGAAAATTATTTTATGTGCATATACACAGTCCGTATTTTCCGGACGGAAAATAGAGGCATTATTAAAAGACAGTATTCGTATGATGTGGTTAGCTCGAGGCTATGAGCCGAGTTATCGTACCATTAATCGCTTTCGCACGAATCCTCTAGTTGCGGAATTATTACGTCAATGTTTTGTTCAATTCCGCTCTAAACTAGTTCAAGAAAAGGAAATCGATGCAGAAGCTATTTTTATAGATGGCACAAAAATCGAAGCGAATGCGAACAAATTTACATTTGTTTGGCGTAAATCGGTTGAAAGATACAGTTCAAACCTCATTGAGAAATCTAATATAATGTATGACGAGTTATTGGAGAAAGAAATTATTCCGGCGATTGAACGTGAAAATAAAGAAGAACTTTCGGTGAAAGAATTAGAGTCTATTGTCAAAAAGCTAGACAACACAATTGACACGTATACGAAAATGATTGACAAGTCTGATGTGGTAAGTGAACGTAAACAATTGCGCTCAGAGCGCAAAGATCCTAAGAAGTATCGGAAACAATTTGGTGATTTTCTTATCAGGAAACAAAAATATCAGCGCGATATGGAAATCTTTAAGAATAGAAATAGTTACTCCAAAACAGATCATGACGCAACGTTTATGCGGATGAAAGATGATTATATGAGAAACGGCCAATTGAAAGCTGGATATAACTTACAAATTGCGACGGAAGGGCAATATGCGCTAGCGTATGAAATCTTTCCTAATCCGACAGATACACGCACATTGATTCCGTTTTTAAATACGATTGAAAAGGATTATTTTGACTTACCAAATTACATTGTTGCTGATGCAGGTTATGGCAGTGAACAAAACTATGATGATATCTTGAATAAACGTAATCGCACACCACTTATTACATACAATCAATATCGGAAAGAGAAGAAAAAGAAGTTTAAAAATAACCCATTTAAAACTGCGAACTGGGAATATGATGAAGCAACAGATTCATTTATCTGTCCAAATAATCGAAGATTAAACTATTTATATGAATCCAATCGTACAGATAAATATGGCTTTAAAAGGACATTTAAAGTTTATAAGAGCGAAGACTGTTCTGATTGTCCATTACGTTCCTTATGCACAAAGGCTGCAGAAGGTAAAAACAGAAAGTTATTTTACAATGAAAAATGGGAATTCCAAAAAGAATATGTGAGAGAGAAGCTTTCAAACGAAAAAACAGGTGAAATCTATGGGAAACGTAAAATAGACGTTGAGCCAGTTTTTGGATTTTTGAAAGCTAATTTGGGCTTCACTCGTATGTCTGTACGGGGAAAACCTAAGGTACATAATGAATTAGGATTTGCGTTAATGGCGGTAAATATGAGAAAGTACTCCGCCATTAACAATGAAAATGGGACATTTTCACATAAAGACATGAGAAAAAACGGTTGTGTTTATCTTTTAGTGATAAACACAACCGTTTTTATTTGTTTGAGGCTAGTTATGTCCCAGCCTCCTCCTTCTACTACTCCCACTCCAAGTGTGCAGGTGACGTCAAAACATTGTTACATCAACGTTTATCATACCTTCAACTTATTTTGGCGGGGATTCTGGCGGAACTTATTTTTTTACTGCTTGGTTACCATTAAATGCTATACCTGATTTTTCCGCAGTTCGTATATTAATGTTACCTGTCATCTCTTCCGCAATGAGTTCATCTACACCTGACCACATATGTGAATAATGCTTTAACGTAATTTCGGGGCTGGAATGTCCCATCCGCTTTGATAAAATCAAAACAGATACGTTAAATTCATTAATGAGATAAGATGCATGTGAATGTCGAAGCCCTTTAGCTTGAATACGATGAACATTTGCGAGCTTTGCATAGCGTTGAATAATTCTAGCAAGTGTCGATTTAATCATCGGTGTTCCATCATAACTAAAAACAAAATCGTCAATCCCTATTTTTGATTGTCGTTGTTTCCATGCTTGCAACACTTGTATCGTATCTTCATCCAAAGAAATGATTCGTTTTCCATCCTCTGTTTTCGTATAATCTTTTCGCTTCCAATTACTTTTATTTCGTAAATACAAGGAATGATGGACACGAAGTCGTTTGTTTTTAAAATCGACATCATCCCACCATAAGGCTGTTCCCTCACTAACTCGTATTCCTGTCATGAAATACGTCCACAACATCACAAAACATAAGTGTTCATAAAAATCATCCAGACAAATCGTAGAAATTACCTTCTCAAATTCCGTTTTTGTCCAATAAGGAACAACCGCTTTTCCTTTAGGAATAGCTTTTACTTTTTTAGATACATTTACTTCTAGATATTGCATATCAACTGCCATATCCAGACTTTTTCGAAACATACCAAATACCAAACTTGCATATGCTTGGGAATACCCAGCTCCTTTATCAGAAAGTAACCAGGTTCGATAACGTTGGACATCTTCTACCGCTATAGAACGAAGCTCAATATTTGCAAAACGGTCTCTCATACTTTCTAACGTTCGTTTACGAACATAAAAGGTACTTTCTTCTACTTCCGTTTCATATGCGGGAATATACACGGTATTCATGAACTGACCATAAGTCATATGGTAATTTCCATAACCATTTACTTGATGGTATTCATTTTTCACTCGTACCAGTTCTTTATAAGCTTGCAAAGCAGAAGTAAACTTTCTTCCTTGTTGGTTCGTACGTCCTTTTTTTCGAAGTCTTTTTCCAGTAATGCGATCCGTTCCTAACTCCGTTTCATAAAAATATTGGCCATTGTTATCAATATAAACCCCTACATATTTGGTTTTAGCCATGACTGTCTTCCTCCAATTCTAGTTCACAACCTAGAATTGATTCGACTGTCATTTTTGGTACACGCCCTAAGCGTTTATTATTATAAAATGGATACCCTTTTTGTACCATGATTTGTTTGGCTTGTCTAATAATTCGTATCGAAGTATATTTAGGATACCCAAGTTGAATTAAATCATCTTTTGTAATCAGTTCTTTCATTATATATACCTCCTTTTCAGTAACAGAAGAATACATACTAGAAACAACGATAATTTAATACTATTAAAAAATCAGACGGCTGTTGGTACAGCTCCACGGGAATTTCACCCCTGCAAGTATTTCTTCCAGCCCTACTCATAGCTTGCGACGCTTTGAACGCTCGAACCATGACGATAGGGGAGTATCATTATCCATACTGATGGGTTATCGCCAGCAATCCACCACGATTGCATTAAATTCATAGATTTTCGCTCGTTTCTAACGAAGTTCATGGCGTATGAATCAAAATAGCTCATCATCAGTAAAACGTATCTGATTTTTTTGTGTATACTGCACGGAGTTATCTTCCGTGCTTTCTTTGTCAAAGAACAAATATATGATTAATGAAAGGGAAAACCTAACCATTATTTCATCAAATCTTGAAAGCTAAAATAGATTGCATAAGCTTCGCTCGTAAGCGTTCGCGTGTATCTTCATCAATGCCCCAGTAGGTACTTCCTTGTTCATCACGCAGCTTACGCATGGACAGACTTGTCATATAGCTCCCATAATGCAGAACAACTACTTTCATTGCTTCGGCTTCACCCTTATTTGCAGCTAAAATAATTGGGTACGGCAATAAACCACTTTCGTTGTTTTCAGTAATAGAGTTATTCCTCCTATTCATCTGCATGTTCCTCCAAAAATCGCTTTAACCGTTCAAAAGAACTTGTCCGTCTATACTGAACTGTACTGCGTGGAATATCGAGTAGTTGAGCAATTTCCACATCAGACAGTTGAAAGAAATAGTATAGTAGGACAGTGATACACTTTTCTTTTGGCAAGGTACGCATTGCTTCAGCAAGCAATTTCGGAGTAATTTTCTTTCCAGCCACTTGAAAACCTTGTATTTCTTCTCCATCATATTGTTTATCTAAGGAATAGAGTTGATTTTCTTCTTGTGGGGTGAGATCAGAAAACGTCATCTCCTTTGCTTGTCGTTGTCTCCTTTCGTTGTAAATATTGATTGCTTCATTCTTTAATACTCGTTTACAAAAGGCATTAAATGCACAGCGAACTTGCCACTCAGTGCGATCTGGTTCTATCATGCATTTCCTCTCCCTTCGCAACTGCAAAGGTGGGTGATGATTTCCCCTTTCATAACCTTCAACAAGTTTTTTTATAAAATGCCAAAATTAACGGTAATTTTATTGAAAGAAAATATAATATAAGAAAGCCCAACTGAATATCAAACCAGTTGGGCATAATAATTTAAATATTTTATTTCGAAATAGAGGGGGAATCTACTTAATAAAACTAAAGCATCTAAAATAAGTAAATCAGTATCCTATAATACCGTGATAACTAACAAAAAGTATCTCCTCATCTAAACTTTCACAACCAGATTTGAACTTTCGTTTTACAACAGTGCTAGATAAGATGAGATGGTTTTGAAATCACTTCTAAAGCTAGGTAACGCATTTCATTTGGAAAAATGTTTCATGACTTCTAACAATTCTTCAATTGCCAAATCACCTTCACCATCATTAATCGCATGGCTAATACAATGCTTCATATGACGTTCTGTAACCGTATGACCAACTTTTTTTAAGGCCGCATTGATGGCACTAATTTGTACTAAAATATCTACACAGTAACGATCTTCTTCAACCATACGTTGAATTCCACGAACTTGCCCTTCAATTCGTTTCAATCGATTGATCACAGCTTGTTTTTCTTCATCTGTTCTTGGCACAATCGGATTTTCATGAAGAAACTTTTCCATTTTTTTAACCCCTTTCTTAATGGGAGAGAGTCTTTCTATCATATGACTCTCTCCGTATATAAATATTTTAACTTGTGCTTTTTTAACGATATGACCTAGAATTTACTTTTTCAAATCAACACGTTGTAAGCGTAAGGCGTTTAACACAACCGATACAGAACTAAATGCCATTGCCGCACCCGCAACCCATGGAGCAAGTAAACCAATTGCCGCAATCGGAATGCCAATCGTGTTATAAATAAACGCGAAAAATAGATTCTGTTTAATGTTACGCATTGTCTTTTGACTCATGATGACTGCATCAGCAACACTATTTAAATCTCCACGCATGAGTGTGATATCGGCTGCTTCAATTGCAATGTCTGTTCCTGTTCCTACAGCCATTCCGACATCTGCCATTGCTAATGCTGGAGCATCATTAATTCCATCTCCAACCATGGCAACTTTTTTCCCTTGAGCTTGTAATTTTTTAATTTCATCACTTTTTTGATCTGGTAATACTTCAGCAATAACTTGGTCAATGTCGACTTGTTTCGCAATCGCATCTGCTGTTCGCTCGTTATCACCGGTTAACATAATCACTTCAAGTCCGAGCTTATGCATTCTGGCAATTGCTTCTTTGGATGTTTCTTTTACTGTATCTGCTACTGCAATGACTCCTGCAATCTGTCCAGCAATCGCAATGAGCATCGCTGTTTTTCCATCTTGCTCTAATTTCTCCATCATTTTTTCTGTTTCATCTAAAATTGAAATTTCTTGTTCTCGCATTAATTTTCTTGTTCCAGCGAAAAGTTCCTTCCCTTCAATTACGGCGCGAATACCATAACCAGGTAATGCTTCAAAACTTTCTGCTTCAAGTAATGCGATGTTTTTTTCTTCCACACCTCGAACAATTGCTTGTGCTAATGGATGTTCCGATTGATTTTCGGCAGTTCCTACTAATTGTAGTACATCTTTTTCTTGAAATCCATCTGTAACAACAAGGTCTGTTAATGTTGGTTCTCCTTTTGTTACTGTACCTGTTTTATCTAGCACAACGGTATCAATGGATTGCGTCGTCTCTAGGTGCTCTCCGCCTTTATAAAGCAAGCCCATTTCTGCCGCTCGTCCAGAACCTGCCATAATCGATGTTGGTGTCGCTAATCCAAGCGCACAAGGACAAGCAATGACAAGAATCGAAATCATTGGGATTAAACTTGAGCGAAAATCTCCTGGTGTGACAACAAAATACCAAATCAAGAAAGTAGCAATCGCAACAACGACAACAATTGGAACGAATACACCGGAAATTTTATCGGCTAAGCGTTGAATATCTGCTTTGGAACCTTGCGCATCTTCTACGACTTTTACAATTTGTGCAAGTGCTGTATCTTTACCAACATTCGTTGCTTTTAATTGTAAAGAACCATTTTTATTTATTGTCGCACCAATGACTAAATCACCAGGAACCTTGTCAATCGGGATACTTTCTCCTGTTAACATAGATTCGTCAACTGCTGATTGTCCTTCGATAATTTCCCCATCAACAGGCACTTTTTCCCCAGGGCGAACAATAATCGTATCGCCGACAATCACTTCTTCAATCGGTATCTCCTGTTCAACACCATCTCTTACAACACGAGCTGTCTTCGCTTGTAAATCAAGCAGCTTTTGAATCGCTTGGCTCGTTTTCCCTTTGGCTCGTACTTCAAATAATTTTCCTAAGACAATTAATGTAATAATCACTGCAGCAGCTTCAAAATAAAGTTCTGCTTCACCGACACTTCCTGCGTTCATCCACTCAAAGGATAAATATAAACTATAAAAATAGGCGGCACTTGTACCGAGCGCTACTAAAACATCCATATTCGCACTTTTATTTTTCAGTGACGTATAAGCACCTTTATAAAATTGCGCTCCTACAATAAATTGAACAGGTGTTGCAAGTACTAATTGGAACCAAGGATTCATGAAAATATCCGGTAAATAAATGAACGATAAAAAACTAAAATGCGCTACCATCGTCCACAGTAATGGTAAAGTTAAAATAGCAGAAAAAATGAACTTTCTATATTGCTTTTTAATTTCTGCCTCTTGATGATCCATTTTCTCCTCGCTACTCTGCTTCGGAATCAGCTCATATCCTAGTTTCTTTACTGCAGAAACCATATCGGGAGTTTGCACTTGTTTCTCATCATATGCTACCGAAATTGTTTCCAAAGCAAAGTTGACATTTGCATTGGATACCCCTTCCATCTTGCTAATTCTTTTTTCAATTTTTGTTGCACATACTGCACAAGTCATACCGGAAATATCAAATTCTGCTTTTTGGTGTATAACTTCGTAACCGAGATCCTTAACTTTTTCCTTAAATTCTTCTACATTTGTTTTATTTGGGTCATACACAACTGTTGTACGTTCTAATGCAAAGTTTACATTAGCCTTTTCCACACCATCTATTTTAGAAATACCTTTTTCAATACTTGCTGCACAAGCAGTACATGTCATTCCACTAATTTGTAATGTACTTTCTTCTGTTGCCATATCTTTTCCTCCAATACGTGGTAGGGGTATATTATTTTTGAAAAGAAAGATCATACCTAAAAGTATAATCTCCTATCAACCGATTTTCATCCCCCGAATGCTATCGGCAAATGCTTATTTTTCATTCGAGACGATTTGATATCCTTGTTCTTCAATCTTCCCTTTAATTTGTTCCATCGTTACTGTATCATCATTAAATGCTACCTGAACTTCTTTATTATCCACGTCTACCTCTACAGAAGAAACACCGTCCAATTGATTGATGCCCTTCTCAACTTTACCTACACAACAACTACATGTCATTCCTTCTACTTTTAATGTCTCTTTCATTTTTCAATGACCTCCTGATCGTTTACTATTTATATCTTACAATACCCCCCCATAGTATGTCAAGAGTAAAATTTTATTTCTTAATTAAAATATAAATCGGATCTATTCGTTTCAAAAACCGAATAAGATCGAATTCTACCTTCAAAACTTAGGTATCTATCTTTAAAATATTTTTAATTTCATCCAAATTATTTTCATAACCAATCATCACTTTTGGTTTACTCAACCAGCCTAATAAAGACTTTTCTTTAAAAACAAACGTAGGAACCATTCGAGTACCAGTTAATTTACGCAAGTCTTTTTCCATTTCGGGATGGACAGATAAATCATAATCGATATATGGTATATCGTGTTTTGCAAGAAATGATTTTCCTGCTTGGCAATCCGAGCAAGTTGGATGAGTATAAAGTCCTAATTGTACTTTCTGCATATTTCACACTACTTTCTATTTAGAATAGAAGCCATGTACTCACAACATTACACGGCTCCCTCTTTTTTTGATTAATTAACTTTTATAACAAAAGGATAGGCATTAACTTGATCACCAAATTTAAACTCTGCCCACATTTTATATAATCCTGGTTCGTCAAATTGCGTAACAAAGATTGTTTCATCTTCAGCATGTGGGTGAACGTGAATAAACTTTTCTCCCGATTCGTCTGTTATAACCACATGACCTAAAGCACCTAAATAAGGCTCCGGTTTACCATTTTTTATGTAAAATTAAACGTGACTTCTTTATTTACCTCTATTTCTTCAGTAATCAATTCTACCGTGTACCCATTGCAGGGTACAATGTCTTTACTACAAAAGATAAAGAACAAAATCTTGCTACAAAGGAATTGGAGGAAATAAGTATGGATCATCAGCATCATGGAAGCCATGGATCACATGAAATGAGTGAGGTAAGCCCTAATGTAACTTATAAGGACGGAGAGCTTCTAATCGAGTTAAAGGATAAGGATGGTAACGTCCCTGAATTAGAAGTTTCTCATGAGAAAATGATGCACCTCGTTGTTATCAGTTCCGATTTAAGTGCATACCATCACCTGCACCCAGAGGATAGAGGTAATGGAAAGTATGCACAAAAAATAAAGCTACCTCATGACACTTACAAAGTTTTTGTTGATATTAATCCAAAAGGTTTGAATTATTCAGTAAAACCTATAGATTTAACGATTGGTGAGCCAAAGAAAGATTTAGGTGAAAACGAGCTAGTAGCTGATACGGATTTTACAAAAAAAATGAATAATGAGACTGATACAAAAGACAGATGTGAAGATCCAAACGCCATTCATTTAATCATATACTTCTCCTACTTTCGTTATATTTTGAAGCTATCTACAAAGAGAAGGTATATTTTAAAAATAATCATGCCGATGTAGGCATGATTATTTATGAATAATGTTCCTACGAATGGTTACGCAGCTACATTATATCCTTGATCTTCAATTTCATTTTTTATTTCTTCCAGACTAACTGTATTTGGATCATACTCGACATCTACAGTACCATCATTTAAATTTACCTTAACAGATTTTATCCCGTTTAAGTTGCCTACACTTCCTTCAATTGAATTTACACAACTTCCACAGGACATCCCTTGTACTTGTAATATAATTTGCTCCATGTATATAACCTCCTATTTTTAAACTCAACTCCATTTTACTATACCCCTGTACAGTATTTCAAGTGTAAAAGCTTATAAAGTTTCTATTTAGTTTTACACATAATAGAATTTTCATGCTGTTATAAATCTACTTTTAAAAATGAATATATTGTGTCTTTTCTAGGAAAAGCATATGTAAAAGCGATAGAAGTAGTATAATGATATAGAATTAATTTAAAATGGAGTGAAATTTAATGAGAAAAAAATTCATTGCAATCATCTTATTGATGTTAGTTTTATTAGCTGCTTGTAACGGAAAAAGCGCCAATGAAGAATTAGAATCCAAAGATAATGAACCGACAGATATTAAGGAATTAGTATATAATTATAGTGTAGGAAAAATAAAAAATCAATCAGCTTCAATTACATCAAAACAACTTATTGTAACTGACAGCGACGACAAGGAGTTAGTCTATGACTTACCTGAAGAGGAATTTTTTGTTTCTATCGCACCTTTCATCAATGAAACTCACCCCTGCGAAAATCATAGTTTAACTGGATGTCAAGGAGAATTGGTTAATCAGGATTTTGATCTTTACATTGAAGACATGGATGGTAATGTAGTACTTGATGAAACGATGAACTCAGAATCGAATGGATTTATTGACTTATGGCTTCCACGAGATAAGACATATAATGTAAATATTTCTCACGAAGGAAAACGAGTGGAATCAGAAATTTCTACATTTGAAAAAGATGGCACTTGTATTACCACTATGCAATTAACATAAAACAAAAAGTATAAACTGAACAATAAAAAAGGTATAAGACCCCTTCTCACAATCGATGGTATTTATACCTTTTTTATTTGTACAATTTTGGTATCATTCAAAAGGCTCTAAGTGATTACCAACTTGAGATTTTTAGTCACTCTAATTGAAATTTAGTTTTTAGTTTAAGCATCAAGATTTATTTATTCAAATGGTCTTAAAATAACATATTTGTTTACCACGTCAATAAATACCTTAAAACATTCTATTCCTTTTAACCGAAAATGATTACGAACTTCAGTAGGGATGTAAATCTGCCCCCCCTCACCTATTGTACTTGAAACTTCAGTAGTATATTGATTACATGCATTTATTAAAATTGAGTTATTTTTGATACGTATTTTAGCGATATTTCCTTGTATAAAATTCATTTCTTCTCTCCAGGGTGAAGGCATTCTAAATGAAATACGACTTGACATTTTTACTGTTTTTCTAATTGGTATCATCAATCTTCCCCTTCTTAACTATAAAAAATGTTTTCCTCGTTTGAATAATAAATATTATACCTATAATTAATAAACCGAATATTGCTATTGTAGTAAAATGATTCTCAAATAGTTTGTTTGTCTCTACATTCTTTTTCTCTTCCCTAGTAATCTCCTTGGGTGTA
Source organism: Pseudogracilibacillus auburnensis (assembly GCF_003201975.1). Lineage (GTDB taxonomy): Bacteria > Bacillota > Bacilli > Bacillales > Amphibacillaceae > Pseudogracilibacillus > Pseudogracilibacillus auburnensis. Next base: position 435,825 of record NZ_QJJQ01000001.1, on the reverse strand, counting down.
TTTATTATATTAGACTTCTTTTTAATTTTTTCTAAAGGTAACGCGGTTATAACTATATCATCTTGATTAATCATCTCTACTGTCCCGTTATCTTTAATCTCTTGCTTAATTTGATCATCTTGAGAATGGGTATAATATAACTTTGTACTTGTCTTATATTCTTGTTCATCTAACATGAATGTGGTTCCCTCTGGAATACTAGATGTTTGGAAATTATCAAATGCATAATCTAACAGATTTATAGTGTCGTTATATGCTTCGGATTTTAGGTTACTATTTAGAGTAATCACGATTAAACTTAAGTTTTCTCTTTCAGCCGTTGTAGCCAAAGTAAAACCTGATTCGTTTACAAATCCAGTTTTCCCACCGTTTATTCCTTCATAAGGTTTTTCTCTCAATAACTTATGATGAGTAAATAGAGTGGTATCCCATGATTGTCCATCCCATTCTAATTCTTTAGTTCCAAATATTTCCCTAAATAACTGATTATTCATCGCATATTGCGTTATTTTGCTCATATCAGTTGCTGTTGTAACATGATCGGGATCAAAAAGGCCGTGTGAATTTTCAAAGTGTGTATTTTGCACACCAACTACGTTTTTTAAATACTCATTTATGTCAAAAGAGAACTGATCCATACTTCCACTCAAGTGTTCTGCGATTGCAACTCCTGCATCGTTACCAGAATTAATTAACAATCCTTGAATAAGCTTTTTTATAGATACTTGTTCTCCTTCTTCTAAATAAACTGATGATCCTCCCGTATTACTTGCCTTTCTACTAACTGTTACTATTTCTTCGATGTTACCCTTTTCTATTGCATAGATAGCTGTTGCAATCTTAGTTAGACTTGCAGGATACATATGAGTATTTGAATCTTGTTCATAAAGTACTTTTCCAGTTCTGGATTCTATAACAATTGCTGCTCCACTGTTTAGTGTTGGGGGAGAAATATCAGGATGTCCAAAAGTATGATTGGTAGATATGGTATTTATGATTACTAAAATAATGAAAAACAATATAGCTTTTCTCACGTTGTCACCTATTTCAATTAACGTATTACTTTTCGAGTACTTGTCCAATAAAATTATAAACCTTTTTTAATATTAACCTTTTTTTGTGCAGAAATTATGGAGTTACATTGTACGTAATAAACACGTAATATTGTTAACTGTTTGTAATAATATTTACGTTTTATAAAGCTTCATATTAAACATATCTTTCGTTTGTAGATACATATAGTAAAATAATGGACGGGCTGAAAGGGTGATAAAAATGGGTGCGACATTATATTTAATGTTTATAAGCATTGTACTTCTATCAATCTTCATCATTTACAAAACTATATACTACAGAAATAAAATAACATCTATGACAGGGATGATGATTGCTATGACCCTAGGTATGAGTGTTGGCTTAACTGTCGGAGTTATATTAGGGATATTGATATCAGATAACTTTTTTATTGCAACTGTTTTCGGAATGCTTGCAGGAATGTTTGTAGGGTTTTTAGCGGGTTTACCCATAAGTCTTGTCGCAACATTGGACGGATTACTTTCGGGGCTTATGGGTGGTATGATAGGAGCTATGCTTGGTGAAATGATTACAGCAGAATATCAAGATGCAATCGTTAAAATAATGTTTTTTTTATTCCTCGGTACATTGTTAATTCTTGTTAAGATGATTAACCAAGAGGTAAATAAAGCGGTGAATTTTTATAGGAGTCTGTATATCACAGTTGTTCTTTTTGGAATGCTCTTTGTTATATTTGAACAATTGGGTTCAATTTTTATTCAATAATTGTCACTTTAGACGCTATCTTGCACCTGTTTTAATTGATATTTTGCATGTAGGGCTACCGCCAACTTCTGGATTTTTTGTAGACTAAATTTTAACTTATTAATTTTACGGGTTATTTATATTGCACATAGGGGTCTGATAATTATGGATCTATTTAATCAATTAGCCGTTCAATTACTCATGTTAAAACTATCCTATCGTGCAAGATTAAAAAAGTAACTGCAAATAACCAATAAGATGGATATAAGTGTAAATTCCTTCCAATACTGGTTATTGCAAATTTCTGTTTTAAAAAGGGATATTTGATTTGCCTAAATGGTATTTATAAGTGATGGAACATATCAGCAGAAATAACATTTAAGAATGACAGAGTTTTTTTCAATATATGCTTATACAACAGCAAGAGACCTGGACACAATGCCCAAAAAGTCCGTAACAGTTGAAATAGATAATGATGAATAATAGAGTTATCATGTAGCTAATTGGTAAAGTCCCAAGAATTAGAGTCACACTCTAACTCTTGGGACTTTGTGTACTATTCTTTTACTTTCATAAGTCGTAAACTATTCAATGCTACTAAAATAGTGGCTCCCATATCGGAGAGAATCGCAATCCAAAGGGTTAACCAACCTGGAATAACCAATAATAAAGCAATTAATTTAATTCCAATAGCAAATGTAATGTTAGCTTTAATTATATTAAGAGTTTTTCGGCTGAGTCTTACGGCAAATGGAAGCTTACTTAAGTCATCTCCCATTAAAGCAATATCAGCCGTCTCAATGGCAGTGTCCGTACCAGCCCCACCCATTGCAATCCCAACAGTGGATGCTGCTAAAGCCGGAGCATCATTCACACCATCGCCAATCATGGCTACATTGCCATACTCGGCTTTCATTTCTTTAATATAAACTAATTTATCCTGTGGCATCAATTCAGATTGAATATCAGATACACTTACATGGGCACCGATTGCATCTGCAGTACCTTTGTTATCACCTGTTAGCATAATTGTATTCTTGATTCCTAACTGATGAAGTTTTTGTATCACATCTTTACTTGTTTCACGGACTTCATCTGCTACAGCAATCACTGCTAGGATAGTTTGTTCCGTTCCAATAATCATGGCAGTTTTTCCTTGGTTTTGTAAGACTTTCACCTTATTTTCAAATTCAAGGCTAAAATCAGAAACATTTAGTTCTCTAAAAAGCCTTGGACTGCCAATATAATAGATTGTTCTATTTATAGTCCCTTGAATACCACGTCCCGTAATAGAAGTAAAATCTTCCACTCTAACATCCGAATAGGAAATATTATCTTGCTCTGCTTTCTTCATAATCGCTGAAGCAAGCGGATGTTGTGATCGATATTCTAAAGCTGTAATGATGGAAAATAGCTCTTTTTCTTCCACTTGATCATTTACAACCTTAAAATCTGTGACCACTGGTACACCTTTTGTCAATGTACCGGTCTTATCAAATGCGATTGCCTTAACGGAGCCCAATTCCTCCAGATAAACACCGCCTTTGATCAACACACCTTTTTTCGCGGCATTTCCGATTGCCGAAACAATCGAGATTGGAGTAGAAATAACTAATGCACAAGGACATCCAACTACAAGTACTGCTAATCCTTGGTAAACCCATGTATCCCAACTTCCCCCAAAGAATAAAGGTGGAACGATTGCAACTAAAGCTGCAATAACCATAATGATAGGAGTGTAATATTTTGCAAACTTGTCTACGAACGCTTGGGCTGGAGCACGTTCCCCTTGCGCTTCCTCGACAAGATGAATAATCTTGGCAATCGTTGTGTCCTCTACATATTTCGTTATTTTTACTTCTAACAGACCCTCTTCGTTAAGCGTACCTGCAAACACTTCATCATCTACCGTTTTGGCAACAGGAACTGATTCTCCTGTTATAGCTGCCTGATTGACAGCCGATAAGCCATTCACAATTATCCCATCCATGGCAATTTTTTGGCCTGGTTTGACAATCATAATATCTCCTACAGCAATATCATCCACATTAGTCATTATTTCCTGACCATTTCGTCTTACAAGTGCTTCTTTTGGGGAGATAACCATCAATGAGCGAATAGATTGTCTTGCTCTATCCATAGAGAACCGTTCAAGTGCTTCACTGATTGCAAAGAGAATGACAACAATGGACGCCTCTGCCCATTCACCGATGATGGCAGCTCCAATAACGGCCACTGTCATCAGGGTTTTCATGTCAAAATCGAAGCGTATCAGGTTTTGAAAACCGACTTTAAATAATGAATATCCACCAATTACAATCGAACCTACAAATAACATTGAAGTTACAAGATTATCTTCTCCATTCACAAAGTGGGAAAGGTAACCAAAAGCAATGAGTAAAGAAGCAAATAATAACGTACTATGTTTTTTATAAAATGGTATTTTTTCTTCTTTAGGACCCTTATTAGCTTCTTTGACCTCTTGTATCGATTGATTCTCCAATTTTTCAGGAAACACTTTAAGATTCTCGAAGGCACCTGCTTTTTCAAGTTCTTCCACTGATGTATTTCCAAAAACATCAATTTTGGAAGCACCAAAGTTTACTTTTGCATCCCGGATTCCCGGTAATTGTTTTACATTTTTTTCAAATTTTCCTGCACAGTTTGCGCAGGAAAATCCCTTAACACGGTAAACATTTTTATCTTCAATTATCACCGGTTCGACCCTTCTTCTAGTTTTCTCTGGTGCCACTTTAAGATTCTCGAAAGCACCAGCTTTTTCTAACTCTTCAAGGCTTGCATTACCGAAGACATCAATTTTAGAGGCTCCAAAATTGACCTTTGCATCCTGTACTCCTGGTAATTGTTTTACATTTTTTTCGAACTTCCCTGCACAGCTTGCACAGGAAATACCTTCAACACGATATACATTTTTATCTCCTGCTAAAGTTTTTGCAGCATTATCCAACTTTTATAACCTCCCTCTGATGTTCGAAGGCTTTTTCTATGAGCAGTTCAACATGTCCATCATCTAATGAATAATAAACCAACTTCCCTTCTTTGCGATATTTTGCTATACCTAAGTTTTTCAATAACCTTAAATGATGGGATGCTGTAGCCGTTGAAGACTCTATAATATTCGCAACATCACAAACACATAATTCTCCCTCCATAGACAAAACATATGCAATTTTAACTCTTGTATCATCTGACAGAGCCTTAAAAACCTTTGCTACTTCCGTGGGGTTTTGTTTAGCAAGGTCACTTTTAGCTCTGTTAACTTTATCTTCATGAATACAGGTGACTTCACAAATATCTTTTGCCATAATTACCCTCCTCATTCAAACAGTTATTTGGATATTATTTATACTTATAATATATTCTATTACAAACAAATAGTCAAATGTTTGTTTGAATGATACTTGTTAATAATACAATAAAAAAGGTTAGTTTCAATCAATTGAAATGGACTAACCTTTTTTGGAAATTTTAATCTTATTTATTATTTAAATGAATCTCAAGCTAGCCTGAGATTCAATCAGTTTTTATAAAGAATTAATAAAACAACCATTAACATTTCGATTCTTATAGGTTTATTTATTAATACAAAGAATATCTCTATAACAAAAATACCGAGGGATTTTTGTTATTCCCCTGTCTCAGCGAATCGTTTAATTCGTTCACCAATTTCGTCACGAACACGTTGGAAAACAGCCCATTTCTCTTCATCTGTTCCCTGTGCCTTCGCAGGATCATCAAAACCCCAATGTTCTCTTCTAACATGTGGCGGTGTCATTGGACAACGATCAACTGCATCACCGCAAAGAGTTACTGCTAAGGTCGCTTGATTGAGATACTCATTATCAATCAGTTCTGATTTTTGATCAGAAATGTCTATTCCTGCTTCATTCATTGCTTTGACAGCATTCGGGTTCAAGCCATGTGCCTCAATTCCAGCACTTCTAACTTCCCATTCATCTCCAAGAAGTTGCTTCGCCCAACCTTCTGCCATTTGGCTTCTGCAAGAGTTACCAGTACATAAAAAGTAAATTGTTTTTTTATCCATACAAATGCTCCTTTTTAGAATATAGTCAACGTTAAATATAGACCTAATAATGTGATGAACAGGATTGGTATTGTTAAAATAATACCAGTTTTGAAATAGGTACCCCAAGAAATCTTAATACCTTTTTGAGATAACACATGGAGCCATACTAAGGTTGCTAAGGATCCTATTGGTGTGATCTTTGGACCTAAATCTGCCCCGACAATATTTGCATAAACAAGTGCTTCCCTTAACACACCAGAAGTATTTGTTTCAGCAATTGCTAAAGCGTCAATCAATACCGTTGGCATATTATTCATGATAGATGATAGAAAAGCAGCAATAAACCCCATACCAACTGTAGCAACAAATAAGCCTTCATCGGAGACAGCTTGAATCACACTTGCTAATGCAGATGTGAGACCAGCATTTCCTAATCCATACACTACAACATACATTCCAATGGAAAAGAACACAATATCCCAAGGTGCTCCCTTAATAGCTTTTTTTGTATTCACTGCACTACTTTTTCTACTCATAGCGATGAAGAATATGGCGATGGTTCCCGCAATAATAGAAACAGGTATATTAATAAATTCGCTAGTAAAGTATCCAATTACTAATAACCCAAGGACATACCATGATAAACGAAACATTCTATGATCCCTAATTGCATCTTTAGGTTCACTCAATTTAGTAACATCATATGATTTTGGAATACTTTTTCTAAAGTAAATTAGCAGCACCGAAATGGTTGCAACTAGTGAAAATAAATTCGGTATAACCATTCGTAAAGCATATTCAACAAATCCAATCCCAAAGAAGTCTGCAGACACTATATTTACAAGGTTACTTACAATGAATGGTAATGAAGTTGTATCAGCAATAAATCCACTCGCCATGATAAACGGAAAAATCATTTTTTCTTTGAAATTCAAATTACGCACCATTGCAAGTACGATTGGTGTTAGGATCAATGCTGCACCATCATTCGCAAATAAGGCGGCAACAATTGCACCTAATATACTGATATAGACAAACATTTTTATTCCATTGCCCTTTGCAAATCGGGCCATATGTAAAGCAGCCCATTCAAATAATCCTATCTCATCTAATATTAAAGAGATAAGAATAATGGCAACAAAGGCAAGGGTTGCATTCCATACAATTTCTGTTACTTCGATTACATCACTAAACCCTACGACTCCCACTAATAAAGCAATAACTGCTCCGCCCATTGCAGACCAGCCAATGTTTAAACCTTTTGGCTGCCAAATTACGAAGACTAGGGTTGCTACAAAAATTAATATTGCGAGTAAAAGCGTTGTTGACAAAATAATACCTCCAATTTAACAACAAAAAATTCGTGTGCCTTTTTCTTCTAATTCCTTTATTTTATCGTTTTGGCTTGGCAATTGATCGAGAATATCTTTAATAAAGGAATAATACTCATTATTCTTATTGACCGAGTAAAAAATCCATTGCCCTTTTCTTTCTTCCTCAACTAATCCTAAATCTTTTAGCTTACGTAAATGTTGACTAATTGCTGGTTGACTCATTTGAAATATTTCCACGAATTCACATACACAACAAGCATGATCATCCATTAGTTTCATCATTGTCAGCCTCGTCTTGTCACCAAGCAGTTTTAAAATGTTCACAGCTTTATCCATTTCAATCGTTGTTTTTAGCATAACCATTCATTCCCCCTTCTTGATTATTATGAAATAAGTATATAACTATTTGCTTATATATACAATGTAAAAGAACGTAAATATGTGATATTTTTGTAACAACTGCTAATACCTTTAATTTTATCTGTTTAAACTAGAGTATAAGCCACGTCTCTATATTGCGGAATAATAAATCGAAATAAAAGCAGTAATTATTAAATTGTATTATACTAATTTGTAGGAAAATTAATTGTACACAACGACATTTTAAATGAAGAGAGATTTTTTATGGGGATATTAGATAAACTACAAACCATTATTATACTATTTGCTGTCGGCTTAGGTTTTTTATTGGGACAAGTAAACATAATTGAACAATATGCGAAGACTTTAGTTATTCCATTTCTATTTTTGATGCTATATGGGTTGTTTTTAACAATTCCATTGCAACAATTAAAAAGGGCTTTTTTAAATATTCAATTCCTTGGAGCAAACACAATCATTAATTTTATATGGACACCAGTAATGGCTTGGGGTTTAGGTTCCATTTTCTTAGCTGATTATCCAGCTTTATGGATCGGTTTTATTATGCTTATGGTGACACCTTGTACAGATTGGTATCTAGCATTTACTGGCATAGCAAAAGGAAATGTATCTCTCTCAACCTCAGTTTTACCGATTAATTTAATTCTACAAGTCGTACTTTTGCCAGTATATTTGTTACTATTTGCTGGAACGATTGAAACGATACCTATATCAACGCTTGTGGAAAGTATATTAATTGTATTGGTTATTCCTTTTGCACTTGCTCGCCTTACACAATTCTTATTAAGAAAAAAATCCGTTTTAAATAATAAGATTATCCCTTTTTTCGCCAATGCTCAGATATTCTTTTTATCATTAGCTATTATGGCAATGTTTTCTTCTCAAGGTTCTTACTTACTTGAAAACCTGGAAGTCATTTACATTTTAATTATTCCAGTTTTATTGTTTTTTATTATTAACTATATAATAGGACGCTTGGTTGGAAAATTTTTAAAGTTTTCCTATGATGATTCGGTTAGCTTAAATATGACGATTATTGCTAGAAATTCACCGGTCTCTTTAGCTATAGCTGTGACAGCATTCCCAGATCAGCCTCTCATTGCTTTAGCTCTGGTTATTGGACCATTGATTGAATTACCAGTGCTCGCCATTGTTTCGCAAATACTACTTTACACAAGTAAAAAGAAGGCTGTCTTTAAGTTTGGATAGCCTTTACTCTTTATTTCACAAAATGACTCGTTTGTGATGAAACGGAAACAACTACTAACCTGCCCCATAAAATCAGAACTTTACCCTGCACAACAAGATAATTTTGAAACATCTTTATCAAATGTAAGTGCAGCTAGCCTTAGCCCTTCAGCCATTGTTAAATATGGTGCAAGGCTATCTTTTAAATCGTTCACAGTTAAACCATGTTTTACTACTAGCGAAGCTGCATAAATCACATCACCTGCATTTTCAGATACAATATGAACCCCAAGAACTTTTAATGTTTTAGCATCAGCAACGATCTTAAATACACCAATCGTTTCATGATTTACTAATGCCCTTGGAAACGCATCTAAAGATAATACCGATGTTTTTACTTCATAGCCTTTTTCATTTGCTTGTTCTTCAGTTAACCCAACTGTTGCAACCGATGGATTTATAAACGTGACAGCAGGAACAACGGATAAATCTAATTTTTTATTTAACCCACCAATCGCATTATCAGCAACAATTCCACCTTCATAGGCTGCTACATAAACAAATTGGGCCCCTAATGTTCCATCTCCTGCTGCATAAATCTTCTCATTACTTGTTCTAGCATAATCATTTATCAGGATTTCATTTCGTTTTCCAATTTTAACACCTGCTACACTTAAATTTAAAGAATCCGTATTTGGCTTTCTTCCTGTTGCAATAAGTAGTTGCTCTGATTCCACGACTTTTTTCTGACCATCTACCGTTATATTAACCTTTTTTATCTCTCCAACTTGCTCTATACGTTCATAAGTTACCTCTTTAATAAGGTTTATACCCTGTTCGATTAAAACTCTTTCTACGGCTTCTGAAATTTCTGGGTCATACTCTTTTAATAGGCGATCACTTCTTTGTATAAGCGTGACTTCTGAACCTAAATTATGAAACAGTTGCCCAAGTTCCAATCCGATATAGCCTGAACCAATAACAGTTAATCGTTTAGGCACCTTTTTTAATTCGAGTAGCGTTGTACTTGTTAGATAGTCCACTTCATTAAGTCCTGAAATCATTGGTATAGATGGCGAAGCACCTGTTGCAATTAAAAAGCGTTTTGCAGAAAGTTTCTCCCCATTTACCTTAACTGTATTTTCATCAACAAACCTAGCTTCACCCTTTATTAAATCAATACCATATTCATCAATTAAATCTATATATTTTTGACTTCGAAGTTCGCTAACTAATTCATCCTTTTGATTCACCAAAGAGGCTAAATCGACTTCCCCAGCAGATGTTTGTAAACCTGTGAACGGATTTGCCTTTGCTAAATGATTGATTTCCCCCGCCCTAAGAAGAGTCTTTGATGGAACACAGCCAATATTTACACAAGTACCTCCTACTGTTCCACGCTCAACCATTCCAACTTTTGCATCGTATTCAATAGCTTTAATTGCAGCAGAGAAGGCAGCACTGCCAGAACCAATAATAAGAAAGTCATAATCTTCTTCATTATCTAAAACCATATTTTCTTCTGGTGATACTTCTTCAATTTCTCTGGGACGGTAATTTGCTTCATCAATCACATTTTTTACACTATCAATCCCGATATCGTCTGGCAATTCAAATACTGCTTCACCACGACGAAAACTAGCTTCAACATTTTTAGCACCTATATTTTCAAGTGCTGATGCCACGTGTTTTTCACAGCCTGTACAAGTCATTCCTTGAATGATTGCTTTAAATTTATTCATAAAAAAACTCCTTTCGCAATCTCAGGTTAATGTTTCTATTATTGGACAAGAATGTAATTGCTTTTCATCTGGACATCGTTGTTTTAAGTCATCTAACATTGTTTCAATTCGTTTTAAATCCTCTATTTGCTTTTGAACTTCCTCTTGTTTTCTAGAAACAAATTCAAACATATCTTGGCAACGAACTTCATCTTTATCTACAACCCCAAGTAATTTATAAATTTCACTTAAAGAGAAACCAAGCTCTTGTATTCGTTTAATAAATCCTACACGCTTAACGTCATCGTCTGAATATATCCGATACCCAGATTCCGTTCGGGGAGGTTCTTTTAATAAATCTTTTCGTTCGTAATACCTAATCGTTTCTTTGTTAACTCCACATTTATCTGCAAACTCACTAATACGATAAATCACTTTATTTCACCCCCATAAAAATTATAAACCGCGTACCATAGTACACGGTCAAGTAAGTATAGTTTCTTGTTCCAGGATTCTGCCCGTTGTACATTGTTTCACAAACTTTCATATATCATTTCAATTATATCTATAAATTCAGTTTACACTAAGGCAATATGCCAAGTTCCTTTCAGAAATTTGCCAAACGTTTGTAGAATAAGTAATCATAGGAAAACACCTCTTATAATTGGAAAGTCTTTAAAACATTAAGTTTGATAAACTAATAAAGATGAACCCAACCATAATTTAGAGTATAAATGGAAAGAGTTAGGACTTTCTATAAAACTTGGGGATTTTTCCAATTACGCAGCAATTACAAGCATTATTAAGATTACTGGAGGAAACTTCAGGCTAATATAAAGACTCTTCACCCAGATTGAAAGAATACTTGAAATCAATAATTTTGAAACCATCACAACAGAAGTTGTCGAAGTTGCACGAGACAGTTTAGTTATCGCAATCAAGTAAGTATTAAAATCTATCTTCTAAAGTGAAGATAGATTTTTTATATGTCAGATAGTGTAAAATAATACTTAAAATACGTGCAAAATAAAATCAAAAGTGACAAATAATTTAGATAATCTAAAAATATTTATTTATAAAAATTGACGCTGTTTTAACGATACAAATCAGCATCAATTTGTTACACAAATATAACCCTAAAGGTGAAAAATCTAGTGTGGACGTTTTATTGTCCCAAAATAACTCAATAATTTCTTTCAATGTTGCATTTGTTACTATCGTTTAATACAATTCCAGTTTATTAATAATACCCTCATGAGCTGCCAAATTATTCACCCATTAATCCCAAATCTATAGATGAGATGGTAACTATGCCATGACAACACCTCTTAATTGAAATTAGATTACTTACCACACCGTATAAAATCCATTTAAATTAACTACCCTAATCACGCTTAAACTATAGTTAAGTGCTTTTTTTAATAACGCTTTTATCCTCATAATTTTCTTGTCCCATTTTACGTCGATAGAAAATTAATGAAATTGCTCCAACAATTAATAGAACTGAAACCAATTGTGCAACTCGAAATTGACCTAAATACAAACTGTCCATACGCATACCCTCAATTACAAATCTTCCAATTGAATATAGCGTGACATAGCTTAAAAACACTTCCCCCCTTAATGGATTGTATTTTCTTAATATTAATAACAAAATAAGGACTATAATATTCCAAAACGATTCATATAAAAATGTCGGATGGTACATTACTCCATCAATCGTCATTTGATTCATAATAAAATCTGGTAAATATTGATGAAAATTGTTATATATAGTCTCTGATATCGGCCCGCCATGGGCCTCCTGATTCATAAAATTTCCCCAGCGGCCAATTGCCTGACCAAGAATAAGGCTTGGTGCCAAAATATCAACTATTTGCCAAAAGGATATTTTTTTTATATGTGTATAAATAATCACTGTTAGTACAGAACCGATTATAGCACCGTGAATGGCAATACCACCATTCCAAACTGCAAAAAGTTCTGAAAATGGTTGATTCACATATTGTTTCCATTCGAAAGTAACATAGTAAATTCGTGCAAAAATAATAGCAATCGGAATTACAAATACCATTAAGTCAGTGATGATATCTTTTTTCAATCCAAGCCGGTCTGCTTCCTTATTTGCTAAAAATATCCCAATAATAATTCCAGTGATAATAATGACACTATACCAGTAGATAGTAAAAGAACCGTATTGGAAAAAAATACGATCTATCGCAGGGGTACTATTACTCAAAAGAACCACTCCTTCTTTATTTACATTATTATTTTTTGAATATGAATTTGTAATCAAGTCTAGCGATTTTTTGTGCAGTTTCTATCAATTATTAATTACAAAAGTTTTCAGAACGGTGTTTTGGGAAAAAGTAATAACGATTAATCAATCATTTCTATCAATATCCCATTTTCGTCTTTATTTCTGCACAGTTAGTTGATATTTAGGCGATATAATTGTTTTTGTAGGGATTTTCTGACTACCAATTAAGGAAAATCAAATAGGAGGGAATTTGTTTGAAAAAAAGTATTTTAGCAACAATATTTCTAGGTTTAATTCTAGTACTTGCAGCTTGTGGGGGAAGTAACAATGATAGTGACGCGAGTAACGAGATAGACGACTCAGCTGAGGAGACAGAAGATAATAGTTCTCGGGAAAATTCCACTGCTAATAATGATTTTGAAATCGTAGCAACAAACTGGGATTTCGACCAAGCTGAGTACACCGTAACAGCTGGTGAAGAAGCTAAAATAACCCTAGTAAATGAGGAAGGAATGCACGGAATTGCCATTGATGATCTTGATGTAAAAATTGATGGTGATGGAGAAGCAACTTTTACACCAACAGAGCCTGGAGAATACACAATATATTGTAGTATTCCTTGTGGGCAAGGTCATAGCGACATGGTATCTACTTTAATTGTACAGTAATTTGGAAAAATGCTACATATGGCTTTCTATTTAGAATTGTAAATCTTTAGGATATAAAGCTTGGGTAAACTTTTGTTATCCAAGCTTTTTGGTATAATTTGATTTAAGCATTAATACAATCTTGTCAATTGATAGGAATGAAAAATGTAATTGAAAGGTAGCTGATTAAGATATGATCCAAAGCGAACTCGAAAAATTAGAGTGTATGGAAAAATGCGATCCAAATGTCCTTATTGCTGAATTAATAGATAATCAACGTAAAATTAAAACAAATTATGAATTATACTATGATGAAAAACAGGATCAATCTTGGATCAACCATTATTACTGTAATATTTCCCCTAATACAAGAGATTTATTTCAAGAATATCATGAACTTATTACAAAGATGCATCAATATAAGCACCGATATTATATTAGTAAAGACTAGTATTTATACACATGGGTAGATCTCCAGCCAAATGGACAACTAAAGAGTATTTACTCAGGAAAGAATAAAAACCCTCAAACATTGATAGAGGAAGATTTTAAAACAATTCAAAAGCGATTTGAAAGCTATCGTAATCTAATTAATATTCAAAGATTTTCCAATGACAGGTTAATAGATCATGTACAAAGAATTTCAAATCAACATAAATTTAACACAGAACATGTAGTTCCTCAGTCTTGGTTTCGGGCAAGGGAACCAATGAAAGGCGATTTACACCACCTATTTGCTTGTGAGCCTACATGTAACAGTTTACGATCCAATTTCCCCTATTATGAATACGAAGTAGAAGTATTCCCATTAAACTATCGGAGCGATTGTGGTAAACAAGAGATGAATCGATTTGAACCATCATATGGGGAGGGCATCGTTGCACGCGCTACTTTATACTTTTTATTACGATACCCTAAAAAAATAACGAGAAAGTTCCGCAAAAGTATTGATATACCCTTACTTACTCGCTGGCATGATCAGTTTAAAGTAACAGCATATGAAAAACATCGTAATAAAACAATTTTTGAAATTCAAGGAAATAGGAATCCGCTCATTTCTAGAACTAATTAGTAAAATTTATTTTCCTATTAGTTAAATGTAATATCCAGTTAAAATAACCCTAGGTAACAAGGTATACCTAGGGCAAAGATGATTAATCATTTAACTTGGAGTGCTTAAATAATAGTTTTAACATATCCATCTTCTGTATATGGGTCTATTTCAATGGTTTCACCGGGAGATAGACAACGATGTTTCATCATATTATGTGGCATGATAAATTCAATTTCATCTCCATTTTCCAACAATACTTTTTGATTACAACGACTAAGACCTTCCTCATCCTTTTCACAGTTTTCATCTGTCAAAACTTCTCCTTTTATTTCTTCTTCAATTTCCCCTTGAATTAATTTAACTATATATTCTCCTCCTTTTCCGTTATGTTGCCAATCAAAACTTTCTGGAGTAAATTCTTCAGATTCAGGAATGTTTCCAGCTGTATTATCAATAATATAAACAGTCAATCCCAATAAGATGCCAGCAAAAATTGTAAAATATAATACCTTGTCGAACATTGTCATTACGTCGTTCACTCACCTTCATTTTAACGGAATCAAGATACTTTTATAAAAAAACAATTTTTGCTAAATCACCGTAAATTAAAATTCCCTTTTACGCCTTCAATAATTTCGCATTGATCGCTACAATTATCGTACTTAAACTCATTAAAACCGCCCCAACTGCTGGACTTAAGATAATACCAATTGGTGCTAAAATTCCCGCAGCCAATGGGATTGCAAAAATATTATATCCTGTCGCCCACCATAAATTTTGGACCATTTTCTGGTACGTCTTTTTCGATAAATCCATTAAATCGACAACATCTTTAGGATTACTTTTAACTAGCACAACGTCTGCGGTTTCCATTGCTACATCCGTTCCAGCACCAATTGCAATCCCCAAATCAGCTGTTGCAAGGGCAGGGGCATCATTTACCCCATCACCTGTCATCGCTACTTTCCATCCTTTTGATTGAATTTCTTTTACTTTATTTGCTTTATCATCTGGTAACACTTCTGCATAAACTTCATCGATATCCAACTGTTTCGCTACCCAATGAGCCACTTTTTCATTGTCTCCTGTTAGCATGATGGAATGAACTCCTTTTTCCTTCAACTCGGAAATGGCTTCTTTTGCTGACTCACGAATGATATCTGCAAGTGCAATCATACCGATTAGTTCCTCATCTAGTAATACAAATATTACCGTTTTACCTACTTCAGACATTTCATTGAATTTTTGTTTGTCATAATCCATATTGTTACTATTAACAAAACCAGGACTTACAGCATTCACTTTTTTACCCTCGATTATTCCCTCGATCCCTTTACCAGTTATTGAATTAAATTCAGTTATAGACTTAAGGGCAATACTTTGGTCAAGTGCTGACTTTACAATACCAGCAGCAATTGGATGCTCTGAATTTTGTTCCAAGCTTGCACCCCAGACCAGAACCTCTTCTTCACTAAATCCTTCACTAGGTATAATATCTGTAATCCCAAATTTACCTTCCGTAAGTGTACCAGTTTTATCAAAGACGACCGCATTTAGATTACGTGCATTTTCAAAATTTGCACGGTTACGTATTAATAACCCTTTATTCGCTGATAACGCAGTAGAAACTGCGACAACAAGTGGCGCTGCTAGACCTAAGGCATGGGGACAAGTAATAACCATTACTGTAACCATACGTTCTATTGCAACATATAAAGGGTAACCCAACGTCAACCAAATAAACAATGTTGCAAATCCAGCCCCTAGTGCAAGATAAAACAGCCATTTAGCTGCTCGATTCGTTAAATCTTGTGTTCTTGATTTCGATTCCTGTGCTTCTTTTACCAATGTTATAACTTGAGATAAATAGGATGCTTCCCCTGTTTTTTCAACTTGGATGGTCAGAGACCCTTCATTATTCACTGAACCACCGATAACTTCATCTTTTTTACCCTTTTCAACAGGTACTGATTCACCAGTTAACATTGATTCATCCACAGTTGATTTACCGTCAAGGATTGTACCGTCTACTGGGATTTTCTCTCCGGGTTTAACGAGTACCCTATCTTCATGCTTGAGTTCGGAAATTGGAACTTCATGAACTTCATCATTTTCATCAAGTTTATGTGCTTCATTCGGCATCAGCTGTACAAGTTTCTCTAATGCATTAGAGGCCCCCATGACAGAACGCATCTCAATCCAATGACCAAGTAACATAATATCAACTAGTGTTGCTAGTTCCCAAAATAAATTATGCCCTTTCCAACCAAATACGACAAAGGAGCTATAAACGTATGCAATCGTAATAGCAAGACCGATAAGTGTCATCATTCCGGGATTCTTGTCTTTTAATTCACTAATACCGCCAGCAATAAAGGGCCAGCCCCCATAGAAAAATACAAACGTGGAAAGGACAAATAGAATATATTGATCATTTACAAATCTCCAGTCCACTCCCATAAAGTCCTGAATCATTGGTGATAATGCAAGAATTGGAATGGTAACGATTAAAGATATAAAAAAACGTTTTTTAAAATCTTCTACCATGTCACCGTGGTCATGGTGACCGTGTCCTCCGTGAATGCCATGGTCATGACCATGACTTCCGTGATCAACGTGACTATGTACATGCTGGTGGTCTTGATGGTTATGATGCTCGTGTTCGTTGTGCCTTTTCTTCTCATCCTGATGTTTTTCCATTAATATCACTCCTTCTATATGTATTTTATACAATAAACCCTTTCTTATTTCACTATAACACACAATACCCCTATATGGTATTTGTTAAACCTTATTATTTAAAATAAATGTAGAACTACCGTGATTAAGATAGTTCTACATTTTATATAAACTAAGGGGGATTTATACACAATTAAATTGAGTTATCCATCGGAATCTTTTCATTAACAGTATGTGACAATCTTGATACGTGCACTTCTTTCCTATTTGACGGCATAACTGCAAATGGTCTAGCAAGTTTCTACACCATCACTATGTGGGAAGAATACATTACCTATGCATAAAACTAAAGTAGCTATTATTGCATAGATACCATCTTCTTTCCATTTCCAACCCTTCATTTACCATATTAAATTGAAAGTATCAAGAATTTATCAAGAAAATGTTACAAATCATACATATGGTTTAAATTATTGCAAACCTTCAAACATTATGCACTTTTTGTCGAGTTTCATATTTTTTGTTTATAAAAATTAATGTTGGGAAATTTATATATCATAAGACGAAATTTAATAAGGAGGATTTAACCATGGCACATGAGCAACATCAAGAACTACTGCAAATTTTGCATGAATGTATGACGGCATGTAACCACTGCTATGATGCATGCTTGCAGGAAGCCGACATACAAATGATGGCTAATTGCATACGATTAGACAGAGAATGCGCAGATATTTGTGGCTATCTGGAACAAGCCATCACAAGAGGTACACCATTTATATCTGAATTAGCATCAGTTTGTGCAACTATTTGTGAGGCATGTGGAAACGAATGCGAAAAACACACCCATGATCATTGTAGGCAATGTGCAGCAGTATGCTTCAAATGTGCAGAAGCCTGCGGAAAGATCGCTTAACCTTTGTATTAACTCAAAGTTGCTCAGTATGACAGATATATTGGGCAATTTTATATTATCTTAATACATGATCCAAAAGAAAAGGATTTTAGTAATGAAATTTAAAAGATCCATTGTAGTATTTATTGCAATAATTTCCTTACTAGCGTTAACCGCTTGTTTAGGAAGTAATGGGGAACAGAATATGGACAATAATAGCACAAATGTGGAAACAGAACCTAATAAGACTGAACCAGAGAGTGAATCTGAATCTCATGAGGATATGAATCATTCGGGTTCAGGCGAAGTTCCCGCAGGATTAAAATCTGCAGAAAATCCAACTTATGAGGTTGGTAGTAAAGTAATCATAAAGACGGATCATATGAAGGGGATGAAAGGGGCGGAAGCAACGATTGTGGGTGCCTTTTCTACAAATGCCTATGCAGTTTCTTATACCCCTACAACTGGTGGCGAAAAAGTAAATAATCACAAATGGGTTATCCAGGAGGAAGTGACAAACCATAAATGGGTAACAGAAAGTGAACTCTCACCACTAGATAAAAATAAATAAGTACATTAAGGAAGACCTTTCATTATTGCTTACGGGAAAGTTTTATGCTCCTATGGATAGAAAAGCAGCCAAAGTATATTCAGTTTTGGAAGTATAAATGTTAATATTAATAACACATCAATAACATCATAAAGCCCAGACTCCAGTTTGGGCTTTAAAATGTTAAAGGGTTACTATTTTTAAGGGAATAAACATTTCATTAACTCGATTAATTAGTCCGTTTACCACGATATTTTACAATCATTGCAATTCCTGCGATTATTTCAAGAGTGGCCAATCCAAATACGTATAATCCAATTGAAGGAAGCGATAAAATCCCCAAGGCTATATGGAAAAGTGCAGCAATATATAATCCCATCGGTTTTTTTAAATATACACTAAAAATTGCATAAAATAATACAGCGACTATGAGTCCCACAGTAATCCAAGAAACCCAAGATGACATTGAGATCCCCTACCTTATAGCGTTTTTTATTGATTGTTACAACATTGCTCCCTTGATACATTTAATGTCCTTTACAAGATCCTTAATTGTAAATATTAACCACATTAATAAGCACTATTAGACTTGGCATCCAATCAATTTTTGGCTGTGATCTTCCACAATATTAAAAAGTCCAATTTCTCAATTTAATCTTGAGAAAATTGGACTTTTTCCCATACATTACGGTTTTAAATTGAAGCTTACTCCACCTTGACCTGAGACATCATGCCGTTGTCTTCATGTTCAAGAATATGGCAATGGAGCATATACACGCCTTTATTCTTAAACTGCACGGCTACTTTCACCGTCTCATCAGGTTCCAGTGAGAAACTGTCCTTCCATCCCTGCTCATTTTCCGATGGCTCTTCTCCATTTCTAGAGAGTATTTTAAACTGGGTTCCATGAATGTGGACTGGATGGATCATTCCACCCATATCATCCGGTTTATTGTAAAATTCCCACACTTCAGTGACACCTTGTTCTTGTGTGAAATCAATTCGATCTTTATCAAATTTCTTTCCATTTATCGTTACTTTGTCCATCATCCCAAAGAATTCCACATTCTTTGTAACTGGCAAGTTCATCTCTTCTTCTGTTATTGTAAAATCATTCATCTTTTCAGGAATGTTGCTGTCTTCCCCACCTTGTTCAGAAACCTGAAAAGGTAAAAGTATCGATCCATCCTCATCATTTATTAATGCCAAATCGTCATCTGTATCAAGCTTTGAAAAGTCAATAATGATTTCAGCTCGTTCAGATGGTGTCAGTGTAATTTCTTTCAATGTTACTGGTTCATTCAAGAAACCTCCATCTGTCGCGATCTGCTCAAAGGAATCCCCTGTATTCAATTTAAAAGTAAAATTCCTCGCATTAGATCCATTTAATAGACGAAGTCGAACCTTTTCTTTCTTGACAGACAACATCGGATTCAATGTCCCATTGATCAATAACGTTTCACCGATTGTTCCATCCTCATTCATTGCAGCATCGTAATTCAATTGATACTTATCATCAAATGTTTTATCTTGAAAAATCAAAGGAATATCATTCTGCCCATACTCATTTGGTAAACCAAGACTTTTCGAATTATCATCCTCAATATATATTAATCCTGCAAGTCCATTGTA
Organism: Pseudogracilibacillus auburnensis; assembly: GCF_003201975.1. GTDB lineage: Bacteria > Bacillota > Bacilli > Bacillales > Amphibacillaceae > Pseudogracilibacillus > Pseudogracilibacillus auburnensis. The sequence continues at coordinate 415,657 of NZ_QJJQ01000001.1, read as the reverse complement.
AACCTGTTCTGAAGTTGAGCCTTCAGGATGGGGATGAAACCATAATGTTGAAGCCTCTTGTGTCACTTTAAATTCAACCATATTTTCTTCCCCCGGTTTTAACGATGCATGTGGTCCCCCATCTGCATCCCCAGGTACTTCTAGTCCGTGCCAATGAAAAGTTGTGTCCTCATCCAGTTCATTTATCAATTTAATTTTAACCGTATCACCCTTACTGAGATGAAGCACCGGTCCTAAAAATGCCCCATTGTATCCAAGCGTTTTTGTTTTAGTACCATCGAATATTTCAGTCTCTCCCTTTTGAGCCCGAACAGTGTATGCAATTTCTTCTTCTTTTGCATTCTCGTCTTCAAGCACTGGAGGTATCTTCAATTCATTTTCCCCTGTTGAGTCATTTAAACTTACCACTTCATCATGACTCATATGGCCATCCATTCCCTCCATGGAATCAGACCCTTCTTTGTTCATATCCATATCTTCATGGGATTCTTCCCCTGTATTAGCACCATCATTTGGAGTGGGTTCTTTATCGCCGCTGCAGGCTGCCAAAACCAATGCTGTAATTAAAGCAAGTAAACCTAGTGTTATTTTTATTTTCAAATTTCTTCCTCCTACCTAAGACTTGGTGATCAAATTTATTTTACAAATATACCCATACACAGTATATTTATCAAAGTTTAATTATCATAGTTTCTTCTATACTTTGTTCAAATAATCCCTCATTTCTTAAAATGTGGCTGAGAATGTGTGGGAAGTTAATGGAATAACTAGAAGAATTAATAAGATTAAAATGAATGCCATCGAAATCCTACTTCTCACCAGTAACCACCCCTGTATAAGGTATACTTTATTATATAAGGTTCTAGACTAATAGCAGGTGAAAACTACAACTGAAGTATCTCTTTTAACAAATTGAAGAGGGACAAATCAAATGACGGTTCCTCTTCATTCAAAATAGGAAAAATGAATATTATTCTACCTTAATCTGTCCCATCATACCATTATCCTCATGCTCTAAAATATGACAGTGATACATAAATACCCCTTCTTGCTCAAATTTTACAGCAATTTTTGCCTTATCACCTGGATCTAACGCAATTGTATCTTTATATCCTTGTAAATTTTCAGGAGGATCTTCCCCATTAATAGAAATCACTTTGAATTGTGTACCATGGATGTGAAACGGATGAATCATACCACCCATCATGTCAGGTTTGTTATAAATTTCCCATACTTCCGTTTCTCCTACTTTTTGTGTGAAGTCAATCCGATTCATATCGAATTTTTTACCATTAATCGTAACGTGCTGCATCATTCCAAATAACACAATTTCTTTACTCACTTCTTTTTGCATTTCTTCTTTAGTAATTGTAATAGGATTTTGCGGTTTTTGTATTTCCTCTTGAACCTTGTTTTCTTCATTTTTTACTTTAAACGGTAATAGAACGGTACCATCATCCATGACTAACTCCACATCTTCATTTTCTTTAATTTTAGAAAAGTCAATAACAATTTCTGCTCTTTCCGAGGGTGTTAATTGTATGTCAGTTAATTCCACTGGCTCATTTAATAACCCACCATCTGATGCAATTTGCTGAAACGATTGGTTGTTACTGAGTTTAAATGTATAATTTCTCATGTTGGAACCATTCAATAATCTTAAACGAACTTTTTCTTTATTAACTGTTAAACGAGGGTGTAATGTACCATTTATAAGTAATGTTTCCCCCATTGTCCCATCCGCATTTTTTACAGTTTCATAATCTAATTGCTTCTGATCGTTAAAGGTTCTGTCTTGTATAATTAAAGGAAAGTCATTTTCTCCATGTACATATGGATCGTCCATGTCATCTTCAATATACATTAAACCAGCAAGCCCTTCGAAAACTTGCTTTGCAGTTTTTCCTTTGGGATGGGGATGGAACCATAATGTCGCTCTTTCTTGCTGTACATCAAAAGTGATTTCCTTTTCTTCTCCAGGTTGAATAACATCGTGTGGTCCACCATCTGCATCTCCAGCAATAATGAGACCATGCCAATGAAAGGTCGTTTCCTCATCCAAACTGTTTTTTAACTTTATATGTGCCGTTTGTCCCTTTTTTAGCTTCATCACTGGACCTAAAAATGTTGAGTTATATCCTAATGTTTCTGTTTGAAAGCCTTCAAATATTTCAGTCTGTCCTTTTTGGGCTTCAATCGTATAATAAATGTCATTTCCCTCTAATTTATCACTTTTTAAAATAGGGGGGATTATTAACTCATTTTCTCCCGTTGAATCTTGTAATGAGATATTACCATGCTCATGTCCCATCATCATTGAACTTCCAGAACGATCATCAGAAGAAGTCATCATTTGGAATGGATTCATGTTACTAGGATCCGTACTGCATGCCCCCAAAATCAAAATAAAGGTTAAGCTCATTGAGATTAAAATAATTCGTTTCATTCAAAACACCCTCTGTATATTCACGACTTTCTTATTATGTTAAATATATATTGTGCAGAAAGTGTGTAGAAAAAGTTACAACTTGTAAAACCTATCTTTTCACACCCACTTATAACCAACACCCCATACCGTTTTAAAGTGATCATCAATTGGAAAGCCTGATTGACGAATTTTATCCCTCATATTCCGTACATGAGAATCAACCGTCCTACCCTCCGTTTCTGAATCAAATCCCCAAATCAAATCAATTAATTGTTCCCTTGCAAATACTTGATTTGGGTTTTTCATAAAATGACCAATCATAATAAATTCTTTAGGCGTTAATTTTATTGGGACAGTTTTATAAGTTAAATTGAATTTCTCCTTGTTCCACAGTAAACCATTTACTTCAACATGAACCTTTGGAACCCTTCTACGTAATATAGCTGTCATTCTAGCTAATAATTCATCTTCATTAAATGGCTTTGTAATATAGTCATCGGCGCCTAGTTGCAACCCTTTTATAATATCATCTCGTTGGTCACGTGCAGTTAACATGATAATGGGGACATCGGAAACACGTCTAATTTCTTGACACAATTCCCACCCATCCACCTCAGGCATCATTATATCCAGTAAAACAATATCAAATGTTTCATCCTCTATATATGACAATGCTTCATTGGCCCCTTGTGCTTTTTGACAAACATAATTATGTGGACGTAAATATAATGCAATCAGATCCAACATTCGTTTCTCATCATCAACGATAAGAACTTTATTCATTTAGGTCCCCCCTTACCAACTTAATAATCACACTCGTTCCTTTTCCTGGTTCGCTTTGTACCTCAATACTACCATCATGGGATTCAATAATTTCCTTCGTAATGGAAAGCCCTAGCCCAGCACCACCACTTTGTCTTGAGCGTGATTTTTCTACACGGTATAATCGGTCAAAGATATATGGTAGATCTTGTTCATGAATACCTTCTCCTTCATCAATAGTTGTAATAGTGATATGCTGGTTAGTCTGTTTCACCTCTATAGAAATTTTTGAGCCTCCATCAGAATGTTTTTTCGCATTATCCAAAATATTTACTAATACCTGTTGAAATCTTTCCGGATCAATAAAAACTATCAATTCATTAGGGCAATCCACATGAAGCAATATTTTTTTCTCAGCCAATACTGGCCGGATACGTTCAATTATATTTTGGAGAAATTCACATAGTTCCACACGTTCTCGTTTAATTAGAAAATTATTTTGATCTATTTTAGCTAGTTGAAATAGGTTCTTAATTAATACCGTTAATTGCTCTGTCTCCTCTCGAATTATATCAACATATTCTTTTACTTCTTCTTCAGACGTATCTGGGCGATTAATGATATCGGCATATCCTTTAATATATGTTAGTGGTGTCCTAAGTTCATGTGATACACTTGCTAAAAATTCATTTCTGGCCGTTTTCAATCTTTTTAGGTCTTGCGATAACTTTGTAATAGAATTGGCTAATTCACCTAATTCATCTTTCCGTTCTGTATGGAGCTCAACATTGTGATTTCCTTTACTTAATTGTTCTGTCGCTTCTTTCATTTTTATTAAAGGATGAGCGATAAACCTAGATAAAATAAATATTGTAACAATTGTTAATACAACAGTAACGAGGCTAGCAATTAAAAACTGGTTGCTAAGCTGATCAACCGCTCTTATTACATAACTTGTCTTTGCAAACATAAACACATGTCCCTTATGTTCGCCATTTATTGTAATTGGACTATCTGTCGCAATATACTTTCCTTCATTCCACTGATCATCAACGATTTTACCTTCTGTAGGTATTTCATCGTTATTAATATGGTTTACTACATCCATCATGTCCTCTTCTACTGGGTCAGATGAAATAATAATATCTCCATATTCATCTGTAATGATGACGATAAATTCAGATGCTGATTCCATAATTCCAACATGCTCTAATGTTGGTTGATCAAAATGATCCTCCAAAACATCACGATGTGTATTCCCACGTGCCAATAAGCTATTCATAACTTCTTCGATCCGATTATTTGCTAGGTTTGCGTATAAAATAAAAAATAAAAAGGTTTCGATGATTAGAATAAACACAAAGAACAGTAATCCAATTTTAAATGATAATTTATTAAACATAGTACACCTCTATAACCAATAAGTAAGTGTATCCAATATACCAATAATCATAAGTAACACACCAGCGATCTTTTGGGTGATAGCTCCTATTTTTTTACTTCTTTTTAATATTGCACCACTAGCACCAAAATACCAAATTAAAAATATAACAATCAATAGTGGAAGAGACGTACCAACTCCAAACACTGCTGGAAGGACTACTCCATATGGAGTAATCAACACAATCGGCATCAATGTTAATAGGAATAACACGAACATCGTTGGACAAAAGGCTAACGTAAAGCTTACACCCATCAAAAAGCTACCCATATAACTATCTTTAAATACCTTTGTTGGTAAATTGAAAATACGCCATGTTTTCTTCCATTTAAATAGTCCAATCATAAATAATCCAATGATGATGAGTAATGGACCTATCATCTTTCGTAAAATGGGCATGATTTGTGATAGCGTACTATATGCCTCTTTTCCTAAAAGCCAAATTACAATACCTAGAACTGAGAATACAACGATCTTCCCCAATACAAAAAACAATACATGCAACCAAGGAACCTTGTCTACCAATGATATATTGCCATAAATCGTTATCGCACTGACATTACTTGTCAGCTGGCATGGTGCAACAGCCCCCACTACTCCGAGAAAAAAGGCAAATAAAAATGGTAAATGTTCCAAGCCATTTGCGATATCCATAATTGGACCGATTAATGTACTACTAATTTGGTTAAAAAGATCATACAACATAAAAATTCAACTCACTATTTATAAATATTTTTTACTTAACTCTATTATCAATTAATATTTGTTCCCATGTTTCCGAGTAATCACTTGATACATAAGCCTGTCCCTTAATTGTATAGATTGCAAGCTGTTTAGTGTCCTTTGGATTCTGAGCAATGAATACTGGTCCATCATCGTATAATTCTGGTAAGTACATATTTTCTATTTCATCGTTATCTATATTAAATTTTTCAAATTTAGGATTTTTATCGTAACTAACAAAATATAAATTTTCTTCATTAAAAAACACAGCGGTACCAACTGCTTCTCGTTCTGAGATTAGTGTGAAATTTCCTCCTTTATCACTGGATAAATACACACCACTATTGGTAGCAGCAGCAATATATTTCGAGTTAGAAGGGTGGATACTCAAGGAAAGGATGTCACCGTCCAATCCTGAAGCAGTTACTTCTATCCACGATTCCCCATTATCCTCACTAAGATAAATTCCTTCTACAAGTTTGGAGTTTTTCTGTTCATTAAGTAAAATAATATCATGACTACTAAAACCAACTGCCATTACGTGAAAATCACTTTCCCCTTCAAAACCAATCTTTTCTAATGTTTTTCCCCCGTCAAAACTTCGTTGTAATCCAATAGGGTTTGGTAGGTTAGAATCTTCCCCGGGATGACCTGATGAATAAAAACCTTTATTAACTGCAGCAAATCCCATATAATCATTAAAGTTTTCTGACGTTTTGAACCATTTACCATTCCGGTAAATTTTCAATCCAGTATGTGAAGCAAAATATAGTCCTTCATCGTTTCCGGCATAACCTAGTCCATGTACGTGATCCATAGTGCCATCAAACGGGACTTCAAAAGCTTTATCGTCTTGATTACTACAACCTGCTACAAATACACTGACAATTATTGTTAGAATAATCATTACTTTGTTTTTGCTTTTCATATTAAGTTTATCCTCCAAATGTATAAAGTATCTTGTCTTAATTTTGATTAAAAATTATGCTGATGCCTGTTAAAATTTACAAGGGATTTACTTGTTTCGCGATATTAATAGTTTCCTCATAATTGATATTATAAGAAAGCTTTGTTTTTCAATTTTCGACTCTGCTTTTTCAATGCTCTTGATTGTATTGCTGTTTACATTTGCACCTATAATTCGGACTGTAAGCGAGTTGAGCAAATCAAGTATTATTCAAGTAAAATAATTTTCACTACGCATATGTTCTAACATAAGTATTTTCCCTTCAGGTTTTACTACTCTGCGGATTTCTTTCAAGCCTTGAACAAGGCTAGGAACGGACCAAAAGACACATGTAGAAATAACAAAATCAAATATGTTATTTGGAAAACTCTATCCGTTGTGCATCCATTTCTCTTAATATAATCATCGACTGTGATTTACCAATTTTTTCATACGCTTTTCCCAACATTTTTGGGCTGAAATCAATCCCTGTTACTTGCACATATGCAGGGTAATAGAGAAGATTATCCCCTGTACACACCGACCTTCAATACATTCCCTTGTAAAATTTCAAGTAAGTCTTTTAGTGGCTCGTATCAAATGATCCATTACATTAATAAAGGGGAAATTCTATCATATCTTTTCTTTATAGCTTCTATTATGCTTGTTCAATTGATTACTACTGTCTATCCTGCTTTATTATTGATTTTATCCGCTCATACTCTGTTTCATCTATTTCACCTTTAGCTAAACGTTCTTGAATAATTTGTAATGAAGTTTTCTTATTACCACCATTAATAAAATTCTTTATTAGAAATATACCAAAGCTAATTAATCCTACCCAAAAGATAATCATCATAATCATTGACAAGAATGATCCATATCCATGCATCATATGCATCTATAACACCTTCTCATATTTTCAATATACATCCATTATAACTTCTATTTATCAAGAAAGTTTGCATTTATGGAATTATAAAATGGATTTTTTCCCACAAAAAACTTGATTAATATTGCCCTTGTCAAAAGCATATTAATTTTGTGTTAGTTCATCCTATGATGGGTTAAATATCATATTGTTAAATAACTGACGATACAAGAAAACCGATTACCAATGCAAAAAATCGTAATCGGTCCTCCCATAATAAAACGTTATTTTAATATTGATATAGAAGATTATGCATAGGAATGTAACCCAGCTATAACTAAATTCACAACAATTAGGTTAAACATAATTATGGCAAATCCTATAACCGCCAACCACGATGATTTTTCACCATGCCAACCTCTTGATAACCTTAAATGTAAAAATGCTGCATAGAAAAACCATGTGATTAATGCCCAAACCTCCTTGGGATCCCATCCCCAAAAGCGATCCCAAGCAATTTGCGCCCAGATGGAAGCAAATATTAATCCTCCTAAAGTAAACAGAGGAAATCCAATTGCTACCGCTCGATAGGTTATTTCGTCAACAAGATCAGGCTTAATATTTTTCAGTAACGGTTGTATAGCTGCCCCTATTCTTCTTCTAAAAACCAATCGAATTAATCCGTAGAGTACAAGCCCAGTTGCAAATGACCAAATAAGAGTATTGAATTTTTTGGCAGCATTCCTTCCTTGTAACCAACCTGGTGCCTCAAACAATGCACCATTTGCACCTTCAGTAATTAATTCACCATCTTGAGGTCCTGCAATGGCTGGCAAATTATATTCCACTGTTAATGTTCTATCACCTGATGGATACTCAAAAGTTGCACTATAGTCTAATATATTAAATGTAATTGTCGAAAGAATAAATCCTACACAAGCAATTAATGAAAACAAGATGAGCTCTAACCATATATTCTTTTTACTTCGTTTCTTCTGATCAACTTGTTTAATCAGGTATATAAGACCAGCAACAAAACTGATTCCTAAGATTCCTTGGGATAAGGAAACAGTCGTTACATGGATATAGAGCCAAGGACTTTGTAATGATGGTACTAAAGGTGATAGATCTGTTGGGAACATACTTGCATAAGCAATAATAATTAACGCAATTGGCAATGCAAATAATCCAAGAATATTTAATCGATAGATAAAGTAAATAATAATAAAAGCTAGAACGATACTCAAACCTAAAAATGTCATAAACTCAAACATATTTCCGACGGGAGCATGTCCACCTGCTATCCATCGTGTAATAAAATAGACCAATTGTGCAATTAGTCCAATAATTGTTATAGAGATTGCAATAGTTCCCGTCATTCCTTTTTTGTTTTGTTTCTTTTTATCTTTGATTGTTACACCAAACATGATGGTTGCAATTGAATAAAATGCAATTGCTGTATATAACATTGTACTACTAAATGTTGCTAAGTTACCCATTATGACCCTCCTTATTTTTTTCATTTCCTTCTACTTCTTGCTGATCAATGACCATTTGTATAGCCGTATCTGAAATTGCCTTTTCAATATCCTTTTTAATACCAAACCAATTTTTATTTGTATGTGCTGCTAACAAAATACTTTTATCTTTAGGGTGTATCCAAATTCTTCGATGTTGCCAGTACATTCCTTGAACCACACCAATCATAAATATTAAGGCTCCTAATCCGAAGAAAGGTAATGTATAGTCCTGACGTAATGTCATCCCACTAGCAAAATGTGTTTCAAAATCGACAATGCCTAATTTATACTTGTTTTCACCGGTTGCATCGATGTTTTTACCAATTCCAATAAAGTTGATTTCTGGACTATCAGTCTGTGGTGGATACACAAAAATTACGAATGCAGGATTTTTCGGATATTTACTCTCAGATCTTGGCTCACCATCATCAAGATAATACTCTGGATAGTATTTATCCATAACAACTCGGAAACCACTTTCAAACTCATATTCAGTTTCCGGTGCTGTTAAATCGATTGTGAACGTTTCTAATGCTTCTTGATCGGAGTCATTTGTTTTATGTATTTTAAAGGACATGCTTGAAAATTCATTTTGTTGGTATCCTGACTGATATAAAGTGTAGCCATCGAATTTAAGTGGATTATTCATCCATACTTTGTCTTCCAATACTTTTTCAAGTTTTGGCTCCGCACCAGGGAGGTCTGCATCAACATTTTTATAAATGATTACATTCGTTTGATAGTTTTTGTGTACTTCCCCGCCCCTACTTTCTATTAGTTCTAATGCATCTTTAAATTGCTCATCATCTTCATCATACTTCTCTAATATAAACTCTTTATTTTTAATATAATACTTATTATCAGTTCCAGGAATAACTACTTGTTGTCCTTCTCTTACCCATACATAATCATCCAAATATAGCCATGGAGTCATTCGAAATAATGAAGCAATTAAAATAATAATTAAACCAATATGGTTAACATATGGACCCCAACGTGAAAACCTGCCCTTTTCGGCTAATATATGTCCATCATCACTTCTTACCTTATACCGTAATTTTTCCAGTTTTTTAACCACTTGTTGTTTCTCTTCATTTGAAACATTTGTTGATTCGCTATATAGTCGTTGTCTGTTAATAAATGTTTCATGTCGTTTTGGTTTTTGCATTTTTAAAGCCCGATGTAATGGAACAACTCTATCAATACTACAAATAACTAATGATATGCCAATTAAAGCAATTAATATCATATACCACCAAGAACTGTATAAATCATAAAAGCCAAGTTGGTAGTATATCTTTCCAAGAATTCCAAAGTGGGCTTCATAATAAATTGCTGGATCACGTGATACTGCTTCAGCAGGTATATACATTTGTTGGGGGAAGATTGTTCCTAGTGCTGAGGCGAATAATGCAATAACGATAAGCCAAACTCCAACCTTAACAGATGAAAAAAAGCTCCATATTTTATCTATGATTGATCTGTTATACGTTAAAGATCTTCTAGCACTACCATCATAGCGCATATTAATTAATTTTGTTTTGTCGTTCCCGTCAATATGTTGGTTCTCCTCAATCGGTTTACCACATGCTTCACAAAGAACGGTTCCTTCAGGATTTACATGACCACATTCACATTTGAGTTTCTTCATTAATATCTCTCCATTTAATTAATCATTCATCAGGTAGAATTTGTTTAAAATATCCTTCCAAACGCTCCAATGTCAATGCTCCTTCTACTTTTTCTACAATTTCTCCTTCGGGGTTAATAAAAAAAGTTGATGGGATGGGACCAATTTTATAAAGGTCCAACACTTGGCTTCTGCTATCATGTGGAATTGGAAAAGTAAGATCATATTTGTCAATGAATTGATGAATAACGGGTTCAGTCGCATCTAAACTAACTGCTATAATCTCTATACCCTTATCCTTATATTGCGGATATAACTCCTCCATATAAGGCATCTCTATTTCACACGGTTTACAATAGGTCGCCCAAAAGTTCAGCATTATCCCTTTTCCTTTAAAGTCACTTAATCGAATTGTTTCTAAATCGTTATTTTTATTAATTTGCTGTAGTTGAAAATCAGGTGCTTTATCACCAACACTATATATTGTGCTATCTTTTTTAGCATTCGTTATTAATGCAAACACAACTGCCGCTACTAATACTGCTAGAATAATTGTCCTGAAAATTAATCGATTCCGTTTTCTGTCTTTTTTCTTTTCTCTTGCCTTCTCTATACGCAAATAAATCACATCCTAAAATGTTTATTATCCAGGTGAAATTCATTTTATTTTTAATCAAAATCCTGTAAATCCACCAAATAACGGGATCAATAGAGCAATAATGACTCTCATCCAATCAAAATACAATAGAACTCCCATTAAAATCATTAAAATACCGCCAAATATCATAAAACGATTTCCATGTTTTTTTAAGAAAGTCATTTTATCAATAAAAAACGTCATTATTAAAAATGGTATGGAAAATCCAAATACATAAAATGACATGTAAAATAGCCCCATACCTGGATTAGCAACCCCTAGAGCCATTACTCCTGCGAGTATAGGACCAGTGCAAGGCGTCCATCCTGCAGCAAATCCTAATCCAATTAATATGGAACCTAAATAGCCTGTCGGCCTTTTCTGAAACTGAATTTTTTTATCAGAAAGTAAAAATTTGAAACGAAGTACGCCAGTTAAAATCAAACCAAAAAACACTAATAATACAGCACCTAGTTGTCTTAATAGTCCTTGATAAACTATAAAAAATGATCCAATAAAAGATGTAGTTAAACCTAGTGCTAAAAATATAATCGAAAATCCTAATAAAAATAGAATTGTATGTATAAACGCTTTTTTTCTTAATATGCCACGTTCTTCTTTTAGTTCATTTACAGTCATTCCAGTAAGATAGGAAAGAAAAGCTGGATATAAGGGTAGTGCACAAGGAGATAAAAATGATAAAAACCCTGCACCAAATGCCAAAAATAGGTTAACTTGTTCCAATTAAATATTCACCTGCCTCTAGATTAATTGTCTCAAATATGATAACCAATGATTATCAAGAAACTATGCAGAATTAACGAATGTCACAATTTGTTCGGAAATAACTTGGCAATTCTTATAATTTTGGGCTGAATCGAATAAACAACGTTATCATTAATATCATTTTTTGACACCGACTAAATGTCAATTTTTTTCATAGCTACATCCAGTATTTGCGAACTGACCTTCTATCCAGCAACTTGTAAACCTTGTATTTTTTCTCTCTTGTGTCGGTTATCTAAGGTATAGAGTTGTTTTCTTCCTATGGATTAGAAAATGCATGCTAAAAAGAACATACCAATTAACATGTAAACCACAAAAAATAGCACTACATAAAAAGTTATGTAATGCTACTTTTTTTGTGTTAATTTCATATATTCATTAATTAACCTGTCTAATTTTTGGCTAATCTGTATAGTTAAGTGATGATTCATGCCCTTTTCATTACTGGTCTTAATCATTCTGGTTTTTAAGAATTTAATTTTTACGCATAATTCTTTTTTTGACATCAATTCTCTACTCCTGTTTCTTTGTTCTGTCATAAACAAGTGACTGTCTAACATAGATCATTTATTTGAGATAAATAATTTCCTAGTTTTTCGGCAATTATAGTTGGGATCTTGATTAACGACTCCTTTCTTTAAGCTTTCACTATTTGATACTTAATAGCATTCCATACGCATATGCGTAATGAACTCTTCTCATTGTAATGTACGCTTAAACGTAAAGTCAATTTATGAGGAGCTATTTCAATGAAGAAAGTTAAGTTACAAATTAATCAACTATTATCTGATCGTGATATTTCTCTTACTCAACTTCATGTTAAAACAGGCATTCGCTTAGCCGCATTAAGTGAACTCGCAAATGGAAAAAGGCAGCGAATCCAGTTTGAACACCTAGACAAAATTATTCAAGCACTCGATATTGAAGATATGAATGAAATTTTTTCTATTGTTAAAGAAGATGAAGATACAAAGTAAGTCACTCCATGACGACGTACCACAAGGAAGCTTCTACGTAATTCACTGGAAGATGTTATTTCCTCGCTCTATAGGAAAATTGAAGAGAGAGAAATATGGATTCATTATCGTGAAGTAGAAAAATATACATTTAGTAAAATCGCAAATATCATAAAAGTGTTCAAGACAAAATATCCCGACTTAAGTGCAGAAATAGAATCTGAACACGTAAGGTAAAAGGATAAAAAGTCTTTGATCTAAGATAAATCTTTATAATTGTGAGAGAATAATTTGTCGCTCTATTTATTCCTTTTGATACGTTTATAAATTATGGATTCGAGTTATACTTAATTAGATAATTCCAATATACGATTAATTTCGAGCATGATAGCTTCATGTTCGAGCTCAAGGAGATTAATAATTTTAATCAAATCAGGAATAGCGCGGTCTATTGTGTACACATTGTCCGCCATCAAGCTAAAGGTGACTCTGACTAGTCTTTCTTCTATTTCTGAGAAATACAATTTTTGATTCAATACATGCTTTAATAAACGTTCTTTTTCGTTATCTTTAATCATATAATCCCTCCTTTATTAGCCCAATTCCTTACACATACGTATAAAAGTTTCATTTATTATATCGCGTATTAAAACGGAAAGTCAGCCTACAAAGGAGATAAAAAAGATTTTGTCAGTCGTATGAAGTAAATTGGCAAATGAAAAACAATGAATTACTTTAGGGTGGCAATTATAAAATCATTTTTTATATTGAGCATGATAAAATACACCACTTATTTTTTTCAGTAAATAAGTGGTGTATTTTTATACATGTAGATGTACTAGATTATTTTCATTCTATAATCATCCAGTTCCTGTCTTTCTCTAAAATCAATTCATACTGTGAAAATTGTGTCGCTCTGGTTGTTTCATCTAAATATTTTACTGTGACCCATACTTTTATTTGATTCTCTTTTTCTTGAAATACAGGATTGATTAATTCAGAAAAGACATGTGCCTGATTAATTAATGGCAAGGCATGATCTTTTACATAGTAGGCAAGCTCTTTATCTGTGGCAGTCGGATAAAAAGAAAAAAATGTTTCCAAAAACTCAATCACTTCTTGCACCGTGTCGGAATCAACTGTTCCGTTACTTTCAGGTTGTTGTGACTCATAATCCGATTTATTCGGTATGCTCCATAAAGTAGGGTTTTGTGTAATCACTAAGTTTCCTGTATTATCTTGATGTAACAAGATTCGGTAAGTGGATTGGACTCTTTCGCTACTTTTATCTTCCGTAATTTTTTGATCTACCGAATAAACAACCGCATAGGTATTATCATTTTCTGGTGTCACAGACCAGATATTAATATTACTCACACTGGAACTAGTAGGAATATCATCTCTTATGGTATCGGTATTTAATGCTTGTAAATCCTCTGTCAAGTAGTCATTGATTTTTTCAGTCCATTGTTCAATGGAATCTTTTTCGTTTTGCCATGTGTAATAGTCTTTCACAAAATTTTTCGTGAAACTCTCAATCGCATTCGTATCTATGATTCTAGTTTCAATGATTTCTCTTTCATGAACGGTATGCTGATCAATCGCTGTAAAGTTTTTATAGATTCCAAAGGCTAGACTACCAAGAAGTAGTATCCATAAAAGAGTTACTGATTTTTTTCGTGTACCGACAGTCCGTACCTTCGATTTTTTTGGTTTTGTTTTTAGCCGTTGTTTTTCTTTTTTCTTAAAAAAGTTTTGCATTAGATTCAATCCTTTCTATTGTTTAATACGTCCAGCTCCAATGAGGTGCTTTTGCCAATAAGAAGACGTCAAATCAGCATAACCAATCGGATCTCCTGCGTTATACATTTGGTTATTTCCAATGTAGATTCCAACATGGGTGACATATGTTCCTGCATTATACGTGGAGTGAAAGAACACTAAATCGCCTGGATTTGCTTCTGATAAAGGAATCGACTCGGTTGCATCATATTGCTGCTGTGCTGTTCGGGGCAAATTAATCCCTGCTTTCTGGTAACTCCATTGCGTTAGTCCACTGCAATCAAAAGAAGTACTCGGATTGTCTCCTCCAAAGACATAGGGATATCCCTCATACTTTAAAGCTTCATCCATAACACTCTGAACTAATTCATCATCAAATTGCGGTGACATAAAATATTGACTCACTAAATCGACATAAAACATATTGCCATAACGGTAACGCCAACCGCCGTTTTTCTTTACGGCTATTGGGTTCGAGTAAGTAACTTTGCTGCCACCTGAACGTTCCTTCGCAAAGTTCTCTGCAAGTTCAAAGTTGTACTGGGAACCTCTCCTTGCGACATAATCAATAAATGCACCGCCATAGTTATAAGCTTGAATGACTACATTAATATCGCCCCCATTTTTTTCTACGGAACGTAATAGATCTGAAAAGTATTTAGTTCCTTGTTTAATTGAAGCTTCGGTATCTAAAGAATTGGGAGGAAGTCCCAATGATTCACTTGATTGCATCACGTCTGGAACTTTTCCACCACTCTCTACTTGAATAATGGCGAGTAGTGTTGAGACATACTCACTAATTCCATACTCTTGTGCATATTTTTCTACCATTGGCTGATGTTTTAACACATCTTCGGAGACCGATACATCGCCTATATCATAAATAAAATCCACGCTATCTGATGAATGTTCTTCATTTGATATAAAAATGGCTACAAATGCCAACAACCCTAAAAAGGCAAAAAAGCCTAATCCCCCAGCAATTAACATAACCTTTAATTTCATGACTTTCATTAGCGTTTCCTCCTAACAGCATGGATTGGACGCTTACTCATTTGTTTCTGATTTGTACGTTTCAACGGTTTAGAAGGACGATTGATGATTGTCCGACTATTTTGGGGTCGAGATCGTTCTTCATTGGGAGATCGGTTTTCTTTTTTAACAGGTAGTTTAGGATTATCAGTAAAATGTTTTTTTCTGTCTGGATCCGATAACTGTCGTTGTAATTTGAATTGCTTCATATGCTCGTTTTTTGTAACAGGTCTTGTTTTTTCTTTTTGTTGAACAGTTGGGTTCTTTAATCTATCCCGATGTGCAGATTCATTGACATTTTGCGTGACTGGTCGTTCATGACTGGCAGTCTTCCGAGAAGGGGTGCGCTTTTTGTCCAATGCTTGTCGTCTACCTGCAATGGTTTGACGATGTTTTGCTTGACGTTCTACATCTACTTTTTGTCTCTTTTCCTTTGCTTGTTTCATACCTTCTTTAAAATCACGGGCAGGTTTTGTAAGCTGCTCTTTTCCTTGCATCACCGCATATTGGGCAGTAGTAGGTAAATCATGCAGTTGTTCTTTGCGATGATCTATATTCGCACGGAACTGATTTTTCGCACCAACCATTTTCCCTGTAACTTGACCCATTTTCTGACTTAAAGATGTTGGTTTCGTACTATCAGTTGGACGTTTTTTGTTATCTTTTGTAGTCGATGTTAACCGTTGCAATGGACGTAGGGGGGAGGACGAACCCTTTTTTGTTTGCTTTGATTTTCCAACCATTGCCCCGACTGTTGCTCCAGCTGTTGCACCTGCAAGCGTGCGTCCGATTGTTCGCTGTAATCGGCGATTACCCCGATTGAACATTCGGTAAGGACGACGCATGACTTGACGTCCGACTTGTTGCGAATCATTACTTTGCAGTTTAAACATGCTCATAATGTCACCGAGTTTCATGTAAATACCTGCAAACGTCACAATCTGTAAAAAGGCAATCAAGAAAAACGGGTAACTTGTCGTTAAGCTGTAAAGCATGGATGAAATGCTAAAGGCAATTGTAATAATCAATGTAATTCCAGCCCGAAGCATAATCACATTAAACAATTTCATAATCGCTTGTTTTCCCATGTTTTCAAAAGTCGGTATCATGGACAATAAAAAACTAATAGGCAAAAACATCGCATAGATAATAAACAGAATTTGCGAGAAAATCATAGTTCCCGATAGAAGAAATACGAAAATGGAAATCCCGATATTGAATAGAAATAAAAAGAAGACCATTCCTAAACGTGTGGTGGTCTTCGTAATGGTTAAGTTTTTATTGTCATGATCTTCAATTTCTGCTTTTACAGCATCTTCCCGATCTTGTCCGTTATTCGTATCAGGATTGATAGAAACCAAGCTTTCAACACGTTCTTCGCCAATCGTTTCTTTATCCGAATCATCAAACTGCAACAGCATCCAAGGCTGTTCCACTTGAATGGAAAAGAGGTTATTTCGTATCAAATCAACACTATCTTTTCCCTGACTAGAAGAGCTAGGCATCAAGATTTTTGTTCCTAAGTCCAAACTTGCTTGACTAATATCAGCAGAAAAGTCATTAATTTTAGTAATATAGGTTGGCGCATAAGCGATAAAAGACGCAGACAAAATAAACACGACTAAAAAGTTTAGTATCGCTCGAATGGCTTTCGTCGTTTCTCGTTTCATTAAACCTGTATAAGCCACGTAAATCCCGATTATTAAAATAAATATAAGCAAAAAACCAACATAAAAGCCCGAACTACTAAATCCACTTGCGGTAATCCCAGCTAATGTTTGCATATTCTTTCCAATGGCATCTGCCGTTTGTGATATAAAGTCGAGTGAGTAGGCTTGTTGAATTAGGTAGCCCGTTGCATTAGACAAATACAAACTTATAATCCAGATGAAGTTTGTTATCGTGTATAGCCCATACATGACTTGTTTTCCGATTCCATCGTTCCAATTCCACGGGAGCCAATCCCAACCTGTGTCCACATAAAAATCGAGTTGGTAATGGTCAAGGGCATATTTGGAATACAAATTATCTTCCGATACCGTATCATCAACTAATCCAGCAGCTTGAGCAAAGGTACCAAGTAAAAGAAGACATAGAAAAACGGCAGCACCAATGAGTACCACCGTTAGAACTATCTTCTTTAGTTTTTGTTTGTTCATATTGTCACCTCGTTTCCTTTTCACTTACAGGAGGTCGGGTATCGAAAGCATGAAATAAATCTTCAAAGACAGGATGGACTTGAATAATACCTACACGTCCATATAAGTCTTGAATTAAACATTGTCCGTTTTCCAGTTCTCGTAATCGCCTTTGATTGGATTCATCTTCCGAATCCACACCAAAGAATTGAAGTGTTTTCTTTATTTCTGTCATATCTCTAGAACGAAAGGCGAACTTTACACCGATATTATTCTTCAGTTTTTCATCGGTTAGATCATCCGAATTCTGTGTAACAAAGTAGACGCCGGCATTCATGGCACGACCTGCTCGTACTAGTTTGTTAGATAAAGTCTTTCCTTGTGCAACTTGTAGGAACGACCATGCTTCGTCTAAGTCCACGATTTTAAATATACTGCGATCTGAATGAATAAAATCTAATGCAAAAGTAGAAATAACAATCAGCATAGCAACACTCAAAAGCTCCATCGTCGTATATTCTTCAAAACCTGTTTCTGCATCTGGTAACACCAAATCCGCCACTTGGATCATATTCAACTGTTTTTCTAAACTAATCGAATTTTCCACAGTCCCATCCGAAAACAGAAGGTGAGCGAAGTCATAGTCAGTAAAACTTTCGATATGGTCAGCAATCGGACCAGCTAATGGATTAGGATCACTTCTTAGTTCCTGAATGACGAGAAGCAAGCCACGTTCCTCCTGTTGGCCGACAGCTCGAATCGCTCGTCGTAATACAGGGAATTTATCTCCATCTCGACTCGATATACCTGTGAGGAAGGTAAGAATATCAATCGCAAGACTTTCCGAATCCTTTTTCTTTTTCATAATGACATACGGGTCAAGTAATCCTTTATTGGTATCGTCACTGGTTAAATTAACAATATTTATTTCATGAGCAATTTCAGGCAACGTTTTTTTCCAATTTCCTCGTTCTGCCTTTGGATCGACAATGAGGGCCTGACCACCAAAGAGAACCGCATAATAGACAAGTAGATTATTGGAAAAAGATTTACCACCACCGAGTGAACCTAAGAAAGCAGAAGCTAACGCATTGGTGACAGAACCTTTCACACCTTGACTGGCTAGGCTTGGGTTGAGATACACATTTCTTCCCGTATCTAAGTTGTAACCAAAATAAATACCTTCCGTTTCTCCTAGCATTTGTGTTGCACCAAACCCAAGTCCTGCAAGAAAATCAGATGTGACATACTGAATATAATCATTCATATATCGTTTACTGGCTGGGATAAATTCACTGTGTAAACCGATCATATCTCCAAATGGACGAACGAGTTTTACGTTCAAATCATCATAAAAATCTTTTACCTCATTACAACGCTGTTTAAGTTCGTCCAAGTTAGGAGCAGACACGCGAATCACGTAGCTTAACTTATACATCGATTCTTTACTTTGGTCGAGTACATCTTCTAATTCATTTACCTGTTCCAACGCATCGATGACATTGCTGCCCGTTTCGTTATCGGATTCCCAGGCATGGTTATCTAAATCTTTTAGCTCCTTTTTCTTATTCCGCACCGTAGACAAGGCTTTTTTGTTCGTGACTATTTCCACATTCATGGATGTATCAATCGGAAAATCGAATTGTTGTTGTTGATAATAAAAGATTTCATCTGATGGAAACTCAAGATCACCAACAATGGAATTAATCGTAAAGTATGCCACATACGTTGTTTGTTCTTCCTGCTCGATTTTTAGATAGCGTTGTTTTTCTTCAATCAAACAACGAGCCGGTTTAATCAGATCATAACGCTTCACTAAAGTTTCCCTTTTTAATTTCTTTAGAGGTAGGGCATAATCATATTCGTCATAAGCTATTCCAGTTTGACCGTGAAGATGTTCAATCAGATAACCAAAGTCATTTTTATCTAGCGGTCGTACCTTAAAACGTCTAGAAATTTTGTTTTGTAATAAAGATTCCATTTTAGAGAAACGTCTAATTTCTTCATGAGGCATGGAAACAAAATCTCCCATCAGGTGATGGTTTACATCACGGACAAATGAAGATAGTGAATTTTTAATGTTTTTCCCCATTGCTTTCATACTGACTTCTTCTTCATTCAGCAATAGTTTAAAACCGATATAAAAACGATAATCTACTTGATGTTCCCCGATCATGGAAACTAGGGCTTCCGTTTGGTCATCAATACGCTCATAAGCAACTTCTTTTAATCGTCCTGTCACTAACTCTTTACTTCGTTCCTGTACCGATCGGATACTGCTTGCCGTACTAATTTGTAAAGCATGAATTTTTCCATCTTGATTTTGCGCAATTAATTGACGGAAGTGATTGTGTACTTGTATTTTTTCATCTGGTGAAAGAAACGAATAATTATAAGGGAGTAATTCATAATACACAAAACATTCCCCGTCATGGTTAAAGACAAGATTGTTTTCAATATATTTAATCGGATAACGCATGTATTTCACTCCTAACAGCCGTTAAAACTTTATTTACCTTTACATGTTGTAGTTTGATAGGCTTTCCTGCATACGTAACTTTAGGTCGCAACCAATAGGTCAATCCAGACTTGAGAAAGCTATATGGTTTTTTGCCATCAAATGTTTTCTGACTCATAAACCATGTCAAACCAACTGGTATTCCGACATATTTTAATAACGCCCCTTCGATCAAAGAGAGTGGGGGAAGATTTCCAAGTAACATCACCATCAGAAGAGAGATAACAAACCATGACATTTGATTGAATGTGACGGGAAAAGGCAAACGAAAATCATTAATGGCATAAATTACTTTCTCGACTGACCAAATACGTGTATAGCTCTTTAGCTTTCTCAAAACAATCACCCTTTCATCAATAGAAAAAGCAGCCTGTACGATAACAAGCTGCTTTGCCACTTACTGCGTATATTCAAATACACCATTTGACGTAATAAGAAAGCTACCCTCAATTTCTAAATCACGCCCAAAGGCTTCATAATCAAAATAGTTTTGTAGATTAGCAGGGACTTCTCCTAACATTCCTGTTTCTTCCACCAACACTCTCGCGACATCTGCCATATTCTCACAATCAGGATAGTACATAATATCATCTTGGTGTTCCAGCAATTCTTCTATACTGTTAAACCAATAGCTTTGAACTTCAGAAAGAGAATCATAAAGTGGTGTCCCGGCAATTTCTTCCACCATCGCACATAAACGGTTCACTTCTGAAATAGGTGTATATTCACCAATTTCAAAAGGGAGTTCGTAATCAAAGATGGCATATTCTTCATACTCTCCATTCAAACCGATACGTTCTTTTACTTCCTCAAAATCAATGGGTGGTGTAAACCAAGCACCATTAACTTCCCCCTCATTATACTTACCGAGATTCGTTATAAAAACTTGCATTTCCATAAAAATTCACATCCTTTTCATTAAAAATAGCCATAAAAAAAAGCAGCAGTGTTTTATCTGCTGATACACAAAATAGACTTGTTAATCCCTACCGCACTACCGTTTGGTTCACCATATTTTTGCAGAACATAAGAAGAACACTTATCTTCCACAAAAAAACGGTACAATTTAAGCCCCTATGATTCGATTAAATAAGTTTAACAATACATCTTTCACTCCACTTGCATTAAAGACTAATCCAACCGCAACCAGAGCAACAATTAAAAAGCCAATCAGCTTAGAAAACTCTCGTTTAAAACCCAAGTAAATCCCAATCACGACTATCGCCATCAATACCAAAGATTGTGCATTACTTAAAAACCAGTTGTACAGGTTCTGCCCAAAGTTCATTTAAATTTCTCCCTTCATTAGTTAATCATTCATTATCTGATAGTGGTTGAATCACTTTCTCGATAGGGATGGTTTGTTGCATGAGTATCTTTTGGTGTCGTTCGGATAATTCTACCTGTTCCAACATGTCCTTGATTACACTCGTTTGATTAAGTTCATCTATTTTTGTTGCTAATTTCCAAGTAGGAGCAACTTGTCGCGCCAGCCATCTTAATGATTTATCAAACGTATAAGGTTCAGGTTTTGTCGTTAAAGAAATTTTTCTATTCACGCCTAAATCAATAAATCGTTGCCATTCCTTATTCATTTTCCAACTGCTTCGGCGTTTTTCCTCGTCTTTATCGACAAAACGAATATACCGATTAATAATCGAGAAGGCGGTTCGTCCAGCATCTTCATACGTCATTAAATCTACAACCGCATGATAAGCACGATCATTCTTTAAACGGATTTCAAAACGATTTTTCACATCTGTATCTTCGAGTGATGTTCCATGTTTCACATATTGTTCGTAATCCTTTTCATACGTACAGAAGTACACATCACTTTTTAAAGAACCGATATATAAGGTATTTCCCATGTCAGGCTTTTCTTCATTCTGTACGAGTTCACCAGAACGATAACTTTTGAAACTACGAAAAACAGAGATACATTCTTCTTGACGGCATTTTTCTGTTAGAAACGGAATATCCAATATGCTTGTCTTATCGTTTATCGCAAGATCAATTCGTTTAAAAACCCCACCAACACGAAATACGTCCATAAAAAAATCGAACCATGTTCGTTGCTGTGCTAGTAGGAAATTCTCAAATTGTCTGCATCCTTTTCCTTTAAGTTCGAGCAAACAACCTTTATCTTCATCTGGTGAAACCATGACGACTATATCACCAAAAACGTATTGTTCCATATAAGAGTAAAACGCATAATCCTCATGTAACATGTACTCCATTTTGAGTTTCAAAATCTCTTCAATGACAGGCTTCGCGTTTGTCGTTAAAAATCGAATCCGTACATAATCAAACAAGATTTCCAGTGGTGCATCTGGATTAAAATGCTCTAAAATATCGAATATAGCATTTTGTAATGTTTGAGTTGGAGTTACTTTTCCTGTTTCAATTTCACTAATATATTGTCTTGAAATGCCAATATGAACAGCCAGTTTATTTTGCGATACACCATATTCCAATCGTTTTTCTCTTAATTGTTGATACCAAGGTACTTGATTCATGTGCATTCCTCCAAATTAAAAAAAGATGTCAACTAAAGGTTAAAAGCTGACATCTTCTTCATATGCTCCAAACCGTTGTGCCATTAGGTGTTATTGGTCTTTGGAACAGCTTCTTATTGTTTTTCTACCCCCCTGTTAGAAATGGGGGGTAAGGCGTGGCTATCGCCACGCAGGCTTAGCCCAGCACGTCGGCTTTCGCTTCGCACGCCGCCGCACTGTGCAGCCTTTATTGGGCGAGTTTAGCAATTTCATTTAAAAAGTCATGTTCTTTCGGGACAAGTGGTGTATAAAATTCTGAAATGATATTATCGCCTTTATCAACATATCCTCGTCCTTTGATCTGTTTTAAGAAAAATTGTTTTTGTACGTCCGTTCCAAACATCATGCCATACCCAAGTTCACTCATACGACCTAAAGCAACCCGAAAATTAAATTGATCACGAATGCCATCCCCAAGGTATTTTGCGTCTGGTCGTTGACAGGCAAGAATAAGAAAGAATCCTGCTTGTCGTCCTAGCATAACAATCTGTTTTAGTTTGGTTAATACGGCCGTATTTTCCTTAGAAACAAGCATTTCCATAAATGCCACGTACTCGTCAAAAACTAAAAAGTGAGGAGATAAGCCTAAATAAGCATAGTTTTCTCCTGTCTTATAGTTAGGCATCTGTTTCATTTCTTCACTACGAGCCATCATATCTTCATAAAATTGGTCAATACATGTCATCATATCTTCTTTTTTATAATACACATCAGGCATAACTGTGGCTAAATCCGCTAAATCGGCATTTTTTGGATCTAGGATATACAATTTTGCATCTGTTTTTAGTAAAGCTTCAATCAGTGTAAGAATAAAATACGTTTTCCCACCGCCAGTACCACCAGCAATTAACATATGTGGCAACTTATCATATTCCCAATACATCGCATCCATGAGCTTTAAACTACCATTTTGTGCAATGACTTCATCAATGGAAATACGACTATTAATTGTGTCATAGAGCAAGGTATATTCCACAAAAGAATCATGTAACTCTTTCGATACCAATTCACAGTACAAACCACTTTCCAGTTTATTTTCGAGGTTTAGTAACTGTTCTTGATATTTTCCCAATGTGATTTCTGTTTGAATATGGAGCAATTCTTTTTCAAGCCGATAGTACATTTTAGGAAAGTGACTAATTTTATCTTTTGCTTTCCCATTTGGTATGTCTTTAAAGAAGCTACTTGATTGTACTTGTTTCTTTTCATACCAACCATTTTCCGTAATCATTTTAGCAAGCTTCTGACGGTGAATAACCTGTCTGATACGGTCATACCGATAGCGATAATAAAGAAAAGCACAGCTAGCTACTATCACTAAACTAATCACCAATGAAATCAATCCATACGTACTCATAAAATGTTTTTGAAATAGATCAAGCCGCCACGTTGTAGAAAGTAAAAATAACAGATGAAAGGGGATAAAAGAAGCGAACCATACACCAACGATTCCAAAGAATATAAATTGAAAAACGAGGGATACATCACTCGCTCGAATTCGTTTCCCTCGTCTTTTAAAAGTTTTCATTATTTGTCTTTATTTGGACTAGATTTTGGAATGTTACTTGTCGATGCTGTCGCTTTTCCCTTTAAGATTAAATCATCTGCTTTAATGTACCAATCAACATCCGCTCCACGAAATGTTGCATTTGCAACTGTATCTGCGACGGGATTAATAATTTCTACTTCTGCATTATAATCAAATTCTTTTAAGGGAACAGAAGCAGGAATACTTACTTGAATCATGCGCCCTTGTTCCCTCGATTTTAAGTCATAGGTGCGTTCTTTAACTTCGGTTGATACTGTACCATCTTCGTTTTGCAGAAAAACTTCACGTCGTAATGCAGAAAACTTCAATAAACCAAAAGTTTTTTCTTTATCAATGACAATACCTTGTGCTAATCTCATACCTTTTTCCTCCTTATGCTTTTACCATGTCATCTGCATGTAAAATATAATTTGTGAAACCACGTTCTCCAATTTTATAACCCTCTGCGGTGATTCTTGCATTGACTAGTTTTATTTTTTCCTCATGTTCAAAGAACTTTTCTCCTGCTTCTTGGGGGAGAATCACCTCAACATCATCTGCACGTTGAATATCAGAATACAGATTATAGCTTCGAGAAAGAGTGGTCATGCGTCCATTAATCCGTCGCTGTTCAACTTTGCCTTCTCCTGCATATTCTAAATTTCCAAAAGTTTTTTCCATGTTTGGAATAACATATTTCAATTCCATTATATAAACCTCTTTTCTTGTTTTAATTTTTGGTTATCTATTCATATGGAAAGCAAGGGCAGAGGGGAGGGGAACGAGAAAAATACATCTTCATTTGTCAATCACTCCTATGATTCTTGTAGCCGATAATCCACACGTCCATAAATCACACACCAAAATACAACCATTGTTTCTCCATTTTCATCACGTATCAATTTCCCATAAGGAAAAAAAGGAAAGTCTTCAATCTCAATTTCATTCATAACAAAATGGTCCTCAATCCATTCCATCACCTTTGTTTCATTCTCTTCCAAAGAAACCACACTCCTTCATGGATGAAGCAATAAAAAAAGCATGACAGATAGAATTTGTCACACGTTAGTTTGTTTATCTATAAAACTTCCGCAATACCAGCCATAATATATGCCACACATGGTACAGCTATCGCATTTCCAAGCGCTTTGTATCTTGCATGATCACTAATTGCTTCATCTTTGTGTCCTAAAGCTGTCCAACCCTCTGGTAATCCCATCAAACGTTCACATTCTAATGGGGTAAGCTGACGAATAAATCCTTCTTTTTCTTCTCCTTCGTACCAAAATGAAAAATAATTTACAGAGCCTGCGAGCAAAGTGGGGAAAGGGTCATTTGTCCGTCCAAAACTTCCAATGAACCCTGATTTGTTTTTATCTTTTGCGGCACTTCGCATACGTCTTTCTTGAAAGGGTCGGACGATGGGTATTTTCCTCCTTGTTTTTTCAGTAAATCTTCGACTGGCAACGGAGGAGGGCAGCCTGCTTTCTCCGCAAGACGTAGGAAACGACTGCAAATCGCGGGTTTTAAATAGTATTTCTCTGGCACGTGTTCCTCCAAAATCTGCCACGAGGAAGATACGTCTTCTTCTTTGAGCAAGCGTGGGGATTTCCCAATATCGGGCGTCCAATAGTCGCCAACACACTTCAACATCCTTCCCTCGGACCATTCCAGCGTTTGCCCATTCTCCAGAAGCAGGCATTGGAACAGCGGTTTTTGTGAACGACTCCAACACGGCTTTAAAATCCAACCGGTTATTTGATGAAAAAGCTCCCATGACGTTTTCCCAAACAGCGATAACTGGATATGTTCCATTCGTTGCACACCTCATTTCTTCAATAATTCGGATTGCATGATAAAATAAACTAGATTGACTTCCTGCAAGACCTTCTCTTTTTCCGATATTTGATAAGTTCTGACAAGGTGAACCAAAAGTAATGATATGAACAGGCGGTATTTCTCCACCATCTATTTTTGTGATATCCCCGAGATGAAGCATGTTAGGGAAATGCCGTTTTGTAATAGATACAGGTGCTTTCTCTATCTCACTTGCCCATGTTGGTATAATTCCGTAACAAGAACCAGCTAGAGGAAATACCCCGATTCCATCAAATAAACTTCCCAATGTAATAACTGTCATAGGTAATCATCCTTTGGCGGAAAAATTTATAAATGACATTTATAAATGGAAATAATATTTTTAATTACTCCTCTCACTTTCTAATCATACATGTGCAAAAAATACTGATAAGCAGTGACTTCAAAAAATGAAGGAACAAAAAAAGAGATATTGCTTTTACACAACATCCCTCATTTTTCTCCGTTTCCTCTGGCGGAATCTTGGCGGAGAACCTATTCATTTTTGATTGTTTTATCCATTTTACGTACCATCAAAATGCAGTCAAATCAACGTTTTCACTTCAAATGCTCTTAGTGAATTACTCCCACTCAGTACTTCGCCAATACAATATGGTGCAATATTGTTGATATGAAGGGATTTAAAGAAATATCAAAAACAATAAAAACATGTAAATTGATATAAAGTGTGCCACGACTGTGCCACAGATTTTAATAAATCACAAAGCTGAAATCAGAAATCATTTCAGCTTTTTCATTCATTTTAAGGAATGTTATTTGAAAGTGTTAAAAATCTACTTTTCATATAATTATAACTAATGATAAAAATACGATGTAACTTTTGAATTTTACAAACCAAATGTCTACACCATGGCTTGTAAATAAAATTGCTAAAATAAGCACAATAAAGGCTGCCCAGTGCGGCGGCGTGCGAAGCGAAAGCCGACGGTACTGGGCTAAGCCTGCGTGGCGACAGCCACGCCTTAACCCCCCGTTTCTAACAGGGGGGTAGAAAAACATCAGGAAACAATTACAAAGTTCCTTAAAGCCTTTAGGCACAACAGTTTGGAGTATAGACAACGATGTCAAATTTTAAACGTTAGTTGACATCTTTTTTAAACAGGAGAAATATTGCACATGAATCAAGGATTTTAAAATTAAAGGACAGCACCCTAGCATACAGGTACTTTATAATCCTGTATCGTTGTTAGATGTATCTGTGTTAAAAGTAGTAGCAGAAATTACTTTGGTTGGATCTAATTCATAATCTAATAGAAACAAAAGCTCTCCTTCTGCTTTAATAACAAGAATATCAACCTGTACTTCTATTGGATGGTTCTTATCATCTAGGATAATATTTTTAACTTTCCTATCAAATTCTGACCCTTTGATAAATGTGCATAACTAAAAGGGACGAATTCTTTTGTATTCTTTTCATTGCCATAATATCCTTCGGGATGTTAGTTGCGTTTATAATGTCTGACCAAAAAAATAACCCCTCGTATGCTTGATGGGCAATTGAGGGATCATTTTCGCTCTTGCGCCGCCCCTCTTGTTGGGTTCGGTCTATTATACCGTAGGCGTTAATCGCATTATTCCATGCTCTCAAGTTTATATCACTTTAAATTATTAAACAATTTGTAACTATTGAAAAGGGATAAAAATTGATTGAAACTAATATTTCTTAAGTCATTTATCCCAGCATGTTTTAAAGCTTTATTAAATTGGTTCTTTGTGAACAATTTTTTATATTCCTTTTGAACCCAATTCATCAAAAAGTATTTATATACTTTTCTCTCTTTGACTGACATTCTTATGGATTTTCGTTTCAACACGATTAATACACTATTTACTCTAGGTTTCGGATGAAAATAGTCCCTAGGGATTTTTTTCAGGATAGAAATATCTACCTCTGTCATTAAAAGCAATGCTAATGACCTATTTGTATTTAATAATCTTTTCGCAAATCCATATTCTACAATTAAATAACTAATTGTAGCTGTACTTTCGAAAGCAATTTTTCGAACAATATCTGTACTTATATTACACGGTATATTTCCATATATTTTATAGGTTTTTCGCTTTGGAAACTTAAAACGCAATATATTAGCATTAATTATTTGATAATTAGAGTAGTTTAAAAGCTTATTGCGTGTTATCTCACATAATATAGGATCAATTTCTATTGACGTTACATGATTACATCTTTTAGCCAATTCCAACGTGAAATGACCCTTACCCGCTCCTATTTCAAAAATATTATCTTTATTTTTTAAATTTGTTTCATTTATTATTTTTTCTACATGAGATTTTGAAGTAATAAAATTCTGAGTAACTTTTATGTCTTGTTTGTTCATTATAACCCTCTCCAATCAGGCTACAATGAATGTATTTCAACAATTCATTATAACCTTTTATTTTTCGTTAGGTTGATAATGAAATGTATCTATTGCATAAACAGAAAAAACACACATATATATTCTCCTTCATTGTTTGACATGATTAACAGTGACAAAGAAAATAATCAATTACAAAATAGAGTATAGAGGCTTTAGAATTCCTCCTTACATTTGAACCTATATTAGCACAAATATTTATTAGATTCAAAAAATATTTGACTCATAAATTTATTCAAAACAATCATTCATCTGTTTGTCTATCCACCCAGGTCCAATATCCTTGGCTGTATATAAGAAAAATTCATCAAGCGATACATTGAATAGCGATATATATTCGTAAAGTACTTGTATGTTAGGATTCTGCACTTGAATTTTTAACTCTAGAATCCTTAAAATAGAATTTCAATATATCTGCAATTTTTTTATCACCAGTGTTGTATAAACGTTGATAGACTTTCAGTTAGTGTCTTTACTGTCTAGTGTCAAAAAATAAATACCCAACTAAAGGTGGTCCATCCATTTGGATTTCACTTACAATTACACTAGTGAGACTACGACACTTTATTCTCTTAAGGAACGTCCTTTCCTCCAATTTTTCGAAGCCAGATTTGCACTTGTTTCCATAAAGCAGCCTTTAAATAGCGGCTAATCTGTAAAGTTTTATACTTGCTAATCCTTTCGATTTGAATGAGGACAACAACCCAATAGATGCAGGTATAATCCAGAGAAAAATACCAAGAAGAAATGAATGAATAAATATTTGTTCTAACAGAT
This sequence comes from Pseudogracilibacillus auburnensis, assembly GCF_003201975.1. GTDB lineage: Bacteria > Bacillota > Bacilli > Bacillales > Amphibacillaceae > Pseudogracilibacillus > Pseudogracilibacillus auburnensis. Next base: position 386,374 of record NZ_QJJQ01000001.1, on the reverse strand, counting down.
TATATCCAGCGCTTATCTTATAGATTTTTTATGTCCTCATAGCTTCTACATCAATTCTTCTTTCACCGTCCAGATTCTTTAGTTTTCTTTTATCAGTTGTACTAAAAAACAATTCTCCTTTTTTATGATATGCACCAAGTTATCTTTACACACGGTTTTTCACATACTATATCTGATCTACCTGCTATTTTACTGCTTTCCAAATTGTCCATCTATCTTTTTCAATTATAGTAGTATTTGTTGAGTACGATTTTTCTATATGACTTATTAGTAATTGCAATTCTTCACCATTTAATTCGTGTAATATACTTCTCCCAGTTCTTTCACTCAAATTCTTTAGCAGTTCCTCTTTATGACTGTAAACCTTTCTTGTTTCCCATAGCTTAACTTCTACTATAGATAGATTTTAATCCAACTGCCTGTAGGGTGTCAATGGTTGATTTCGCGACGAGTAGGTCTTGATTTACCTAACGGGCCAGCCAATACTTGTGGTTTCCCACCTTTCTATGAATATGTTATTCGTAAACTGTTTGAACTTGGCCATTTCTTCCGTTGTAAGTCCGCATAACAGTCTCTACATATTTTCGATCACGAATCTTCGTTCTTCGCAAATTAATGTTCTATTAAGCTTTTCACTACTCTCAAATAATTATATTACCGCGATCTGTTAGACTTAGAAATATATGCGAAACCCGGAATAATTATCATACTGATAAAGGTAAATACTAGAAACAGACTACTATATCTAGCTGAAAGACCCGAGTAAATAAACGGCTGAAAGACCGTGAACGATAATCCCTTTTCTAAAAATGCTCCTATCATACCCGTTGCAGCAGCACCAGCTATAAAATTAAACATGGAGAAAAATCCCATACCTATACCTACTGAATCTTTAGGCAATGTTTTGGAAATTGAATTCGACAGCGCTACCCGTATAAAAGTCGCCCCTACATTCCCTAAAATGAGAACAGCCATAATCCATATTGGATCAAACTCCATAAATACTGTGATAAGTACATATCTCCGAGTTGTTTTCGTAAGTCTCAAGGTCCAACATTATTCCACAACTACGGCTACTTATGACATTGAACAACCTCTGTTCCTGCTATCCAATCATACACATTTTTCCTTTTTTTATTTGTGAAAGGGATGATCAAATATACTAATATTGCAAAATAAACAATACCCAATATGATATAAATTATCATGTCTGACATGCTTGATGGCAGCATTAATTGCCATATAGTAAAATGAGCTAGTTCCCAAGGAAGAAACTTAACAGTAGTTCGCACTATAGAACGTCCAATGCCTATACGTTGACCAGAATTGTCAACAACACAGATGCCCATTTTTCTTTTGCCCAAAGTGCCTTGCCATTTCGAACACTCGCATAAAATAAAGTAAAGCGAAACTGGAAATGTTATCATGAGAAAACCTGTAAGTTCTGCTACTATAGAAGAACTAGAAAATAGGAATTGAACATATGGGCGAAAGACAAACGAAATAGTGCCAAGGACAAAAACTCCGTATATCATAATGACAAGGTAATCTAATAAGAAGGCATAAATCCGAATATTAAATGTTGAATTGATCATAAATTTCCTCCCTCTAAGGTATAATTTTCAATGAAAAACTGTTATATTTCTATAAATGAAGATGTCGAATCTATTCCGTGTCTTAACAGAATGGGACTGTCTATTTTTCTATTCCATATCCCTAATTAATTGGAAAGCAGTTTGGGATGGCAGATCTCTTAGCTTTTGATGAATAAGATGTGCACATTCATCAGAACTCATTATGGAAGTAACGACCTCCAGATCATAGATTCCTAGTATATGAACGTAATGTTGCCATCGTTTGACTGATTCCGGAATTGCCCCATTCTTTGCGTAACCTGTTCCCCAAGTATCCTTCCGCCGTTTCATGATTTCCCCAATTGGACAATGTACACCTACAAACACAACTGGATACTTCCTTAGTATACGCGCACAGGTGAGGAGAATCCTTCGTGGGGCGGAATAGGAGTCATGATGTTCTACATCTACCACCACATTTATTCCTTGACGACTATGTGCAGCAATTGATTCATACATTGCTTTATAAACTTGCATAATTATAGGTTCAAGACCAGGCCGTTCACCGCCAGGTCGCAATCCAATTCCAGGCTGATAATTTTCGGGAGTCATTTTCATAAAATGATCAACCCCTAGATTCATCCACAATCCTTCAAATGTATTTTGAATTAATAACTTCACCTCCAAATATAACAGTATATTCAAATAATTCATTAAAGAACATTACATTCGTTTTGATGATATCCTTGTTCAACGATTGAACCAATTCGTTTAATTAGAAATATTTGCTTCATGTATAAAGTTCGTTCTAGCCCATTCACCCTCATTCATAAACAAATCAAATACAGTCTTTCGATCCATTGGCGGTTCATCTATCCAATTTATCAGGGTACAAATAATAGCTTCCTTCTCTGGAAAATAGGTAATAAAAACTTCAGCCTGTTCAGAAAGACGAGTCGTCCAAACTTGGGAACGAACCATTACCATGGAATAGTATGTTCGAATGAGTTTACGGGAGAAGTTTTGTGCAATTGTAATCCATTCTTTGTCTGAAGCAGTCCTTAATCTGTTTAACGTTCGTGCGAGAACCTTACCAATATCACCATTGAAGCGAATGGATATCTCAGATGTAAGTTTATACGGACCAAATCGTTTTCCTAAATCCTCTCCGTAGACACAAACACAGAGTTCCTTCAAAAATGCATTTTCATAATAATTTGATGGGTCCATAGTATAATCGTAATACGCAACAGCTATACCAACTTCACGGACTAAGGATCGATATCTCTCGGAAAGTTCACCAGCAAGCTTTTTTAATTCAGTCAATTGTTCTGAACTCAGATTGCCATTAAACATCGCGATAAGATCTAAATCAGATTTAGAAATAACAGCATCTCCTCTTGCTACACTTCCATAAACATAAACACTGTGGAGTTGTTGATAAAATAATTTTCGAAGACTCTTAACCGATTCTTGGATGCAGGGCATGAAAGAAAGCTCAATTTTCTCTGAGCTTACATCACTGACAATATATCCGTTAGCATTTAGACCGTAACCAGCATTTAAGTTTACCATTTGAAACCACTCCTCTTTATCTTCTTAATCCTCATATGTTGCTTTAAAACCTAGCCATTCATGAAATCTTAATGCATTTGGTCTATTTTTATTAGTTATCAGTTGCACTAATGTACTCCAATCACTTCATTGCCATCACAAGCGATCACTAACTAGTTATGAGGGTCTGATGTAATAGCTTCAAATGTTTTTAAGTAATTGTTGGGGAGAAAAGTGATGCAGTAAAAAATGTTATGATGAGCATTAAAGAATAGGCAGTATTTTTAAACAATCGATAATTAACAAAAGGATTGCTATGTTCTAATAAATGATTAAAAGTATTGCCCATGGCCTCCTTTAATTGGGGAGAAGAAGCGTTCACTTCTTTAAACGTATGAATAACACGTTGTTTGGCTTGATGAAGATACCTTTAATAAATAACTAAATATTTCTATTCTTTATTTACACAAAATTGCACGCCATTTACAGAGATATCATTAAAAGGTGCAGCATCTCTTTGAGTTCCATTTTTATTGTTAATTATATCTATCATCCTCACAACATAAAGTTTCGTTAAGCGTTATTAACTACATGTTGTGAGCTGATAGTCATTATTGTAATTATAAAATTTCGCACGAATGATTTTAATATTAGAGAAAATCTCATACGATCAACACTAAATACTATTTTCTTGAATTGATTCTGAGGATCGTTCCAGATGGATCCGAGATCCAGTAACCATCTGAATTTTCATGCACCTCCACCTCATCTCTTCTATTAATGTGATTCTCCTTTAGATAATCTGCAGCTGCTTTCATATGATCTGTCTGAATCTCAAGCCACACATCTTGTTGAGAATAATTGTCCATACAATCCAACCATAATGTGGCATCACCAAACTGAAAAGCATGGGATTCAGATATGAAACCTAAATAAGGCAGCTTAATTACTTCCTTATAAAAATGCACGGTTTCGTCGTACTTGAATTTAGGTATTTTAATAGCAATGTTATTACCACCTTTGAATTCAGTTCTTGTCCTTTTCATTCTAATGACCTCCTTAGTTTTCATTAGTTTATTACATATACTTATCAAAGATTTCTTTTCGATTGCTCAAAAATCCTTTTAAGCTTCAAAAAAGTGCATATTTTTGTTGAATTGCATACAATTTTATAATTCTCCTTCATTTCTCAATTTCTTTTGTACATACCCATCATTTTGTGGTTCACCTATTTCTCAATCCTTCTAACAAATGCTGTAAAACAATTATCGCTTCCCCCATTGAACCTTTCTGATCAGAATGTCCAGAAATCCATAAAACTGCTTCATTCATAGCACCAGAAAGAAAATGAGTCAGCGCATCTAAAGAAATAGGCTTTATGATATCCTGTTCTAGCATTAATTGTAATTGTTCCTTCAAGGAATTCATCGAATATTTTTCATCCATTTTTCTAAAGGTATCCCAGCCTAACACAGCCGGACCATCAATTAAAAGGATCCGTTGATGGCGTGATTCCACAGCACTTTCTAAAAATGCTAGGCACCCATTGAATAATTGCTGCCAGCTATCGTTACTCTTTGCTGCAGCTGTTTCGACATACTCCCCCATCTCTTTTTGAATATCTTCGAATACAGCGAGAAAAAGCCCTTTTTTATTTTTAAAATGATGATAAAGGGCCCCCCTTGTTACATTTGCTTCTTTTGCAATCTCTTCTAGAGTAACTTTCGCATATCCATAATCCGTAAAATGCTGTCGCGCTATTTTCATTAAGTTATTTATAGTGTGTTCTGTTTCCGTTTTGCTTTTTCTCATGATGTCTTCACTCCTTATTCCACCTGATGAAGTAGCTCTAATGCATGTTCATTCTTTGATTTTATTAACGTTCTTAATCCATTTATTATAATACTAGGATTTATATTATTTTTATCAGCTATTTTCGATTGCATCCATTCGAGCACTAATTCGCCATTCTCTTTTGTTAAATCATTTATATGGTTAGCTACAGACTTGAGAACATATCGGGAATCGTCACACAATAATTTTTCCAGCAATCGCAAATTGTTTTGTACATTATTTCTTATTGGTGAAATCTTTTTAGCCCAAGGTAACCGCGGTCTAGTTCCCTCACTTACCAGTCTTCTAACATGTGAATTATTATCCTCTAACCAATATTGAAAATAGGCCATGCAGCGGTCAATATCAGTAAGTAAATATGGACGTATAGCATATTCAGAGGTATGTCTTTTTGTAATTTCATACATGGCATGGCAGGATATATCAAAGTGATTTAGTCCATATTTTTCAACAAAATACGCTACCGGCATTAGAAAATAGCCATTGGTAAACATGCCTTCTTCCGTTTTATTTTCTGGTCCTAAAATCTTTAACAAAATAGCTAAAGCTTCTTCATAATCAACTGGAAGATGTTCCCTTAATTCATGTGCTATGACCTCTACTCGCGCCTTTAATTCTTTATTTTCTACTGCTCAAGCTACAGAAATTGTAAAAGACTTATTGGAAAATCTAGGATAGTGTGGCTGAATTAGATTCGCCAGTCGGAGTGCCAATTCTCTACCAAAGTAATACTTTAAGGGAATGTAATCACTCATTTTGCTCTTCCTCTCACATTTACTATTTATATTGGTCTTCAAAAGACTTATCGTGTGGTATAACCGTAATGACATCAATCAATACTCCATTAGGGTCACTAGTTATAAAATGCCTTTGACCAAATGCCTCGTCACGTAAATCGAGGTGTAAAGGAAGCTGTTTTCTTATAATCAAATCCTGATACATTTCATTTACATTTTCTACTTCAAAATTTAGAATTAATCCTTGAGTAGGCTTTCCAAAAGAAGCGGGAACTGTTTCATGATCAAACTGAAGGATCGCCAATTCATCACCAGTTTCTTCTTGTTTCAAACTCATGTACCAATCCGCTTCAAAAACTACCTCGAATCCAAAATACTGTTGATAGAATGAACTTGTTTTCTTTACTTCCTTTGTCATCAATACTGGGTAAAAGCTGTTAAGTCTCATTTTTTTCACTCCCTTTTTATTTAAACTTATTTTAACATACATACAGTATGTATGTAAATGATTATTATTTCTTAAGATGTATTCTAATTAACCTCGTACAAACTTGCTGTCCATACAGAAAAGAGCTATATATAGCAATGTCATCGTAATACACAGTAAAAAGTAGAATTTCCATAGAAACGTTTTACGTTAATAGTTGTTACCACCGATTTGATTAACTTTTATGACACCAAAGGTTCTGTTTTACGCCAATTGTGGTTGGAGTAAATAAATGACAATACAGTCGCTCCAACAACAGATGGTAGTAAAATAAACGCAAAAAATTTAAGTGTTATCATCCCACTCACGTCAAAATGTCCGTGACTGGGCCCTAAAATTTGAAATGCGGTCATAATAGCAACATGAAAACCAATGGATGTCCATACACTTCCCGATATCGCCCTTAATAGACCTAAAATGATTGCAAAGCCGGGAATAAATTGAAATTGTTCCACAGAATACATTGCTCCTATAAAATAAGCAAATAATGAGAACAATATTGTTTGTATGACTATTGTGATCCAATGAGGAAAGACCGCATTTAAATACCGATATACATATCCTCTAAAAACAAACTCTTCAGGTAATGCTTCTATAAAAAATACAGTTATGAATAAAATTAAGATACTCATTAGTAGGTGGTTCGGATCTGTATGAACCTTTATTTCAACCCACCCAAGCATGATACTAATAATTATCCCAATAGATGCAGGAATTACCCAGAGAAATAAGCCTAGAAAAAATGAAAAAATATTCTTTTTAAAAGTTCCTTGTCCGAGTTGTTTCCACGAAACTTTGTCAATTTTAAGTGCTGCTTGAATGAGAACAAAGGTTAATATGGTAGTAATTACAGCAATGAAGAAATGATTAATTCCACTATATTCTTCACCTATAAATATATCACTGAGGTAAGTTATAAAGTGCCAAATGATGATGCCTAGGATCAATACAACTAAAATTCTCATCCATATATTTTTCATATTAAGCGTTTCCCTTTCACCCAATATAATTCACTCCCTTTTGCATATTTGATTTTTAAATTCCTTCTTCTTGCTTAAACCTAATTTTAGTTTAGCAAGAAGGTATACCTTTTTAAGATGATCATTCAAATAGCACTTTAAGTTATATCCCAATTCCTTTAATACACAAATCCACTGAAAATTAATTACTCTATAAACCTATCAATAAAGTAATCACCACGTTGATTAAACACAAGGGTTCTCCAAGACCTGCTTCAATCACTTCAAATCCGTCTGTCTATTGCTATGATATTTTCGTAAAAGCGAGGGTTACCTTAAGCTAACTTCCTACATAGCAATCTTCATTTTTATTAGGCTAACTTATACTTGAAATTCAGGCAACTCCCTTTTCCTAAAATATGACTAATTTGTTAAAAGTCTAAAAATGTTTCGATATTCCTGCTAAAATACTTCGCCCTTATTGAAAAAACAGAAAGCCCATCGGCAAACAGAAGAATCCGAGAACAATAACAATTATTAGAGCTATCCAAAACTGAATCCAATCTGCTCTATTCGTCTTCCCCCTTTTTGTTTCTGTTAATATTAGTTCCATCAAAACTACAATCCATCCTCCCGCAATTGCTTTTACAATCACTTCGCCAAACATTAGCATTTCATAGCCTTGAAATAATCCCAAGTTAACAGACCACCTGTTATAATGATAAAGAAATATATCATCCGCAAAATCATGTGTGCGATAGTGGCGATTTTTTGATTTCTTTTTTTATACTTTGGCTATGTGCAATGGTAGAAGAATTGGAAGAATCGCCAATTTATCATGAACTAATCTGAAATTCAAAGCTATTGGTTTGATAGTTTCGCCTTCATCAGTTGTTGCCTTAAAATCATAGTTATAGTCACTGTCATACGAGGAGTACCAGGGAAAACTCCACCCCTTTGAATTATTGTACTTCTCAATTTTCCCTAGTGGAGCACGGACACATAGGCGAAAGAGGTGTTCTGCTCATGCAAATATATCAGAAAGACGTCTGAGATTTGATCGACAACCGTGGAGCAATCGGGACAACCCTTATCCCAACACGCCTTTAATTGAACAGTTTATAGCTTTAATTACACTTGCTGACAACCCCAGGAATTGCGCTTCATTGTGAAAGATTAATTTGTTTCTGCTCTACGGCAAACCTAATATTTTAAAAAATTACAATATCAGTTTCATGCCTTCGTGGCTTGCCGAGAATCCTAATTTTTCATAAAAACGATGTGCGTCTCCACGTTGTTTATCGGTTGTTAGTTGAACCATTCCACATTCTTTCGATTTAGCAATTATAATAGCTTCTTTAAATAATTTTTCTCCAATCTTTTTTCCACGATAGTTTCGATCAACACGTACAGCTTCAATTTGCGCTCGTTTCATTCCTTGTCTTGCTAAACCAGGAATGATTGTCAGTTGAAGACATCCAATTACCTTTTCATTTTCAACAGCTAAAATAATTTGATTACCACCTTGTAATTCTATTTCATTAAATGCCTCAATATATGCGGCTGGTAACGGCTCTTCAAACCGTTCGCGTTGTGAGCCTAATTCATCATCAGCAAGTAATCGGACAATTGAATATACATCATTTTTATTTGCTTTACGGAATTCCATTGATTTTCACCTCAATTTATTATTTGTACCTATATAAGTTCACTTCTTACTATGACCTGCCATCTTTATACTTTAGTCCCTAGAATAAAACCAGCCCCTTTCAAATTATTATCAATTTTTAGTTCCTTACATTACGTCATATGAGACACTCAAGCCATTAGCCCTGAATATTGATTTAATCCAAATCATCTAAAAGACGACCTATCCGGTTAAATTACCCCTTCATCATAGAGTCATATCCTATGAAAGGAAAAAGCTTTTCAAGTCTTATCAATATATTCATCCAACTGATCCGCGGGAAGAAATACCGATTTTCCGTGACAAACCTCTAAACGTTCAGGTTTTAGCTGGCTCACAATCCGACTGCTTTTCACTGCCTGGTTCATATCGGCAGTGAACATGGATATCGGTTTGTGGAGTTTACCCTTTTTCGAAGTGAAAAGGTCCCCCGCTAATAAAACCCGGTCATCATGGTGATAAAAAACAACATGTCCTGGTGAATGACCAGGTGCGAAATAAGGAGTAAGACTGCCGACAGGTTCAAGGTTTTTATTTTCATCTTCTAAGAAAGCATGAGCCAATCCTTTTGCGATAGATGGTATCGCCTTTTTTCGACGTGGATAGGGATAGTCACCTTCCATGTAGGGTATTTCTATTCGATGTGCAAATACTGGTACCGTTTTCACTTTTAAAATACGCTTTATGGCACCAGTGTGGTCAGAATGTCCGTGGGTTAAGACAATCCTTTTCAGTGGCCCAGCGTTAAGCTGTTCAATAAACTTAAGAATTCCCTTAGCCATCGTTGGCAAACCTGCATCAACTAAAGTTACACCGTTCTCTTCTACAACGACCCAAACGTGAATGGGGATGAGCATCCATATTTTTAATGACCAAATATGGTCAGATATTTGGTGAATTTTCATTTGTGCTCAGCCTCCATCCTCACTTTTTGATGAAAGCCATAAAGCAATACATCGATAGTATCGTCAAAAGTCCCATCTAACCGTTTAATCAATTCCTCTGGAGACTCTTCAGAGTTTTCATAGGTGCCCACAATCCCATGTAGAGTATAAAAGTAAATACGACCAAAGGACAACATCCTAGGATCATTATCTTCGATTTGAAGACAGGTCTGAAGGCTTTGTTTAATCAGGTTAAACAATTCAATCCTTATTTTGTTCACTTCAATCTCTGGTTTTTCCTCATCAACTCGGCTTGGCTTCGTATAGAAAAATATATGAACCATGGTGCGATTTGACAGACAAAAATGAATGAATTGCTGACTAACAGTTTTCAATTTACTCTTTGGCTGTAAGTTGGTTTGTTCCATAACTTCCTCCATTTGTTGTTTCAAATTCTGTAATGGTGGCATGGAAAGATAATGCAGCAACGCTAGTTTGTTTTCAAAATAAATATAAATGGTTGTATGTGAGCATCCCGCCTCTTGCGCAATTTCTCGCATTGTCACCACATCAAACCCCCGTTTACTAAAAAGTTTCCCGGCGGCATTTACTATGTCTTGTTTTGTTCTTTCAGAACGTGTAAGTTGTTTTTGAACCATTTTGAATCCCTCGCAATTTTCAAAGTTTAATAATATTCAATCAATTAATAACCATTGGTTACATCATAACCAATGGTTATAAAGATGTCAATAATCAATTATTTAATCAAAGTTATATTAATGTATAAATAAGCCTTTTTATATTAAATAAGAGAGTTACGTCTTTCGCGAGCTAGCCAATCATAAACATTTTTTATTTATATAGGAAATATCGGATATATAAATGTCACAAAATTGAAGAAACTCAATATTATTAAAATGCTTGGTGAGAGTAGAAATTGTCATATGCTAAAAGGAATAACTTACCGTGGAAGGAGAGTAAAAGAAGAACCGAAACCCTTTTCTATATTAGGGTCTAGGCTCTTCTTTCTTCATTTTTCCAACGATCAAAACAAAAGGAAGCTCTGATAAGAAAAATAAAATACGCGAGAACCAGCGAACCACTTCACTTCAAATATAAAAATCACTATATCTTAATGCAATTAAAGCAATGTGTGCTAATTTCATGAGACAAGTTATAGTGGTTGTCACAAATAACATTTCTCTCGCACAATGCTCTCATCAGTTTATTATTGAAAAATGTCATCAAAACTGCGTAGCCGATCGCCTCTTATAAAATTAACAGTGATTGAAGTTAGCTATTTTAATATGAATACTTTGATAAATGAGTTTTTACTACGAAGATATGGGAAAACCCGAATATTTTTTATACCTATTTATTATTCAGGTTTAGTTCAGTTTCACTGTTTTCTATTCTTATATTTTTAGAATGTTATTTTAAAGGCTTATCTTCTTTACTAACATATAACGCCCAAACTATAAATATTGGCTGAAAAAAGATACGTACCCATGACATGGTCTGATTACTAAGTGTTCCTGTTATTTCTATCATATTAAGTGCTTTATAAATATTTGCAGGAAGAACTGCAATGAAGTAAATCGCTATAAGAATACCGCTTAATTTTCTAGTTGCTGGATAAATTAGCCCGATTGCAAGAAATATTTCTATGATACCTGTGATAAAAACAATAAACTCGGGAAATGGTATAAACTCAGGAAGCATTAATATCAATTCATTTTGTTTATAAAAATGACTTAGCCCAAAGAATATAAGAAATATCGCCATGGCATAAGTCGCTAAGATACGATAAGATTTATCCTTAAAGATAAGACCTGTTCGCGATAAAAAGATTAAAGTAAGGAAACTTCCAAATAATATGATCAATGTAATCATCTTTTTCCCTCCGAATTTTTATTTAATACTATTCTGCAATGTCTCTTCCATAAAGCGAATAAAATCATCTGTTTGAAATATTTGGAAAAAACGCACCATTCGTAATCCTAGTGATATTAAGATAAGCGACTCTCCCATTTTTCCACATCAATATTTTCAAATATAACACCATGGTCTTTCCCTGCTTTAATCTACTGCCAAGAATGTTTGGCACCGCTCTCATTACCTTTGCCCTTACTGAACTAGGCTTTAATGCATCGACCTTAGGTTTGGTTCTGTCTGCTGCAGGTATTGGCGAGTAAATGATGGAGAAATTGATGAACAGGATTAGCAAAAACATAACTAATACTATATTCCTCACCGTCTGAAACCATTACGAACAACCTCTATCCGTAAATAAGCCATATAAATTCTGCCCAGCATTTCTAATGCCTCTTTTTTCAGTTCATGGTATCTTGTTCTTCCAATAAACAATTGAGGATAAATGACCTCATCACAGTATCTGGAACCATCATTACGTTTACTCATGTACTTTAATTCAATTAATCTTTGTTCAGCTGGATCAAGTAATTCCACTGCATAAAATAATGTGTCTAACCATTCACTTGCTAAAGCAGATTTTAGTGCAAAATGCTCTGTTTTACTATGATTTAAAATTTGATAAAACCAAGTACTGTCACAGATACGACAACAAGCCTATTGCAAGTGGCTGCAAAACATCTATAAACCCATTCATGTCACTACTGTCATATAAACCACCACCCATGACAATGGATTCCTTATATTAAACTTATAATTAGAATGTAAAATTCTTTAGTATCTCATAGGTTTCTTTTGTGCTACAAACTCGCCCATATGGCATAAAGAATGTAAAGCTTTCTTCTACAATCGCGTTCCGTTAATAGAAGATTACTTGTCTAGACAAATTTCTTTCAAAAAACTTTCAACAACTTCGCGAAATGTAGAAGATGCCTCCAAATGCAAATCGTGTCCAGCCTCAGAAATACAGATATAGCGCCCATCTGTAATGTTTTTAGCCATACTCCTTAAAAGGTCTTGGGAAATAAAGCTTTTTTCTCCTCCAACAACTAATGTTGGGCAACTGATTTTTCTCCAATCCTCCCAGTAATTTTGGGAAACAACATCTTTCATTGAATGGATCATGTCTTCATTATTAAATGCTGGCCAATATCCATCTGTTCGTTTCTCCATCGACTCTGCGAACGTTCGACCATATAAGGTGTCTCCACCGAAAAATCTTTTAGCTTCATCAAAATTCAGAAAAGGCACTGGCCAACTTTCTAACCAATTTCTAATATTATCTTGTACTTTAGGATCCGGATCAGGGGTCGCTTCTACAACAATAAGAGCCTTTACAAGATCTGGGCGTTTCGCAGCAACAAGAAATGCGTTAAGCCCACCCATTGATTGACCAATCAGAACGATTGGAGCATCACAATATTGTTCAATTACCTTAATAGTATCTTGGACATAAGCTTCACGCGAAAAATCAGGAATTTTTGATTGGCTTTGTCCATGGCCACGTTGGTCAAGCGCAATTACATGACCGTATTTAGTAAGCCATTCCGCGGTGCTTTTCCATTCACTCCCACGACCCGCTAATCCATGCAGTAATAAAAAATCTATAGCTTCATTACCTCCGAAGTCTAAAACGTTTAAATTATTTCCTGCTAATTCAATTTGAAAATTATTAATCACAATCACCCACTTCATTCTTCAAATTTTGTTCAACATAATGCCACTTCGTATTATATGGTTAGCCAGTTATTTCTGGTGGATTCTTCGGAATTTAGTGTACCCATGAACATGGCTATGAGGTTTAGATCAGACTTACCTATAATTGCTTCACCTCTTGCAACACTGCCATATACATAGATACTGTGAAGACGACCTGGAAACATCAATTTTAGTTACTTGATGGAATCATTTATGCACGGGAGATAAACAGAATGAACTTTGTCTAGATTAACGTTACTAATGATGTATCCATCTCAAGTCCATATCCAGGTTGTAAACTAACCACTTCGTCACCCTCCTCCTCTCAGATCATATTAAAACCTTGTCGTTTTTTCTCTTTGCCTGATTTTATTTAATGGAACAAAAGTAAAAAATCCTCCGCCCCTCTAAAAACAGTATATGAACGAGGTAGGCTCATTTTCACTTCCTCCGTTAATTCACGTCCTTTATTTTAGTAAAAGAATTATTGAAGTTTCAGCTTAATATCTTCATGTGTTACTTTAAAACCTAGCCGTTCATAAAACCTTAATGCATTTAGTCTACATTTATCATTTGTTAGTTGTACTAAAAGACACTTCTCCTTTTTTGGATATGCACCAAATTATCTTTACGCACGGTTCTTCACAAACTATATCTGATCTAACTGCTATTTTACCTTTCTTGATATAATGAGAGAAATCCAAATAAGATTAAAACAAATAAACATTACAATTTTTAGTTTAGTATTAAATCTTTTTACACGTGATGCATTCGAATATCGAATTTAATTTTATTATTGTTTGACCTAACAAACCTCCAAATAATCCGATTTGCACTTTACATTTTCTTAAATGTTAAATAGGTAATTCTACTATATTCTGAATACCCGAAATAAATCTCATAAAATACAGCTAACAAGTTATTGTTTTAGAAAACTTGAAAGCACCGACAACAACACTTTGGGGTTTGGCATGTGATCTTGTTCCGCGAGCATAATATACTCTGTGTTTGGAATTGCGCCATTCAACTGGTTCGCGACCTGGTGAATGGGAGCAGGGCTCTTTTCTCCAACAATAATTTTGGTTGGAGTTGTAAGATGAGAAACCCTTTTAGTGGGTGGCAAATCGTTGGCAAGAATAGTGTCATAGGCAAGTGTTGGTGCGAGTGCTACCATAGTCGCCCATTGGGATGATTGTCGAAATGCGGTAATAACCTCCTGAGGAATGTCAATACCACTTAAAAAAGAGACTATCGCTTCTTCATCCTTACCGCTATCAAGTAGCTCATATAATCCTTGACTTAGTTCTTTAAATTCATTTTGGTTTGCTTCATCATTTGCATAGGGTGCATCATACATGACCAGCTTATTTACTTTGTCTCCCAGATACATTGCAGCTTCAAGACCAAGTATAGCACCCGAAGAATGGCCATAAATATTTACTGCTCCCCCAGTTTCATCGATTATGGCTTCAATGTCTTCCAGTTCACGTTCAATTTTGTATGGTAGCACGTTACCACTATCACCACGCCCACGACGATCATAATTGTAGACGGTAAATTGCTCCGAAAATACTTTTGCATCATGTAAAACTGGTTCAAACGAGCGAAAACAGGTGGCCCCAGTTATAAATAAAAGGGGAGGTCCATTGCCGAAAACATCATAGACTAATGTTGTGCCATCTTTTGATTGGATTGTTTTCACGATTTTCCCTTCTTCGCTTTCTTTTAGTCATAATTGATTCTCCTCCGATTTCTATTGAATCAAGTTTATATGACCTTAACTTATCTGTCTAACTTAGTGTAACCTGTCCAACACTTGTAATTCAGTATAAATGATAGAATAAGCTCAAAAACATATCCTTCTATTATAAGGTTATTTGATTCAAGCATTTAGGGAGATAAAAAAAGAATTTAAAGAAGGTAATTTTTTTGAACGGAAAATATTTTAGCTCCGTCAAATAAAAGGACAGAGTTTTTGTTTTTATATCTATTATTGTTTATTCCTTATCTTCTGTATCTGGTACTGTATCTGCCAACTTACGAAATGCTTCATTTAACGTAACCATTCGTTTTTCCACTTTTTTGATAGCTGCATCCAATGTAAAACCCTCATCCATCATTTCTTGAATAAGAAGCATCTTTTTCACATTTAAATAATCATATCTTCTCGTAGAACCCTCTGCACCAGACTCAGATTGAATGGCTCCTTTTTCTTCCCAATAACGAATTTTACGCGTTGGGATGCCAGTGATTTCGGATACTTCACCGATTCCAACTACTAATTTTTTCAATAAATCAAAGTCCAACAAGGCATTCAACTTCTGTGTATCTTCGCTCATTTTTTATTCTCCTAACTTCACTTAAAATATTGTTTTATATTCAGGCAAGCACTACATATCGTTGACGAAAACAGCAGCCTTTTTCACTTGTAAGCTGTAACACTATGCAAATCTTTTTTCTTTGTGGTGAGTAAATGTAGTCTCAAACAGTGAGCCCAGAATAAAAACGCCCACTATTTAAAGTTGTATTTTATACAAATTCATTCTTGTAACCATTTTACAATAAAGGTCGCTAATCTACAAATTATCTCTTGACTTATAATTGTAACCAAACTACAATTGATATAACCTTATTACAAACTAGGTAAATAAATTTCATAAAGGAGATTAGTTATGAATTTTAGTAATGAAAATATTAATTCACAGCCGAAATATTCCTTATTAACTGCTGTTTTGTTTTGGTGTGGGTTAGTAGTCGTAGCAAGTAATTATTTGACCATTCCATTAATGTCGATATTTAGTGAGTATTTTCACACTAGCATGACAAATGTGGCATGGACAGGAAGTGCTTTCTCTCTGTGCTATGCAATCGGAAGCTTATTTACTGGCCCTCTTTCTGACCGTTATGGTAGAAAACAAGTCATTTTAATTGGTTTGTTATTGCTGACAGTGGTGACTTTTATACTGCCTATTTCAAACTCTTTGCCTTGGGTCATTGTCTGGCGTTCTTTTCAAGGATTTGCCGCAGCAACCTTTGCACCAGTTGCTATTGCTTATGTAGTGGATAAATTTCCCTCTACAAAAAGAGTGACAGCCATTGGGTTTATCAGCTCTAGTTTTTTAATCTCTGCCATCGTTGGTCAAATATTCAGCAGTTATATTAGTCAACAATTTAATTGGCAAAGTGTTTTTTATTACTTTGGCGGGATTTATTTCATAACCGCTATATTGGTTCTTACTCTACTCCCAAAAATATCCACTAGCCAAACAAAGAGTAACCTGAAGTTCATGTTCAGTCAGTTTTACCGTTTATTAACCGATAAAAGCTTGATCCAGGTATATAGCATCGCTATTACCTTACTACTCACTTTCGTAGCTTTTTATACTATTCTCGGTGAGTATTTGACAGAGGAATTTGCTATGAGTTCGGACGGGATTCTTTATGTTCGTATAATTGGAATTATTGGAATGCTATTTGCTCCATTTGCAGGAAAGTTGTCCAATCAATTTGGGTTAATGAACATTTTACGGGGGGCACTTATTATTGCGGTGCTAGGTTCTTTATTCATTGGAATCAGTTCTAATTTAGTATTCTTAGTTTTAATGAGTGTCGTCTTTGTGGCTGGAATTGCATTGACTGTTCCAACACTTATCTCTTTAGTAGGTCAGCTTGGTGGAAAAAATCATGGAGCAGCCGTTTCTCTTTATACTTTTATTTTATTTATCGGTACGAGTCTTGGTCCGATAATCGCTGTATTTTTATTAAAAGTCGTAAATTACGGGATGGCTTTTCTATGCCTAGCTATGTTGCTTGGTATTAGCCTGATTATCTCGTTTTATATTAAAAATGTTCAATCATAAAAATTCTATTTGAGGAGTGGAACTTTAATGACAAACGTACTTATTTTAGGGGCAACTGGACGTACAGGTGCTTCTGTCTTACAACAATTATCAGAATATAAGCATATCCAAGTTTTTGCAGCATTACGCGAGGAAAGTGATATTTCAAGACTGCCAAAAACGAAATACCCTATTCAGACAAGACTTGTGGATATAAATAATATCTCTAGTTTGCATCGTGCCACAGAGATGGCTGATGTTATTGTGAATGCCATTCGAATGCGTGGAGAGATTCCTGAAACAACTTTGGTTGACCTTGACAAACGTATTCAAAAAACTGTTTCTGGAAGAGAAAACCTACTAACGATTACGGTGGGAGGAGCTGGAAGTCTAAAAATGCATAATGGCAAGCGATTTTGGCAAGACGTTGCTTTTCCAGAACGCACATTACCTAGAGGAAAAGCACATACCCGATTACGTGATTATTTGGAAACATTACCTGCCTCAGAATCATGGGCTTATTTAATTCCACCACCAGCCTATATTCCTGATGGATTACGTGTTGGAGGTTATAAACGTTGGAGAGCCTTAAATGATGAAATTGAGTTTTTGAAGAAAAGTATTAGTTATGAAGATTTTGCCACTGCGGTATGTGATGCAGTGTTAGAAAGATGGAATGGTGTCCACCTGATTGGGAATGACAAATAAATTTTCATCAATGAATCTTAATCGATTCATTGATGTTCCTGACCCATCTCTTATTTTGTTGACAGCTAGACAAGAAAGGAAATAAATTTGTAGAAATGAAGAAACAATTATTCCTTCATTTTGTTAGATTTCTTAATGCCGTTTGTTAAAAATTCCATTAATATTAACTCTCTTTCTGTTTCGAATGCGAAATTTGTAATTGGATATTTTTACCTTGCGTGAGTACTGGGTCAATTAATTGATTAATCTTCGAGATCAAATCATTGATATCTTCAAATCCTGTAGCCTTTTCAATGCTTTTCAACGCCCACTGTATAGAGAGTAATTCATCTAAAGTTAGATACTTTTTATCCAGTTTGAACCCATCCATTAATTCATAACCACCTTCTTGCCCAGGAAGCGATACAATGGGAACTCCTGCACGATTAAGAGAATCGATATCTCTATATATCGTTCTCTCCGATACCTCAAAGTACCTCGACAATTCAACAGCCTTTATTCTTTTTCTATGAATCAGTAATACAATGATTCCCAATAACCGATCAAATTTCAAAGGTAATCCTCCTATATATCATTTTTTAGATATTGTGCGGTTAGGGAGTTACTCTCTGATACAAATTCATGTGGTGTGCCTGTGAACATGATTTCCCCTCCTTTCTTTCCGCCACCAGGTCCAAGATCAATAATCCAGTCTGCTTGTTTCATTATATCAAGATTGTGTTCGATCACAATGATGGTGCTACCGTTATCAACTAAACGGTTTAGAATGGATAATAAATGGCTAACATCAGACATATGAAGTCCAGTTGTCGGCTCATCCAGAACATAAATGTTACTAGATTGGTTCAACTCGCCAGCTAATTTAATTCTTTGACATTCTCCACCTAATAATGTGTTCAACGGCTGACCTAATGTCATATAGTCTAATCCTACATCTGATATTGATTTCCCATCTAACTTATACTGAAGGACTTCATCTTTGAACCGTTTCCCATTACATGTTTCACAAGTCGTTCTAATACTTTCAAGAAATGCAAGATCCGTATTAATAAATCCATTCCCTTGGCATTCTGAACAAGCACCTTTTGAGTTAAAACTAAAAAGTGATTTACTTACTTTGTTAGCAAAGGCAAAGGAATCTCGAATTGCATCCATAATACCCGTATAAGTCGCTGGGAGAGACCGAATCGAGGTACTCACTGACTCTTGGTCGATAACAATGGCATCTAGATGCTGTTTTAAAAACTCATCAAAAATCAATGTGCTTTTCCCCGAACCAGCTACGCCAGTAATTACAGTAAGGGCACCACATGGAATATGAGCAGTAATGTTCTTGAGGTTATGTTTCGACGCTCCGAAAATGGAAAGGTATCCGTTACATATACGGGTTTCCTTTTTTAATGGTTGTTTAGACCTCATATATCTTCCAGTCAGTGTATCAGCTTCGTATAATCCATTGAGATTTCCTTCATAGACAACTTCACCGCCATTTGTACCTGCACCTGGTCCAACTTCGACAATATGATCTGCAATTTTAATTACATCCTTATCATGTTCAACCACTATAACAGTGTTTCCTTTGTCTCGGAGATTTTGTAGCATCCGATTGAGTCTGTGTACATCATGAGGATGCAATCCAATACTTGGTTCATCAAAAATATACATCATATCTGTTAAACTGCTGTTAAGATGTCGTATCATCTTTACACGTTGTGATTCTCCCCCAGACAAGGTAGATGTTTCACGACTCAGCGTAAGATAATCGATTCCCATGTCTACGAGAGATTTCAACCGACTTGTCATATTTAAAATGATTGGCTCTACAATTGGATCTTTGATCATTTCTATTAATTTTATCAATTCACTTGCTTCCATCCCTGCAAATTGGGCAATGTTGTAACCATTAATTTTACAATTTAATACTTCTTGACTTAACCGAGATCCGTTGCATACAGAACAATCTTTTAATGTTATAAAACGCTTAATTTTATTCGATAATTGATTGCTTTCTTGTCTTAAGTAAATACGCTTGAACCTATCTATCACCCCTTCAAAATACTTGACAGGTTCATTTTTCAAGGGCAATATGATTTTCTTGTCCTTACCATGTAATAACGATTGCCACTCTGTATCTGTGTAATTTTTTAACTTTTTATCTGGATCGAATATGCCTGAGACTAAATGTTTCTGCCAATACCAAGTTCCCACAGCGAAAGTGGAAAATAAAATGGCTCCTTCATTAAGAGATTTCGTTTTATCAAATAACTTCCCAATATTCGGTTCTATATTTCGTCCGATTCCCTGACACTCCGGACACATCCCTTTTGGATTGTTAAAAGAAAAAACATCAGATTCGCCAATAAAGGGCTTTCCTATACGAGAAAATAGTAATCGTAATAATGAATAAATATCTGTGATCGTACCAAGCGTTGAACGTACATTTCCTCCTAGGCGTTTTTGATCAATCACCACAGCGGGGGAAAGATTCTCAATGGATAATGCGTCTGGTTGACTGTATGTTGGTAATCGGTTTTGTATATACGTCGTAAAAGTCTGATTCAACTGACGTTGTGCTTCTTTACTTATTGTGTCAAATACGATTGATGATTTGCCAGATCCTGAAACACCTGTAAATACAGTGATTTTCCTTTTATGTATATTTAGAGTTACATTTTTTAAGTTATTTTCCTTTAAGCCAAAAAGTCTAATAAATTGATTCTCAACCATAATTAACCACTCCCGTAAAGTTAGCATTATATAATATACATCTCATTATACATAAGTACCCTGACAACATAGTGTCAGGAATGTAAAAACATATAAAATTCTTAGGTATAAACATGGTTCAATACTGTAGATTGAAGCTAACTTCTTAAAGTGCAGAGAGGTTTAATATTTGGATTTCTTCCCAATTGCTTAATATATCTCTTTTGTATTATCTTTTTCCATTAACCAGCTAGTTTGTTAATTAACATTAATGTTTATATTGTAAACTTAGTCAACCTAGCTGTACATATGTTCCTTATTTTGTATTAAATTCATTAATAATCAAATCTCTCATAATAACTTCATTTCTTTGGTGTTGGATTATTTCCCAAACCTGAAACCAAACAAGGTAATTGTGCATAACAATAAATTACAAACCTTTGATATCATCGATGAGTTTGGGCAACCCATTATTGAAATAATGTTCATCGTCATCGAGTATGTGTGTATAGGCCTTGGGAAGCTTTCGTTTGTAGTATTCTAGGTGCTTCGACGGCACGACTTCATCATGACGGCTGTGATAAAGAAATATATGCGATATCTGAGGAAGTTTCGTGGCAAAATCCTTCGATAAGGTATACGCATTAGCCTGCCAATCATCGTCCTTTCCCCAGTATGGTGCTGCAATCATAAACAACCCGGAAATGGTGCAATTAGTCGTTTTCTCGGAAAGATATTTCAACAATACTGAGGCTCCCAAAGAATGGCCGATAAGAAACACCTTACCACCTAATGCAGCAAATTCTTTTTCAAGTTGAACTTTCCAAAGTTTGTACTCAGGATTTTCAGGATTAGGCATCTTGGGATATAACAAGTTGTATTCATCACCAAGTAAGTCTTTTAAATATGCTAATAGGTTACTGCTCCCTTTGTGAAAATCCTGGGTTCCTGCACTATGAATGAACAACACTTGCTTCTTCACATTATTTACTCCCTTCTACTAGCTAAGGTCATATAAAAACCCACCTTAAAGTTACTTTTGCTCCCGCAACGCTTTAATGGAATTCTAAAAAATATACCTTTGAAAAACACGAAAACCTATTTTATTGCCCGCTTCATACCTTTTATTACACCTTGATGTAATCCTTCATGCCAGATGGTGAATATGAATAAATCCCCTATTATCTTCAACTTTTTATCCTTAAATTCAAACACATTGGCTGCTGGTTCTCCTAATCTTCCATAAAATGTTTGTCTCATTCTTTCCTGTTGTTCTAATAACAATTCGCGTATTTCATTCAAAGTAAGTGGTGAGGTGGACCAATCTTCTGGACTTGTCCCAGGTTCGAAAGCTTCTCTTATTTTCTTAGTAATATCTCCGGGTTGATTCATCCCAAAATAATACATGACGCCCTCCTGCGCGACGAGAATATGCCCTAAGTTCCAACGTAAAGAATTGCGATGTCCATAAGGAATCACATCAGCTTGTTCTTCAGAAGCAATGGAATCAAGCAGTTCGATCGATGATTCCCTACAAAAATCATATTGTTCAAAAATTCCTTCTTCTTTCATTATTGTTACACTCCCTCTTTTTGTGGTTCCTTTTAAGATTATCATAGGTGGTTGTTAAGGAATTCTTCTCGATTGCTCTAAAGCCAATCTTTTTCATTCAATAACCAACTTATAAAAAGTCAACCTTTTACGCTAAAAAACTCTTAAAATACGATTTAATAATTTAAGGATAACAAACTCCAATAGCCTTCATTTTCGGAAGGCTAAAAGCATACTCTTGCTGCTAACTATTTTTAAGTTTTTACTATGTTTGCAACTAATTTTTACATCTTAGCTTGTTTTTTAGGGATTACCTTATATCGGATATGTGTTACATTGGACGCATGTATCACTTCAATAATTTCAAGTGGAGTAAACGCTTTAAAAAATCGCTTCCCCTTCCCTAAAATAACAGGAACAATATGCAAAAATAATTCATCTACAAGTCCCGCATCTAAACATTGCTCTGACACATGCGCTCCTGCTACCCCTATCTCCTTATCACCTGCAACTTCCTTTGCTTTTGCAACAGCTGAGGTCACACCATCTGATACAAATGTAAATGGCGTTGTCCCTTGTGGCACGAATTCAGGGTGGTTATGTGTCACAACAAATACCGGAACACCTTTATTAGGATGACTGCCGCCCCATCCATTGACAATATCATATGTTCCACGCCCAACGATCATAGCTCCCGCATTTTTTTGTGATGCATCCAATACTTCTCGATTTATTTCCGACAACTTGAAAAATTCATTCACATGGCTGACTTGATCCCCTGAAAACAACCAATCATGTAAAACTGCTGCATTTTCCCCTAAAGGTTGTTCAGGACCATCATTTTCTCCAGTAACGAATCCATCCAATGAAATAGACATATCAATCACAACTTTTCCCATATAAAAAACTCCTTTTTTACAATTTGTTTATTCTTCTTCATCCTATCACGATGAACTTCTTAATGTTTCTTATCAATTGCTATGTTCACGAACCCGATTTAAAAAACGGTTCATCAACGAAGGAAGGGAAACCAATATGGGTGGATCGTCTAATTTCGGCGGATAAAGTGTAATATCTTGGTGTGGAACTATAGAATTGGATTGAACAACAATCGGGGCTTTCGAACGAGTACGTAATGTTGTATGCGGAAGAAGAATATCCATAGATGGCATCTCCCAGGAAACTGAAGTGGCCATTAAATAATAAGTGCCTGGACGAACATTCATAAAACTAAAATTCCCTGTTGAAGAAAGCAATGTACCATACAAGGGAAATTCTTCAGGAATTGGTTTGGAGAATAAGCCAATCAAAATAAAACCATTAAAAGGGTGTGCCGTTTGAATGGTCCCTTCAACTGTTGCATATTGGTAAAAAGGAAATGAATTTTCTTGCCAATTGCTCAGCTTTTGCAATGAATGTATATAGTGGTCCACTTGCATATACGATTTCCGAAATTGAGACGGAGTGATACCAACTTTTTCAGTAAAGCGGGTGGTAAAAGTCCCCAGACTCTGTTGTCCAATTTCCAATCCGATATCACGAACAGTTAAATCAGTATTCAATAACAAGTCTTTGGCCTTTTGCAGTCGCATAGAGGATACATAATAAAGTGGTGAGAGGCCTGTTCTTGCTTTAAAAATTCGTGTAAAATGATAGGGACTATAGGAAACATGATTGGCCAGTTGTGACAGAGATAACGGTTCACAAATATTCCTTTGAATATATAAAATCGCTTCTTCTATTTCTGGATATGTATTAGCCATGAATATACTCCCTTCTAGTATAAACTACTCCCATTTTTTGATTTAAATTTATACATAAATTCCTTCTTCTTGCTTAAACCTAATTTTAGTTTAGCAAGAAGCTATACCTTTTTCCACCTGATCATTCAAATAACACTTTAAACTATATCCCAATTTCTTTAGTACAAAAATTCCTAGTAATTTATTTATTCTACAATTCTATCAACAAAGTAATAACCACGTTGATTAAACACAAAGGTCCTCCAAAACCTGCTTCAAACACTTCAAAATCCTCTGTCTATTTCAATTAGCTATTGTTCCTACTTAAAACAATTTCCTTAATTTTTTATAAATAGCACTACTATACTGCAGAATAGCTCGTTTATGAAATAAATCATCTATAAAAAATGATAACTGGCAATATTTTATACTCATTCAGGGTTTGTGAAATGAAAAGGGCTCAAGATAAAAATTAAAATAGCGTTTTATAAGGTACAAAAGTAATCTTTTCCCATAAAAACTGACTAATTTGTTAAAATTTAAAAGCGTCTCGATATTCCTGCTAAAATACTTCACCCTTATTGAAAAAATAGAAAGCCCATCGGCAAACGGAAGAAACCGAGAATAATAACAATTACAAGAGCTATCCAAAACTGAATCCAATCCGCTCTATTCGCCTTCCCCTTTTTTGTTCCTGTTAATATTAGTTCCATCATCACTACAATCCATCCTCCTGCAATTGCTTTTACAATCACTTCGCCAAAAATTGGCATTTCATAGCCTTGGAAATAATCCCAAGTTAACTGACCGCCTGTGATGATGATAAAGAGATATATCATCCGCAAAACCATATGTGCGATAGTAGCAATTTTTTGATTTCTTTTTTTATACAAATTTAGAGCAATGATAAATAGAATCAATCCTAAAGTCCAAGCTGTAATATGCATATGCGCCATTAACATTTCCCCCTTATAATTCTATTCCAAGAAAAACAATTCATTTTGAACTAAAATGTCTTTTAGGATACACCTTTTGATATATCCATCCCTTTCTCTCTCCATAGTAAGAATGCTATTAAAAGAACGCCGATCATGGTAATGAAATGTTGCAAGCTATTCTTGAATTCACCACCATATTGTGTAAGCACCATGATTCCATCAATCAAAGGGATGATTGCAGAGACTAATGAAAAAGCAATCAAAACCTTTTTTATTCTTAAAATAACAAAAACAATGATACTTATTCCAAGTGCTAAATCTCTTGTTGCCTTCACTCGGACATATCCACTATCTAATGGATTCAAAATTTCTAACCCAAAGGCTCTTGAAGCAGCAATAGGATGAATAAATCTATTAATACCTAAGCAAATCAAACCACTTGCACATAAAATCGTTAGCCAAAAAGACAATGATTTCGGACCCCAGCGTTTTACTTTTCGAAGTTTCTCACTCACTTCCTAATCCTCCCCTTTTCTTAACATGTTTAAGACGGCTTGCACTGCAAGTTCCTCGGCTTGTTCTCTCGTACCATATAATCTGCCGGACATAAATAAGGACGATATTCCGTGCAATGTTCCCCATGCGGCATTCACATAATCATTAATCTCTTCTTCGTTACAATAAGGCATGTAAGAAGTAAGCACTTTTTTACTAATTTCTCCTATACGCATGCCTTCTTGCCAGGTCTGCTCGACCCCAAATGGTATCCCATCCATGCCATACATAATCCGATAATAAGCTCCATCTCCCCAAGCAAAAGCACAATATGCTTTTCCCAAAGCTATTGCTTTTTTTTGTGGATCTGAATATTTACTGACTGCTTCTTCAAGTTGGTTAGCTAATAATTTAAAACCGTTGCGTAAAAGTTCAAGGAAAAGATGTTTTTTATTTTCAAACAACTCATAAACTTTAGTCGTACTGTACTCAATTTCACTAGCAATTTTTCTTATGCTCACATTTGACCATCCCTCGGATTCAGCAATATGTAAGGCTGCTTTAAGAACCTTTTTTCTTAAACAAATCTGCTCCCGTTCAAATCTACTTTTCATAAACTGATCCCCTTTATTAAAAATTTCACCTTTCAATAACAGTGTTATTTTTTATAACATAGTTATATTCTATATTTTTTTATGTTTTGTAAAGCTAAAAAACGGAAATATAAAGAGATTTCGGAATATTTAGTGGTGATTTTAGGCAAACAATTGTAAATTAATTTTTATCATTGACTATTATAGACAATAACACAATATCGCAGCTAGCTGAACCTATATAAATAAAAACTTTTATTAATTTTTTTATAAATCATGCAGCAAATCGACCTTTTGTGTAGGGACTAAGTATAAGGAGAGGTAAAAGTACATTCTTATGTCCATCCCATTTTTAATATTCTTACTTTGTAATCCATTTCTCACAAGTTGTTTTGTAAAAAATAAAGATTTCATTTGGCATTTCACAAAAAATCTTGTTGAAGGTTATGAAAGGGAAAATCATCTCCACTTTTGCAATTTCCATATGAAAGAGATGATAAACAAGATTTTCAAGAGGCCCAACTTGCTGAAACACTAAAAGTAGTCACTCTGATATATGAAATGCTTACTACACACAAGCACCGTGTTGAACAAGAAACTATGCTACGTATCAGCGGATGGATAAAAATACACATGATTTCGGCTTATGCAATCTGCTTTAGCTTTTACCACTTGATGAAAGAATGGTTAAGTTTTCCCTTTCATTTATTATAATTTGTTCTTTGACAAAGAAAGCACGGAAGATAACGCCGTGCAGTATAAACAAAAAATCAGATACGTTCTACTGATGACGAGCTACTTGATTCATACGCCATAACTTTCATTAGAAACGAGCGATCATCTATGAATCTAATGCAATCGTGGTGGGTTGCTGGCGATAACTCATTAGTTAGGATAATGATACTCCCCTATCGTCATGGTTCGAGCGTTCAAAGCATCGCAAGCTATGAGTAGGGCTGGAAGAAATACTTGCAGGGGTGAAATTCCCGTGGAGCTGCACCAACAGCCGTCTGATTTTCAATGTTCGCTCTATCAAAAAACATCATGAAGCGTGGTATAATAAACATATATTGTATTGGCTCGACCGAGAAAGGAGCAATATGATAGTAACTATAACCCGAAAGGACTTAATGGATTTAGGTTATGGTCCCTCTTTCTCCCGAGACATTATCCGTGAGGCTAAATGTCTTATGGTGCAGAAAGGCTATGGTTTCTACAACACGAAAAAATTAGGTCGAGTGCCTGTGGAAGCCGTGGAAGAAATATTGGGAATAACGCTTAGTCAGACAGATTTATTAAAATCTTGTGGTTCCAGTGAGGCTGCTTTAATCAAGGAAAGGAAAAACAATGATTAAAGTGAAGAAACACCCCAATGGAACATATCAATTTAGGGTAAGTTTAGGATTTGATCCGGTCACAGGAAAAAGAATACAAAAAAGAATGAGTGGATTTAAAACTAAAGCGGAAGCTGAAAATGCTTATGCTAAATTGATTTTAGATAATAGTGAAGGTGCTTATAACCCAAATAGTAGTATGACTTTTGAGAAGTTTACGAAGGAGTTTTTTGTACCTTGGTATAAGAACCAAGTTAAAGAAAGCACTTTTGAGAATAGGCAACACACAATCAATAAACACTTTGCTTATTTTTATAACGTAAGTCTATCAGATATCACGCCATTAATCTTGCAAAGATGGCAATTAAACGCTACCGAAAAATACTCTAGTCAATACGTTCGAGGCATACAAGGTTTATTATCCTTAGCTTTTGATAGAGCGATTGTATTAGGTTTAATGAAAGAAAATCCATCAAAAATAATTGGAAATGTTAAAAAAGTTAAAGCCGAAATTAATTTTTGGACGAAGGAAGAATTTGAGGCTGTTATATCCAAGATTTATCTAGGCGATTACTTTCAGCATTTTCAATTTATCATTATCTGGCTTTTATTCATGACAGGCATGCGTATTGGTGAAGCCTCTGCCTTACAATGGGATGATATAGACTTTGAGGAAGGAACGCTAAACATTTCCAAAACGCTTTATTACAAGAATGCTTCCAACTATCGTTTTACAGATCCTAAAACAAAAGCAAGCATTCGGGTTATTGCTTTAGATTCAGATACACTAAGCTTATTACGAGATTGGAAAGAAGCACAACAGAAGCAATGTAAAACCAATTTCATTTTATCGTATAATGGAATCCCAACTCAAAAATACACTGTTTCCCATTCTATTAAACGCTTTGCCAAGGCTGCAAATATCCACAGGATCAAAATCCATGGATTAAGACACTCTCACGCTTCTTTGTTAATTAGTATGGGAGAAAATCCTTTAGTGATTAAAGACAGACTTGGACATGAGGATATACAAACGACTTTAGGTACGTATGGACACCTCTATCCAAATAGCAATTTTCAAGTTGCAGACAGATTAAGTAATATTATTCAGCTAAAAACAAGTGATGATACACAAATTGAACATTACAGCAGTAATCAGTTTATGCAGACAAAATTTCAAAGTGTGCCATAACTGTGCCATGAAGAATAATAAAGCCCTGAAAACCATGTGTTACCAAGGCTTCTAGGGCTCCTGTTACTATTCCCACTCTATCGTGGCAGGAGGCTTACTCGTTATATCATACACGACACGATTGACGTGATCCACTTCCGCTACAATCCGATGCGAAATTTTATCTAAAATCTCCCAATCAATTCGTGCCCAGTCTGAAGTCATTCCATCAACAGAATGTACAGCTCGAAGTCCTACTGTATAATCATAAGAACGTGCGTCGTCACGTACACCTACACTGCGAATATTCGGTAAAATCGCGAAGTATTGCCAAATGTCACGATCAAGTCCAGCTAAGGCAATTTCTTCCCGTAAAATGGCATCAGCCTCCCGAACGATTGTCAATTTTTCTCGTGTTACTTCACCTAACACACGGATACCTAGACCCGGTCCTGGAAAAGGTTGACGCCAAACGATATGGTCTGGTAATCCAAGGGCTGTACCGAGTTTACGCACTTCATCTTTAAATAATGAACGAATTGGCTCAATTAACTTGAATTCCATATCTTCAGGTAATCCACCAACATTATGGTGTGATTTTACCTTTTGTCCAGTCTCTGTTCCACTTTCAATAACATCACTATATAGTGTACCTTGAGCTAAATAGTCGACATCTGTTAATTTAGCCGCTTCTTCATCAAAAACTGCAATAAACTCATTTCCGATAATTTTACGCTTTTCTTCAGGATCATCCACACCAGTAAGTTTTGATAAGAAACGATCTGCCGCATCCACTTGGATAATATTCATATGAAAATCATCTGCAAGTAGTTCCATTACTTCATTCGCTTCATTTTTTCGTAATAACCCGTGATCAACGAAAATACATGTCAGTTGATCGCCAATTGCTTTATGAATTAGTGCTGCAACGACAGAGGAATCGACCCCACCGCTTAGGGCACAAAGGACTTTTTTATCGCCGACTTCCGCTTTTATATTCGCAATTTCTGTGTCAATAAATCGTTCAATGGACCATTCGCCAGTGCAACCACTAATCGTAAATAAAAAGTTCTTCAGCAACTTTACGCCATGCTCAGATTCTTGTTTTTCTGGATAAAATTGTACTCCGTACATTTTTTCTGATTCATTACTAAAGGCAGCAATATCTCCTGCTACATCCGTTGCATCAACCTCAAATTTTTCCGGAAGTTCCGAGATTGTGTCTCCTTTACTCATGTAGACTACTTGTTCTTTATCCAATTCACTAAATAAGCCAGCTTTGTTTTGTACTTTTATCGTGCCAGCTTCATATGAACGATCCGCATGATGTGTTACTTTTCCACCAAAATGGTCTGTGATCAATTGTGCTCCATAACAAATTCCTAAAATTGGAATACCAAGCGTAAATATATTTTCATCAATTCGATAACGATGTTGATCATGAATATAATATGGTCCACCAGATAAAATAATCCCTTTTGGTTGTAAAACTTTTACCTCATCAACCGAAATGGTATGGGGACGCAATTCACTGTAAATACCAAGTTCTCTAATACTCCTCGTTAATAATTGATTGTACGGACTACCAAAATCAATGACTAAAACCGATTCGTTATGACTCATCTTATCTTCTCCTCACTAACTTGTCCTACTCGAATATTATACAACATTTCCTACACTTTTTTGGTAAAATAGAGTTGAAAGTACGAAAAACGTCACGAGGGAGTTTTCCTTATGTTGAAACAATTGCAGAAAATTTATCCATCTATTATTCCATTTACTAAAAAGAATACAGTTCCCTTTCACCAATATGTTTGGTATGTCACAAATAAAAATGATGTATTCGGCATTCATGAGGACGAACTAACTAAAAAAGATGTACAATTATTAGATACCTTTTTCAAAAGATACAATCAATTTATACCAGATAAAACAGTTCAAGAACAAACTTGGTATGATCGTATCAAAACACCGGTTGTCGAAACCCCTTCCCTTCCTTATCGATTCGTCTATTTTTCCATGACCAAAGATCAAATTGATCCCATCTCATTTAAGGAAGCAATATCTGAATTATTTAGTAAAACAACCCCCATTTTGTGGGAAGATGAAACTAGTGGAATCATTGTCGAGGAAATTACACCGACTGATGAACAAATTAATTATGAGCAAATCATTGATATTTTTATGGCTGATCTTTCTGTTCATATTAAATTTTACATCGGCGATATGCAACAAAGTTTTAAAAACCTCCCCCATTATTATGCATCTTTACTTGAAATTGGCTCACTAATATTCCAAATTTCAAATAAAGAAGTGATTAACTATGTGGAGTCGGTTCCATATTTATTATTACACGATCTTGATGAAGAGACAAAAGATCAATTATGTACAGCTATATTAAAAAATTTCCACGAGGATGACGATATGATCAAAACGTTAGAAATGTTTCTTCACTCTAATTTAAATGTATCGGAAACGGCGAAAAAAATGTACATGCACCGCAATAGTTTACAATATCGAATTGATAAATTCATCACTGAAACTGGAATTAATATACAAAAATTTGACGATGCAGTCGCTGTAAAATTGGCATTATTAATAAAAAGAATGAAGTAAGATTTTTAGGAAACCGTGCCAAATGTTAGTTCTTACAATTTGCTGATGGGAAATGGCCCTTAGGAAAGCACCACGGATCACTTCTTACACTCTTCCGTCGAGAAAGGGCACGAGCGACGGCGCTGCGGAACACTTCTTTCACTTTTCCGACGAGAAAGGGTACGAGCGACGGCGCTGCGGAACACTTCTTTCACTTTTCCGACGAGAAAGGGTACGAGCGACGGCGCTGCGGAACACTTCTTTCACTTTTCCGACGAGAAAGGGTACGAGCGACGGCGCTGCGGAACACTTCTTTCACTTTTCCGACGAGAAAGGGTACGAGGGATGGCGCTGCGTGTCACTTCTTTCACTTTTCCGACGAGAAAGGGTACGAGGGAAGGAACCGCGTAACACTTCTTTCACTTTTCCAACGAGAAAGGGTACGAGGGATGGCGCTGCGGAACACTTCTTTCACTGTTCCGACGAGAAAGGGTACGAGGGATGGCGCTGCGTGTCACTTCTTTCACTGTTCCGACGAGAAAAGGTACGAGGGATGGCGCTGCGTGTCACTTCTTTCACTTTTCCAACGAGAAAGGGCACGAGCGACGGCGCTGCGGAACACTTCTCCAACGTTTTTGAAGTAAAATGGCACGAAGAGAGCCTGGCGCGAGGATTTCTTGTCAGATTGCACGAAAAGGAAAAAAATCTTTGTGCACGTTTCCCATATAAAAAAACGTTTTCATTTCTTACAATGAATGTAACATTAGATTTTGGGGGATGAAGAAATGGCAGAACTTAAATTAAACCATATTAAAAAAGTGTATGGTAAAGACGTAGTAGCAGTAAAGGATTTTAATTTACATATTGAAGATAAGGAATTTATCGTATTTGTTGGACCTTCCGGGTGTGGAAAATCGACGACACTGCGAATGATCGCTGGATTAGAAGAAATTTCGGATGGAGAACTATATATCGATGATGTTTTAATGAATGATGTCGCTCCGAAAGATCGTGATATTGCCATGGTGTTTCAAAACTATGCCCTCTATCCACATATGAATGTGTATGATAATATGGCGTTCGGATTAAAGTTACGTAAGTTTAAAAAAGCCGAAATTAAAGAACGAGTCGATAATGCAGCAAAAATTTTAGGATTGGAAGACTTTTTAGATCGGAAACCAAAAGCGTTATCAGGCGGTCAGCGTCAGCGTGTTGCTTTAGGAAGAGCGATTGTCCGTGATCCGAAAGTATTTTTAATGGACGAGCCATTATCGAATCTAGATGCAAAACTTCGCGTGCAAATGCGTGCTGAAATCCAAAAGCTTCATCGTCGCCTACAGACGACAACGATTTATGTCACACACGACCAAACAGAAGCGATGACGATGGCGACAAGACTTGTTGTCATGAAAGATGGAATTATTCAACAAGTTGGATCGCCGAAAGAAATTTATGATAATCCAGAAAATGTTTTTGTCGGTGGATTTATCGGATCGCCTGCGATGAACTTTTTAAATGGGAAAGTCGAAAATGGGCATATTCAATTAGGTGATGTAGCAGTAAAACTCCCTGCCGATAAATGGAAAGTACTTGAAGATAAAGGATTTACAAATAAAAATGTTATTCTTGGCATTCGTCCTGAAGATATTTATGATGCAACGGCTAAACCAGAATTGTCTAGTGATACAAATATAGATATTACGGTTGACGTTGCAGAATTGATGGGATCAGAAACAGTCGTGTACGGTGAAGTAAACGGGCAAAACGTCGTCTCAAGAATTGATGCTCGTACTGGTATTATAGCAGGCTCGAAATTAAAATTACATTTTGATATGGATAATAGCCACTTTTTCGACCCTGATACAGAGCTTAAAATAAAGTAGGACACACGAACCTCTTACAAATAAGTAGGGGGTTCGATTTTAATTTTCTACATATACTTTTTATAAAGTAGGTGTATATCATGAAGATCATTGCTCATCGGGGAGCTTCCACTTATGCCCCGGAAAATACAATTGCTGCTTTTAAAAAAGCAATAGAACAAGGAGCGGACGCCATTGAATTGGATGTTCGATTATCTAAAGATAACATTCCTGTTATTTGTCATGACGCAACGATTAATCGAACAAGTAATGGAAAAGGTTATATACATAATTTAACGCTAAAAGAAGTAAAAAAGCATGATTTCGGCTCCTATTTTCATAAAAAATATAAAAATGAAACGATTCCGACACTAGAAGAAGTTCTCCAGTTCATTGGAAATACCCCTATCATTTTACATATCGAATTAAAGAACGGACCAATTATTCCCGAAAATCTTGAGCAAAAAGTGTTGGATGTCGTTTATCGTCATAATTTTCAAGGACGTGTCGTTTATTCTTCCTTTGATCATCTTAGTTTAAAACGACTGGCGATGCTAGATCCGCAAGCAAAAATCGGACTCCTTTTTCATATGAATTTAATTCATCTATTTGATTATATTTCAAATACAGGAATAAATATTCATAGTATCCATCCTAATCATTTTTATGTAGATAAAGAGATGATCCATCAGGCAAGAAATCGAAATGTAGAGGTAAATATTTATACTGTAAACAATCTAAAAATAGCACTTGAGTATAAAAAAATGGGAGTGGATGGTTTAATTACAAATGATCCACTAATTTTGACATAACAATTTATTGAAACCAAATGTTAAACACTATTATCTTTTTTGTTTAATGGAGAGGAGCAATTCATATGAAATTAATACCTGTTTCAACAGAGAATAGGTCAGCCTATTTAAACTTATTACTTCTTGCGGACGAAAGTGAAGAAATAATTAATGAATATATTCATGAGGGTGAAATGTTTGCCATCGAATATGAAAATAAAATCGTAGGTGTGGCGTTATTTACGTTTCCTATAGAGCTAGTAGTAGAACTTAAAAACATTGCAATAGATCCAAATTATCGCGGGAAAGGTATAGGAAAATTAATTTTGAGTGATGCATGTACTATTTATCAAAATAGAGGTTACTCAAAAATGATTGTTGGAACAGCTAATTCAAGTATCGAAAATATAGCATTTTATCAGAAAGCTGGATTTCGAATGTCCGAAATAAAAAAAGATTTCTTTAAAAAATACCCAAAGCCAATCTATGAAAATGGCATTCAAGCATTAGATATGATTATGTTTGAGAAAAAATTTCGTTAATTAAAAATCTGCTGCGTAGAAGCTGAGCCAAAAATTTCAAGCCAACGCCTTTTAGCAGCAGATTTTATTCACTATTTGTCTTCTACAAATTTGTTTGTTAACCGTCCCACCTTCTCTATTTCAACAGTTACTTCATCCCCAGATTGTAAATATACTTGTTTTTCCTCTGGATAACCAAATATTACTCCTTCTGGTGTTCCAGTTAAAATAATATCACCAGGAATTAAAGTCATATAGTCAGAAATGTAACTAATAATTTCATCGCAATAAAAAATCATATCTGCCGTATTAGAGTTTTGTCTTTCTTCTCCGTTAACATACGTCTTTAATTTTAAATTATTCGGGTTTCCCACTTCATCACTCGTCACTACATATGGTCCAACTGGACTAAAACCATCGCATGATTTCCCAAGCAGCCACTGGGAACTTACAAATTGTAAATCCCTTGCCGATAAATCATTTGCCGTAACATAGCCAAATACATGATCAAGTGCTTCTTCTTTAGATATATTTTTCGCCTTTTTTCCAATAACGATCCCTAATTCTACTTCATAATCAAGCTTGTTCGTCACTTTCGGAATCACAATTTCATCTTGATGAGCTGCTAGTGCATTATGATATTTCGGAAATAAGATCGGCGTTTCTGGGTACGGGGAACCTGTTTCATCCGCGTGCTTTCGGTAGTTTAACCCAACACATATAATTTTATTTGGTTTAGGTACTGGTGATCCCCAAGCTACCTCATTTTCTTGGATAAGATAAGATTGCTCTTCTTCTGGCAAACTATCAATATATTTTTGTAGCTCTGATACCGTTTCTTGACCTCCTTTAATAACTTCCGTGACATTAGCGGAAATATGTTCATTAGGGTGATTTACTAGTGCTTTTTCAATATCAATAATTCCTCTTGCTGTTTTTACTCCTA
This sequence comes from Pseudogracilibacillus auburnensis, assembly GCF_003201975.1. Classification (GTDB taxonomy): domain Bacteria; phylum Bacillota; class Bacilli; order Bacillales; family Amphibacillaceae; genus Pseudogracilibacillus; species Pseudogracilibacillus auburnensis. The sequence goes on along the minus strand of NZ_QJJQ01000001.1, from coordinate 351,216 downwards.
AAGACTGTACTTTATTTTTTTTAATTGTTAAAAGTTTCAATAGTTTCCCTCCAAAGGTAATTTATTTATTTAAAATGATTTTTGGACACTTTTTTATCTATACAGCTATATCTACGAATATATCAACGATACCTTCACAATTGAAATATTGTTAGGGTTTCAATTTAGCAGTGAATTCTATTTCAACAGAAGCTCCTAAAGGCAGTGTATGCATACCAAGTGCCGCCCTAGCGTGCTTCCCCGCTTCACCAAAAATATCGACTAAAAGTTGACTAGCAGCATTCATCATATCTGGATGTTCGGTTACTTGATCCGCACAACATAAATAACCTGTTACTTTTAATATCGTTTCTACTTTTTCTAAGCCAACTTCATTATCTAAAATATCAAGACAGTTTATCATTGCAAGTTGAGCTGATTTCTTGCCTTCTTCAACTGACAATGTCTCACCAATTCTACCTTTATACAGAACTTCACCATTTGAAAAGGCTATATTTCCCGAAACATAAACTGTATTTCCATCTACCTTTATTCCTACGTATGGTTTTGTTCCTACACTTACTGTAGGTTTATATCCAAAGCTTTGTTTTATTTCCTCAAATATTTTTCGGTTCATATTCTCCACCTACTTATTTCGTGTTTACTATTTTTCCATTTAAGTTTGACGTTGCTTTACCTTTTTCTACAGCTACTTTTCCATTAACAAAAACATAATCAATACCTTTAGGATCTTGTCTGGCATTTTCAAAAGTCGCAGGTCCTGATACTAAGTTAGGATCAAAAACTACTATATCTGCAAAATAGTTTTCTTTTAACATCCCTCGCCATTTAATATTAAATCTTGTTGCAGGGAAACCACTCATTTTATAGATTGCTTGTTCATAAGTAAGCCATCGATTTTTACGTACATATTCATCAAGTACTTTAGCAAAACTGCCAAAACCTCTAGGATGTGGTCTTTTTCCGACATAAATTCCGTCTGTTGCGACCATATGAAGAGGATGTTTAAACGTTTTTTCTAAAAATGGAATACGTTCAGGTAGCCAATGATAAATCATTAATGCCTGTAAATCAGTTTCCAATAAAATCTCACAAACAGTGTCAGTTACATTCATTCCGAATTGTTCCATTACTTGTCCTAAAGATTTCCCTTCCCAACCAGTTGGTTTCTCGCTTCCAACCGCTGCAAAGACAACTCTGTCCAATGGGAATGTTTTAGTTAAATGTTCCGTCATTTCTTTACGAATCTTTTGGTCTTTTAATCTTGCTTTTACTTCTTGTGGTGTTCCCGATTGCAAATGAACTGGTAATCCCATTAATAAATGGGTACATCCAGCAGGATAAGGATACATATCAAATGTCACATCGATATGCTGCTCTATCCCTTTATTTATTTCCGTCTCTGCTTGTTGATCCACTGTAAAATGAGAAATATGAACAGGAATATTTGCTTCTTTCGCAATAGCATATGTTTCCTGACACCCTACTTCAACATTGTCACCATATCCTCTTTGATGAGCGACATAGATACCACCATATTGCGCAGCTACTTTGGATAGCTGAATAAGCTCTCTCGTATCCGCATGACGCATAGGTTCATACTCTAAACCAGTACAAAACGAAACTGCTCCCGCTTCCATCCAATCCCTTACTAATAGTTCCATTTTTACTAATTCATCATCCGTTGCTGAACGATTATCCCACCCCATCACTTCAACCCTTACAGACAAATGAGGAACTTGTAATACTAAATTAGAGGGGATGTTTCCATCAAAAAGTGTTAAAAAATCATTTAAAGTCATATCATTCGTTAATTTCAATCTAGAATCTTTATAAAATACATGTAAATATTCTTGTACTTCTTTTAATTTATCTTTATTTAAAATAGCCCATGAAAATCCATCTGGACTAGATAATTGTGTAGTTACTCCCATTTTAAGAGGGGCATATTGATCTATCCCACCTAGTAATTCCAGTTCGGAGTGCACATGAACATCGATAAAACCTGGAGAAATCATTTTTCCCGTTGCATCAATCAGTTCTTCTGAAATAGCTCTTGATAAATCACCTATTGCAGCAATTTTTTCCCCGATAATACCGATATCAGCCTTTATTCTTGGTGCCCCTGTTCCATCGATTACCGTTCCATTAGCAATTATTGTGTCAAAGTACATCATCAACCCACTCTTTCTTTGTAGAAAATTTTTACTATCTATTTTTCCCCCTACCACTAATTGGTATCATTCGTTCTAAAATCCCTTTTCTAAATCCATACATTTCATCCGCAAGGTTTATAGACGGACAAATATGGTTCGGAATGATTTCAATCACATCACCGATAGACAAACCCGTTTTCCCTTGAATTTCTACTGTTCCATGTTCTTCTGACAATGATTTAATGACTAAATTATCATGGCCTCGAATCTGACCATGACCGCCATGCCAGAATACATCGGCTGCCAATGTTTTGCTCCCCGCATCAATAATAAATCTATCATTATTTGGCTTTGAAACTACTGTAGCAAAAATACTAACCGCACAATCTTCTTCCTTTGCTCCACCAGTCGACATAACAAATCTGTCATTATACACATACATTCCTGGTCTCATTTCCGTTGCATAAGGAATTTCTTTGATAAATCGTGCTGTAGCTGTTGCTCCCACACTAATTTCCGGTATATGTAAACCCTTTCTTTCTAGTTCGATTTTCGTTTGATGCATAAGAGTTGCATCCTCTATTGCAACATTTAAGATAGCTTCTTCGCTTCCTTCTTTATATGCATGTCCTGTATGACTCATTAATCCTTTGATTTCAAGGAAAGGAAGTTTTGCGATTTCTAATATATGGACAACACTTTCTTCTGGATCTCTACCCATTCGTCCTAAACCAGTATCCACATCAATGTACACAGGTATTTTTTTTCGATGGTATTCGCCCACCTCGTTTATTCCTTGGCCAACAACTATATCATCAAAGGCGACCATTAAGTCTGCATGGTGTAATAAACGGCTAAATCGGTTTAATTTTTGCTTACCTACTAATGGAAATGCAATTAAAATATCATTTATACCGCTATTAGCCATTACTTCGGCTTCCCCTAAAGTAGCTACTGTTATCCCCGAAGCCCCTGCTTCCAATTGTTTTTTAGCTACATAAGGACTTTTGTGAGTTTTTGTATGAGGGCGTAATTTTACTCTAGCTTCTTTAGCAAGCTTTGCTATTGATGTAATATTACGTTCTATCACATCTAAATCAACAGCTACAAACGGTGTATCCGTTAAAAGATCCAAATCATTTATTTGCATACAAATCTTTCCTCTCTATTACTTAAATCAGGATTAGTGAATGAGTTTTTGTCAATTTCAATTACCGCTATTTTTTCTTGCTTATTTTTTTATTTAAACAAACCTAAAATTTCTGGTGTATTACGATGAATAATATCTTCAATTATTTCATCTGTTATTTTTGGCATTTTTGTCCCTTCTGCGACATCGTTTACTTTTCGTAATAGGTCCATCGTTTGATGTGCTGTGAAAAATGGATAATCTGAGCCTAATAAAATTTTATGGGTAACTCCATATTCCATTGCTAAGACAAGTGCATTATAAAACTGCCACGGCCGTCCTCCCAATGCAGATAAGTCCATATACATATTTGGATTTTTACGGACAACAGAAATACATTCCCCAATCCATGGATGTCCCATATGGGCAATAACAATTTTCAAATCTGGAAATGCTCTAGCAATTGGATCAATTGCTGCTGGACGTGATGCATCTAAATATCCTTCTGGAACAAAAGAAGTTCCTTGATGAAATAATATAGGAATATTAAGCTCGTTTGCTTTTGCATAAAGCGTAAAATGCTTGCGATCGTCTGGATAAAAATTTTGATAAATTGGACCTAGTTTTAATCCACTCAAACCCATTCCTTTAATAGTTTCCTCCAATTGAAAAGGTGCAAGATCATTATTAGGGTCTACACTAGCGAAGCCGAATAATTTACCGGGTTTTTGCGCTACATACTCCGAAACATACTCATTAGGGACTTGTATACCAGTTGCAGGAGCATCAAATGCTAAAACAATCGCACCATCAATGTCTTTAACACTTTTCCAATGATCCTCTGGTAAAGCAATTAATTCATGTTCTTCTCCCCATGCTCTTTGTGCAGCAGCCTTCATTGGTCCTTTAACATGACCTGGTCCAAATAAATGTGTATGACAGTCAAAAATCATATAAGCCCTCTTTTCTAACATATTATTTTTTTGGTCGCAATTCCTTCGGTAGTAAAAAGTCAAAGTCACAACCTAAATCTGCCTGAAGCACTCTTTCCTCAAACAAAAGACCATATCCACGATCATAATGTTGTTTTGGCATTGTCCAATTACCTTTTCGCTCATTTAATTCTTCTTCATTAACCCGAAGATGTAAACGGTGGGCTTGTAAATCAATCTCTATTTCATCACCATCTTGGACAAAGGCTAAAGGTCCACCGATCGCAGCCTCTGGAGCAGCATGAACAACAAGGGTTCCATAAGAAGTACCACTTATTCTACCGTCAGATATTCGAACCATATCTCTGACACCTTTTTCTAATAATTTTTGTGGAATTGGAATTTGTCCAACCTCTGGCATTCCTGGAGCACCTTTTGGTCCTACGTTCTGTAAAACGAGCACACTATCTTCATCTACGTCTAGATTTGGATCGTCGATTCTATTATGTAAATCTTGTAATGAATGAAAAACTACTGCTTTTCCTTTATGTCTTTTAAACTTTTCACTTACAGCAGTTTTCTTAATTAACGCGCCATTCGGTGCTAAGTTACCTTTTAATACAACTATTCCTCCATCTTTCTCAATCGGGTTTTCTAACTTATAAATTACTTTTGGATCTTTCACGGAAACTCCATCTAAGTTTTCCTTAACCGTTTTTCCAGTAACAGTTAAACAATCTCCGTGTAATAATGGTACTAATTCCTTCATTAATGCAGGAACCCCTCCCGCTTCAAAATATTCTTCCATTTGATATTCTCCTGATGGTCTAACATTTAATAGAAAAGGAGTCTTTGCACTAATTTCATCAAACGTATCTAAAGGCAATTTCATCCCTAGGCGCTGGGCAATCGCAATAATATGAATAATTCCATTTGTAGAACCTCCACTTGCCATTGTTACTTTTATCGCATTTTCAATTGCTTCCTTCGTCATAATATCTCTTGGCTTTATATCATTTACTACTAATTTAACTATCTGTTTCCCTGTCATTTCTGACATATGACGGCGTCTTGAATCAACTGCTGGAATTGCTGCACATCCAGGTAGTGCCATACCTAAACCTTCCGCTATCGAAGCCATTGTACTTGCAGTTCCCATAACCATACAATGTCCATCACTACGACAAATTGAATTTTCTACTTCAGATAATTCATTGTCAGTTAAATTCCCTGCTTTATGCTCTAATGTGAAACGATAACAATCTGTACAGGCACCCAGGTTTTCTCCATTTAATCGTCCATTTAGCATCGGTCCACCTGTTAAAACAATAGCAGGAATGTTCACACTTGCAGCAGCCATTAATTGTGCTGGGACTGTTTTATCACATCCACCAATCAATACAACACCATCGATCGGATGTGCCCTCATCATCTCTTCCGTATCCATAGCCATTAGATTTCTTAGTAACATCGTTGTCGGTTTAACATAAGGTTCCCCAATTGAAATAGTTGGAAATTCCATTGGCACTCCTCCCGCTTGCCAAACACCACGTTTAACGTATTCAACAAGTTCATTAAAATGGGAATGACATTTATTCAATTCACTAAATGTATTACAAATACCAATGACTGGTTTTCGAATATCTTCTTCTGTATACCCCATTGATTTTGTAAAAGAACGATGAACAAACCCCCACATTGTATTATCCGAAAAATACTTTTCACTTTTTCTTTGCTTGTTATTTTTATTAGCCAAGTCATTTTCCCTCCTAGATCTTATCTCATTTTAAAGGCAAATGTCGGTAATCCTCGAACAGCCATTTTCACCCGGAATAATCCTCCAGAAAAGGGGTATTTTTTTATCGTTTCTTCATCTAAACCATCTCTTGCACTAGTCACATAAAGTTCATTTAAATTTTTTCCTCCAAATACACAAGAAGTTATTCGAGGTGCTGGGAAGTCGATATACTCCAATAATTCTCCGTTTTCAGGATTCCATCTACACACTTTTGCTGCATCCCAATGTGCTACCCATAACTTTCCTTCTGTATCTGCCGACATACCGTCCGGAAGTTTATATTGTTCCGGGATTTTTACGACAATCCTTCCTTTACTAATTGCTCCCGAAGATAGACAATAATCAAATGCTTTTATGTTAAAGGCTAATGTATCGATATAATACATAGTTTTATAATCAGGAGACCAAGTAATTCCATTTGAGCAACCGACAGAGTCCAAAGCTCTTTCAACTTTTCCATCCATATTTAAGCAATACAAAGAACCAGTAAATTTGTAGGCATCTTTTGTATTGACAGTTCCCGCCCAAAAACGTCCTTTCGGATCGCATTTACCATCGTTAAAGCTGTTATCCAAATAATCTTTTTCTGGGTCAACAATTGGATAACATTTTTCCGTTTGTAAATTCAAGACATGATACCCACTTTTTAATGCTAAAGCAACTTCATTTTCTGATTTTGGAACAACACAGCCAACTTGTTCACCAAGTTCAATCGTACGATTTGTTTTTTTCGTAGGGTCATAAATATGAAGATACCCTTTCAAACTATCAATCCAATATAATACTTCATTATGTGCATCCCAAGAGGGGCTTTCTCCTAAAAGGGCTTTTTGATCTAATACCAATTCCCAATGTCTCTTCAATCATCTCTCACCTCTTTCTAACAAAATATGTTAATGAAATTTAGATCACTGTCCACCCATTATCAATTTTAAATTCAGCCCCAGTAACAAATTTTGATTCATCACTAGCTAAATAAACAGATGCATTTGCAATATCTTCGGGTTTACCAAGTTCACCAGTTAAACATTTACTATACAAATATTTAACTTTTTGCTCATCATCAATATTTGATTTCGTTTGTGGAGTTTCAATAATCCCCGGACAAATTGCATTACAACGAATTTTATCCTTTCCAAAATCAACGGCAATCGATTTACATAATTGTATGACTCCTGCTTTTGCCACGATATAAGCGACATCATCTCTAAATGCAACAATTCCACCTACAGAAGCTGTATGGATGATAGAACCACCACCTGATTTTTGCATGAAAGGAATTGCATATTTACTTAGTAAAAAAGGTGCAGTTAATGTAATATCCATCGTTTTATTCCAGTCTTCCAACGATGTATTAAGAACATTTTGTTTCGGTGCCCACCATGTATTAGTATGCAATACATCGAGAGTTTCATATTCTTTTGAAACAAAGGTAAAAAGATCTTTTATGTTCTGCTTATTACTTACATCAACCTTGAAAAAAGCTGCCTTTCCACCTTCATCAATAATTTTTTGTTCTGTTTTTTTACCTTCTTCCTCATTGATATCTGCTAAAATAACATCTGCACCTTCTACAGCTAATTTTTCTGCTACACCTTTTCCGATACCTTGTGCAGCCCCAGTAATAACACAAACTTTATTTAGTAATCTACCCATGAAATGACCTCACTTTAACATAAAATACTTTTTATAGATGAAAATATTTAACCTTTGATAGAACCTGAAGCCAACCCTTTAATTAAATATTTTTGTAGGAATAGGAATACTGTAACAACTGGTAATAATACGAGAGCGATTCCACCGAACAATAAGTTTAAGTCCACATTTCCTTTACTACCAAAGAATTTATATAGACCAATACTTACGGTTGGATAATCAGACCCATTTAATATAACTAAAGGAAGTAATAAGTCATTCCATATATAGATAAATTGCATAATTATTAATGTAGCAGTAATCGGTTTTAGCAATGGAAAAATAATTTGGAAAAACAGCCTAAGTGTTGAACAACCTTCCATTATTGCAGCTTCTTCTAGTTCAATTGGGATTCCCCGTATAAAGCCTGAGTACATGAAAATACAAAATGGAGAAAGGATCGCAATATAAACTAAAGAAATTCCAAAAATATTATTGTATAAATCAAAGTGTTTTAAAATAAAAATTAAAGGAATGAATGCTGCTTGGACAGGCATTAGGATACACGATAAAAACACCCAGTAAGCTGCTTTGAAAATTTTTCCAGACATACGTACAATTGCATATGCTGCAAGAGATGAGAGAACAATCATACTAACTAATGCAATAGCTGATATTGAAAACGTAACTAAGTAAGACTTCACAATATCCATTCTTTGAAAAGCCTCAACTATATTTTGAAACCCTACCGAAAAGTCAGGTAAAGATAATGGTGCTTTTAAAATTCGGTCATGAGTTTTAAACGTATTAATGATTATTAAATAAATCGGTATGCTAAATAATAAAACGAAAATAATAACTACAATTTCAAAACTGGGCTTTTTCAACATTTTCAAGCGATTTTTTTTATGTTTTATTCTATTTGCTTCCGTTTTTTGGGTGGTTGAATTTGAATACATTACATCACATTCCTTTCATATCTACGAGATAAGCTTACGAATAGTAACGTTATAACTAGTGCAACTAGCGTCATAATAAATGAGGCTGCCATACCGTAAGATAATTCGGTAGATTGAAATGCATAGCGATAGATTTTAATAGCTAATGTTTCACTGGCTCCTGCTGGTCCACCACCAGTTAAGGCGTACGGTAAATCAAATATGCGAATACCATTAGCTAAGCCGATTAAAATATTTACCGTTATTCCAGGTGCAATCATCGGTAATGTAACATTTAAAAAACGCTTCACTTTAGATGCCCCATCGATTTTAGCTGCTTCAATTAAATCTAGCGGTACCCCTTGGAGTGCAGCTAAATAGACAATCATGACTGGACCTATCATTTGCCATGTAGAAATCATAATAATTGTGGGTACTACATAATCTGGTGAATCGATCCATGGAATATGGATTGATTCTGATGAAAATGTAGAAAAAAACTTGTTTGCAAGTCCATTGTTATAATCCAGAATATAACGCCAAACAAATGCAGCAACAACAATAGGTATGACGTTAGGTAAATATAAAATAGTTCGTAATATGTTTTTTGTTTTCAAAGCTTGGTCCAAAACAAGTGCAAAAGTTAAACCAATTACGTTTGTTAAAAAAGCAATACTTAAACCAACATAAATAGTTAACAATAACGAATATTTAAATGAACTATCATTAAATATATTGATATAATTTTTTAATCCTATAAAACTATATTCTCCTACTCCTCTCCAATCGGTAAAGCTGTAATACATCGTTTGCAGAATTGGCAACAAAAGAAAAGTGAAGATAATAATACTTATAGGTGCAATAAAAAATATGCCGGTTAAATACCTCTTCCTATTGCCATTCATAAACTTCATCCATTTATCCCCATTTCTATACTTTTTTATAAAACCGGGACTGCTGCCCCGGTTTACAGTTTACATATTACTCTTTAAAGGAGTTATATTCATTAATAAATTCGTCTGCTGCTTTTTCAATATCTCCATCAAAGGTAACTTTTTGTGCTGTTTCTCCTAATTTAGTAATAACCGCTTCTTCAATTGGTCCTGTATTTGCAAATGAAATTACTCTATCAGTCTCTAACCATTGTGGAATATCTACGTAGACCGGATCTAACTCTCCAACACCTTCCATGGCAGACGTATTTGCAAGCGTTTTAGTAATATCTTCATAAATTTCTTTAGAAAATAACCAATCCAAAAATGTTTTAGCTGCCTCAAGGTTTTCCGATTTTGAATTAATTGCTAGTCCATCTTCAGCAGTATAAATATAACTATTGTCCGTTTCAGCATCATATGGAAGATTCATAAAGGAATGCTCGAAACTTGGATTTAAATCTCTAATTTGACCAATATCCCAAGATCCACCCATGACCATTGCACTTTCTTCATTAACAAATGCCTGTTGAGCATCACCATATTCAGAAGTAAAGCTTCCGGTGTACACATACTCATTTAATTCGTTAAACTTTTTAAAACCATCCATTAGTATTTCTCTATATTCAGGTTTTGACCAATCAATTGAATTGGAAAGATACGCTTCTTTAAATTCTTGGTTTTTTAAAGCATAGTTACCAAATGTCCAGTGAAAAACGTTGATTAATCCTGTTGTCCACTTTCCTGAATAAGCTAACAAACTTTTATTATCTGCTTTTAATTTTTCTCCTAAATCTAATAATTCGTCCCACGTTTTTGGCGGTTCTTCAAAGCCCGCTTCTTTTAACATATCAGCGTTATAGTGAAAACCTAGCACTCCGACCCCCATAGAAAAGGCCGCATGTTTTCCGTTTAGTTGTGTTCCCTCTTGTATTGCATTTGAAAAGTTACTTGCTGAGTTTAACTCATTTAAATCATAAAGATAACCTGCGTCTTCAACTAAATAACTAATTGAATGGCCAACATTAATTTGATAAATATCAGGCATTTCATCTGTTGAAACCATTACTCGTAATCTTTCATATATTTCTCCATGTGGAACCGTTTCCAATTTTACTTTAATATCTGGGTTATCCATTTCAAATCGGTCAATAAAGCCTTGCATAATATCAGCCGATTTAAATAAATCTTCAGCGATAAAAGCACTAATTGTCACTGGTTCACTACTTGAACCTCCATCACCTGAAGAAGATGATGCCGAATCATTATCCTTTCCACAAGCTACTAAGCTCCCTAATACGAACAACAACAACCCTAACCATATAACGCTTTTCTTCATGAAAACCCTCCCCATCAAATAAAAATTTGTTTTTACATAATTATTAAATTATTTCTTTTAATACGTCTTCAATTGCTTGTAGGGCATTTTCAATATCTTCTTTCGTATGACTATAGCTAATATGATTACGTTTAATATTCATCGGCATTTTAAAGAACCCGCGTTCAAGTAATTTTTTACGATATTTTATATACAAATCAGCATCGTTTTGCATTAGATCAGTATAATTTTTCGGTTCAAAACTCATAAAGTAAGTTGTCCATACAGATCCAAAACCTGCAACATAAGCGTCAATTCCCAATCGGTCATGGATTTCTCGAATTCCTTGTCGCATTCTTTCACCTAGTTCAAAAATATGTTTATGGACTGGTTCCGTCTCCATTATTTCCATTGTCGCTATTGTGGCTGCAGTTCCAATAGCGTGACCGTTATAAGTACCTGCAAACCAAACATCTCCTCCAGGGTATGTATTATATCGTTGCATGTATTCTTTTTTACCTGCTACTGCGGCCATTGGAAACCCATTCGCCATCGCTTTACCCATCGTTGTTAAATCCGGGGTGACAGCGCATACATTTTGGTATCCGCCAATATTATGACGGAATCCAGTGATAACTTCATCAAAAATAAGCATCGTACCATTTTGGTCACACAAGTCACGTAATCCTTTTAAAAAGCCTTCTTCCGGCATAATACAGCCGATATTATGAGGGATAGGTTCCACAATTAATGCAGCAATTTCTCCTTTATTATCATTGAAGGTTCGTTCTACATCCTCCAAATCATTAAAAGTACAAATTAATGTGTTGTCTATTGCTTCATCCATCATCCCTGCAGAACCCGGATCTCGTTTGCCAATCATATGAGGTTCACTTAACATATTGCGAGCTACATAATCGTGCCACCCGTGATAACAACCTTGAAACTTAATCAATTTAGTGCGTTCAGTTACCGCCCTCGATAAACGTATTGCGTGGTATGTCGCCTCAGAACCTGAATTACAAAACAATACTTGTTCAGCAGATGGTACATGTTTTGTAATTTTTTTGGCACATTCGATTTCTAAATCGGTTGAACCAACTCCATAGAGGTCCGTTCGATTCAAAGCGTCGATTACCCGATCATTAACTTTTTTATAATTATGTCCAAGAATATAAGGGCCAAATGCTGCTTGAAAATCAAGATACTTATTTCCATCAGCATCATAAATATAAGCCCCTTCCGCCTTCGTAAAAACGAGATGTGGCTCTACATTTCGAATTGATGTATGAACCCCACCCGGAGAATATTGATTTGCCTCTTTATACAATTCCATGCTTCTTTCGTTTAACAATTTTATGCCTCCCAATATTTGCAAAATGACGAACAGTTGAGTATGATTAAATATTCCTTGCTATTTCCTGTGCCGTTTCCCGAACAAATTGCCCTATCTCTGCATATCGTTCTTTAGATAGTGCTGAAGAATGTGCGGTAATACTAATCGCAGTTGGTGTAAAATATCGCGCATTTAGAATTGGAGCTGCGATACATCTAACTCCTATTTCACCTTCCTCGTCCTCAATGGCATAACCATTTTTCCGAACAACTTCTAAAGATTTTTTAAATTTATTTGCAGAAGTAATTGTATTGGGCGTAGCCTTCCTTAAACCAATTTTGTCAATAATTTGATCTAATTCTTCCTCGCTTAAATATGCTGAAATAGCTTTCCCAAGCCCAGATAAGTGTAGTTCCGTTTTTAATCCAGGATAAGTAGAAAACTTAATAAAGTTATCTGACTCTTCTTTTGCTATATACATTATTTGATTCTCATGTAGAATACCTAAATGTACTGTAAAACCTGTTTCTTCCATTAATTTTTTCATAAAAGGTAATGACAAGTCCACAATGCTGTTGTTCGAAGCATAAGCCATTCCAAGCTGAAACATTTTAGGACCTATTTGGAATTTTCCTGTTCCATCTTTTTGTACCATATGATAATATTCCAAGGTACTCATCGTTGTAAAAACAGTTGCTTTTGGAAGTTCGAGGTTTTCACATATTTCTGTTAAGGTGAACTTTTCATTTGAATTACTTATTAATTCTAATATGCTTATTGCCTTTTCCAATGCAGGCACATTATATTTCCCCAAAGTATCCCTCCTTTATATACACTCGAGTTCGACTAACTAAACTGAGTTTATTATTTTAAACAAGTATAGTATTGCAATCAATGTTTTGTCAAGAGGTAATTTTCAGTTATTTAAGTAAATTAAAATAAATTCACTATTTTTACACCTTAAATAATTCATTCCTTTTCTCAAAATGTGTAAGGTAAACAATCAATAGTTATAGAAAAAATAAAATCCCCAAGACTTCAAAATTTCTTTTGAGTCTTGAGGATTTTATTAGATGATCATCAAGATTTTAGTTAATAAAATAAATTCTTTAAATTGATTAGATAAAATACGGGTTTCCTTTCAGTCCATTCCATAAACTTGTCTGTTCTAGTTGAAAAGCGAGCTTTAATAATTGATGCTCTTCTCCTTTTGGAGCCATTACTTGCACCCCTATTGGCAAGCCTTCTTCTGATACATGTACCGGCATACTCATTGCTGGCTGTCCCGTTAAGTTAGCAAGTTGCGTAAACGGTGTATACGTTAAACTAGGTAAAAACATTTTATATATAAGGTCTTGTTGCTCTTGTGGATCTGACCATTCCATTTGATGACGTAGCTCGGTTTCTTTTTTTGAATGATGTGTCAACTCACCAATTTTCGGTGCTGTAAACGCTGTTGCAGGTGTAATATAAAGATCATATGTATCGTGAAATGCTGCCATTTTTGCTGCTGCTACATCCCAAGAGGCGAGGCTTAATGAAAATTCTGCAGCTGAGACGTTTTTACCCGCAACATGTAAAAGCCATGTTTCAATTTCTACATCATTTGCCGTTACTTTTTCTTTCATCATTCCTTCTAATTGCATCATAAGGGCAGAAATTTCTCCACTATTCATTAAAAAGTAATCACGCATTAATTGGATGCCGTCTACCTCATTGTCCGCTTCTTCTATGAAATGTCCTTGTTCCTCTAACCATGTGACTGTCTTTTTTACCGCTTCTTTTGCATCATCCGAAACAGGTGTGTTTACTGGTGATTTGGTTGTAAAGCCAATTTTTAACGGTTTATCGAAACCCTGTTTCATTACTTCCTCATATTGTCCTTCAAAAAGAGATGTGTGAAATGCTGCTTCTTGCTGAACTACTTGTAATACATTTAACATCCGAGCACTATCTCGAACAGATTTCGTTAATACGAAATCAATCGCTGCTCCTTGCCATTGTCGACCAACACCAGGCCCTACAGGGGTTCGACCTCTCGTCGGTTTTAAGCCGAATAGTCCAGAAAAAGAAGCGGGAATACGAATGGACCCACCACCATCACTAGCACCCGCAATTGGCACGACTCCTGATGCTACCAAGGCTGCTGCACCACCACTTGATCCGCCTGGTGAATGATTTTTATTCCAAGGATTACGTGTAGGTCCATGTATTTTAGCTTCGGTAATATTTTTTAGGGCAAATTCAGGTGTCGTTGAATAACCTAAACTTAAACAACCGGCGTCAAGCAATTTGCGGACAAAATGAGACGTGTTTGGTGCCATTGCTTTTTGTAGCAAACGTGCACCGCCCGTATTAATTTCTCCCTGTATCGACTGGGAAATATCTTTTAGAAAAATCGGAACACCATCAAAAGGAGCTTGATTTCTGTCAATTTTCGATTCTGCTAACACTTTTTCCTTTCTAGTAGATGTTACTGCATTTAACTCCCCATTTACTTTGTCTAATTGGGCAAAACTAGCATTTATTAATTCTTCCTTTGTTACTTCTTTCTTTTCTACTAGTTTAGCTAAATCAGTTCCATCAAGTGCAATATAATCGGATAAGTTCATCGTTTTACACCTCGAATATAGTAATATTACTATTATCATACCAATAATCTACTATGAAACGAAATAGGCTTTTTTATCCACTCATTACGTTTTAATAAGCATGTAAAAAGCACAACACTAAAATGTGCTGTGCCACTGTTCATTTACAACTCAATATCTGTAATGATTGTAGTGTTCGGATGTCGTTGTAAAATCGATGCAGGAACCTCTTCTGCTACTTCACCATGTACAACCTTTTTAAGAATTTCAGCTTTTTTAACCCCTTGCACTAATAGCATAATTTCTTTCGCTTCCATGATCGTACCTAAGCCCATTGTAAGAGCTTCTGTTGGGACTTCATCAAGCGAATCGAAAAAACGGGAATTTACTTCTCTCGTTGATTCCGTTAATTCAACAACGTGTGTTCGTGAATCAAATGCCGTTCCAGGCTCATTAAATCCAATATGACCATTTAAACCAATACCTAATACTAGAAAATCCAAACTTCCTGCTTCTATAATACGCTCATCATATGTTGTACATTCCTGTTGTAAGTCACCTGCTAATCCATTTGGGAGGTGAGTGTTTTCTTTTTGTATATCAACATGATTAAATAATTTTTCATCCATATAATATCGATAGCTGTTTGGGTTATCTGCTGCAAGACTAGCATACTCATCTAAATTAAACGTGATCGCATTTTTAAACGTGATATCACCAGCTTGATATTTTTCTGTTAATTTATCATACATTCCTTCTGGAGTTGAACCTGTGGCAAGACCGATTACTGGCTTTTCTAATCGGTTTAAAGCATGAACAAAAAGTTCTGTCGCTTTCTCACTTAATTCTTCCTTGTTATTGACCTTCACAATTTTCATCTGTTTCACTCCTCGTAAGTTCATTCTTAGCAAATTTGCTATTTTACTGATGGAAAACAGCTATGTGAAATACACCCTTGTTTCAACTTGCTAAGCACTTTTTTAACCTTTTTATTTTAACATATTATTACGATTTTTATCATTAAAATTATATTCTAGGCTAACCTACAGCAAGCCAAAATAAAACAAAATAAAGATTGTCTAGTAATCAAAGAAATCGCACGAAACGTCCCAGTGCGGCGGATTGAGCAATGTGTGAAGTATGTTGCGAATAGATTCCGATGTTATTCGTTACCCGTAAAACGAAAAAAAAGCTTTTTAGGACTCGATTCGAGGAGATTCATTACCGTAAACAAGAAAATGGCTTTTTGTGGGTACGATTAGAAGCAATTCGTTACCGTAAAACGGAGAAATAGGCATTTTAACGGTACAATGAAGATAGCTTGTTCAATTAGGGACAAATACGAAGGGTTAAAAGTTCTCATGTGGATCGAGAAATCAATCGCACTCCCCTGTAGTGTAGCTTGCTTTAGCTGAACAGGGGGCGATTGTTAGTCGGCTACTTGAGTAAAAGCCTTTAATCTCAAACTGTCTACATACGAATCTTTCCGAAAGCCATATAATTAAACGAACCCACAGTCATTACACATCGATATCAGTGATGATCGTAACATTTGGATGACGCTGTAAAATGGATGCTGGGACATTTTCGGAAACGTCTCCATGAACAACTTGTTTTAATATGTCAGCTTTTTTCTCCCCTATAACGAGGAGTAATATTTGTTTTGCCTCCATAATTGTGCCAATTCCCATCGTTAATGCTTGTGTTGGAACTTCATCAAGATGGGAGAAAAACCGCGCATTCGCTTCTCGAGTAACTGCATCAAGAGCTACAACATGAGTGCGTTTATCAAACGGAGTGCCTGGTTCGTTAAACCCGATATGCCCGTTTAAGCCTAACCCTAGAAGCTGCAAGTCGATACTCCCTGATTGCTCGATCAACTGTTCATACGATTTACATTCCTCTTCAATATCCAGTGCCAAACCATTCGGGATAAATGTCTTTTCTTTTTTTATATCAATATGGTCAAATAGATGTTTATTCATAAAGTAACGATAACTTTGCGGATCTTCTCCAGACAACCCTGCATATTCATCTAAATTAAACGTCGTGACTTTAGAAAAAGAAACTTCTCCAGCACGATTTTTATCAATTAATAGTTCATACAGTTTTTCTGGAGTTGAACCAGTAGCAAGCCCTAAAATGGGTCTTTCTTTACTCGATATGGTATTCAGAACAAACTGTGCCGCTTTTTCACTAAGTTCGATATTATTGTTTACTTTAATAATATTCATTCAATTCCCTCCTCATAAGCTACCATTCCTCTACAAATGGTATACTTAATGTTTAGCTCATCATTAACAAGTAAGATATCCGCATCTTTCCCTTCTTTTATACTTCCTTTTTGATCGAATAAATGAATTTGTTTAGCAGGATTTACAGATGCCATTTGAATAATATCCCTAATGGAAACACCTTCTATTTTCAACATATTTTGAACTGCATCATCCATTTTCAAAATACTACCTGCAAGTGTTCCCTCTTGTAATGTTGCCTTGTTATTTTTCACTTCAACCTTTTGTCCACCGAGCTCAAAGTTCCCCTCGCCTAACGCTTTTGCTCTCATAGAATCCGTAATTAAAATCAATCGTTCACTACCAATATTTTTATACACTAATTGCAACATTTCAGGCGAAAGATGGATTTCATCAGCGATTACTTCTGCCAAAAGCGAGGGAATGATAAAGGCAGCACCAACTGCTCCAATATCGCGATGATGCAGACCTGTCATCGCATTACATAAATGGGTTAATTGATGAACCCCTTTTTCTGCTGCCTCTTTTATTTGGGCAAAATTCGCACTGGAATGTCCAGCTGAAACATTGTATCCATTTTCAGCTAAATACGAAATTAACCCGTCGTCATCACATTCTGGAGCTACTGTAACGGTCTTAATTTTACCAGCGGCGATGTTTTGCCACCTTTGAAACAAGTCTAAATCGGCATTCATAATAAATCTTTCTGGTTGAGCTCCCTTTTTTTCTTTGTTAATAAACGGTCCTTCCAAATGAACTCCGATCAATTCCGCGGCAGCATGTTTATTTTCATAGATGGCTACATTATGTAATGCTTTTTCAATGTTTTCTGTTGATTGGGTAATCGTCGTTGCTAAAAAGCTTGTCGTTCCTTCTTTTGGTAATGCACTTGCAATCGTATCTAACGCATTTTCTGTTGCGTCCATCATATCGGCACCTTGAGCTCCGTGAATATGGCTATCAATAAAACCTGGAATGACCGAAAGTCCTTTTCCATCAATGAGTTGAATCTCTTCACTCTCGTCTACTTGGATAGGATCTTTAGAGATAGTTGCAATCTTACCGTCTTTTATGAAAAGATGGCCATCTTCCAAAACGTCATTTTCGGTGTAAATAGTTGCAAATTGAATGATCATTTGATTAGACATACATATTGCCTCCTTTTACAGATGAAGTGATAATGCTCCTAGCATTCCTGCTTTATTTCCTAGTGTCGCTTTCATAATATCTACATCGCTGAAACTTCCGAGCACATTTTTTTTCACTTGTTTAGAGATCATTTGCACGATTATTTCTTGTTCCATAATCCCACCGCCAATGACAATGGTCGGCGGATTAAAAATATGAATTAATGAAGATAAGCCAATGACAATTTCGTCCACCCAATGATGAACTACTGTCTTAATCTCTTCATCCCCATCATGATATTTTTCAAAGATTATTTTCCCATTGAGATAAGCCGGATTTATTTTCTTTGCTTCTCGTACTAATGCTGTTGTTGATGCATATGTTTCATAACAACCGAGCAAGCCACAGCCACATTGTCTACCTGATCCATGGGTAATCATATGACCGAATTCACCCGCAAATCCACTTTTTCCGTAAAAAATCTCTGAATCTGTCACAATGGCTCCACCAATACCAGTTCCATATGTAAGAAAAAGAAAGTTTTCTAGGTTTTTACCAACACCAAAATGATTTTCCCCTAATGCTGCCGCGTTTACATCATTTTCTACTGCTACTGGAATAGTAAAATGATCCTCCAACATTGCTTTTACTTGAAGGCCACTTGTATCGGGAATATTAGCTGATCCTTGCACAATAATGCCTCGTTTATTATCAACTTGTCCAGCCGTACTTACCCCAATTGCATCAACCGCTCCGAATTGTTCGATTTTTTCAATGATGTGTTGAATGATAGAACGACCGCCTTGTTCACTATTTGTATCGTATTCAATAAATTCAAGCGTCGTACCTTCTTGATTAAAAATTCCTAGTTTAATCGAAGTTCCACCAATATCTACTCCTGCTATTCTCATTTCTTTCTCCTTTTCCTGCATTATTTACCCATTCATCATTTCGTTTACATTTTCAATACCATTTCAAATTTATGTTTATCAATCCGGTAGACTGATTTTGTAAACTCGATTACTTTGTCTTCTTTTGTATAAGTCGTTCGTTTAAATAAAAGCCCTAATGAGTCGTTCGCTAAGTGGAACGTATTTTTTTCAAATGTATTTAATCGAACTGGTTCCACTATTTGTTTAGAATAATGAGGAATGAGCCCATATTGATGACGCAACACATCGTATAAAGATGTATTCTCAATCAAGTTACGGGTTAAATTCGGACATTGTGCTGGATGTAATAATACTGTTTCAATAGCGTACGGCTCCCCGTCGACGATTCGTAGTCGTTTTACTTCTATCGCCTTTTGTCCATCAGCTAACCCGATGATGGATGATTCTACTTTTGAACAAGGAACAAGTTGAAACGATAGTATTTTCGTCTCCACACAATATCCTAATTCTTCCATCCCTTCTGTTAACCCTTTTAATCCAGACAGTTGATATTTCGGTTTTTTATCGGCAACAAATGTGCCTTTCCCTTGTTCTCGATATAGAATCCCTTCATTGACTAACGTCATAATTGCTGTACGAACTGTCATCCGGCTAATTTGTTGAATTTGACAAAACTCGTGTTCTGTCGGTATCGGATCATGTGGTTGTAGTTCGTCATTTTCAATCATTTCTGTAATGATATCTTGCAACTGGGCATAAATAGGAATCGGGCTATTTTTCACTACTTTTCTCAAAACTTAACACCCTTCCTAATGGATAATGTTTACTCATCAAGCTCTTCTGCACCTTGCAAAACTTGTTCAGCTGTTAGTTCACCTAATACAATTTTGGTCATATTTTTACGAATATACGTAAATGCTTCAGGTGATATTGTTGAATCAAGCGGTACATTTAAAGATGTTGCTTGAATAACGAGTTCATGACCTGAATCCGTAGCAGGTGAATCATTTGTAAGCTTCTTATTAATGGCAGGTGTTCCGCCATTGGCTTCTGCTATTTGTTGGATCGTTTTTGTAGAAGTAAG
Source organism: Pseudogracilibacillus auburnensis (assembly GCF_003201975.1). GTDB lineage: Bacteria > Bacillota > Bacilli > Bacillales > Amphibacillaceae > Pseudogracilibacillus > Pseudogracilibacillus auburnensis. The sequence goes on along the minus strand of NZ_QJJQ01000001.1, from coordinate 331,091 downwards.
CTCTTTTAACAATTGAACAATTGGTTCTCTTTTTAGTTCGTCCTCAAAGCTTGCCTTACTAAGATAAAATCCGGATGTAAAACCACCAATAATATCTCCATATGTTCCCTTCCCCTCTGGCGGGATAGGCATTGGCATGATTTGTATCGATTCTTCTATCTCATCTGGTATATCTGGTAAAACCCAAGATCCATTTAGCATCATGGCGGCCTTTTCTTCTGTAAATAATTGTTGGGCTTCTAGATCATCTATTGTTATCGTGTTCTCGGGAAAAGCTCCCATGTCATAATGTTCCTTTATTAAATGAAGACCTTCTATCCAAGAATCATGGATTCCATGATGTAAGGTTGCTTGATGTCCTTCTTGCCCTCCTGCTGCAAGAATATAATGTTCAATCAAATAATAGGACTCATTAATCGAATTCGCTAAAGGGATGATCCCATTTTCTTTCAATGTTTTCATTGCTGTTTCATATTTTTCCCAATCTGTAGGCAGATCCAGCCCATACTGTTCAAATAAAGCTGTATTGACAAATAATCCTTCATAAAAGCCAGTTGTAGGTATGGCATAAATATGGTCATCATCTGCTTTCACTTGATCCAAGACAGCTGGAATAAAATCGTTTGACCAAGCTTCATCCTCTTTCAGAAGTGGCTCCATTGGAATAACTTTCGTTTCCGTAATAAGTTTTTCCGCAAGTTCTCCTGTATAGAAATAAGTGATGTCTGGTGCTTGATCCGAAGAAAATAGGTCATACACTTTTTTTTGATATTTTCCTTCTCCAGGCATCATAGCTTCACTTTTAATCGAGAAACCGGAACGCTCTTCTTCCACTTGGTTAAAAATATCCTGTAATATCGAAGCTACTGGATCTGCTTCAGTAAACATAGTGAAAACATTTATGTCGACCGTTTCTATTGAATGATCATTTTCGTCTTCTATTTTTTCTTTACTATCTGTTTCATATTCTATGTTTGTACATGCTGTTATAACGATCAGACTAATGAAAATGCTACTAATCTTTACTATGTATTTTCTCAATTGTCATACCCCCTTCTTAATAGTGCGTCTTCAAAAAGGTAGATAAAAAGGCTCAAGCTCGGTTAAGATCGCTGGCGTCTCCTATACTCGCAATTATTCGGCACAATCAACATTGCTAGCAAAGCCAACACTAGCACTTCCTACATCTACAATTACTCGGCTGCAATAAAAACATGGTACGTCGCAGTTCAAGACGGTGTAGCTCTTTAGCAACGGGGCGTAAGTATTTTAAAACGTAAGGAACGAAAATGCCAGCTTATTAGAAAACTTGGCATACGTTAAAGAACCCACACACCGATTAGCAAGCCGTTTTGCAATGATCGAGGTGATGTTGCACTTACGACGCACAGAACGTGTTAGTACTGGCGCCCGCGACAAATGTTTTCGATGGGACGAACGAAATAGCAAAGGGATTCGATTGGACGAGTAAGCGCAGTCCCAAAACGGCGCTTTTAGCTAGTGATTTGGAAGAAAGTGTTTATACTTTCTTATCGGCCAAAGAAATGCGAGCACCATTTTTACTAGACTTTTTGAACAACCTTTTATACCATCTTTTTTCATATTGATAATATGTATGTAATGCGATATTATATCAAGTAAGATTCATTGTCTATACAATTAGTATAGAAGAAAGTCCCAAAATTGTCTAGACAACTTTTTATTAGTTTATTTTTTATAAGGGGTGGGCCTCATTTATGGATATTCAATCAATGTCAATCGAAGAAAAAGTCGGTCAACTATTTATCGCCGGCTTTAACGGAAAACGGATAAATGGAGAAGCAATCAATTTAATTACGACGTATCATATTGGTGGTATTCATTTTTTTAATAGAAATGATAAAAATCCACGTCAAATACATAAGCTTGCGACGAATCTACAACGGTACATAAACAAAAATATACCGTTATTTTTAGTAGCCCAACAAAAAGGTGGCGAACAAAACAGTTTAATAGAAAAGGTAACGATCAGCCCTAGCCAAAAACAGCTCGGTAACATAAATAACCGCTTGTATACGAAACAAATTGCTGAAATCGTTGGTGAAGAATTACGTGCAATCGGGATAAATATGAATTTTTCACCTACATTTGACATAAATGAGGAAAGTGAAACTTCTTTCGGAGGAGAAATTGATCTTGTCTCTAAACATGGCATCGCTGCTCTTCAAGGTTTTGCACAAGCGAATTTGATTCCGACCGTCAAACTCGATCATTATATCAAAGAAATTTTTACCCATGATTTATGGAATCGGACTGCTTTACAACCAAATATTGATAAGTTGCAACAATTACTAGACACAATCGTTATTTCAAATCAATTTATTACGGATTTTAAGCAAAGTTCCCCAGCACCTTGCTCACCTACAGTCATTACCGAATTTCTTAGGGAGAGTGTTTCTTCTAATGGGATTATTATTGCTGACCATTCAGAGATTCAAAGTAAAGAAGCTGTCATTGTTTCATTTCAAGCAGGTGTCGACATCGTATTGCTGAATGATACGTACGAAAATCAAATAAAAACAATAGATACAGTCATCCAAGCAGTACAATCTGGTAAAATAAGCGAGGAACAAATAGACAGATCGGTTGAACGGATCGTAAAACTAAAAACAGAACGAAACATCGGTTTGATTGAACCTTATAACGAGGAAAATTTTATGCAAAAACGTTCTCTTGCATTATCTGAAAAATTGACGCATTTAGCAGCCAATCATTCATAATTTAACATGAAAACTTCCTTTGGCATCTGTTTCGATCAAAGGAAGTTTTCATTTTCATCTCTATGTACATTTCTGTAAATAACGCATACCTCTAAAAATACCTGTTATGTTCCCTTGTCCATCTGTTAAAAAAGCGACCTTTTTTCCATCAGGGAGTTGGAATAGATTTTCTTGATAAGGTGCAACGGTAACTGTGTTATGCTGAATGTGTAAAACTAACCCATTCTCTTTTTCCCTTACTTCTATTTTTTGACCCTCATGAGATTGATAAATTCCACTATATTTAGTTAGTTCCTCTGTTGAAAGTTGATAAGCAGATTGACCTAATTTTGGTTCTTCAAGATCGAGTATATACCGAAAAACTGTAAGTGCTAAGTTTTCAGCAGCAACTTCTGCAATATTGGTTAATACCGTAATCGTAATGCCTTCTTTTTTAGCAAGTAGCATGTAAGAGGAAACCCCTTTTACCCCACCACCATGACCAACGACGTCGACACCTTTGTATTTCCCAATCATCATACCGTATCCATATTGATTCTCATTCGGTGTAGTGCAATAAGCTGTGAGCATCTTGTCGATTCCTTTTTTCGAAACAATTTGTTTTCCATTGACATTTCCGTCATTTCGAAAAACTTCTAAATATTTCATCATATCTTTTGCAGAAGTCTTCAATGCTCCTGCCCCATAAATATTCCCACTCTCCCACCAAGTTGGAGAATGATACGCATCCTTTTTTTTATCCTTTGTAAACGCATATAATTGTGTAACATCTGAAAAAGTTCGTAAATCTGCTACTTTAAAAATGGAGCGATCCATTTCTAGCGGTTCAAAAATCATTCTCTTCATCAACTCTTCAAAAGATTCCCCACTAGCACGCTCGACAATTTCTTGTAAAAGTGCATAACATTCATTCGAGTAATTGAAAAGTTCGCCGGGTGCACCGATAAAATCTTCGTCAAATTCATTCATTTTTTCCATCATATCAGGAACACCTTTCACTGCTCCATTAGTTGTGGGAATTTTGCCAAATAAATATCTTCCATCCGGATCACGAGTGAGACTTTCTAGCCGAGCTAAATGAAAGGAAGCCATGCCAGGATATCCTGCTGTATGGGTAAGCAAATGATGGATCGTCGTTTTTGGTTGAATGAACGTTAATTGAGGTAACCATTTGATAACATTATCTTGAACAGATAATTTCCCTTCTTCTTCTAAGATCATGATCGCAAGTGCAGTAAATGATTTTGTTAAGGACGCCACTCCAAAAATCGTATCCCCTGTTACAGGAAGTTGTGCTGCTTTATTTCTATATCCTACATAATTTTCATATATTACTTCACCATTTTTAGCAGCAATGAGAGCCATGCCAGGAATTTTAGCTTTTTTACACATTTCTATTAAATTCTTATCTAACTCAGCTACATTTTTATTCAAACTACATCACCCTCCTATTATTTTACAGAAATTAAGAGCTCCCATAATTGGAAATCGTTGCGGAAGTTTGAGCACCTATGGTGAAATTAGAATCGATGATTACAGCATTTTACCGTTTCAGTTGCGGAAATTTTTGAGTCATTGCGGGATTTTCTCGCTCCACTGCGGAAATTTCTCCTCCATTGCGGAATTTCATCGCCCCGTTGCGGAATTCGAGCCATCAACCACTAAAGATTATGATTCACTTCAAGCGTATGAGCACGCATGACGCCTTTTCTTGCAAAGATAACAATCAGACAAGCGATCAATGCTTCCGTAACAGGTAGAACTAACCAAACCCCAGTCAATCCAAAGAAAAACGGAAGTGAAAGTAATAAAATGGCAAAAATAATAAAGTTACGAAAAATAGTGATCCATAATGCGGGTTTTACTGAACCGATCGACTGAAAGTAAGTAATATAAATAAAATTAATTCCCATAAACAAATAACTGATAAAGAAAAGGCGAATCCCTTTGATAGCAAGTTCTGAAATTACTTCAGATGTTATGCCAAATAGTGAAACGAGATAAGAGGCACCCCAAAAACCACCAACAAAAAATAATGTACCGAGAATGATTGCCGTTTTCTCTGCCAGTTGAACTGTTTCTCTCATTCTATCAAATAGGTTTGCTCCATAATAATAACTGATCATCGGTTGAATGGCAGAACCTACTCCAATAAACACTAAAAACATAAAAAAGTGTAAATAATTGATAACAGAAAATGCTGCTAAACCAGTTGTGCCAGCGTAATATCCAATGACGATATTATAACCTATGATAAATACGCCCACTCCAACTTCGGATAAAAAGCTAGGAAACCCGATTGCGTTTATTTGCTTTACTTCTTTCCATTTAAATTCCACTGTAACGAATTTTAACTGACTAGATTTTTTAAAAAAATGTGAGCTTAATACGAGTAATCCGATAACGATGGATAAAACTGTCGCAAGTGCTGCTCCTTTTACTTCAAGCCCTAATATAAAAATCATCCAATAATTGAGCACAATATTTAATAGAGAAGTAACAATTAATCCAATCATCGCAAGATTTGGGTTTCCGTCATTACGAATAAAAACACTTAATGTCGTTTCCCAAACCATAAATAAGGAGAAAATCAATAAAATTTTCATATAATCAATGACATAGGCAAGTGTATCTTCGTTCGCACCAAAAAACAGAGCGATATTCTCCAAAAATAAATAGCAAATACCAGAAACGATTATCGTGACAACCGTAACAATACCAATAGAAATCGTAAAAACATGCTGCGCCTGCTCCTTATCCCCGCTACCTAAAGCCATGGAATAAATTGCACCACCGCCTACACCGATTAAAAGCCCGATCGATAAAATAACCGAATACATCGGAGTTGCGATATTAACACTTGCCAGTGCAACAGAACCAACCCCATGCCCAACAAATATCCCATCAATCATAATATTAACAGACAAGAGCCCCATCCCAATTAATGACGGAATTAAATACCGAAAAAAACTTTTTACTACTGGTTGATCATATAAATGATTTTCGACGGCCATTTGCACAGTTCCTCCAATTTACTTTTACTTTAAATTTTAACACTCCAAGTACTATTTTGCATATAGCGAGACTTTGAAGGGTTAAATTATAACATTGCCCTAATACGAGCGGCTGAAATACGACCTAAGCGAAGTTTAAAGACATGAGCGTGATGTGGGAACTTTTTGAACACAAATTGAGAGAAATAAAACAACAAAAATGGAGATTTTAGTAGGAGAATACACGAAGACATCTGTGAGAAAAGCAACAGTCGAAAGTCCCGCAAAAAGCTGCTTTTTGCTTTTAAGGAATTGAGACATTGCCTGCAGAAAGCATAATATTAGTGCGATCAATTAAAAAAGACTGTCGAGGGTTTCACGACAGTCTAGTGGAGGCCATTATGTGTAAATCGTCTCCTCCTTAATAATTTATAAAATTTGACCTAAAAATGATTGTAATCTTTCACTTTTAGGATCGTTAAACATTTCTTGTGGATCTCCTTCTTCCATAATGACACCTTGATCGATAAAAATAACTCGATCACCAACTTCCCGAGCAAAGCCCATTTCATGGGTAACAACAACCATTGTCATTCCTGATTTAGCCAAGTCTTTCATTACCGCCAACACTTCTCCAACTAATTCTGGGTCAAGTGCGGAAGTAGGTTCATCAAACAACATTACTTTCGGATTCATCGCTAGTGCTCGTGAAATGGCGACTCGTTGTTTTTGACCACCTGATAAACTTGCTGGGTAAACCGACTCTTTATCAGCAAGCCCAACTTTTTTGAGGAGTTCTCGAGCTGTTTTTTCCGCTTCCTCTTTTGATTGATTTAACACTTTAATAGGTCCAAGTGTAATATTTTCTAACACCGTTTTATGAGGAAATAAATTAAAATGTTGGAATACCATGCCGACTTGTGCTCGAACTTTTGGTACATCTGTCTTTCTATCGGTTATTTCAACTCCATCAATTGTAATACTTCCTGATGTCACTTCCTCCAATAAGTTAAGACATCGTAAAAAAGTACTTTTCCCGGAACCGGAAGGACCGATTACACAAACAACTTCTTTCTCATTGATCGTATTAGAAATACCTTTTAATACTTCGTGGTCTCCAAACGATTTATGCAAATCTTCTACTGTAATCATTACACATCAAGCCTCCGTTCCACACGACGTAAAATAATACTTGCTGGTATGGTTATTGCTAAATAAAATACTGCAACCATTAAGTAAGGTTCAAAATACGTAAATGCAGCAGCAGTATATGCTTTACCTTGATACAACACTTCACCAACGGCAATCGCTGAAAATAATGACGTATCCTTCAAACTAATAATGAACTGGTTTCCAAGTGGTGGGATCATTCTTTTCAATGCTTGTGGCCAAATAATATACCACATCGTTTGCCTTTTTGTAAGTCCTATTGAATCTCCCGCTTCAAATTGTCCTTTATCAATCGACTGGACTCCACCTCGAACAATTTCAGCAATATATGCCCCTGCATTAATCGCAATAGCAATAATCGATGCGGTAACTTTATCTAAATTAATCCCTAATAAGTCCGATAAACCAAAATAAATAAATAATATTTGCACTAAAATTGGGGTACCACGAATAATCTCTACATAAGTAGTACAGAGCCAATAAATTATTTTACTTTTAGATAATCTACCTAATCCCGCAAAAGCACCGATAACAAATCCCAATGCTACACCAACAATAGTGATTAAGAAAGTATACTTAATTCCCTCTAATAAATAAGGTAAAACTTTTATAATATGTTCCATGCAACATATCACCTCTTCCAAAAAAATAAGCTAAAATTACTACTATACTATCAAACTAAAAATACCCTATTGAAAATAATGTACATTATTTTCATTTAAATATAGAAAAGCGTGATATGTTCACGCTTTTCCCATCATTCTTTTTAGTTTTTTTATTAAGTGCCTTCTGGACGCTCTCCGAACCACTCTTCATAAATGTCATCGTACGTACCATTTTCTTTTAATGAAGTAAGTGCATCATCAATGACATCACGAAGTTCTGAACCTTTCGGGAATGCGATTCCATAATCTTCCCCTGTTAATTTTTCACCAACTGTTTTTAATTCTCCACCCGCTTCTTTTTCAGAGTAGTAAGAAACATTCGGTAAATCATATAACACTGCATCCGCTCTTCCAGCTAAAACATTTTGGTATGCTTCTATAATTCCAGGAAAAGCTTCAGCATTTGCTTCCGTATTTGCTTCTAAATATTCTTGACTCGTAGAACCAGTACGTGTAGCAACTACTTTTCCATCGACATCATCGATTGATTGAATCTCTTCATTTCCTTCTTTAACCGCTAGAATTAATCCTGCTTCATAATAAGGCTGTGTAAAATCAATTGATTCTTGTCGCTCTTCTGTAATTGTCATTCCTGCAATACCGACATCAAATCGACCTGAACTCACACCAGCTACAATTCCATCAAACTCAAGTACTTCAAATTCGATTTCAATTCCAGCTTCTTCTGCAAGCGCATTAATTAAATCGATATCAAATCCAACAAGGTCTCCCGAATCTTCATCAATGAATTCAAATGGTACATATCCATTGTCCGTTGCAACCGTATACACTTCTTTGTCTGAAGCGTCATCATTTGTTGCCTCTTCTTCGTTAGCGCTTTCACTTTCGTTCGTGTCAGACTTCTCTTCATCTTTAGACGAATCACCACATGCTGCCAAAACACCAATTAATAGTCCTAAGATTAATGCTAATAAAAATTTCTTATACATTGTAAACCCCCTGTGTAGTAATTTGTCGAACTATAAACGTATTATAACATAGAAAATGTAATAAAAAAGGATTATTCTAATTTATAAGAATAATTCGCTATATTCTAGTAACCGTTATTTTCACTAGAAACATAGATAAAATATAGGTAGTAAGCCTCAAAAATGAAATGAAAAGTTTTTTCCAATGAGTTATATAATTGGATAGATTGGCACCATTTTCATTTAACATTAATTTCTTACAATATTTTGCCTAAAAATGCCTTCGTCCGCTCGTTTTGTGGATGACCAAATAATTCCTCAGGTGTCCCTTCTTCAACGAGAAAACCACCATCAATGAAAAGCACCCTATCAGCAACTTCTCTTGCAAACCCCATTTCATGTGTGACAACGACCATCGTCATTCCTTCTTTAGCCAAATCTTTCATGACGTCTAATACTTCTTTCACCATTTCTGGATCGAGTGCAGATGTTGGTTCATCAAATAGCATTACTTTCGGTTTCATCGCAAGTGCTCTTGCAATGGCGACACGTTGCATCTGTCCACCTGAAAGCTGTTCTGGATAATTGTTTGCTTTATCACCTAAACCAACCTTTGCCAAAAGTTCATGAGCCAGTTCCTCCGCTTCTTTCGGATCCATATGACGAATCTTTCTAGGTGCAATCGTAATATTATCTAACACATTCATATGTGGAAATAAATTAAATTGTTGAAATACCATTCCTACATCTTTACGAATGTCATTTATATTTGTTTTCGGATCATTCACTTTTACATTTTCAATATATATTGCACCATCTGTAATTTCCTCAAGTAAATTAATACATCGTAAAAGCGTACTCTTACCAGAACCACTCGCTCCAATAATACAAATCACTTCTTTTTCTTTTACTTCATAATCAATTCCTTTTAAAACTTCAAGTTCTCCATATGATTTTACGAGCCCATCAATTTTTATCATTTTTATCACCTTCCGCCCGTAAATGTTCGACTAAGCGAAAAGATTTTCGGCCTTTTCGACGGAACATAACTTGTACTAAACCTTTTTTCTACATAAGCAACTATTTTTGTAACGATATATGTTAAAAATAAATACATAATCGCAGCAAGAATATATGGTTCCCACACTCTAAAGGTAGCACCTTGAACAATTTTAGCTGCATATAAAATATCTGTTGCCGCTATAACAGTAACCAAGGATGAGTCCTTTAATAAAGCAATTAATTCATTTCCAAGTGGCGGTACCATACGCCTTAATGCTTGAGGTAAAATGATATGTTTCATTGCCATATTATGTGGCATCCCCAATGAACGAGCTGCTTCCATTTGTCCTTTATCAAGTGACTGAATTCCAGCCCGAATAATTTCAGCTGTATAAGCCCCACAGTTCAGTGATAGAGCCAAAGCCCCTGATACAAAAAATCCTAATGATTGACCAAAAATAGTAGGAATGACTGCTATGTGGATAAGTAAGATTTGTACAAGGAGCGGAGTGCCACGAAAAAAGTCTATATACCATCTACTAGGATAATGAATCCACTTTTTATTGGACATTTTACCAAGACCAAATAATAAACCAAGTATTATTCCACATGTATAGCCAACTACCGTTAGTCCTAACGTTATCCAAATCCCATGAATAAAAAGACTTCTATAATTCCAAAGAATATCGAAACGAATTGATTCAAAAAATTCGATGATGACCACCTCCATAATGAAAGCTTATCCTGTAAAAAAGGCTATCTGTCCGTAACGTAAACGGACAGATGGTAAAAGTCTTTTGAAAAGAAATAACTCTAATTAAAAATGAATGTTACTCGACTTTAAAACCAGTAATTTCTTCTAATTTTCCATTTTCTTTTAACTTTTGAATACCCTCATTTAATAATTCCACTACTTCTGTATTCCCTTTTTTAACCATCAACCCGTAATATTCTTTTTCAAAACTACTATCCTCAATCGTTGTCACCTCTACATTTGGATTGTTTTTGATGTATTCATTCACTGTTGAGTTATCTCCAACAGAAGCGTCCGCATTTCCATTGATCATTTCACTAATTGCTAGTGGCATCGTTTCTGCTGCAACAATATTCGTACTTGTCTCTCCTTGTAACTCTTTTACGACGATATGTCCTGTCGTATTTATTTGTACGGAAACTTTTTTATCTTTTAAGTCGGCAAAACTAGAAATATCACTATCTTCTGGAACGAGAATTAATTGATTGGCAGTATAATAAGGATCTGTAAAATCAAACTCTTCCTCACGTTCTTCTGTAATCGTTATCGAAGAGACTGCAAAATCAACCTCTCCATTTTTTACCGCAGGAAATAATGGATCCCAACCAATATTTTTAAACTCTACTTCGATCCCAACTTCCTCGGCAATTGCATTGACGATATCGATATCGATACCGACGATTTCTCCGCTGTCATCCATATATTCCATTGGAGCGTAAGTCGCATCTGTCCCAACTACTAGTTTTTGTATTTCACCATCAGAATCAGCAGGTTCACTTGTCTCACTAGAATTACCTGATGATTCCTTATCTGTTCCACTGTCCCCTCCACAAGCAAATAACAAGGCAGTTAGACTAACCAAAAGAAAAGTAATCGAAAGAAAACGCATCAACTTTTTCAATTGTTTATCCCCCTAGATAATTATTTTTTTGAAACCGCTTTCAACAATGAGAGCAACTTTTATCATTTACCCCCTTTTTTCAATAATTTCTATATTCTAGTATCTATTACAAACATTATACTTTAATACATTAGTCTATTCAATAAAAATTCAAAAAACTTGAAAGATGATTTCATTATCCGAAACGATTGATGGATAGCTTTATAAATAACAATATCAGGGTTCGCGATAACGAATAACGATAGGGAAACGTCTTTTGCGGTTTTTTGGATAACGAATAATCACTAATCGCGACTGAGAAAAGCTTTTTCGGTCTTTAAGGTAGCGAACAGCGATTAATCGTAACCGCGAAGTCCATTTATTAGATATTGGGTAACGAACAATCGCAGCGGCAAAATATCCTTTTTAGTTTTGTGGGATAAATGTGCTTATATATACATAGATTCCAATGTCAGCCTTTGTTATGATAATAGTGATTAAGAACGAGGAGAATGTACCTATATGAAAACTACTTTTATTATTCTAATCATCACGACTCTTCTTTTTATGTATGGAAAATATCGTTCTGATATTATTGCTATTGGCTCTTTATTAGCACTAACTTTGTTTGGAATCATTACTCCTTCAGAAGCTTTGGCTGGATTTTCAAATTCTGTCGTTATTATGATCGCAAGTTTATTTATCGTTGGTGCAGGTATTTTTAATACAGGACTGGCAAAGCAAATTGGTAATAAGTTAATTCAACTTGGTAATAATAGTGAAAATAGACTACTAGTTATTATTATGTTTACCGTCGGGATTTTTAGTGCCTTTATGAGTAATACTGGAACAGTTGCTGTTCTTCTCCCTGTTGTTATTAGTATCGCAATAAGTATGAAAATTATCCCAACAAAATTATTAATTCCTTTAGCATTCGCAAGTAGTTTAGGAGGAGCTCTTACTTTAATAGGGACACCACCTAACCTTGTCGTAAGCAATATGCTCAAGGATAATAACTATGACCCGATGAGTTTTTTTGATTTTACGCCTATTGGCCTTGTAGCACTTATTTCCGGGATTATATTTATGATGACAATCGGAAAAAAACTGTTGCCAAATCATACTGTAAATGAAATAAATAATGATACAATCGACCCAAATCAATTAGCTGGTATGTATAAGATTTATCACTTTTTACATATGGTTGAAGTAAAGAAGCATTCCCGTTTAATTGATCAAACGCTCGCTTCATTACAATTAACGAATACATATAATATCACTGTCGTGGCGATTGAACGAAAAAATGGACGTGGTCTTTCAACTTTACAACAATGGACTCACGTTATTCCAAAAGCTCGAACGACATTACAGGCAGGAGATATTGTCCTGCTTTTAGGTGAACCAGAAGAAGTAAGTAGATTCATTGAACGTTATGATATGATACAACTTTCAGAAGAAACAACGTTACAAGCGAGAAAATATTTATTATCTAATCGGTTTGGCATTTCAGAAATGATCATACCACCGCATTCTAATTTTGAACATCAAACAATTCGTGATCTACATTTTCGGAAAAAATATAATTGTTCGGTTCTTGCAATATATCGAAACGGAAAATACATACAAACAGATGCATGTAAAGTTAAATTACAACATGGTGATGCCCTACTCGTGCATGGTGAGTGGGATAAAATAGAGGCACTTGCTAAAACATCAAATGATGTGATTGTGGTTGGCAGGGTTTCAGATGTGGCTTCTACAGAAGTTGCTCGTGGAAAAGCACCAATTGCTGCAGCCATTATGCTATTGATGCTCCTTTTAATGACGTTAGAACTTATTGATCCTGTTATTACGGTACTAGTTGCAGCATTTTTAATGGTTGTAACTGGATGTGTTCGCTCCATTGGAGATGGGTATCAAAAAATAAATTGGGAATCGGTCATTTTAATTGCTGCTATGCTTCCAATGGCAACTGCATTAGAAAATACTGGTGGAGTAAAATATCTTAGTGATTCTGTTATTCAATTATTAGGTGATTATGGACCACTTGCTGTATTAATAGGGTTTTATCTATTAACTACGACATTAAGCCAGTTTATTAGTAATACAGCAACAGCAGTAATTTTTGCCCCAATCGCCATTACTACCGCTATGGAGCTTGGAGTTAGTCCATATCCATTCGTGATTACGGTTGCAGTTGCTGCAAGCATGGCTTTTGCCACACCTGTTGCATCACCGACAAATGCGCTTGTCATGAATGCTGGCGGATATCGTTTTAAAGACTATGTAAAAATCGGTATACCATTACAATTATTTTTAGCCGTTATCCTTATTATTTTCATCCCAATTTTCTACCCTTTTTAATCTGTCAATTCATCCAATCACTGGTTAACTTTTTTAATCGGTGATTTTTATTTTTAAGGTTATGAATCTATGTTTTGCTACATTGTAACGAACAAAAGCACCAACTATTCACATTTTTTCTGGAAATTTTCTATCATGTCTGTTAGTCTAGCCATACGATAAAAAGAATGGAGTAATCGCATGCATAAACAGATACAGATCATGTTTCTATTTTTGATTCTTTTATTAGGCTGTCAAAATACCACAGCAGGTAGCCCAACGAAGCAAATTGGAAACAGTACAGACGAAGCAACAAAAACGGTACAAAATCAATTAACTGTCCATTACATCGATGTTGGACAAGGAGATGCCACTTTATTTCAATATGTAGATGAAAATACAGAGTATACGATCTTATACGACACAGGAGACTGGCAAGGAAACGAAGTAGTTCCTTATTTACAAAAGGAGAATGTACATTTTATCGATGTCATTATTATTAGCCATCCACATGCCGACCATATTGGGCAATTGGAAAACGTAATGAAAAATTTTGACGTTGGAGAAGTTTGGATGTCTGGAAATAGCACGAATACGAAACTTTTCCAATCTGCAATGGAAGCGGTACTTGAAAGTGATGCTAATTATGAAGAGCCAACAGCTGGTGATATTTTTGATATTGGATCACTTGAACTAGTTGTCCTACACCCAGAGAGTTTAACTGGTGGGCTAAATGAAGATTCTTTATCGATTCGTTTTACTTATGGAGAAGTTTCCTTTTTATTTACTGGGGATGCTTATAAAAAGCAAGAACGCCAAATAATCCAGAGAACTGACGACATTCAGGCTGATTTTTTACAGCTTGGGCATCACGGTTCTAAAACGTCAAGTGATCCGGAGTTCATTGAGGCTGTTCAACCGAAATATGCTATATATAGTGCTGGGGCTGGCAATTCATATGGACATCCAAATGAGGAAGTTGTGGACCTATTTGCAGAAAAAGAGATTCCTTTATATGGAACTGATATGCATGGGACGATTATGGTCAAGACTGATGGTGTTAAGTCAACCATTGAAACTGAAATTGACGCGAAAGAGGACAAGAAGCCAAATGACGATTGTATTGACATCAATCGTGCAACAAAACAAGAACTAGTAAAGATTGTCCATATTGGTGAAACTAGAGCGGAAGAAATCATTCAATTGCGACCTTTTCATTCGATTGATGATCTAATGAGGATAAACGGAATTAGTTCGGCGAGATTAAAGGATATAAAAGCGGAGGAAAAAGCTTGTATAGGAGGAAACTAAATGAAAGGTGTACTTGATCGCATAGAAGATGGTATTGCAGTCGTTCTCGTTCATGAGTTGAATGCAGAATTTACATTACGTGCGGAAGATCTACCTTCTGATAGTGAAGTTGGCACTTGGTATCATATTGCAAAAACAGCTGGAGAATTTACCATATTATCGATCGATGAAAAGGAAACAATTCAGGCAAAGAAAAAAACGCAATTATTAATGAAAAAGCTTCAAAAAAAGAAACAGGGAAGTAAATTTAAGAGGTGAATAAAAATATGCCAAAAGAAAAATGGGATAACCAATTTTCAGAAAAACCATTTACATATGGGAAAACAGCTAACGCTTTTATTCAAGAAAAGAGTTATTTATTTCCCTCTTCTTCAAAGATAGCTTGTTTTGCTGAAGGGGAAGGTAGAAATGCCATATATTTAGCAAAGTTAGGGTATGATGTTACAGCTTATGACTTATCTTCCGTTGGTCTTCGTCATGCAATATTACTAGCAAAAGAAAATAATGTTACCATTAAAACAGTTGAAGCAGACTTAACGAAGACGAAGCCGGAGAAAAAATATGATGGTGCGATCATGGTTTTCGGGCATGTTGAAAAAACGAATCAAAGAAAATTTATTACGAATATAATTGATTCGGTTCGATCTGGTGGTTATGTTCTTTTTGAAATATATTCTGAAAAACAAATAAAATATGATACAGGTGGCCCTGGTAATATTCATTATTTATACGATCCGATCGATATACTAAATTGGATCAAGCCATATGAATGTAGTCATTTTTATTATGGGGAGGCAAATCGGCAGGAAGGATATCGCCATACTGGTGTCGGACATGTTATTCAAGTCGTCATTCAAAAATGATAAAAATCCTATGTTAGAAAATAATCTAACATAGGATTTTTCCATTACGATTGGGTTAATAAGTCATGCGCTTTTTGTACTTCTTCATCAGGAACAATTAAATAGTAGATACCATCGATCGTTTGCCCCTCACCATCTACCATGTATTCGGTGACATTTCTACGTGTATCTTTATAACCGGCGAATAGTTTTTTCATATCTTCAAAGTCCATATTTGTAGTCATATTATTCCCTAAAATATCGACCATTCCACTAAATTTCGGTACTGAACCGACGGAAGCACCTTCATGTAAAATCCCCTCAATTACTTTACGATGACGAGTGGTACGTCCAAAGTCGCCAGAAGGGTCTTTTTTACGCATTCTTACATATGCCTTCGTCTTATCACCATTCATTTCGACGATCCCTTCAGGGAAATCAAAACTTTTGTCTGTCCAAGCTATATCATTGCTAACGGTTATTGTTCCAAGTTCATCAACTAACTCTACTAAACCATCCATATTAATACTAACATAGTAATCTATATCAATATCAAGAAAGTTTTCGACTGTCGCAATAGACATATCCGCTCCACCAAAAGCATAGGCATGATTGATTTTATCTTGGAATCCTTTACCAATAATTTCAGTGCGCGCATCACGCGGAATACTAACAATTTTCATTTCATCCGTCTTTGGATCTAATTGCATGATCATGATTGCATCAGAGCGACCATTTTGGTCTTCTTCTGCATCGATTCCTAGTAGTAATACATTTAACCGTTCTGTCGCATTTAATTTTTTCTTCGTTAAATCGGTATCAATCGTTTCAACTGGATCATGCATTCGATCATTTACGGTTTTTTTCGTATTATGATAAATGGAATATGCATAACCACCAATTCCTAAAACAAGTACAACAATAATGATTAATGGGATTTTCAACCACAATCTCCGTGGTTTTTTACGATCACTTCTTCTCAAATTATACACCTCAGATCAATTCTTCGATTATTATAAAAAATCAGCCGAAATTACTAGTCTCACAAATTATATCATATTCTTTTATTTGTTCAAAGACAACTTTTTATCATGTAATAAATGAGAAAAAATAGAATTACTTTTTTTATGTATAAACCCATTTCCCATTTTGTACTTCTCTATTACACTCACCTTTGTCACGTAAATATTCTAAATGGGCAATTGTTTCTCCTATAGCAAATTGATAATCATATACATTTAATTGCTTAGTAAATAACTTCTCACATACTTCAAAGACAGTTGCACCTCCACCGATTGCGTCAATCGTTTGTGCAAATCTCTCTTCATGATGTTGCCAAATCTCGTCAATCCGTTTGTTCGCATCATAAAATGGCTCTCCATGGGATGGAATAACATAGTCAATATGGAGACTTTTTATTTTCTGTAAAGATTGCTCATAGGACAAGAGCGGATTTTTATCTCCATAAAACCAATAGGCGATATTCGGAGTGATTTTCGGTAAAATATGATCGGTTGATAGTAAGACACTTTTTTCACGCTGATAAAAACAAACGAGTCCAGCAGAATGTCCTGGGGTGAAAATGACTTCATATTGTTCTTTTCCGATTTGAATTAGTTCTCCCTCTTGTAAATAAGCGTCTATCTTCGGTCGTGGTGTTACGGAGGGGATAAAATTTCTAGTCAAGGTCAATATGCCATTCGCTAACTTTTCTGGTACTGCTGATCTTTCGTAATCTTGTTTTAGTGTCGGTATTGCTTCATCTATCCAAATTTTGTCCAATGCTTTGGCATCGATTTCTGACATGGACACGGTTGCATCCAATTTCGTTTGCAAGATTCCAGCATAGCCACAATGATCTGGATGTAAATGAGTAAGAATAATTTGTTGTACATGTTTCTCGTTCAGTTCCTTTTCCCATCTGGACTGAGCACTTTTGTCGTTTAATCCTGTATCAATAACGATGTAGCCCTTTTCTCCTTCTGCTAAAAAACAATTTACATGGTCAAGCCGAAACGGTAATGGTATCGTAATCATATCAATTCCTAATTGCTGAATCATTGATGAAACCTCCTTAAATGAATGATCATTCATTTTTAGTAAAAATAAAAGTGGGAGAAGAAGCCTCCCATTCTCATTATGAATAGCTTAGCTTATTTTTTTAGGATAGACAAGTGTTAAATTCCATTCTCGTCCTCTGTTTTTCGGTAACTATACCAATCCGCAATCTTATTTGCATCTTCATCTGTTAAATGTCGTAGCGTATAATGAGTTCCAAGTCCACCAGAACCAATTAATGATATACCTGTTGTTGCCATTTTTTCTATAGCTTGAAGTTTATGTTGTGATTTTTCAATCGATTGAATCCGTCGATGATAGGTTGTAATCGTCACCTTATTTAGTCTACGTCTTCTAATCGTAATTCTTTTGCCAGATATAAAATAGCCACCATCTTTATGTTGAAGCCAACCGAGTGTTAAACTTAAAATGATTAATATGATGGGAATCCAACTATATGCTGGAAAAAAATAAATAACGGGGATTAATCCTAAAATGAAAAGGATTGACATGCTAAATAAATAGTATTTTCTTCCTCGTTTATCTAATGAAACCAAATCTGTATCAGTTGCAATATTATGCTCAGAAGTAAATTGTGCTAAAAACTGTTCTGCTTCCTTCTCACGTAAAATTGGGAAAAGGACAGGGAATGGCTCCGATTGGTCAAATGAGCCTCCAGCAACGACTGCAAAAATTCTAACGAACTTAAATGGTTGCCGAATAATGCTTTGTTCGATTCCTACTGCTTGAATTCGATCAAAAGGAATGGTTAATTCTTTCGTTTCTAATAGCCCTCTTTTAATAAATAATTCTTTTTCCCGTTTTTCAATCGTAAAATTACCGTATTTGATCATCGTACCTGCAATTCCTAACAGCCATAAAACAAATAGTCCAACAATAATAAATCCAATAATAAATACGATACCTAAACTAGTAATCCAGACAAATGTAGAATTATAGATTTTTCGTGGAATAAGATCTTCTATTTGCGAAAAACCAGCAAGCATGGCAATAAGAATAAATCCAACACTTCCAGAAGTTGTCCCTGCAATGAACAGTCTTTTCCACGTGATTTTTTTTGTTGGATTTTTTGTATCCTCTTGATTCTTCTCCATCTTCGTACTCTTTTTACCCGATTGTAATGCCTGCCGCAATCGCGCACCATCAGCTATTGTTACCGCACTTAACATAACTTCTGCCCCATCACCACTACTGGCTGTATCAATTTGGACTTTTGTTAATTTAAATAAACGGTGAACAACATCAGCAGTTAAGTCGATTTTATGAATCCTATTAATGGATATGTATCGTTTCTTTCGAATAAAGACGCCTTGTTCAATTCTCAGTTCATTTTCTTCCACTCGATATGTAAACCTTAACCAAGATAACACACTTGAAACGATTAATAAAAGAAGAAAGATTGACACGAATATAACAAAATAAAACAATGATTCTTTTAGCGTAAAAACAAGTCCAATCCCTAATCCAAATATCGTTTCCTTAATAACTTTAATTAAGTTGAAATACATTGCTGCTGGATGTAGGCGACGTGGTTTCTCTAGGCTGTCTTTTGGGTTAGATGGATCTGGGTCCTGTTTCCTAAAGTGACCTTCTACTTCTACTTCTTGTTCTATTTGCGTATTTTTTTCTAAATGATTCTTTTTTACATGATCTTGTTCTTTACACATCGTCTTCATCCACCCTTGCAAGTGTTGAAATCCGATCACGTAATTGTGAAGCATCTTCTTCTAGTAATGCTGGTATCTCATGTGTCGTTGCAGCAGTAGAAATAGAAACAGTTGCCAAATTATATTTTTTTAAAATCGGTCCTTGCTCTGTATCTACGTGTTGTACACGAATCATTGGGATAATTGTCCTTGTTACGATTAATATCCCGTGCTGAATATATATTTCTTGTTCAAAGATTTCATAACGCCATCTTTTATATCTTAATTTTGGGATAAGAAAAACAAATACATAAATGCAAACAAGTCCAATTACAGCACCGATACCCGAATAAATGATTGGAAAATGAAAAATAACGGAGACTACTATTCCTGCAATAATAATAAGCCATAAAATAACCATAAAAATAGAAGCCGTTATCCGCCAAGCTTTAATAGCATCAGGTGCAATATTATTTTTCGGTTGCTTTCTCATTAAGTTCCCTCCTACTGTCCAATTTATTTTATCATATTTAATATGGAAGGATAAAAATTTGATAATTATTTTAGATTTGAAGATGGTTAATCTCAATCAGTTAGGGTAAATAGTTTGAATTCAGCTGAATAACATTCGATTATGTGCCGGGCTCACGAAGTATGTGCTAAGAAAATCAATTATGGGCTGTTTTCTTGGATTAGTTCCGTGAAACAAACTCTCAAGTTAGCTGCACAAATTGCAGATTCACCCGAAGAAACTTGAAGTACGCTAGACGTGGAAAAAGCCCCTTTTAAAGGAGCTTTTTACTTTTACTTTTGACGACCACGGCGTTTTTGAAAATTCCCTTGACGACGGCCGCCACGTCCTCCGCCACTACCTTGTGGGCGTTTACCGTAAAATCGTTTTCCACCACTACCACTTTGACGTCGTTTAGACTCGCGGCCACGAACGTTTTTTACACTTATTGGTTGTACAGATGAAATGCGAACTGGAACATCTTTTCGTTCTTTCGTTAGCAATTTTAATGCTGCAGAAACAACCGAAATAGAGTCATGATCTTCTAATAATTCAGTTGCTGTTTGATTGAATGATTTTAAATCTTCCTTTTCAATCGTTTGTAACATTTTCTCAGCTGATGCTTGTTGTTTCCCTCTTGCCGCCTCTTGATTTGTCGGTGGCACGAGACGCTTCATCTTACTCTTTGTTACTTGTTCGATTAGTCGCAAATGAGACATTTCACGCGGTGTGACAAATGAAATTGCTTCACCTGTTCTACCCGCTCGTCCAGTACGACCAATGCGGTGCACATAGCTTTCAGGGTCTTGTGGAATATCAAAATTATATACATGTGTCACACCAGAAATATCAAGACCACGTGCAGCAACGTCTGTCGCAACTAAAACCTCAATTCGGCCATGTTTAAATTTATTTAATACAGACATTCTTTTTCCTTGTGTTAAATCACCATGTATTCCTTCCGCACGAAATCCTCTTACTTGTAAACCGTCCGTAATTTCATCCACACGTTTTTTCGTACGAGTAAATACGATCGCAAGTGTTGGAGAATGAATATCAAAGTGATTTGTTAATGTATCGAATTTAAAACGCTCTGGAACTTCCATAAAATACTGGTCAATATTTTCGACCGTCATTTCTTTCGCTTTCACTTTAATTTCAACTGGTTGCTTCATTAATGTCGTTGCAATTTCGCGAATTTCTTTTGGCATCGTTGCCGAAAATAATAATGTTTGGCGCTCTGTAGGAATGACATTTAAAATTTCTTTAATATCATCAATAAAGCCCATGTTTAACATTTCATCTGCTTCGTCTAAAACAGCTACTTTAATATCATGTAAGCGAATCGTACGACGGCGTAAATGGTCTAATAATCTACCTGGTGTTGCAACAACAATTTGCGGGCGATCTTTTAAGGCTCTAATTTGCCGATCCATATGTTGCCCACCATATACCGCTAATGCACGAATGCTTTTAAATTTTCCTAAACGATTAATTTCAGCTGCTACTTGAATGGCCAGCTCTCTCGTCGGTGCTACAACAAGTCCTTGTACAGCTTTTATGTTTGCATCAAATAGTTCAATCATCGGGATACCAAATGCTGCTGTTTTTCCAGTCCCCGTTTGTGCTTGTCCAATAACGTCCTTTCCCTCAATTGCGTGTGGGATCGTTTGTGCTTGTATTGGTGTTGCCTCTTCAAACCCCATTGACTCCAACGCCTTTAAAATTGGAGCTGATACGTTTAATTCTTTAAAAGTTGTCATATTTTTTCTCCTTTTCCTACCTTTGTAAAATTTTACATAAGCGGAAACCTTCTATCTAATACTTTAAGAGGTCGTTCAAAAAAATTCTTTTTAACATAACAACTGTTTACTTAGAATGAAACAATATCAGCGAACTTTTTGAACGTACACTTTATAGATAACACGTTATCTATATATCACTTTTCCTTTATATATCTTAAAAGATTGGTCCAACATCAATTAAGTTTTTTCCATTATTGAATCCTTAAAGTTGCAGGAGGCTTCCTCCATCATGGCTGCTTTTCTCCATCACTCATGTATATACAGCTTTATAAGTATAGCATATTGTTTCCATGCATATCCACTAGTTACTGTTTTCACATTTTGGATAATGATCTTTAAAAATTATTCGTTTTTACTTTTCTTTTTTATGATTAAAAGACAAAATACGATATAATACTAATGTTACCAATAAATATTGATACTTAAAAGGAGAAGTTATCTTGCGTTTCCCTCCATTTAATCCATACATCGCAGTTGTGGTCGGTGTAATCGCCGTCTCGACATCTGCAATCATTGTAAAATTAGCAAGTGATGCACCAGCAGGAATGATTGCATTTTACCGATTATTTTTTGCTGTTCTTATGATGGCTCCCTATATTGTTTTAAAATATAAACAAGAATTGCGTTCGATTATGAAACGTGACTGGATCTTGGCAACATTATCGGGTATTTTTTTAGCACTTCACTTTATTCTTTGGTTTGAATCTTTAAACTATACATCTGTTGCAAGTTCAGTCGTTCTCGTTACATTACAGCCCATTTTTGCTTTTATTGGGACATACTTTTTTTTTGGTGAACGTTTTTCGGTCGCAGCTATTATTAGTATGCTGATTACTTTATTCGGAAGCTTTATTATCAGCTGGGGAGATTTTCATATTAGTGGTCTCGCATTACTTGGTGATATCCTTGCCCTATTAGGTGCTGTAACCGTAACTGGCTATTTTTTACTTGGACAAAAATTACGTCGTCGTCTTTCATTAATGACCTATACATTTATCGTTTATGGCATCAGTTCGATTACATTATTACTCTACAATGTAGTACTTGGAAATAATTTCTTTAGTTATTCTTCTTTCCACTGGGGATTATTTATAGCTCTTGCCATTATACCGACGTTTTTAGGACATACACTATTCAACTGGGCGTTAAAATGGATGAGCACATCGACGATCTCCATGGCAATTGTTTTTGAACCAATTGGTGCAACTGTCTTAGCCTACTTTATTTTAGGGGAAAGTGTCACCTATTCCCAATGGCTTGGTGGAACCATCGTCATTTTTGGTCTATTTTTATTTATTATGAGTACAACTAGAAAATCACGTGTCACTATTTCCCATAGTCGTTCCTCTGATTAACTCAACTTTCGCAGAGTGAGATGGACAAAGAAGCCTCATTTTAGTGGTGTAAAAGTTGAATGATTAAATAAAAAGAATCTACATAAGTTATAACGTAGATTCTTCTGTTTCCTTCATTTTATCCAATTCTTTTTGCGTTAAAAAACGATAAATCATCTTATTCAACACCTTACTATCATCTCCTAAACATATGAGATGGTCTGATTGCTCGAAAAAGACAATTTCTTTATGTTCAGAGCCAATTTCTTCATCTAATGCATAGGCCGCTTTAAACGGAACCATTTCGTCTTTCTGCCCTTGAGCAATAAATACGGGCGTTGTAATATCTTTTAAATATGGTTTCGTATGGTTAACAAGCTTCATAAATTCGATATTTGCCTTTAACGGTACGGCACCAAATTTACTCTTAAAATGTAAATACAAATCATTTTCTTTTAATTTCCCTTTAAATCCATCTCCAATCATCTCAGCAATATATTGACTTAAATATTTAAATGATAAATATCTTCTAGCGGTTGCGAGCAACACAAGCTTATCAATTTTCTCCGTTGCGGCTAAATAAGCTGCAATCATCCCGCCCATTGAAAACCCAATTACATATACTTCATCACATACCGATTTTAATTGTTGTAGTGCCGTTTGTGCTTCCTCTAACCATATTTCATGTGTTACCTCATCTAAATGAAGCTCCTCTCCATGACCTTTTAAAACGGGCACTTCAATTTTCCAGTCTGTCCTTTCATTTAAGTAAGCCTGTAATGGTTCAACTTCGTGCGGCCCACCTGTAAACCCATGTAAAATAAGACACCCAATCAATTCCACTCACCTTCCATTTCTTATCAACACAGGAATGAACAACATTTTGTCATCAATCTTATTTTTACTATAACTATTTATGTTATACCCTTTTCCTACGTTTTTTAACTTTTTGTGAGTTTTAGGCGGTCGTTTTTTACAGTAAAACATAAAACACATGTTCAAAAAGATGAAAAGGACCAGGGTCGGCTAAAATCACTAGCGTCCTAGGACTCCGTTAAATGCCCATCCCATCGAAAAACTTGTGCTTGTGATTAACTCAGCACATTAACCATTGCCAGCGCCGACACTAGCACGTCCTTAGACTGTGATAAATCTCGTCCCAACGAAGACCGTTGCACCTGCGATTACTCGGGTGCAATAAATATTGTGCGTCGCAGTTCGAGGCGGCGTAGCTCCTTGCAACGGGGTATATGCATTTAAATACATAAGTAGTTAAAAAAGCAAGCCAATTAGAAAACTTGGCATTCGTTAAAGTGAACACATCGATTGTCAAGCTACAAAGCGGTGACTAGGTTGCACATATATGAAATAGTGATCACCTTATTTACCAAGCCTTTGCTGTGAGAACTAAAGCTCCACTCATACAAATTTTATGCTTTTTCACCAGCTAAAGAAATGCGAAGTGGCATTTTACCGGACTTTTTGAACAACCTCTTTAAGCACGAAAACTTCGAACTAAATCATTCAACTGCTTGATAACTGGTGAAACTTGTTGTACTGTATCTGCAAATTGACCGACAGTTTTAAGCATTTTTTGAATATCCACTTGACCATTTTCATCTAAAAATTGTTGCATGACCCTACTTGGAGCAACACCCTCTGTAGATGGTTCCGTATAATATGCATTTGGAGAATGGGATACATCATTTAAATAAGTAGGCATATATCCCCCACTCATAGGAGAAGGTGTATATCCTCCGTTCATATAATGTGGCATATATCCTCCATTCATCGGTGGCATATATGCACCTGCCATATTCGGTTGATAATAAAACGAGCGATCATCGTACATCTCATTATAATATATTGGCATTTGCATCGGCTGTTGGTAAAACTGATAATAAGGCATCGTCGGTCTTACATATTCATTTTCATTTACCATGAATGACACCTCTCTACTATTGTTTACTAGTCATAATATATGCATTTGTCATGCAAGGTGTGTATCACGGTTTTGCTCCTAAGGTATACCCCAAAATAAGCGGGTGTCCCAGTAATATTGAAGCACTATGATTATCTTCGGCCCTGAAAAAATGGAATCACTCCAATAATGAAACAGCCCAAAATTAATAATAATGGATACATATTACTAAATATAAGAATGAGTAATAATCCATAAACAAGGAATTCAACCCATTCTCGTAATTTTTGTGTGTCATCAAATGCTTGAATCACTTTTTCCAACTTCATTTTTATTAAAAATCGAAACGTAAACATAATAATGATAAATTGAGGCAATAACCAAAATGAAAGATGATAATAAGCAAAAATGGCATACGGAAATATAAAAATGAGACTAGGGATGACTGACCATTTTAATAGCGTCTGTTTAAAAACATTCAAATCCCAAGGTAATGCTTCGACAATATCCGTTACTAACCGATCTCGAAACATACTAACAATTAAATTTGTATAAATATGAATCGTTAACGCGATCGCAAATAAAAATAATGTATCTTTAATAAAGACAAAAACGAATAACATAAGTAAGAGGGCACCAACGATTTGCAAAACAAAGCTAATATTCTTTTCAATATATAGATGCCATAAACGATGGTATACGGCTTTTTTTTCGTACGGAAATGGTTTTTTCCAAAAAGATAACCGTTGCCAAACACTATATTGCCGTTCCTTTTTAAATTTCACTTTCGATGCGTGTGAGACGATAACCATATTCCACAATTTAAAATCGCAAGCAGCTGTAACCTTATTCCAATCAATCCCTTTAAATAACTTTGGTGCCGTTCGTATATTGTAAATGATTAACAAAGTAAGAAAGCTTATTCCTATCCAAAAGGATGGGATAATAAAAGACAATATATTAAGTATGATGAAAAAGAGTGTTATCCCCATTTTCCCCCAAATATGTAGTTGAAAAAACTTCCACTCCGGAATGGTCATTAATACATTTAAGAAAAGCATTAGACAAACATACGTGACGATTAGCGGAAAGCTTGTCGGTGAAAACAAGTAAAGGCTGGTGCCGGCAATAAGATAAATAATTAGTGCTCTAATCCAACGTTTTATAGCAACTGCTAGCCATACATATGCCCTTGGATTCGGTAAACTAGTTAATAAATACTCAGCAGTCGTAAATAAAACACCTGGTTGTTGATATGCACGTAACAGATGAAAAACAGGAAAAGCCGTGACAATGAACCAAAACCGATCTTTCGAAAATGCTTCCACTCCAATAAACAACTCATCTATCTGCTTTAACATATTCCCATCTAGAAATATTGCTATAAACATATAGCCAATAATAAATAAGGAATAAATAAGTGTAGTGAAATCAAATGTAAGGTGAAAAACTTGTTTATTAAGTTTCCACTTTTTCCGGGCTCGATTTTTCATTAAAAAAAGATGTGTCTTAATCATGGAAACGCCCCCGAGTGATCGTTTCAAACTGTTCGATCGCTCCTTCATCTTTTACTTGTCCATGTTCAAGTAAGAGAAACCGGTCGGCTAAAGTTTGTAATTGGTTAAGCTGGTGTGTCGTTAACAAAATACTTGTGCCTTGTTCTACTTTTTCTTTCACAAGTTTTAACAAATAATCAACCGCATAAATATCTAACCCCATAAAAGGTTCATCTATTAAGAGAACTGGTACATCAGGTAAGAGCGCACAAATCGTTTGTACTTTTTGCCGCATTCCTTTCGAAAGTTCTTCTGGATAAGCTTGTAATTTCGTGGTTAGTTCAAATCCTTTTACAAACCGATCAAGCCGTTGATTGAAAAGAACTTCATCCATATCGTAACTCATCGCGTAAAGCTGAAAGTGTTGCATGACTGTAAGTTCGGTCAATAAGATTGGTTCTTCAGGTAAATAAGATAGATGTTTTTTAAAGGATAAAAACTGTTCATCTTGATCATATTGCTGGATCGTAATTGTTCCCTTTCGCTTTTCTAACATTCGCATAATCGTTTTCATTAAAGTAGATTTTCCTGCACCATTATGGCCGACTAAAGCAAGAACTTCCCCTTCACGTAAAGTAAATGATACCTCTTTAATTAGTTCTTTATCATCCAATATTGTTGTTACTTGATCTACTTGTAAACTAACCATTCATATCACCTTTCTTTTAAAAAGTTCTGGCACATTTACCCATATATTGCATAACATAGAAACGATTACATTGGAGGAGTGATGATAATGGATAATACCAATGAAACGATCGATATGATGACGATGATTGATCCTTATTTATACGAATTAATGCTGCAATTTGTCGACGATGAGGTCGTTATACAAACAACGAGAAATTCGTTACAAGGAATGTTAATGAGTGTGATGCCAGATCATGTAGTCATCCAAGTCGGTGGTACCCTTTTTTATGTAAGAATTGCTGAAATAATTTGGATTACAAAGGGGACACCATAAGGTAAGATTATCATAAAAATGGATCATTTTTTTACATTTTATTATATCTTTATGAATGGAGGATTCACTTTTTATGTTTAAGCGGGTGAATAAATTATTAATCGAACTTCCTACCCCTGAATATGGTGATGCAAATGCGGCTGCGGCAGTTCAGGATTTGCTCGGAGGCAAGTTCGGGGAGATGTCAACATTAAATAATTATATGTATCAATCATTTAACTTTCGCGGAAAAAAGAAGTTAAAACCTTTTTATGATCTAGTAGCAAGTATTACCGCAGAAGAGTTTGGTCATGTAGAACTTGTAGCAAATACAATCAATTTAGTGCAAAAAGGCACTACCTTTACTGGAGACCCTGATATTACTCCGATGCAAAATGCGACAGACAAACGAAATACAAATCATTTTATCGCAAGTGCACAAACAGCCCTTGCAAGTGATTCGATGGGTTTTCCCTGGAACGGCACCTACGTTTTTACAAGTGGGAATTTAGTACTTGATTTACTTCATAATTACTTTTTAGAAATTGGCGCAAGAACACATAAAATGCGTGTATATGAAATGACAGATCATCCGACAGCAAGAGAAATGATCGGTTATTTGCTTGTCCGGGGTGGTGTTCATATTCTTGCATATGCGAAAGCTTTAGAAATTGCAACTGGAGTCGATGTTAGTAAAATGCTCCCTATTCCCAATGTAGATAACAATCAATTTGACCATGCAAGAAAATATGAAGAGCAAGGTGTCGGAAACGTCTTATTTACGTGGAATAATGAAGGAGATTATGAAGGTATTAGAAAGATATGGAAAGGGACGAATCCGTTGAATGGTGAGCCGCTCGTCGTTGAAGAAGGAACACCAGAAGGAGCGCCAATTCCAGATTTAGATGAGCTTCCAGAAGAATTTGCTCCAGGAATAGGGCCAGAAGAGTTTCAACATATCGCTAAACGGTTAATGGAGAACATTTGAAAATGACTAAGGTTCAGTTGGTACTCAATTTGAACCTTAGTCATTTTACGATGGACAAGTTATCTAGTAATTACGCTTCGAGCTATTATTGTAAAACTTCGTGGAGTAAAAGGTCTTCCTCTTCAAAAACGAGGACAGTTTCTCCATCCAAATAAATTCCTTCTAAAACGCGTTCAAATTCAATATTTTCTAGCAGCTCACCACTTTGAGCATCAAAGACAGAAACTACATTAAAACTTTCGCGTTCTTCTGGATCCCAAGCTTCTGTTAACGTATATACTTTATCGTTACTGTTACAGCTTCCAATGAATAACTTACATCACTGTCTAGAATATCACTTCTAGACTGCAGTGCTTCTCCAACAGACATGGACCAAGCGATATCTCCACTCTTCTTATCAATTGAGATTAAATCTGCGTAATTTTTTATATACAAATGGTCACTATCCTGCTCGATCCCAAACTCTTCCTTACGAGGGATGTTCAATACTTGTGAATAAATAATGTCACTTTCCATTTGTGTCATATCGGGGTAACGGTGTAATTCGAAGATCATACTATCATAATCATCTGTATCCTCATCTGTTTCTACTAATGCATATAGTGTATTACCGTCTATCATTGCTCCATGATGTTTTCCATCATTAAACCAACGTTCTTTTCCAGTTTCCGTATCAAAAGCTAGCATCCCATACTCCGTAGGACAGTCGACCCCTAGGACTGCGCTTACTCGCCCAATCGAAGAGCTTTTGCACTTCCGTTCGTTCCACCGTAAAGATTTGCGGGAAAAGCAAATGTTCTTCGATGGGACGATCATTTAGTATTTAGCGCAGTCCCACGTATCTAAAGACCCTGCTGGAATGATTAGCACCTATTTATACCCTATTTTTCCACTTTTACTTCTTACTTGGGTACGATTAGAACCTATTCGTGCCTTACTTTGCTACTTTTACCTCATACCTGGGTATGATTAGTGCCTATTCGTGCCTTACTTTCCCACTTTTACCTCACACTTGGGTATGATTAGAACCTATTCGTGCCTTACTTCGCTACTTTTACCTTATACTTTGCATGATTAATAACGTAACATTTGTACAAGGAGGCCGTTTTTTCTTCAGGCAGGTTAAATGCGCGACGTCCTTGGCCCCGCTAATGCTCGTCCCACCGAAAAACATTGTTGCAATACCTGGGTCTGTGATTCCTCGCCCCACTGTAGAAATTTGCACGAGCACGTCCTGTCATTTGGAGGATAGCCGTGCCGTATAATTCAATGTTGATATTCCGACTAGAATATCAACATTGAATTATGCACAGTTTAGTTCTCATGTGTAACAGAGCAACAAGTCTATTTGGTAGGAGAAGTATTTGCATTCCTCGTCCTTTGGAAAACAGTTTATGATACCAAGGTTATCAAGGATATTATTGGAAGCATCCGAAGCCTGATCAAGTGACTGCTTGATCTCATTTTATTGGTGCGAAAGTTGAGGAACTAACATAAAAATTGTTTTAAAAGCGAATCGTAACGATCATTTTGTTATAATGTTGGAAACTGAGTAAAAAGAAAGGATTTTGCTAATATGCTTTCATTAGATCACATCGTTTTTTCCGGACTTGATATTGAAGAAGCAAGTGAAAAATACGGAAAAGAATTTGCTCTTAAATCGGTGAAAGGAGGAGTTCATGAAAATTGGGGTACATATAATTATTTAGCTCATTTTTCAAACCATTGTTATGTAGAATGGCTCGGAATAAAGGATTTACAAAGAGCAGAGCAGTCTGAAAACCCATTAATTAATCATTTGGTCACTATTCTAAGGAAAGGAAAACAAGGGCCTTTTCAATTTGCTTTACGAACAAATAAATTGGATGAATTTGTAGAACATTTTAACGATGTAAATATTCGTTTTATTGGACCTGTCCAAGGAAAACGTAAAACACCTGAGGGAACATTATTAACATGGCGCATGCTTTTCCCACTATATGATGTATCAAAAGAAATGCTACCTTTTTTAATTGAATGGGATCAACCAGAGGAAGATCGAATTGACGTAAGTTTAGTAAATGGCCCAGCAATTACAACTGTTTATTATGGGGGAACGACGATTGAACGTTTTACCAAGATATATAACCTTTCGTTCAAAAATAGAATAGTTAATAAAATATCACTTAAAAATGCTTCCATCGTGTTTACAGATAAGGATAGCTTATCGATTAATTTAATGTAAAAAAACAGGGACCAGATAAATAGTTCCCTGTTTAATATTCAACTCTTCCTAATAAATATGCGGTTAAAAGTCCAACAGTAAATACAATCAGAGTAATAATTAACTCAGAAACATTTGTCATCCATCCAGGGAAGATAACATATATAGATCCGATTACAAGTCCGATAATAAGAGCAAATGTTGCGATCCGATAATGTTCAAGAAAATAGTGGATGATTTTACTCATCGTTATGATTCCTAGGAAAATCCCAATTCCGACAACGATAATGACTTTGAAATCTAATGTAGTTAACGCATGAATCACTGTTTGATATACGCCAATAACGACCAATACAAGCGACCCACTTATTCCAGGTAAAATCATGGCAGCACTTGCGATAAAACCAGAGAAAAACAATAATAAATAAATAGACAATGTTTTATGTTCAATAATCGCACCTTCATCTGGATTTAAAGGGAGTAAACTAATCAATATTATCCCGATAATAAGCAATACGTAATGGTACCATTTAAACGTATGTTTTGCGTCAGATTCACGAAATAAGTAAGGTAATATTCCGATAATAAGACCAATAAAAAAGAAATGTGTTGGTTGTTTATGGTGAGTTAGTAACCAATCCATTAAATGGCTAAAAGAAAAAATTGCAGCCCCCATTCCAATGCCTAGCGGGATAAGAAATGCTAATTGTTTCTTCCATTCCCTTGAAAAAAGTCGGTTAATGGAGTCGATAAGCTGATGATAAAATCCAAGGAGAACGGCAATTGTACCTCCACTTACTCCGGGAACTAAGTCACTAATTCCCATACACAAACCACGATATATATTTCTCCATTCCATGTTTTAATCTCCTTTTTGAAAACGAATATGACTTGATACTTTTATGCATAACGATATCATATCAAAAAATACTTCATTTTGATATGATAGTTGTCCAATTTACTATTATTTAACTTTTCAAGACTACTATTCATTATCATTTATTTCCTCACAGTTAATAAAAATGCTTTCAAATTATTCCCCCCACTATTCATTTCATTCTGTCTAACCTATTGAATAATCATCTGTATACATATGATTTACTGCGTTTTTGATTTTTAAAAACGTTCATAATCATTGCTTCATTATAATTAATGTGATATTATACTAATTATAAAGTAGCTTGCTTATGACGAAACCAATTGGTGAAATGAATGCGTAGTTGCTATTTTGTATAAAATATGTGGAGGTGCTTTGTTTCATGAGTAATGATCAAAACAAGGAAGACAAGAAAAAACTTACAACTGCCGCTGGTATGCCTGTAGCCGATAATCAAAATTCAATGACGGCAGGTCCAAGGGGACCAGTTCTGTTACAAGATTTTTGGTTGATTGAAAAATTAGCACATTTCGACCGAGAAGTCATTCCTGAGCGGCGAATGCATGCAAAAGGTTCGGGAGCACATGGAACATTTACAGTCACAAATGATATTACAAAATATACGAAGGCAAAAATTTTCTCTGAAGTTGGTAAACAAACAGAAATGTTCGCACG
This sequence comes from Pseudogracilibacillus auburnensis, assembly GCF_003201975.1. Taxonomy (GTDB): domain Bacteria; phylum Bacillota; class Bacilli; order Bacillales; family Amphibacillaceae; genus Pseudogracilibacillus; species Pseudogracilibacillus auburnensis. The sequence continues at coordinate 298,905 of NZ_QJJQ01000001.1, read as the reverse complement.
CTTTTCAACAGTGGCAGGAGAACGTGGTGCTGCTGATGCAGAACGTGATATTCGTGGTTTTGCATTAAAATTTTATACGGAGGAAGGTAACTGGGATTTAGTTGGAAATAATACTCCTGTTTTTTTCTTTCGAGATCCTTTAAAGTTCCCTGATTTAAACCATGCGGTAAAACGAGATCCACGAACGAATATGAGATCACCTAATAATAACTGGGATTTTTGGTCATCATTACCTGAGGCACTACACCAAGTGACAATCGTGATGAGTGATCGTGGAATTCCTAAAACATATCGTCATATGCACGGATTTGGTAGTCATACATTTAGTATGATCAACGCTGATAATGAGCGAATTTGGGTCAAGTTCCATATGCGTTCACAGCAAGGAATTGAAAATCTTACAAATGCTGATGCGGAAGGATTAGTTGGAAAAGACCGAGAAACGCATCAAAGAGATTTATATGAAAGTATTGAAAACGGTAATTATCCTAAATGGAAAATGTACATCCAAGTGATGACAGAGGAAGAGGCAAATAAGATGCCATATAACCCTTTTGATCTTACAAAAGTATGGTATAAAAAAGATTTCCCACTAATTGAAGTTGGAGAATTTGAGCTTAATAGAAATCCAGATAACTATTTTGCAGAAGTGGAACAAGTAGCTTTTACACCTGCAAATATCGTTCCAGGTATCGGATTTTCACCAGATAAAATGTTACAAGGAAGACTTTTCTCTTACGGTGACGCACAACGTTATCGCCTTGGCGTAAACCATCATCAAATTCCTGTTAACGCACCAAAATGTCCTTTTCATAGTTACCATCGTGACGGAGCGATGCGTGTGGATGGTAACTTAGGAAGTACATTACACTATGAGCCTAACAGCTATGGGGAATGGAAAGAAACCCCTGGAGTAATGGAGGCGCCTTTAGCTATACACGAAGACGCTACTCATTGGGACTTTAGAGAAGATGATGACAATTACTATGAACAACCAGGAAAGTTATTTAACTTAATGTCAGATGAGCAAAAAGAGGTTTTATTTACTAATACAGCGGCAGACTTTGATGGGGCGGAAGATCATATTAAAATTCGTCACATTGTCAACTGCTATAAAGCCGATCCCGCATATGGTGAAGGAGTAGCAAAAGCAGCCGGCATCTCCATGAGTGACGTAGAGGCGGCTGTAAGTGAAAGTGAATAATGAATGATCTTGATCACTGCTAGTTTTTAACTGGCAGTGTTTTTTTATTTACATTGTTTAAAACCCAAGTTCAAAAAGGTCTATAAAACAATTGCCCATGCAGAATTTTGGGTGCGTCATTCAGTGTCGGTAAAAAATTATTTTTGACTAATAAGGAGCATTTAACATACGATAAACCTTGTTTGGAATAAAATTTCATTTTCAAGTTGGGACTAGTAACCTAGCGAAAAGTGGATTGTCTACTTTTTCCTCTACGAATCTTACTGAAGTAAAGTTGTTTACATATCATTCATCAAAAGATATATAAACAGAATGTAATGAATTTTAAAAATCAGAAGATATCGTTTTGCATAAAGGAGAAAACGTGATTCTTTGGGGATGAATGGATGTTAAAGCGGTAAGCAGTACACAAGAAAGAAGAAAACGACATTCCCCCTTGGGAAAACAAAATATGTTTTTCAGTAGCCTAGGGTGAACTTCGCAAGTCACTTTTAATGCTTTTGGTCTAAAAACATACCTAAGGGAGGGTGCCGCGAGCCACTTCCTAAGCATTTCTAAAAAGTTCAGGATCGAGGGAAGGCGCCGCGAGCCACTTCCTAAGCATTTCTAAAAAGTTCAGGATCGAGGAAGCGCGCCGCGAGCCTCTTCCTAAGCATTTCTAAAAAGTTCAGGATCGAGGAAGCGCGCCGCGGACCACTTCCTAAGCATTTCTAAAAAGTTCAGGATCGAGGAAGCGCGCCGCGGACCACTTCCTAAGCATTTCTAAAAAGTTCAGGATCGAGGGGGGCGCCGCGAGCCACTTCCTAAGCATTTCTAAAAAGTTCAGGCCCGAGGGAGCGCGCCGCGGACCTCTTCCTAAGCATTTCTAAAAAGTTCAGGATCGAGGGAAGGCGCCGCGAGCCACTTCCTAAGCATTTCTAAAAAGTTCAGGATCGAGGAAGCGCGCCGCGGACCACTTCCTAAGCATTTCTAAAAAGTTCAGGATCGAGGAAGCGCGCCGCGGACCACTTCCTAAGCATTTCTAAAAAGTTCAGGATCGAGGGGGGCGCCGCGAGCCACTTCCTAAGCATTTCTAAAAAGTTCAGGCCCGAGGGAGCGCGCCGCGGACCTCTTCCTAAGCATTTCTAAAAAGTTCAGGATCGAGGGAAGGCGCCGCGAGCCACTTCCTAAGCATTTCTAAAAAGTTCAGGCCCGAGGGAGCGCACCGCGGACCTCTTCCTAAGCATTTCTAAAAAGTTCAGGCCCGAGGGAGCGCACCGCGGACCTCTTCCTAAGCATTTCTGAAAAATTCAGGATCGAGGGAGCGCGCCGCGGACCTCTTCCTAAGCATTTCTAAAAAGTTCAGGCTCGAGGGAAGGCGCCGCGAGCCACTCAAATAGCACGCGGGAACATCCAGCAATGCAGCACTGTTTAGTTACAGAACCCTCATTATTAAATTCCTTATTTCAACTTTACCATCGATAGTGCAATCCTTCCTCGTTTTACATCTACTTCATCAACCCATACAGTAACGACATCTCCTACCGAAACGACATCCATTGGGTGTTTTACAAATTTTTTCGCTAGCTTAGAGATATGTACAAGGCCGTCTTGTCCGACTCCAATATCGACAAAAGCACCGAAGTCAACAACATTTCGAACGGTCCCTTCCATTTCCATCCCTTGTTCTAAATCTTCTAATGATAAAACTTTTTGCTTCAAGATTGGTTGTGGAAAATCATCACGTAAATCCCTACCAGGACGGCGAAGTGCATCGATAATATCATGCAGTGTTGGCTCGCCTATTGCTAGCTTTTGGGCCATTTCACTAATGTTTACAGTTGCCAGTTTTTCTCGTAATTTCTCTGATCCAATCTGTTCCAACCCAAAACCGATTTCCGCTAATAATTTTTCTGTTACTCGATAGCTTTCCGGATGAATTGGTGTTTGATCCAGTGGATGATCGCCATCAACTATTCTTAAAAAACCGATGCTCTGTTCATATGTTTTTGGTCCGAGTCGTGGAACTTTTTTCAACTGCGAACGGTTATTAAATTTTCCAAGCTCATTTCTTTCTTTAATAATATTTTTTGCAGTTGTTTTACTTAGTCCAGCAACATGTTCCAAGAGTGAACTAGATGCTGTATTTACATTGACTCCAACTTGGTTTACTGCGGTTTCAACGACAAAGGCAAGTGAATGATTCAGTTCTTTTTGACTGACATCATGCTGATACTGACCAACTCCGATTGACTTTGGATCAATTTTCACTAATTCAGCAAGGGGATCTTGGACACGTCTTGCTATGGAAACAGCACTTCTCTCTTCCACTTCTAAATCCGGAAATTCCTCACGTGCAAGCTCCGAAGCAGAGTAAACACTGGCACCTGCTTCATTAACAATAATATAGGGCATTTCTAGATCATTCTTTTGAATCATATTTGCGATAAACTGCTCCGTTTCTCTTGAAGCAGTACCATTACCGATTGCAATTAATTCGATTGTAAACTTTTCTACTAAATCAAGAATAACTTTTTCCGCCCCAGCAACATCATTTCTTGGAGCAGTCGGATAAATGACATTAATTTCAAACATTTTCCCAGTTTCATCTACAACAGCAAGTTTACAGCCTGTTCGAAATGCTGGATCGACTCCTAAAATGGTACGACCTTTTAACGGTGGTTGCAGTAACAGATTTCGTAAATTCTCGGAGAATACACTAATCGCTTGTTCTTCCGCTATTTCTGTTAGCCTATTTCGAATTTCCCTTTCGACAGACGGTTCAATCAATCGTTTATAACTATCATCAATCGCCTTTTTGATCACATAAATACAAGAATCGGAAATAGCATTTTTTACAACTTTTTCGTTTAAATATGTACTTATTTTATCGACAGGTGGTTCAATAACAACACGAAGTACGTCTTCTTTTTCTCCCCGATTGATTGCTAATGTCCGATGAGACACAAGTGAACGTACGGCTTCTGCGTATTCATAATACATTTTATAAATTTCTTTCTCATCTTTTTTTGCATCTTTTAATTCTGTATGAACAATCCCGTGTTTCCACGTAGTTTCACGGATAAAATCACGATAAGTAGGATCATCTGAAATCCACTCTGCAATAATATCATTCACACCTTCAAGTACCTCTTCAACTGAATGGAGTTCGTGTTCTTCAGAAAAATATGGTTCCGCTTCTCCTGATAAATCTTGGACCTCTTGGTTTAAAACTTTCTCAGCAAGTGGTTCCAATCCTTTTTCTTTTGCAATGGTCGCTCTTGTACGACGTTTTTGTCGATAAGGACGATATAAATCTTCTACCCGTTGTAATTTAGTTGCTTGATTAATTTCATTTGCGAGTTCTTCGGTTAATTTTCCTTGTTCATCAATTAAACGAATGACCTCTTCTTTTCGTTCTGCTAATTGAACGGCATATCCCCAAGTATCTTGAATCGTTTTAATTGCTACTTCATCCAGTCCCCCTGTAGCCTCTTTACGATATCTAGCAATAAATGGTACTGTATTTCCTTCTTCCAATAATTCAATAACTTGTTTAATAGTTGATTCTTTCTGTTTTATTTCTTTGGCAACTAGTGTAATAAGTTCTTTTTTCACGCACATTCTCTCCTTCCACATTACCATTTTATCAAAGATAGGAAGGATAATACATTGAAATTGAAATAGTTTAGATGGAGATTAGATAAAATGCTCATATTAGAAGTTATAAGCATAGAAATGATAGGAGAAGATTCATGCAAGAGTACGATTAAGAAGCATACCATACTTTGATAAAAGTGATTTTCCGCGTGTGGTAGGGACGAAAAAAGGACATGACTTTATCAAGAAAGTCCGTATTGATTAGGCTCGATTATCCACCTAAAACATGTCCGAATGGCTTCCATCGATGTCTCGTGACCGTTCTTAACAGAATAATGGAGGAAGGGGACGCGGCGTTTTCCAGCGTGACCTTCCTCGGCAATTGCCAGCGTGCCCTTCTTCAGCGAAAATATGGAAGAAGGGAACGTGGCACAGCCCATCATACCGTTCTCATCAGAAAAATGGAGGGAATACGCATCAATTTTGGGTCTTCAAAGATGGAGGAAACCAAGCATGGGGAATGTAAGGATACTTTACTCTCCTCACCTTCTTAATCAATGGCGTAGTTTTCAGTTTCTGATTCAAGCATTTCTCTTAATTTTCGAAGAGAACGTCTTTGTAATCTTGATACATGCATTTGAGAAATGCCAAGCAATTCTCCTACTTCTTGTTGACTTAAATTATCGAAAAAAATGTATTTTAATATTTGTTGCTCACGTTCTGGCAAAACAGGGAAAACACTTTCAAGAACCATATGTATGTCTACTTTATCGTAACTTTCTTCTTCTGCACCGACTAGATCCAAGATAGACACTGCTCCACCGTCGGCATCGACCTCATGTTTGTAGTCAACCGATAGCGCCTTGTAACTTTTTGACATTTCCATCGTTTCTAATACTTCTTCTTCCGATACACCTAAATAGTGAGCAATTTCATAAACGGTTGGAGATTTTTGAAGTTCATTTGTTAAATCATCGACTGCTCGGTTTATTTTAGGTCCCAGTTCCTTTATTCTGCGAGGGACATGTACACTCCACGTTTTGTCACGAATAAAGCGTTTAATTTCCCCTATAATGGTAGGAATTGCAAATGCTTCAAATGATTTTCCGAAGTCTTTATTAAACCGTTCTACCGCAATAAGTAATCCAATCATTCCAACTTGTGCTAAATCTTCATGATTCCCACGATTATGTGAATACTTTCGAGCTAGAGAGTGAACAAGGCCTTCATAATGAAGGACAAACTTTTCTTTTATCTCTTGATCATTTGGATGTTTTTGTAAATGATCAATCCAACTGTATACATCCCCTTCTTCCTCATTATTTTGTTTGGATTTGGTCACTTAGCTCCACCTCAGTTTCATCGAGATATTTCGTCATTAATACGATAACACCGTATTCATTATTAATTTCGACTTTATCCATAAGTGCATTAATTAAAAATAAACCAAATCCTCCTTCACGCATTTGTGATATCGGTTTTACTTCTTCCTTTGCACTTACAGGTCCAATTCGATTTTTAATTTCATCAAACCTAAAGCTCTCACCTTGATCGGAAACCATAATTTCCAATCGATTATCATAGACACCGAAACCGATATTCAGTTCCCCACTCCCATTACTTTCATAAGCATGAGCAACTACATTTGTAGCAGCTTCTGATATCGCGACTTTTAAATCTTCAATCGCATCATAGGAAAACCCCATTCGGCTAGCTATCCCAGAAATACTTAGCCTTATCACTCCAACATATTCCGCTTTTGCTGGCACTTTCATCTCAATAAAATCAAAATGCTCCATTGTTATATCCCCCCTATCTTTCATCTATTTCCAGATTCATAATTTCATGTAAACCTGTTACTTGAAAAAGTCGTAGTACTCTATCACGAACATGAATCAGCTTGAGATTACTATTATTCTGTTTTGTAGATTTATATGCACTAATAAATACACCTAGACCCGTACTATCTAGGTAAGTTGTATTTGCAAGATCGATTTTAATTTTATTCCCTTCCTTTTCTGTTAAAGGGAGAAGTTTATCTTTTAATTTTGGTGCTGTATATACATCAATTTCACCAGTTAGTCTTACAATATAATTATTTTCTTCCCTCAATATATCAATTTTCAAATTCAACCTTACCACCTCATCTATGTATAAAATCACATAACTTCGTCCCTTATTCTACCATATACCCATACTTTCGAACTATTAAACTTTTCTTTTTATAATAATTAATGTAAAATCATCTTTTAATTCGAAGTCATCCAGTTGATGAAAATGTCGATAAACTTGTTCGACATGTTGTTGTGCAGGAAGATCAGCATACTTCTCAATTATTTCAATAACCTCTTCCCTTTTAACAAATCTACCACCCCGGCTACATTCCGTTACCCCATCCGTGAGTAAGATAATCATATCGTCTTTTTCGATTTGAATTTCGTATTGGTTATAATATGTATGTTTTAATACACCTAGAACAATTCCCTTTGCGTCTATCTCCATAAACTTCTTTTTCCTTGCACGATAAATAAATCCTGGTTCATGCCCAGCCGAAGCAAATCTAAAAAGGTTGGAGGCCGAAAAAAATTGTCCATAAAACATTGTAATAAACATATTTGATGCTACGTTTCGTTCCACTACTCTATTCAAATTTCGTAAAATGGCACTTGGACTCATCGATTCTTCGTAGAAACTATCCATCGCATATTTTATCATTGACATACTTAAAGCAGCTGGAACTCCTTTTCCAATAACATCAGCGATTGCAACTCCTAACGCTCCATCCTCGCCTTGAACAAAGTGAAAATAATCACCGTTCATTTGACGGAACGGTACACTTATTGCTCCAATATCTAAACAATCTATTTCCGGTACTTTTGTTGCTAGTAACGTTTTTTGCATATTTGCAGCCACTTGTATTTCTGACTTTAATTCATATTGTTCTAATTTTAACTTTTCGAATTCTTCATGAGCCTTACGGTATGCAATTAATGCCTCTAGTAAAAATTGAAGGGAGCGTTTATAGTCATTAAACATTTCCCCATACAACGAATCAATTGCCTTCATATGTATTCGAACTATTTCTTCTGGATAAATATTTCTGCTAACAAATGAAATGCTCATTCGCTTTGCTTCATCTAAAAAACTGTTATTATCACTTTCTAAATATTGTCGCAATAATTTTTTATATACTTGTCCATCCGCTTCTATTTTATTCATATGCTAGTCTCCCTGTATATTTTTTCTCATTATGACCGTACATATGTGTAGCTTTCATTCACGCTTCATTTCTTATCATCATAACAAATATTTCCTTTATAAAAAGACATTGTTTGTATACATTCTAACAATTCAATTACCGTCAGATTACAATTAAAAAAGGTGCATTTCATTATTTTTAATAACGAACTCTTGTGCTAATTAGGTATAAAAAAACGAGCACAATAAAAAATTATATGCCCGCAAAAAAACTACTTTATAATTCGGAAGATGAAAGGGATTTGATATCTTTCACCATTAAATGCTTTTACTGCAGCAATAATGGTAAATACAAATGCGGCAACTCCTACAATCGGGGCTAAAATAAATCCAATCAATATTAGCACCGATAACCCTGCAACTATTCCGTACACAAAATAAGAAATAATAAAGTTTAAATATTCTTTTCCGTGAAAGTCGATAAAAGAAGATTCTTCACGTTTTATAAGCCAAATGATAATCGGCCCAATAATCGTTGTAAAAAAACTTGTTACATAAATGAGCATCGCTAATAATCTTTCATCATCTGTCGTTCCCAATTGTCCACCTCTTTCATCCGGATCAATAATGATAACGTCATCTCTATCTGACATTGTTCCACCTCTTTTTTATGATATGACATTAAAATGTAATCATGACTTTTATTCAATAATATCACTTTTTTCCAAACTTTACTATGGTAAAAAAGCCATGCTTTTAGTTAAGTTTCGTGTCCAAAAAGGAGAAGGAAAAATTCCAATTGAATGAAAAGTGCGGGAATCTTTAACAGAGTACGGTAAATTTCAACAACGTGTTGAAATTCGATCGATGTGCGGAAAATGTCGGCAAAGTGCGAAATCCCATTGAAGTTTCATCTTCAAATCAACATTACTACCGTAAAGGTCGCACCATAAACAGGTTTCCTTTTACATTTGCATTTTCGTAATGCAAATAACGTGCTCCTTTTAGCTCAGGCATTTGCACATCGTTTAGCGATCGTTATCCTGATGAATACAGCATTTGAACCTAGGATCGCTTGAGCACAAACTCCATTTTCTTCTATCCTCTACTTACCTCACTCTCTACGAGTTAGGTCTGTCATAATAAATCCAGTTTTTAGCATCGGTGGCATTCGGTTGAGACTAACATCAAGTTTTTGTTTTGGTACAGTATAAGATAATTTTCGTGCTAAGAAATCAAAGCTCTGCTCCATTACTGTAATTGTTACTATTTCGCCAGCACAACGGTGGTTTTTAATAAATTCGCCCCCGCCTTGTGGAATAAAATTATATTTAGTTACATTTTTTTCAGCAAATCTTTCAGGTGCAAACTCGCTAGGATTACCCCATATACGATGATCATGATTCATCCCATACACATCGAGCAAAACTAACGTATTTGGTTTAAATAGATGTCCACTCCATACAAATTCATTCCTCACCCTTGCACCGACAAAAGGAGTAAATGGATAAAAACGTCTTACTTCTTGCGTAAACATACGTGTATAATCATCTTCACTTTGCTGAAGTCTTTTTTTCACTTTTGGATATTGATATAAGGCAAGTGCTCCAAATGTGATATATAAGCTAATCGCAACAATCGGACGTAGTATATTAATAAGCTCTACAGCAGCAACCTTTATGTCTAGATTCTTTCCATCTTGTTCATTGTAAAAAGCAATGTTAAATAATGGTGTGTTTTTTTCAACTTGAGTTATACCTGACCGAACGGATGATATGATCTTCTCTATCCACCGCTCACATCTTTTTCTCGCTACTCTACCTTGCCAATACCTAACCCCTACAGCTCCAAAAGCATCGACTAACGACCATAAATCATTTGCTACGTTTTCTATTTCCGTTGCTTTTAATGGGACATTTGCCCACTGACACGCTACTTGACACATTATTTTTTTCGCCTCTTCAAATAAGTTAATTTCGCTCTTCGGTTCCAAAGTTAAGAAAGCTTGTTCCCAGCATGTTGACGTTATTTGCTTTAATGTATCAAGGTGTTCGGGAGTAAACAAAGACATAAACAAAGCTTTACGCCTTTTATGTGATTCATCATCTAATGTTTGGACCCCATGCTCACCAAATAACGTTTTTTGAATTCGTTTCGGTGCTGCACCTTTTCTTTTGAAATAGTCTGTTTGATAGAAAACTTCTGCCGCTTCTTTTCCACTCATGCAAATTACTTTTTGGCCATATAATGTTGTTTCAAATAGATCGGATTGTAATTTCCGACGCCGATTAGGAATAAAGCGATATCCTTCTTTTAGTAAACAAAGTGTACTATCGATCTGTTCGTCTCGTGGAATTTCAATTCGTAACGTCATAAAATAATCACATCTTTCTATTGGACTAACCATATCATTTCCTATATAGAAAGAAATAAACGAAAAAAAACTTGTAAAGAAAAACGTCTGTTTCTCTTTACAAGAGGTTGTTTAAAAAGTCTGGTAAAAATGACACTTTGCATTTCTTTGTTACTTGCTTTTTTTAGCTGCTCACTTATTAAAATACATACGCTTCTTTCCTTGAAAAAGGAGACCACTTTTCCGGCGTGTTAAGCATTTGCTCAAAGGCTACGACGCCTCGAACTCGACGCACAATGTTTTCCGGGTGGGACGAGCATTTAGCACAAATGCACTTCGGCGGGGCGAGCGTAAGCGCAGTCCCTAGACGCTAGCGATCTTAACCGACCTCGATTTTTTTATTCTCCTTTTTGAACACGCACTGCAAGCTTAGTTTATTGTTCCGGAATTAATTTTAGTTCCATTCCTTCTTCATTTGAAATAGTCGTCTCATGATAATTTCCTTCGACCCAGTCTTCCACTTGGTCATTATACCACGGACTCTTTACATGTCCGGATTGTCCAGGACCTACAATATGGTGACCGACTGAAATATCGTCTAGATCAATAACAAACCGCCATGATGCACCATGATACACAATCCCATTATCATAATGTCTAGCTGCTAATGGTGTAACTCCACTTCCGTTTACTGGTAGTGGTTTTTCCGCATTGAAATAATAACCCAACACTTTATTTGCACTGGCAAGTGGATGCTTAAATTCCACCTTGTGGTAGTCGCCCCATTTCCAACTTTCTTGTTTTTTTCCATATGCGTCTTCTAAATTTGCTACTGTTTTGGTTAATGATTCCTTCAAAATGGACTTTATTCCTCCGTGGTCGTCGATCCAAATCGAATCATTTCCAAGTCTGAGTAGTTCATCTGTCGATTGACCCATATTACTAAATAAATGCATCACATCATCAGAAATCTCTTCATACATTATTGCCTCTATCTCAGCAAACCACTCATCAAAAATGAGCGGACCTGCGAGATCAACATCATCTACATAATTCCATTCCCTTAACACGGATAGTGCATTTTCCTCTGCTTCCGATAGTTGTTCTTCTTTTAATGTTTGAATAAATATAGGAACAAATTCTCTTGCCCGTAAATTGACTGCATCCATTTGTAAATCTTTCATATCTTGTACGGTTAATTGATCATTTTCCGCAAGCACTTCAAAAATTCGCTCATATCGATAAGGTTGAGCCCATACATTACTAATATGGTAAGGATAGGATTCACCAGCAACTTTATTATTCGCTGTTGCAATAAAGCCTTTTTCAGGATTTACTACTTTAGGCAATTCATCAAATGGAATAAAATCGTTCCATTCATATTTTTGGTCCCAACCTGGTAGTGGCAAAAGTGCATCTTCACTATTGTCGTAGATCGGAATTTTCCCATTTGCTTTATAAGCAATCGTTCCATCTATTGAAGAAAAGACAAAGTTTTGGGCTGGAGCATGAAAATCTTCTAATGCTTTTTCAAATTCTTCCCAGTTCGATGCTTTATTTAAATTCAAAATGGCTTGAAGCTCTGTAGTTGCATCAAGTGCAGTCCATCTAAGAGAAAGAACAGCATCTTTTCCGCCATCTTCAGCAAATTCTGAAACGACAGGACCGTGACGTGTTTCGACGACTTCATAGTCGACCGTTTCTTTCCCCTTTACTTTAATCGGCTCTTTGATCATATTTGCCTTTTCCCATTCCCCTTCAAATAAATATTCTTCCTTATTTTGTGGATTGCGCTTTTCCATATATAGTTGTTGGACATCTGGCCCAGTATTTGTAACACCCCAAGCGATATTTTCATTATGACCTAGAATAATTCCTGGAACGCCTGCAAAAATAACTCCACTAACATTTAGATCATTTGATTCTAGATGCATTTGATACCAAATAGATGGAGTTCCAAGCCCTAAATGTGGATCATCTGCTAACAGTGGCATTCCTGAAGCCGTTTTCTCTCCACTGATTACCCAATTATTACTGCCGTTAAAAGGCTCAGGAATGATAGCTTCTTTAAAACTTGCTGCAATATTAATTTCTTCTTCATCCAAAATGGTCATTCGACCTTTAGGGTATGACGGAAATAATTCATACGCTTTTTCTAACGAAAATTGGTTTAACAAATAATAATTAAATGCCTGCCTTTCCCAATGCCCCCCCAAATCAAATGCCATATATTTACCGATTGTTAATGAATCGATTGGAGTCCACTCTCCAGGTTCCGTACCGATAAGTGTAAACTCTACTGGTAATGTTCCATTTGCTTTAGCATCTTTTATATAGGCGTTTACCCCGTCACTAAACCATTGTAATACTTTTTTCGCATCTTCTGAATAATGGTCATACGACTTTTCTGCTGCCCTTCTTAAACCGAGTGTTCGAAAATATTTATCACTTGAAACAGTTGCCTCACCAATTAATTCACTTAATGTTCCAGATGCTTGCCTTCTCGATAACTCCATTTGAAATATCCGGTTTTGTGCTTGGACATAACCTTGTGCCGTATATAAATCTTGTGCATTATCTGCTTTAATATGAGGAACCCCGTTTTCATCTGTATAAACGACAACTTCGCTACTAACCGGAATTTCAATCGTTCCTTCTACTTGAGGAAGCGATTTATTGATATAATGATGAACAAAAAAGAATCCAAAAATAAGACCGATGACAAGAACTCCGATAAAGCTAACAATTATTTTTTTCCAATTCCACCGCTTCTTCTTACTTTTCTCTATGGACATGCTGATCCCCCCTCGTTTTTTAGCAAATTTCTAGTGGTACTGGTTCATAAAATTAATCAAAAAAGCACCACAAATAGGGTGCTTTAAAACGGTAATTGATTTAACCACTGTCCGCCATCCATCGTAACAACTTCCCCATTAATATATGATGCATCATCTGACAAAAGAAAACAAGCAAGTCCAGCAATTTCTTCCGGTTTTCCAAATCTTTTTAATGGGACAGACTGTCTCGTTCTCTCTGCCATTTCTGGTGATAACATTAATTTCTCTGCACCACCTGTTCGCTCAATCGGACCCGGTGCAATCGCATTGACACGAATGCCATATTTACTTCCCCATTCAACTGCAAGCGTCCTCGTTAAACTTAACACCCCCGCTTTAGCAGCTGCACTATGAATAACACCAGCACCTGCATCCCATGCATACGTTGCTACCATGTTTAAAATGGTTCCTTTCCTTTTTTCCTTTATCCAATATTCCCCAACTGCCTTACTACAATAGAATGTTCCATTTAAAACGATGTCAATAACAGTGTTCCATCCATTGATCGATAATTCTTCTGCTGCAACGATAAAATTTCCCGCTGCATTATTAACGAGATGATCGATCGCCCCAAATTCTTCTACCGCCTCGTCTACCATCCGTTTAACATCGGCAGGCTCCCTCACATCCATTTGAACATACATAACTTTTCCAGTAGCTGTTTCTAAAAGCTCCTCTTTTACTAATTGGAGGCGTTCTTCCTTTCGGCCAGTAATGACAACATTTGCACCTTCATCCGCAAATCGTTTCGCCATATATTTCCCCATGCCGCTTGACCCACCTGTAACGATAACCGTTTTATTATTCATTTAACCATCCCCATTCCATGTAATTGAAATCGCTTCCTTTTTAAAGTAATTTTAATATTAGAAACCTTGGGCTTATCTACAAACCTTCATAGCGAGAACAAAATTGTACGTACGACATATAAGACGTACTAGAGTCAGTCGATGATACAAACGCACAATGTCATTTACAACGAGTAATCGCGTCACAACGCTTGTCGATGGGAAGAACGCAAGCACAGTCCAAAAGCTTTTCCGTGAGACAAGATGTATCATTTCGGGAGGAACTAGTACTGAAGCCCACGACAATGCTTTTCGGTGGAAAGAGCATAGGAGCAGTCCTAGACATTGTACTGATTGCTGGTGAATAAAAATAGCTTTAACGTTCTTATCTGAATGAATTTCATAATAGACTACTTCTAGAATAAAACCGAACAACAAACAAAAGTATAATGTTATCGTTCGTTTTTACATCCTATAAAATTATGGTTGGAACGGCAGGTGGTTGACTCCTGCGGGAGATGAGGCTTATCAGCTGCCCGCGGAAAGCGACCATCTAGAGTGAAAGCCTTTTGCTCAAGCAATATAGTTCGGTTTTTGAATCGCTATATTGAATGATGAAATTGATTCATCTGCTAAAAAAACGCCAAGTGAATAGTCATTCATTTTCACTTTATTTAACTATAACAAACTTTTTACATTATGCAAGTGCAAATATACATGAAAATTGCAGTAATTTAGCTAGTTTTCCCGTTTTTATATGATATCCCCCTCTAAATGAGACGATATGGGAGGGATTTTTAGAAAATGATAAGTTATTTACTCCTCTTCCCATCTTATCTCGAATAATTCGCTTATATGCCACTTCAGTCGATTTGATTTAAATTTTTACAATCGTTACTATTTATACATGTTTAAAATATTAGGAGGTGAACCGCCGTTAGTAAAGTATTAGAACGAACGGCAATAACGACTGGAACAGGAGAAACTATTTTCTTTAGGGAACCAACCGAAGATGATGGGAGTGAAATGTTTCGGATCGTTAAAGAGTCAAAGGTGCTGGATGTTAATTCGTCCTATAGCTATTTAATGTGGAGTAAATACTTTAATAAAACATCCATTATTGCTCAATGTGAAAAAGAAGAAGTAATCGGATTTGTTTCAGGCTTTTTACAACCAGAGTCACCGAATACATTATTCATCTGGCAAGTGGCTGTAGATGAAAAACATCGTGGAAAAGGGTTAGCAACCAAACTAATTGATCAATTACTTCGTCAATTAGAAGAGGAAAATGTGCGTTTTCTGGAGGCGACTGTTACACCAACAAACATCCCTTCAAGTAAATTATTTAAGGGTATAGCCAAAAAACGTGAAACAAATTGTGCCATATTTGAATGTTTTTCAGAAGATCAATTTCCAGATCCTTCACATGAGGCTGAATTGACATATCGAATCGGACCTTTGAAATAAGACACTAAAAATGCATACCAAATTTGAATGAAAAAATAACATGGAGGTTTATACACTTAATGACAATCACATCGGAAGTTCCCAAAGTAAAGATGGAAACATTTAATCAATACGAATCGGAAGTAAGAAGCTATAGTAGAAGTTTTCCGACCGTATTTACAAAAGCAAAAGGATACAAACTATGGGATACAGATGAAAAAGAATATATCGACTTTTTTGCGGGGGCAGGAACACTCAATTACGGCCATAATAATGACGCGATGAAGACATTGCTGATCGACTATATTGAAAAAGATTCCATTACACATAGTTTAGATATGGCGACTGTCGCACGAGGTACATTTTTACAAAAGTTTAATGACATCATCTTACAACCTAGAAACTTAGATTACAAGGTTATGTTCCCTGGTCCAACTGGAACAAATGCTGTCGAAAGTGCCTTGAAACTAGCAAGAAAGAAAACTGGTCGAACTACCATCATGAGTTTTACAAATGCTTTTCATGGAATGACAATTGGTTCCTTATCCATCACGGGAAATGAATCGAAAAGAAAAGGTGCAGGGATTCCTTTAGCCCACTCCATTTCCATGCCATTTGATCAGTATAATGCCAAAACGGACTCCCTTTCACTCATTGAAAGTTATTTAGAAAACGGCGGAAGTGGCATTGATTTACCTGCTGGTATCATTGTAGAAACGGTGCAAGGTGAAGGTGGAATCAATGCTGCAAGTGATGAATGGCTAAAAGGAATCGAAAAAATAGCGAAGAAATTTGGGATACTACTCATTGTTGATGACATCCAAGCGGGTTGTGGACGAACGGGCACTTTTTTCAGCTTTGAACGTGCGGGAATTGAACCCGATATTGTCTGCCTCTCCAAATCTATTGGCGGCTATGGTTTGCCAATGGCTTTAACATTATTTAAAAAAGAACTAGACATTTGGGAACCAGGTGAACACAATGGTACATTCCGTGGCAATAATTTAGCATTTGTCGCTGCAACAGAAGCATTATCCTATTGGGAAACAGATACATTTGCGAAAGAAGTCGAGGAAAAAGCTGATCTTTTAAGCGAATTTATTCGTACTCTTGTCAAAAAATACCCGGAATTAAAAGCGGAACCACGTGGTCGAGGACTTATGCAAGGTGTTGCTTGTCAAGAAGAAGGAATAGCGGAGAAAATTTGTCATGCTGCATTTGAACGAGGATTGTTAATGGAAACTTCCGGACCTAAAGATGAAGTCTTTAAGTTTTTACCGCCATTAATTATTGATAAAGCTGGCCTCCAAAAAGGCTTTCAAATTATTGAAGATAGTCTAAAAACTGTTTTAAAAATTAATTAAAAAAGGAAATTTAATTAATAAAACACATTTATTGTTAGGCTTTCATTTTGGAAAACCATGCTATTAAACTATACTAGTATGTAAAATAGAAAAAGGAGACATAAAACATGATTGTACGAAATTTAAATGAAATAATCGGATCAGAAAATGAAGTAAAGGCAGAAACATGGTCAAGTAGGCGTTTATTATTGAAAAAAGATGGCATGGGTTTTTCTTTCCATGAAACGATTATTTATGCTGGTACGGAAACACATATTCATTATAAAAACCATTTGGAAGCCGTTTATTGTGTCGCTGGTGACGGTGAAATCGAAACAATAAAAGATGGTAAAGTATATCCAATTAAAAACGGGACGATGTATGCATTAAATGAAAATGACGAACATTACCTACGTGGCGGAAAAGAAGATATGCGCTTAATTTGCGTATTTAACCCACCACTTGTCGGTACGGAAACACATGATGAAGATGGAGTTTATCCAATACTTGAAGACTAATTGAATTTTTGATAGAAAAATCCTTCACTCTGAATTTAGAGTGGGGGTTTTTTGCTTTTGGAAATCTTCCGGCATTATACCTAATTTATGATTATAAAATCTAGGCAGGAAAAATCACTCGATTTTTCTTACTTCTTTTTCTTGCACTTACTAATCTAGTGAAATCATATGTATGATCACTTATATGGAAATAGATACTATTCGGGAGGCCCAAACATCGGTGATACAAAAACATCTTGCATCGAACTAATTCTAGGGAACTTCATATACTGTAAGTTTATAATCTAAATAATAGTAATATAAAGCATCCGATCTTTAATAATCGATCCCTCGATTCTGCGATCATACCGGAAACAAATGCTCTGATAAAGCGAATAAGAAAAAGGAGGATGTTCATCGGTTCGATTGGCATCTTTATCAACCATCCCCTATTCCTCCTCAAAGACTCCCTATACAGATATGGATACAATAAAAATAAAAGAAAAGAGTCTATAACTTAGCGACTCTTTACAAGTAAATTAACTGCCTCTTGAACTAGTTCTTCCTCTGTTCTTTGATCATGTTCATCTCTATTTTGAATACATTCGATTAAATTTGTACTTACGATGACACCAATTGTACGGTCAATGGCTGAACGAGAAGCGGATAGTTGTGTAATAACATCTTTACAATCTTTATTTTCATCGATCATTTTTATTATTCCTTTTATTTGCCCCTCAATACGTTTTAAACGATTCACAACTTTTTGATCATACTCCATGTTTTGGCACGCTCCTCTCCTTTATTCATCACTTCCATGATATGCCCTGATAGGTATGTTGTCAATAGTTTGGCCTTATACTAAAACATCCATATAGTAAAATAAATTCATTGCATTTATATACCCTGTATAGTATATTAGTTTTTACACCTTAATTACTGCCTGGGGTATATGGGTGTTTAGACTATTTACAGATCAACTACTAGCCCAAAACGCTTAATAGGATGCTTAAGCAGCGGAAAATAGCAAAACATAGGGGGAAAAACAAGTGGATTTACTTTTTTGGCTTATTTTATTTTTTGTCATTATTCTCTTTGGCTCACGATTGGTACCAGTAAAAGGTGTTCAATCGATCACAACAAAAGAATTAAAAGAATTGATTTGCGATCAAAATAAACAATTTATTGATGTGCGTACACCCGGTGAATATCATCACAATCATATTAAACAATTTAACAATATTCCATTACATCAATTAGGTGCATCGATTGGAAAGCTGGATAGATCAAAAGAAACTGTACTTATTTGCCAAAGTGGTATGCGTAGTTTACAGGCGGCAAAGCGATTAAAAAAAGCAGGCTTCACACATATTATTAATGTTAAAAACGGTATGAATGCTTGGTATTAACAATACTAGAAGAACATTTCATCTATCGATGGGATGTTCTTTCCTCTTTGTTTAGCAAAATACTCTCGGGAATGTTAATCGAATAGTACAACTTTGAAAACGATAGATAATAAATTGTTATCGAATTAGATTATATTTTAATATTTTACTTATTTTACATTTGTATTATATTTAAGATGTACTATTTTAAAAAGGAGATGGTTTAAAATGAGAGAGAAAGAAGCCGTGAAACAAGTTTTTACAAAAAGTGAAGATGCTTATATTACAAGTTCCACCCACTCAACAGGATCAGACTTGTTATTGATGAAAAAATGGTTAAAACCTGAATCAGATATGCTTGTTCTCGACATTGCAACGGGTGGTGGTCATGTTGCTAAACACTTATCTCCATATGTGAAAAGTATTTTTGCCACTGACCTAACAAAAAGCATGCTTGAACATACTTCAGACCATTTACAATCATTTCAAAACATCCATTTTATTATCGCTGATGCGGAAAACTTACCTTTTATAGATGCAACATTCGATATCGTAACTTGCCGAATTGCAGCACACCATTTTCCTCATCCTGAAACATTCATCCATGAAGTTCAAAGAGTATTAAAACCAAAAGGAAAGTTTTTATTCATTGATAATGTAGCATCTGAAAATGGCTCATTGGACAAATTTGTGAATCGTTTAGAAAAGAGGCGTGATTATAGTCATGTTCGGTCACATAAAATTTCTGAATGGAAAAAATTCTTACAATCATTCAACATAGAGCAAGAAATGATTCGAAAAAAAACATTACCGTTTGAAGAATGGGTAAATCGAACATTAGATGATGTTCAAGATCAAACGGATGTGGAGAATTTACTTTTACATGCAACAGGTGAAATACAAGATTATTTTGAAGTGAAAACAGAAAACAACAAAGTTCAATCATTTGCCATTGACGAATGGATGGTATTATGTACCAAATAGAAATACTAAAGTGGGATTAGTTTTTCATTCGGTTTATTGAAAGTTGACTCTTCTCGTCTTATTGCGAAACACTTCTTTCGACTTTTGCTGAGAGTGAGCCTGGGACATAAGTGTTTTTATCAAAGAAAAATCCGAACAACAGTTGTTGCATATAATCCGTTCTAGAAATATAATTCGCGCATCCTAAGATGTCTGGGTGGTAAGCCTTCCGCCGCACCGGTCGTGCTAGTGCAAGCTTTATGACAATGATTTTCGATGACGAACGTAAGTGCAAATGCTCATCGATGGGACGAATAAGCGCAGTCCCAGGACGTGCTAGTGTCGTTGGTTACAATTCTCTACGTTGGCACAGTCCTAGGGCGCGATTTTTAGCCAGCCGAACGGGAGTCTATTTCCTCCACTTAGGTCGTATCGTATTCTTCTTTAGATGGATCGTTTTAGTTTTATCCCAGCCTCTTTCATAAAGAGAAAAACGTGGCAGTTTCTTTTTCTAATAGCCTAGTTACATTATTTTATTAAGCACTCATATTTTTATCATCGACTTCTTCTTTTTCAAAAAAAGCTTTCAACCTTGTAGTGCTTCCTTCAATTAAAGGTTGCCAAATAGTAACGACAAATTTGCTTGATAATCCAATCACAATTACGACTGTGATAACGACAATTCCAAATAAATCGAGGATATTATCTACACGAAGCCACTCTATTTCCCTAACATATTGAACGATAAAACCATGTAATAAATACACATAAAGTGTTCTTTCACCTAATTTTGTAAAAGAAAACCGTTGTTGCGGAATCCAAGCTAATATAGATGCAGCCATTAAACTTGAAGTTGCATAAATAATTAATCGTGCAAATCCACCATATACATCCAGTCCCAATGTACTATATGATTTAGAAGCGAGCAACCAACCGGAATTAATATGTGGTAAATAATAAATCGCTACGGCAATACTTAACATGATAAAAACAGATGCAATCTTAACGCTTTTTCGTTTTAAGAATGTCATTTGTTCTTTTGATAACCAATATCCAATTAAAAAATAAGGGAAAAACACAAATGTTCGTGACAAACTAAACGTATGCCCGAAAGAATCAAAAAAGCCAATCAATATTCCAATAAGTAATGCTAGACCTATTCCAACTCGTGGTGGTATTTTCTTATACAGAATTAATAAAAGATGCCAACAAAATAAACTAAAAAGAAACCATAATGACCAGTGCGGATAAAAAATACTATCTGTTAACCAATTACTCTTACCAATTAAAAAATAATAACCAGTATACATTATTTGAAATATGATATACGGAATAATTAACTTTTTTGCAAGTTTTAATATATACGAGAGATTGCCAGATCCTTTCGCAAAAAATCCCGCTAACAAGATAAAAGCTGGCATATGAAACGTATAAATCCACGTATATAAAGTGCCGATTCCTTCTGAGTCTGAGGTAAATGGCTGAATCAAATGACCGAAAACGACGAGCGAAATTAATAATATCTTCGCATTATCAAAGTAAGCATTTCTTTCCAATTGAATTCATCCTTTTTAACAAACGTTTCTTTTTAAAAAACGTGTTTTATAATACTACTGTAAATAAAATATACCTCATCATTCAAGCGATCAAGCACAAATAACAATGATTTAATACATTTGTAAATTATTTGTAAAAAAGTTTACTATTATCTATTCGTTCAATTCTTCCCTTCAATATCTTAAAAATCAACCATGTTCTAATGTTGCAAGTAGTTCGGTGCGATGTATTTATTTAATTTTTGTTACATAATTATCATGGTAGTGTTTATTAAAAATGTTCATAAAAAAAGTTGGGACATAAATGTATTTACCAAAAAACCCGAACAATAGTAGGTGTCCGTAACCCGCTTTTGAAAATATATTTTGTGCATCCTAGTGTAAGCCAGCTAGTGAGCCTTAGGCGTACAATGTTTACTACACCGAGTTTCGCGAGTGTAATGGTTTTCGATAGGACGAGACTTATTGCAGTCCCAGGATGTACTAGTATCGATGACGTCACAATTCTTTACAGTGAAACGAACAAAATGAAAAGGCTTTTCGATGAGACGAGTAAGCGCATTCCCGGGACACACTAGTATCGGCGTAGTCACATGGGCGTGACCGTTTTAGCCAACTGGGAGTCTACGTATAGTTCCCCGCCCGCTAAGGTTACGCATTGTTCTTCTTTAGACTCGATTATTTTTTATGGCTCACCTTCTTATGTTCCAGTCATTTCCCGGGCAATTATGATAAAAAACGTCAATATGCCTCATTTACATGCCAATTTTGATGGATGATGTTAGCCTTTTCAACGTTCCAATGATACTAATTGCTGCTAAATAACTTGTATTGGGATTGGAAGGTAGTGGTTTGTTCGTTATGGAAAAGGTAGCCTGTCCAAACTCTCCGTTGACAGATATAGTATGTAGATTATTTTCGGTATGTGGATCAGCGATTATTTTTACCTTTGTATCATCAAATCCTACCCCGGCCAAAGCAAGAGCGATGGATACATTGATGTTTTTGGGGAATTTTTCAATTGCTTTTCTAGCTGTTCCTTCAAAAATAATTTGCTCCTCGTCAATTGGAGCATTCACTAATGTATTAGCTGGTTTTCGAGTTTCAAGTAATACATTTTTAATTTTTCCAACGGCTGAAACATTTTGTACTAGATCAAGTCCACCGATCGCCCCGGAAGGTAAATAAATATGTCGTTGATTTTTTTCTAAAGCGCATTTTATTTCGTGTAAAAACTCCTCTTCAGCTAATGCTCCAATACTGATTACTACCGCATCTTTTTGAGTAATAATTTCAGGCAATAATTGCTTTACCGCTTCAATATTTGCAGCCTCCACAACAATATCAATATCCGCCTTTAAAAATTGCTCCAAGTTTGTATAGAGCCGTATATTATATTCTTCTTCAAGTCTTTTATATTTTTCATGATCCCTAACATATAAACTAGTAATCTGTATGTTTGTTTTATTCTCATTTAATTCGTTTAATAAATATGTCGCAATGGCCCCTGCTCCGATTATTCCAATATTCAATTTATATCCTCCTAAACAGCTTCTTTTTCCATCATAGCACTATTGTCCTTATGTTGATCCCTTTCTCTAATGGTTACATCCTTATCTTACCATTTACACACGTACCGAAAGAATTTATCTTATCTTCTAAAAATGAGAGTAATGCTAAATTCATCATGAGAATGCATGATTATTGGCATCATTTAATCCACCTTATAATAATATACGTGATCACGCTGCTCTATCCTAACTTCCCCCATCAACTCCAATCGATCTAAATGACCAATAACTTCAGACATGACGAGTGGAAGTAGTGGTATATACCTTTCTTTATACAGCCGTTTGGCGATTGCAGCAGCCGTTTTTGGGTAGGATAATAAACGTTTAATTCTTTCTGCTTTTCTTTCGATCCTCCTTAATTTGTTTTCAATTACTTGATGCGGATTGTGAATGACTGCTCCATGACCCGAGTAAGCGATAGTCCCACGTAATTGCAATAGTTTTTGTAATGATTGTTCATATAAATAGAGAGATCGTATCCGGTCTCCATTTTTACCAAGTTCAACTAGTGCATTACTTGGTGAATGTTCGATAATATGATCCCCAACTAACATGATCCCACTTCCCTCATGATAAAGGACGATATGATCTGGTGCATGACCAGGGACTTCGATTATTCTGAAACCAAAAATTTCATCGCCATCAAGTAATGTGTTAATTTCTCCAGTAATTATTTGATGTTTATTTTTTTCAATCGATCTCTTAAGTCGTTCCAATTGATCAGACGCCTCTTCTTTGCACCCCATCTCTTTATAAAGATTCTCAAAAAAATGGACACGTTTTTGTAAAAATGGAGTTTCCCTTTTTAGTCGAGTAATTGCATCTTGATGGGCATAAAGTGGAATGTCCATTTTACTTCGAATTTTATTTACTAAGCCGATATGATCAGCATGATTATGCGTTATTATAATCGCATCAATTTCATCCATTTTTCGTCCAGTTTGTTTTAGGGTATTGATAAAAGCATGCCAACATTCATCTGTATTGACACCTGCATCTACTAGAAATAATTTCTCTTCATTTTCAACAAGATAAAAATTAAATGTTTTAAGGCTAGATGTTGTCGGTACAATGATTGGATGGATCGTTGGTGTTTTTATAGAAACTTTCATTCATATTCTCCTTGCAACTGATTGTTTACTTATTATACCATGGAAGATAATCGGTAAATAAGTAATTGGATTGGGGAGTACATAATGTTCAAGCGAATGATGATCGTTATATTTTTTTCTTGCATTCTCTTCATCTTCGGTTGTAATGGACAAGATAAAAACTGGCGACAAAATGGCAGTGTCTCAGTAGCCGATGTCGATTATATTGGAGCCGAAGCTAGTTTTGGTATAACAAAAATAAACGGAGATCCAAATGAACCGCACTTTTTAAAGGATCAAGGTCGTCTGTACCAATTAAGTTTCTTTGATCATACCGATCAGCTCGTCGGAAAAACATACACTTTAATAGCTACCCATGAGGATACTGGAAAAATAGTTGAATTATATAAAGATGAAATTCAAGGAGAAAATGCTGCAAAGATTGGCTTTGATGAACGTGGATTTTGGACAATTGACGTCATGATTGATGAAGAAGTATATACTAGTTTTGTCATTGAAGTTGTCTAAACATTAGAAAACCCGGCATTCGTAAACACACCGATTGGCAAGCCGACAGGTGTTGACTAGGTGATGTTGCACGTATGTAAATAAATGAGCCAAGCCTTTACTACGAATGCCTAAGGTTGCAATAATTTAAGTAAGAAAAGGTTGCATCTTACCGACAAAAAAAGACCATTGACCACAGTGGTCTATTATGTTACACTAAAATCGACCAGTTCGGTCTATTTCTTTTAGGAGGTGGAGAAAATCAAAACATTTAACAATCTAGATAAGAATAAACAAACACAAATATTAAATGCTGCAATGAAAGAGTTTGCCGAAAAAGGGTATGAACTAGCATCAACAAATAAAATAGTTCAAAATGCCAATATCGGTAAAGGAATGCTGTTTTACTATTTTAAATCGAAACAAGACCTTTTTTATTACCTACTGAATTACAGTCTTGATTTTGTTGAAATGGAATATTTTAAGAAAGTGAATACAAAAACAACTGATTTTATCGAACGGACAAAACAAGCAACAAAAATTAAAATGGAGGCTTACGCTAACCACCCAGATTTATTTCATTTTCTTGGGAATATTTTTATCGATCAGCAAACAAAGCTTCCGGTGCCAATCCAAGAAAAGTTTGAGAAATTTTCCAAGCTTGGGTATTCGTTATTATACGATAATATTGATACTTCTTTATTTCGATCAGACCTCGAAGTAGAGAAAGCTTTTCAATTAATTCAATGGGCAATCGATGGCTATCAAAACAATTTAATTGCTCAACTACAAGGTAAAAATTTAACAGATGTAAATTTTGATCCTTATTGGGATGAATTTTTTGCCTACTTAGACGTGTTAAAGAAAGCTTTTTATAAAGAAGCGTTGCATTAAGACGGAGCGCTAAAACCCATTCGCATATGGGGCTCTATGTTTTGATTGGTGGGTATACCATAGGAAAATAAAGGGAGGTAGGGAAATGAGTTTATTGAAAACGGTCGATCTGACGAAAAAATTTGGAAGTTTTACAGCACTTGATCGCGTGAATATCGAAGTGCATGAAGGCGAAGTGTTTGGTTTTATCGGACCAAATGGAGCGGGGAAATCGACAACCATTCGCATTTTGCTCGGTATTTTGAAGGCAACATCTGGTGAAGCTACTATTTTTGGAAAAGATGTTTGGAAAGATGCTGTCTCTATTCATAAACGAATTGCATATGTTCCTGGTGATGTGAATTTATGGCCAAATTTAACAGGTGGAGAAGTAATTGACCTTTTTGTAAAACTGCAAGGAACAAATAATCGTAAGCTACGCGAAGAATTGATCGAACAATTTAAATTAGATCCTTCCAAAAAATGCCGTACTTATTCTAAAGGAAATAGACAAAAAGTAGCACTTGTAGCAGCTTTTGCTTCAAATGCTGATTTGTATATTTTCGATGAACCAACATCGGGACTTGATCCGCTCATGGAACGAATTTTTCAAGAAAATGTATTGAAAGTAAAAAATTCCGGGAAAAGTGTTTTATTATCAAGCCATATTTTATCTGAAGTTGAAAAATTATGCGACCGAATTGGGATCATTCGTGACGGGCAAATCATTGAAACAGGATCACTTACCCAGTTACGTCATCTTACACGGACAAATTTACAAGTTGAAACAAAAACGCCGATAACTGGATTAGAAAAAGTTTCCGGTATCCACAATATCGCTGGAAAAGACCTGTCTATTTCCCTTCAAGTTGATACAGAACAACTTGATTCTGTCATTAAACATATTAGCGATTTTGGCATTAGTAAATTAGAAAGTGCTCCACCAACACTTGAGGATTTATTTATGCGCCATTATGAAGGGACGGAAAAATCCTCTATAGGTACAAATTAATGATGAAAGCAATTAATGGAGGTGTGCCAATTGATGACTCAATCTTTTGAGAACTGTGGAACTCTTATGCGGTTTCTCATTCGAAGAGATCGTATTCGAATTCCTATTTGGATTGCTTCTTTCATCCTAATTACCTTTTTAGTCGCGGAAGCTTTCCATCGTTTATATACAACTGAAATAGAACGTCAAGGAATGGCTGAAACGATGAAAAATCCTGCAATGATTGCAATGGTCGGCCCAGGATATGGACTTGATAACTATACAATTGGAGCAATGATGGCTCACCAAATGTTATTATTTACAGCCATTGTTGTTGCCATCATGAGTATTTTACTCGTCACTCGGCACACAAGATCAGATGAAGAAGCTGGAAGAATCGAACTTATTCGTTCCATGCCAACTGGTCGCCTAGCCAATTTATCTGCCACAATGACGATATTAATCATCGTTCATTTTCTACTTGCGATTGGAATTGGTTTTAGTTTATATGCTTTAGGAATCGAAAGCATGGATTTAGAAGGATCTTTATTGTATGGAGCTGCCTTAGGTGGAATTGGAATCTTTTTCTCCGCTCTTACTGCTGTATTTGCGCAACTGTCGGAAAATGCACGAGGGACGATTGGGCTATCTATTGCCGCTTTACTTCTTTTTTATCTTGTTCGAGCAGTCGGCGATGTAAGTAACGAGGTTCTTTCATGGGTATCTCCTCTCGGGTGGATTTTACATTCGAAAGTGTTTGTCGAAAATAATTGGTGGCCTGTTTTAGGAACGATAGGGATCAGCTTATTGCTTCTATTTTTTGCTTTTTATTTGCATGCGAAACGTGATTTGGAAGCAGGTTTACTACCAGCACGACCTGGGAAGAAATTTGCAAGCCGTTTTTTACAAAGCCCAACTGGTTTGTTTTTACGACTTCAACGAACCGCCATTATTTCATGGGCAATAGGACTATTTATTTTAGGGGTATCTTATGGTTCTATATTTGGTGATCTTGAATCATTTTTTAACGATAATGAAATGATGCAACAATTATTAGCTGCAAATGAAGGTGTTTCTTTGACAGAGCAATTTATGACATTATTAATGAAAATAATGGCGATGGTCAGCTCCATTCCCCCACTTATGATCATGTTAAAAATAGTAAGTGAGGAACGAAAAAATCGCATAGAGCATTTATTCAGTCGAGCAGTTTCCCGAAATACACTTTTAGGTAGCTCCCTTATCATTGCCATTCTTGTATCCATTATGATGTTATCCTTAACTGGATTTGGCCTTTGGGCTGCTGCTTCAACTGTGATGGAAGATCCTATTAGTTTGATGCCTACTTTGAAAGCAGCTTTCGTTTATTTGCCTGCTATTTGGCTGATGATTAGTTTAACTGTTCTATTCATCGGGTTTATTCCAAAACGCTCAAGTGTTATCTGGTTTTACTTAAGTTATTCATTTGTTGTCATTTATTTAGGGGCTTTATTACAACTACCAGATTGGCTTGGCAACCTATCACCATATCATTATATACCTGAAATCCCAGTCGAAGAAATTAATTTGACTGAAATGGCAGTGTTACTTTTTATAACTGTTTCCCTTTCCATCATTGGCTTTATTCGTTATAATAGACGAGATATTTTTGGATAAAAAAATAGCCTGTGCTCCCTAGGCACAGGCGTCCATTTCCTCTTTTAAACCTTTTCCAACAATAAAAAGTATGAACCATCGTCATTCTCCCTACCGAATGAACTTGTACTCTTGAAATTCACATGAACTTAGAAAAACGTATTCATTTTACCAACTTACATGTATCTTGAAAATGAATGGAGTGGAGTTGTTAGGACAATCAAGATAAGTATGGAGGCAATTGATTATCACATTGGCGATAAAGCCAGGTTCATTTTTCAAGACATCATGTTATGACATATTCATTCGCTCCCCCTTTCGTTAGCTAAGCGAGTGACTAGCAACGAGTGCCTCTTTAGAAGCTAGTAACTTTTACTTGCACTGTAAGCATAACGGAATCCGTTTTAGCAGTCAAAAGGATAAAAGTGCATAATAGCAATGCTCAGACCCTTCAAAATGGCTTTTCTCTCTACACAAAATTGCGTTTTAACTAGTGTCAGGTTCACGAAAACACTATTTTATATATAAATTCAACTTTTTTTAAAAAGATTATTATCTCAACTTTCTCAGTGTGGAATGGACAAATAAGCTTTCGGATAATTATGTTTGGATAACTATTTACTCTAAAGCAATTTGTATATTCTATATTCCCTTGCTCTTTCATTTATTTTGTTTCTTTTTATCACGCATTTGAAATAAACTGCGCAGAAACATTTTAGCCAACCGCTAAGGAAATGCACTCCGCTTTCACCACAGGCATAAGAGCGACATCTGTTCTAGCTACGTTTTCACTTGCTTTCACAGTGTCTCCTTTACCGTGGGCGGCTGGTGAGCCTCCTCACTTTCCCCCTTCGCTAAGGAATGTCAGAAGCAAAATGTAGAGTTCAATACAAGAATGTGCAGTTCATCGGAATAATGCAGAGTTCAATACGGGAATCCGCAGTTCATGCGACTAATGCACAGTTCAATACAGGAATCCGCAGTTCCATCGAATAATGTAAAGTTCAATACGGGAATCCGCAGTTCATCGGAATAATGCAGAGTTCAATACGGGAATGCGCAGTTCCATCGAATAATGCAGAGTTCAATACGAGAATGCGCAATTCATCGGAATAATGCAGAGTTCAATACAGGAATGCGCAGTTCCATCGAATAATGTAAAGTTCAATACGGGAATGCGCAGTTCCATCGAATAATGCAGAGTTCAATACGAGAATGCGCAGTTCCATCGAATAATGCAGAGTTCAATACGGGAATGCGCAGTTCATGCGACTAATGCAGAGTTCAATACGAGAATGCGCAATTCATCGGAATAATGCAGAGTTCAATACAGGAATGCGCAGTTCCATCGAATAATGCAGAGTTCAATACGAGAATGCGCAGTTCATGCGACTAATGCACAGTTCAATACGGGAATCCGCAGTTCCATCGAATAATGTAGAGTTCAATACGGGAATGCGCAGTTCCATCGAATAATGCAGAGTTCAATACGGGAATGCGCAGTTCATGCGACTAATGCACAGTTCAATACGAGAATGCGCAATTCATCGGAATAATGCAGAGTTCAATACAGGAATGCGCAGTTCCATCGAATAATGCAGAGTTCAATACGAGAATGCGCAGTTCATGCGACTAATGCACAGTTCAATACGGGAATCCGCAGTTCCATCGAATAATGTAGAGTTCAATACGGGAATGCGCAGTTCATGGGAAGAATGCACAGTTTATATCTTATAGAAAAAAACAACAAATCTATTTTGTTGGAAAAATATTGGCAGTGCCTCTTTTGGAATACAGTTTTCCATACCAAGTTTGTCAAGATATAATTAGAAGCATCCCAACCTTAATCAAGCGAACTGTTTGGACTCATTTTATTGGTGCGAAAGTTGAGTTATTATTATGGTAGTAAACCCGTTACTATTACGCCGGATCATATAGAAAGCACAAGTGCCTTCCTACATAAAGCTACTCCAATAACACTATTCCATCGACTTTTTCGAAAATAAATTTCTCCACAAAATAAAAATGGTCACTATTAATACGATCAAATAAACATACATACCATAAGGAATTAATATCATCACATAATGTAGACCCGCTAAAAGTGCGGTAAAAATCATTATCAGAATAACCGTAACAGTACTCCCACCGCCTTGTTGGATACTTTCAAATGGTTTTGAAAATGGAAATTCACCTTTGCTCGTTAAAAAATAAGATAAAATGGCTAAAAGGATAGCAGCTAAGAATACGATAAAAAGATGTACAATAATCCGTGGCGAAAAGATAAAACAATAGATTGTCCCCACAATAAAAAAGATCGGTACATACAATTTCACAAGAAATGCTTTGATCGTTGCTCCATTCATTTCATTAGGATGCTCTACTCCAGCCGCTTTAAAAATCCACGCACCTTTATATTTGCCGGAAAAAGATAACATATGGACAACGATTCCGACAATAATATTAACAAAATATATTTGTAAAAATGAATTTCCTTCTCTTATCTCCTCTAAAGATAGATAACTTAAATCGTTAAAAATAAAGATAAACGGGAACACAAGAGCGATCCCGAGTGATGGATATACTTTTAGTTTAAATTCTCGCTCCGCACCCATTATTTGATTGGCAAATCTGAAAAACATTCGCTCCTCTTTATGAAAACAAATGATTTTTTCCCATAAGGTACTAAATTGCCATCTTTTACGTCTAGCTGTGCCCGATTCTTCCTTTAATTTTTTTAAATTTCGTTCAAAGGAAGGCATTAATGCGTAATAGAGCAGGATAGAAATAATTGGAATTATAACTGCAAGAACAGTTAAAACAATGATTCCACTAGAAAAGTTCCTTGCTATCAACAATTCAAATGGAGCAGCAAACCACATGGGAGGAATAAATACATTCCACCATGAAAAGGTAAATTCAAATGTGAAACCAGCATATTCAAATGCTCGAATGACAATTTGATAGCCAATAATTACTCCAGCCGATAGGATGATTTGTATATAATTGATCAGGTCTTTTAACTGTTCCCCACTAAAAAAGCGTAGCACAAACATGTAGATAAGAGACGTTAAAGCGATAATAAATGATACGAATAAAATAATCGTCAAAAGAAAAAGAAGAAAAAAGAATAGGCCTTGTGAAAAAAGCATGACCAACGCGGGAATAACTGTAAACGCACCTGTAAGTAGAGTCATATAAATGATAACATGAACCATTTTTGCTGCATTAATTGTCCGTAAATGAACTGGTTTTGTATGTAAAATCGTTTTATCACGAACATCGAGTAAAACAGATGAAAAATCTGCAATCATAGAAGTCATCAGTAAAAACATGGAAATCCCAAAAACGAAACTCATTTGAAACATATATTGATCCCCAAAAATAAAGAAAAGCAAAATTAAACTATACAGCATATAAATCAAAAGGGACTTCATAAATTGGTTGCCTTTTTGTTTTGTTGAACTACTAAAAACAGTCGGTACACGCCTTCCATCCATCAGCAATTTTACTTCGACTATTTTTCTCATCACTACATAATCAATCTTCATTTTTTCAAACAAGGGACGAAAAAAATCGACTACTTTAAGTGGTTGAAAATATGTCATTCTTGATCGCTCGCCTTCCCAGTCACAATAGAGACGAATGTAGCTGCTGTCTCCTTATGAGCGTCAAAACCTGTTAATTGATTGAAAATCCCTTCTAACGACCCTTCTTTATTTTGCTCCTTTAACTCTTCAAAGGTTCCATCAGCGGCAATTTTACCGTTGACAAGTAAAATAATTCGACTACTAATTCGTTCCACAACGTCCATCATATGGGATGAATAAAAGATTGTTTTCCCTCGTTTTTTCAACTCTTCTAAAATATCTTTAATGACCATAACACTATTTGCGTCAAGTCCGCTTAATGGTTCATCTAAAAAAATAAGATCTGGATTGTGGATAAGACTAGAAACAATTAATACTTTTTGCCGCATTCCTTTCGAAAATGAAGAAATTCTTTGATGAAAAACGTCTTCCATCTCAAATTGAGTAAGGAGCTGTAACCCTTTATCTTCTGCTTCTTTTCGTGTTAATCCATATAATTCTCCAACAAAAGTGATATACTCACATGCCGTTAAATTGTCATATAGGTCTGCATTTTCTGGAACATAACCAATCCGCCGCTTATAAGTGACATCACCGCTTGCAATATCTTCCCCAAATAGTTCAACATTGCCTTCATAACCATCGATTAAACCGAGCATAATTTTTAATGTCGTACTTTTCCCAGCTCCATTTGGACCAATATACCCGATAATTTGCCCTTTATAAACGTCTAAATTGATACCATTTAGTACTTGCTTTGTCCCGAAACTCATCTCTACATCGCGCAATTTTAAAATTATTTCTTGCATCATAATAAAACCCACCTCCAATAGGAACTAATTACCATTAGTCTAACATACGGGTATTAGCAATTAAATGGTAATTATTTTTTCATAAAGGTATCTGGCATAACAGCGGCAATTACTTCTCCTTTTGCACAACACACATCCCCAGCAAAAACTTCTGTAACTACTTTCCACTTTTTTGGATGAATTTCTACTACTTCTCCTATTGCACGTAAAGGAATACCTTCAGGAGTTGGTTTCATAAAGTCAACATGTAAAGAAGCAGTGACAAAACGTGGTGCTTCTACTCCATCTCCTGGTTCATGACCCAGCTTTCGGTGTAAGGCAAGTGCTGCTGATCCTGTTCCATGACAGTCGATAACAGAAGCGATTAATCCACCATATATAAATCCTGGAATTGCCTTATGTTCTTCTCGAGGCGTATATATTGTTAACGTCTTATCCCCTTTCCAACCTGTACGCAAATGAAGACCTGACTCATTATTTCGCCCACAGCCGTAACACCAAGCATAATCATCTCCATAGTCATCTTGAATCGCATTTTTTACTTCATTCATTTTATATCACCTTTCTTTTTAAGATTTTATTCTTCTAACCTTATTTTCAAGTTATATAGTAAGCTATTTGAATTTCATTATACTATACTAAAAATACGATACGTAAAATTTTCTTCCGTAAACAATGTTTGCTAACTTTATTTATGAATGGGTGTTTACATGAATAAACAAAAATATACGATGAAAGATAAAGCATTTTGGAACATCGTTATCGGTTTAGGAACATCAGCGTTCTTTATTTTTGGAACAATGTACTCGATGCAGCCAATTTTACCAATTTTAACAAAAAATTATGATATTACCATTTCATTTGCTAGTTTGTCCATGTCACTCACTACTGTCGGACTGATTATTGGTTTAATTGTAATCGGCTTTTTATCAGACCTTAAAGGACGTACATTTTTTATTCACTTTTCCATTATCAGTACTGCATGTTTATTATTCATCATCCCGATGATGAATTCTTTTTTGCTCATTATTTTCTTTCGATTACTTCAAGGATTTACCCTTGCAGGGGTACTTGGAGCTGCGCTTGCGTATATGACAGAAGAAATTGACCAAAAACATGTCGGATTTGCGGCGACTTTATATATTGCTTGTAACAGTCTAGGTGGGATGATCGGAAGATTTATAACAGGTTTTTTAGCTGAGGCAATTTCTTGGCAGATAGCTTTATACATATTAGGTGCATTTGGATTGCTTACTTTTGTATTCGTTTTTCTTACTTTGCCAAAATCAATGCACTTTGAACGATCAACTGGAAATTTTACGGAAGAAATGAAAGGATTTCTTGTCCATTTTAAAAATCCTACCTTATTATTAATGTTCGGGCTTGGGATTGTTTTACAGGTTTCCTTTACCGGCATGTGGACTTTTCTACCATTTCATTTACTAGATGCACCATATGAATTATCTTTACAACAAATATCTTATTTTTATTTTGCGTATAGTTTAGGGGTTGTCGGTGCTCCAATTGCTGGCTTGTTTGCAAGTAAATATCGTTTAAGCACGATTCGGATAACAGGGATAGTTTTTTTAGTGCTCGGATTGTTGATTACATTAGGCAAGTCGCTTTTTGCCATTATTATCGGCCTTTGTATCATTTGTCTCGGATTTTTTGTTTCTCATTCGATTGCAACGGCAACTGTTTCACAAGAAGCACAGCACCACAAAGGTAGCGCATCAAGTATTTATCTAGTCGCTTATTATATAGGAGTATCTACAGGAACAACATTACTTGTGCCACTTTGGGAAAAGTTTGGCTGGCATGGAATCGTATTATTTACCACCATTTTACCAATTACTTATGTAATCATCGTAAAACTGACTCAATTTCAAATGAATAAAGTGACTAGTCATTAATTTTAATGAGGTGATTATGTTGAAATATTTTCATGTAGATGTTTTTTCATCAGTACCATTGAAAGGAAATGGACGAACAGTCGTTTTTCCTGGAAACGAATTAATTAAGTAAACTACTTTAATACTTTCCCTTGTAGTGCGTGTTCAAAAAGGTCGATAAAAAGGACCAATAAATTCAAGGCGGAGTACTCCCGGGAACGGACTTTCACAGGATGTGATGACTTCCGTGTTGCCCATAACTCTTTTCGATGGGACGAGCGAATGCGCAAATGCTCTTCGATGGGACGAGTAAGCGCAGTCCCAGTCCCAGGACGTGGGCGAATGTAACGGGATCCTCTAAAGCTTTTACATACGTAAGTACCTAAAAAAGCAAGCTTAGAAAACTTGGTATTCACTACGCCTTTACTGCAAGAACTAAAGTTGCACTTATGCGAGTCAAGAAAGGAATGCTTTCTTATCTGCCAACGCAGAAATTCGATGCGTCATTTTTGTTTTGAACATCCATTTTATAGACTTCTTGGTAAAGGATCGTTAAATATCAACTATAAATGGATGAAAATTTACTCTTTTGCACTAGTTCATATTCCTAGATTCAAAGTGGTTAAAGCAGAAAAATCGCCAAACCCTTATATTCGGAATTTAGCGATTTGTTTTTATTTGTTTACATCCATGTCATTCATTTTCCATTTTCCATCTTCCTGTACAAATTCAAAGTCGATAACAAAACTATATTCTTTTTCATAATCAACTGCTGCAAACCCAACGACAACTGAATCTGCATTATTTTCATTTGTATATCGAAACTCTAAATCACCTGCAGTTTTCTCTGTAAATAATGCTTGTTCATGTGGATAGGTAACATTTTCAAACATAAATTTATTGTTCTCCTTGTCCAATTTAGAACCTTTTGAAAGGATCGACTGCAGGAAATCATAATCCTTGTTAAATTGAGCGTTAAAAATGTTATTCGTTAACTCAACTAATTCGTCATGTTCATTTCCTTCCGGTTCCTCGTTCTTTTCTGAAGGACTATGTTCGTTCGTTGCGTTATTATTACTTGACTCATTTTCCTGCGCTGGGGCTTCTGTTTGATTTTCATCCATTTCTTCTGTAACTTCTGGTTCATCATTCTGAGTTGCTTCATCCACTTCCCTGTTCGTCTCATCTTCCAGATCGTCTTTTACTTCTTCTGATACATTGCTGGAGCCATCTGTGTCTTTAGGGCTTGTCTCTTGAGGAGAGTTACAAGCTGCTAAAAGTAAAATAAACAACGTGAATATAGTTAGTTTTTTCATTGTGGTACCTCCTTATCTTATGTATAGAATACCATAATTTTAAGTGGTTAATAAATAAAAATACGATTAAAACAATTCATTAGGCCTAATACTATTGGAGAACGAACTATAGCAGACAGAGTCATCCGAGACTTTAGGTGTATAAATTCATATTACTCTCATATAACTTTTTTGTCATTTAAATGGGTAATTAATATACAAATTTTATCAAATACGTAGACTGCTCCTACCAAATAGATTTGTTGTTTTTTACATATAAGAGATAAACTGCGCAGTAACATAGTTTGATATTTCGTCTATAAACCTACCTAGTCACAGCAACGTTAAATTCCGCGGGAAACGGCTTCAGCTTCCAAATGACAATGTTTATTGCGACGAGTAATCGCAGTCGCAGGACGTGCTAGTGCAATTAGTTAATCCAAATTCAACTTGATCACTGCTGTATCTTCATCCCTCTTCATTTTAGGACGGCTTTTTTTGTCTATTTCACTTTGCGAAAATTACGTTTTTAATTACGTAATTCATTTAGGTTTATTTCCAAATCCATCATTTTGTAAACATGCAAAAAAACAGCACATGGGCCAATTTTGATCACATGTGCTTTCGATGAACAAAACGTATTACTACATTGCTGAATATCCACCATCGATTGCTAATTCAGCTCCGGAAATATAAGACGCATCATCACTTGCTAAAAATAAAATCGCCTTTCCAACTTCCTCTGGTTTTCCTAGTCTGCCAAGAGGTGTTAATGCATTTATTTGCTGTAATGCTTCAACGCTTGACTCTAACTTTTCCGTCATTGGCGTTTCAATCACACCTGGAAATACGGCGTTTACACGTATGCCATTTCTACCGTACTGTGTTGCGGCTGCTTTTGAAATGGCTCGTACAGATCCTTTTGATGCGGTGTAAGAATTTAATCCCATGCCGACTTGCGCTGTAACAGAAGATACATTTACAATTGATCCTTGATTATTTTTAACCATGGTAGGGGCGACATATTTAATACCGAGCATCGTGCCGAAACCATTTATTTTCAGTAAAAATTCCCAATCAGCATAATCAACTTGTTCAATTGGTTTTTCTGACGTAACACCAGCATTATTAATTAAAATATCGATACGTCCAAACTCATTTTCTACCTGTTGAACGAGTTCTTGCCAATTCTCTTCTTTGGAGACATCGAGTTTCATGCCTACAATTCGGTCACTTTTTGTACTTATTTTTTGTAGGGCTTCTTCATTAATATCAGCTGCAATTACCGTCGCACCTTCCTCAACAAATAAATGTGTTAACGACTCTCCGATTCCTGATGCACCACCAGTAATGATTGCAATTTTTCCATTAAGTTTTCCCATTTCTTGCACCTCCAAGTTGGAATAGTTCATTATACCTATCCACTCCTATCATACACTTTAATAACCATGTTTTTTCATCGAGTGATTACAAATTTATGACTTTACGTATGATACAACTATGTTGAGAAAGTAGATGAAAATTATTCACATTTAATTTACTTTTAATATAAAAAAATTCTTATAGTGCTTCATTCACCATCATTTACTTGATAACTAACGAATAGTTCTCATGATAAAAGCCATTTCTTTTACCCCATTAAAAGTAACCCATCAAGATCGAGTATTTCGATTTTCCTTTGTCCTTTTTGTTTGATTAGACCTTCTGCCTCAAATTCACTTAAACGCCTACTTAATGTTTCAGGTGTCGTACCTAAATAAGAGGCGACATTTTTTTTACTCATTGGCAATTCAATCATCGTGCCTTTTTCACTTTCTACACATTCGGCTAAAAAAAGAGCGATTCTCGTTTCGACTCTTTCCGTTGCAAATCGAGTCGTCTGCTTTTCCGAAGTGTCTAATCGATTCGAAAACTCAGTTAAAATTTTCAGTGAAATGGTCGGGTATTTTACTAATAATTTATGTAACTCATCTCGTTTAATGAGGCATATTTGTGTATGCACCATTGCTTCTGCGTATGCCTCATGGTCGGACTCCTGAAATAAGGCGAGTTCTCCTGTAAAATCACCAGGATGTAAAATCCGGACAAGTTGTTCTTTACCCGATTCAGATAGACGATAAATTTTTATTTGTCCCCGATTGACGATATATAATGAATCAGATTCATCACCAGCGTGGTAGATAATTTCACCCTTTTTATATGAAACACTTTGAACAGCTTGCATAATTTCATTCATTTGCTCTTCTTCCAAATGATTAAAAATCGGTACGAGGGATACACATGCTTTATGCGTACCCACCCCTTGGTCGTGGTGTGGGTACGCTTTGTTTTTGTTCATTCAATAACCTCCCTTTTATGCACTTTTCAATTGTAATTCGTTTTCTTCTTTCCTCTTTTTTCGATTAAAGGTAATCAGACGCATTCCATTCAAAATAACTAAGATGACACTTGCTTCATGAATAAACATTCCTGAAGCTAAATGGACTTGACCTTTTAAAACACCGATTAGAAGGAGGAATACTGTGCCAACTGCAAAGTATGTGTTTTGCTTCATGTTACGGATGCTTCCTTTTGAAAGAGAATAGGCGTGAGCAAATTGCATTAACTTATCAGCCATTAATACAACATCCGCCGTTTCCATCGAAATATCTGTCCCGCCTTCTCCCATTGCAAGCCCGATGTCAGCTGTTGCAATGGCAGGTGCATCATTAATTCCATCTCCAGCCATTGCTACTTTATGTCCGGCTGCTTTTAACTTTTTTACATAATCTACTTTATCTTGTGGAAGGAGCTCTGCATGGTATTCATCAAGTCCAAGTTGGTTAGCGACGAGTGTTGCAGTATGTTCATTGTCACCTGTAAGCATGATCATTTTTTTAATACCGTTTTTGCGAAGGTCGGCTAAGGCCCGATGTGCATCTTCCCTAATTTCATCTGCAATCGAGATGATTGCTGCCATTTTTCCATCGACACTTGCAAAAATTGCTGTATTCCCTTTCTTTTCTCTTTGCACTGCATATGCTTCCATTGTAGGGGTAACTTCAATGTTTTCTTGATTCATTAATTTTCGATTACCGATAACAAAAAGACGATTTTCTACTATTGCCCGAATGCCGTTTCCCTTAATGACTTCTCCATCTGTTACTTTCCCTGTTACAGCTAAGTTCCGTTTTTCTGCTTCTTTGACGATCGTTTTCCCTAAATGGTGTTCAGAAATCATTTCTGCTTGAGCAATAAGCTGGAATAAATGTTCTTCCTCTTCATCGATGAACAATTTGAAATCTGTTACTTCCGGCTGCCCTTTCGTTAATGTACCTGTCTTATCAAACACGACCGTATCCACTTTAGCAAATGTATCCATTACTTCCCCACCTTTAATGAGGACACCATTTTTTGCTCCATTTCCAATTCCTGCAACGGTTGAAACAGGTGCACCGATAACTAATGCCCCAGGACATGCTATAACGAGAAATGTAATGGCAATATGAAGATCCTTCGTGAGAAAATAGACTAGGACAGACAAAACAACAATACTTGGCGTATAAATACTGGCAAATTTATTTAAAAACTTCTCCGTTTTTGATTTCGATTCTTGTGCTTCTTCGACAAGTTCAATTATTTTGGCGAAAGTAGTATCATCACCAATTTTTTCTGCGATCATTTCCATATAACCATTATCTACCATTGTACCACTAAATACTTCATCATTAACTTTTTTCAATGCTGGAACAGATTCCCCTGTAACTGCCGCTTCATTTATAGATGCTTGCCCGGAAACAATTTTTCCGTCTACAGGAATCTTTCCACCGGAATGGATAATCACTCGGTCGCCTCTTACTACTTCTTCTACTGGAATTGTTTCCTGAACCCCGTCCCGAATGACGACTGCTTCCTGTGGTGCCATATCGACTAGTTCTTTTAAGGATGATCGTGTTTTTTCTAGTGTTCTTCCTTCTAAATAATCACCGAATAGGAACAAAAACGTAACAACTGCCGACTCGACATATTCTCCAATAAAAAGGGCACCAATGACAGCGATCGTCACGAGTAACTCAATACTAAATGTTTTCATTTTTACCGCTTGATATGCTTTGAGCGAAATTGGTACCCCTGCGATGATCGTTGCGATAATTAGAGCAACA
This sequence comes from Pseudogracilibacillus auburnensis, assembly GCF_003201975.1. Lineage (GTDB taxonomy): Bacteria > Bacillota > Bacilli > Bacillales > Amphibacillaceae > Pseudogracilibacillus > Pseudogracilibacillus auburnensis. The sequence continues at coordinate 259,354 of NZ_QJJQ01000001.1, read as the reverse complement.
CTTTTCAGTTCTCCTCCCAAAATAAATGCAAGTACGATTAATCCAAATGAAATGACTGTCAACTGATTTTTATACTTATGAATGATTAGTTGCATGTTCACCCACTCCTTTTCTATCTATATCTTAAAACCTTTTCGAGAAAAATGAATTGACCGTAATCAAGTTTGTTCAATAACTTCGTGGAAAATATAATCTGACGCTTGGCCGAAGAATTATTAATACAGAAAGAATTCTTTTTTTAAAAGAACTTTATCCCCTATTATTGGAAGCTTACAAAACCCATTTTGAATTGACACCATGGCCTTTTCTACATATAATAGATGTACAAATTTATAAATATTTCTCCTATAAGGGGAGTAGCTATATTACAATACAGTCGTCAGCACAGGGGTTTTATCCTCCTCGGCTTTATTGGCAACATAATGTTGTTAGCGAGACCTTACCTGGTATTTTGGTGAGGTCTTTTTTTGACGTTAAGAAAGTCTAAAACTTTCTTTACACAAAGTACAACTTAAGTTCTCGCCATAAACAGTTGGCAATAAGCCGAACTTTCTAATAATTTTTTGGAGGTATTCCTTTGACTACTTATGAAGAACTTGCGAAAACAGTTATAATAAATAAAAAAAATCGACTAGTTAGCTACGATCATTCATTGATGTTTGTTGGCAAAGGTAGGAGTGCATATGTTTTTAAATTGAAGGCATCCAGTGTGGCAATTAAAGTCTTCTTTCCGACAAATACATCGATTGCAAAAGAAGAAGCCACTATCTATCAGATACTTAAAGGTGTTCCATATTACCCAACGATCCATGATTCAGGACATAATTACATTGTGATAGATTACATTAAGGGACTAACACTATTTGAATGTATAACCAATGGTAAAACAATAACTTCAGCTCATATTAAAGAGATCGACTATGCACTATCATTAGCGAGAAATTTAGATTTAAATCCATCCGATGTTCATTTGCGCAACATATTTATTACCAATCATAATGAAATTAAACTGATTGATGTTGCCCGGTTTAGACAGAAGAAAAACTGTAGACAATGGGAAAATTTAAAGAAAGCCTATTACCAGTTTTATCGTAAATATTATCTCGCTAAAAAAATACCCGCAACTTTACTTAACATTACGGCTGTACTTTACAACAAGGGTCTGATACCGTTTTACCCGAATTAGTAGTTATTAGCTGAAGGATCATCAAATATGATTAGCTTAGACTATGCCAAGGGAAAAAGAGCGCCCTAATTACTTTAGGCACTCTTCTCATCCATTTAAAACTATTTATCTATTTTACTGCTAACCGACTTGACCTGAAGTATCGTCTAACTCTACCTTTGTTCGATCTTTCACCGTCCAAATGGCAATCAATGAAATTGAAGCCCGTTAACATCATTTGAATCTCTCATGATTAGAGCAGGGACATAACGAAAACGATCAAATCTAAAAACGAGAAATGCATTACCTTAGCGGAGGAAATATACGTAGACCCCTGGTCGGCTGACACTAGCACGTCCTAGGTGTTGCGGGGAGAAAGGCATCGGTGAGACCCCTTGCCCAAGCAAGGGGTCTGCCGACGTTGGCCGCAAAGGCCGTTTTTAGTTGGCCTTCCTTTCATTTCGCACGAAGAGACTCACCAGCAGCCTTAGGAGGCGCGAAGTATGTTTCCGGAGCGGGTTATATGCAGCTACCTTTGTCGGATTTTCTGATCTCAGCCTCTTGATATATTTTTATGATACTTTTGTGTTCATCACAGGGTAACCGAGTTTTTGAATAACAGTTGCTAATTCATGAGCTTCTACAACTTCACTCTCAAATTCTACCTTTACCTTTCCAGAATTAAACAATACTTTTGCCATATTCACACCTGTTGTTTTCGTTAAGGCTGTTTCTATTTTTTTAACACAAGATGGACAAGTTAATGGTTCTAATTGGAATATTGCTTTCGTCATGTTCATTCCCTCCCTTGTTTTATTCTATCTCTATTGTAGCCGATGGAGTAGACAAATAAATTGATATAAATCAAGTTTGGAAATAAAGATGCTATCTAACTCGTTTTAATTCAGCCTCTTGATCGATGGACCTTCTTGCAAGCAAGTCGATTGTAACTTCGTGCTCTTCTTGTGTTTTTTCAATTCTTTTTACCGTTCCTGCTATTTCCTTAACATCTTGTTGTAAAACAGTAATATGTTCAGAATTCAAGATCACATGCTCGATTGTGCTACCTGTTTTATGATCGATTTTTTCTAGTTTTTCATCCATACTATCAAGACGGGTTCCCATTTGATCGACTGTTCCTTCCACACCACCAAGACGTGTATCCATATGGTCAACTTTTTCCTCTAGACTATCAACTTTCGCATCTAAACCATCAACTTTTCCTTCCAGATTGTCAACATTCGCATCTAAACTATCGACTTTCCCTTCCAGATTGTCAACATTCGCATCTAAACTATCGACTTTTCCTTCCAAACTGTCGACCTTCGCATCTAAACCATCAACTTTTCCTTCCAGATTGTCAACATTCGCATCTAAACTATCGACTTTTCCTTCCAAACTGTCGACCTTCGCATCTAAACTATCGACTTTTCCTTCCAGATTGTCAACATTCGCATCTAAACTATCGACTTTCCCTTCCAAACTGTCGACCTTCGCATCTAAACCATCAACTTTTCCTTCCAGACTGTCGACTTTCACATCTAAACTATCGACTTTTCCTTCCAAACTGTCGACCTTCGCATCTAAACCATCAACTTTTCCTTCCAGACTGTCGACTTTCACATCTAAACCATCAACTTTTCCTTCCAGACTGTCGACTTTCACATCTAAACTATCGACTTTCCCTTCCAGACTGTCAACTTTCCCATCTAAACTATTGACTTTCCCTTCCAGACTGTCAAATTTTCCATCTAAACTATCGACTTTTCCTTCCAGACTGTCAAATTTTCCTTCTACCTTATCGAGACGCTCGATGACAGGGATAAGTTCTTGTTTAAAAATGGTTTGTACCGTTTCAATCCATTCACTATTTTGCAAAACTTTCACCCTTTCTACCTTTTATTTCGACAATGTTATGAATAGTATACCATGAATAGTGCAACAATTTGATTGAATGTCAACGTCGATTATGCTTCATTATTTGTAGCTTACTTTACCGTTTAATTAATGTCAAAAAGTGAAAAATGTATTTTAGAGTGTCATTTTAACTTCAAAATTCGTTTTCCCTATAGTGAAAATTTCATTTTGAATGTATCCTTTACACTCAAAATACAATTTGCTTATTTAAAAGAAATAAGACCTACCCTAAAATAGAGTAAGCCTTACGGTTATCATTTATTTTATCTTTGACCATATGTTTGAAAAGCATCTTCCATGCGACCCATTTCCGTATCATCTAAAATCACCGGTTCTCCAATTGATTTGGCACGATAATAGACTTCAGCACAAAACTCAATTTCTTCAGCAATATTAAAAGCATTTGCAATATCTTTTGCTCCCGTAAGTAATCCATGGTTCGCAAGGAATACAGCTTTTCTATTTTCCATTGCTTGAAAAGCATTTTCTGCTAGTTCTTCCGTGCCAAAACTCGCATATTTAGCACATCTAACATCCTTACCAGCGTAAGCGACAAGGTACGATACTGCTGGTAAGTTCCACCGCAATGATGATAATGTTTTGGCAAAAGTAGAGTGCGTATGAACGACTGCATCAATATCCTCTCTTTTTTTGTAAAAGATCGAATGCATAGCTAGTTCACTCGATGGTTTTTTCGTTCCTTCGACAATATTATGCTGTAAATCTAGTACGACTACATCTTCTGGTACTAAACGATCGTATTCAATTCCACTTGGGCTTATTGCCATAAAGCCTTGTTCTCGATTAAAAATGCTTATATTGCCACCAGTTCCTTTTGTAAGTCCAGTCTGAAGTAGTTTTTGACAATATTCAACGATGTCTATTCTTTCTTTTTCTAGTAGCAATGAAACTACCCCTCTCTTTCCAAATAACGATTAAAAATATTTATGCATTCTTTTCTGCAATGACGACATTGATTCCATTTTCGCGAAACGAATTGATACACTCTTGTTGCCCTGTCGTAAATGGTGCAAAGCCGTCAGTGAAAAGTGTATCAATCCGCGTAGCTGGACATATCTTAAAAAATGCCAATGTGTCAATTTTAGAATGATCGGCTAACATGAATAATTGATTTGAACGGTGGATGATTGCTTGTTTTGCCTCTCCTTCATCCATCAATGAATCTGTTACCCCATCATCATAGTTTAATGCTTTACATGAGATGAACGCTTTATCTATATAAATAGATTCTAAATATTTAGGAATAGACGAGCCAATTAGTGAAAGGGAAGTCCTTCTTACAAAACCACCTAATAAAATCACTGTAATTTCTGGATCGCCTGACAATTCAACAGCGATATTTATATTATTCGTAACGACGGTAACACTCTTGTTAAATTTAATCATCCGGCTCAACTCATAGGCCGAAGTACTTGCATCAAAAGCAATGACATCCCCATCTTGAATGTAATTTACTGCTTCTTGTGCTATTGCTTGCTTTTCCGACGTATTCGTACTTTTTCTTTTTTCAATTGGATCCTCAAATTCACGGTCGCTCATTTCTTTCAACCGCACACCACCATATACCCTACTTACTTTATTTTCTGCTTCCATCTTTTCAATATCACGCCGGATCGTCATTTCAGACACTTGAAACCTTTGACTTAAATAAGATATCTCCGCATAATCTTTCGTTTTTAATATATCAATAATTGCTTCCCTTCTATCTGTTGGTAAAAGAACCATAAATATTCTCTCATTTCTATACTAATTTTAATCGTTTTTTATGCAAAAAGTGCTCGTAAATTTTCTGCAAAAGGAGCACGAACAATTCCTTTTTCTGTCACAATAGCAGTTACATTTTCAGCAGGGGTAACATCAAATGCTGGATTATAAACAGCGACATCTGCTGGTGCTGTATATGCGCCAAAACCTTTGATTACCTCTTCTTTTTCTCTTTCCTCAATTGGAATATCTTTTCCCGTTTTTGTTTCTAGGTCAATGGTCGGTGTTGGTACAGCGACATAAAATGGGATATTGTAATTTTTTGCCAAAATAGAAACGCCTAATGTTCCAATTTTATTTGCGACATCTCCATTTGCTGCTACCCGGTCAGCCCCAACAATAATCGCATCAATCTTTCCTTGTGACATAACAACAGCTGCCATACTATCCGTAATTACAGTAACATCAATGCCTGCTTGATACAATTCAAAAGCAGTTAAAGTGGAACCTTGTAATCTCGGCCGTGTTTCATCTGCATAAACTTTCAAATTCCAGCCACGTTCTTTTGCCAAGTACATAGGCGAAGTAGCTGTACCATACTTTGTTGTAGCAAGTGCTCCTGCATTACAGTGTGTTAATACACCCATACCATCTTTTAATAAGCCTAATAGATTTTCTCCAATTTGTTTATTTATTTCTTCATCCTCGTGATGAATTTCAATTGCTTCCTCTATTAGTCTTTCTTTTAAGTGTGAGATTGGTAATGTTTTATGATCTATAGCAACTGATTTCATGCGATCAATTGCCCAAAATAAATTCACCGCAGTAGGTCTTGATGTTGCCAAATAATCGGTGCCTTTTTGCATCACTTCCCAAAAAGCATCAAAAGAAGTTTCTGGTGCATCTTTTATTCCCAAATAGACCCCATATGCTGCGGCTACCCCAATGGCGGGAGCGCCCCTTACTTGCATTACACGAATTGCTTCCCATACAGACTCCAAAGACTCATATTCGTTATAGACGATTTCATTCGGTAATAATGTTTGATCTAACAATACTAATTTATCATTTTTCCATTGAATTGTTAATAGTTGTTCTGTCATGTGGCACCTCTATATTTAATATTTTTTCATTACTTCTTTTAATGCAGTGATAAAGTCTTTCCCCGTTCTAAACGTATCACGGTCTTTTATGAATCGTTTTGCTAGTGTTAAACAAATTCGTTCAGCACGAATACGCTCTGCTTCCATTTCAATCGATGTAATATCTTTTACTTTTGCAAGACCGACAATCCGGCGAATCATTTCTAGTCCAGCTACACCTGCAGAGTCACTCAAAACACGATCCAAATACCATTCTTTAAACCCTGTTTCTTTCGCCATTTCATCCGTTACATGCTCATCCCAAAAGGCGGTAAATTTTTTATTAAATAAGTCAACTACTTCCATGATCGTATTCTCCGCCCAGTCAACGAACGGTTCTTTTCCGTAAGCATCACCATGAATAAGTGCAAACGTTAAATTGGCAATAATATTTCCTACGTCATATCCAATTGGACCATAAAAGCCAAATTCAGGATCGATCACTTTTGTTGACTCTTTCGTTACAAATAGGGAACCTGTATGGAGATCACCATGAATTAATGCTTGTGCATGATTCATAAACTCAAACTTCAATTTAGCTGCCTCAAGCCTTAACACATCATCCCGATAGATTTCAGTCACAATCCATTCTTTGTTTGGCTCGAAAAGTTCATTTCGCTGATTGTAATCATTAAATGGTTCTGTATAAACGAGTTCTTCTGATATATCACATAACTCTGGGTTCATATATTCTTTTACGTTTACTTTCTTTTCCTGATGATCCATCACTACATCTGTTGTAGGTAATAATGTTTGAACCATAAAGGTAGAAATATGATCTGCAAGCTTTGGAAATGTTTCAAATTGTAAAAGGGCTTCACGTAAAATCGTATGATCTGATAAGTCTTCCATAATGCAACAATTCATGACATTATCATATAAATACACTTCTGGTGCATGACCTTTCGCAAGTTTACCATGTAAAATAAGAATATCTGATTCAATTTTGATTCGGTTTGTCGATAATTTAATAGCGTCGGAAATTCGTGCAGTATCTCCAGCTTGCTTAACGATGACCGATTTATCTCCCGCCTGATCGACGACACGGTACACATAATTTAAATTACCATCACCAATTTCATCACAAAGTAACGCACTATTTTCGTTAAAAAAGGACGTTTTTTCTTTCACATAATGAATGACATCCTCATTTTCCATTAAAAAATATTCATCGAACTTTGCCATTATAGTTCCTCCTAAATTAATGATGTTTTCTGTTGTAATAAGTAGATGCAAGTGCTAAAGCTAACACTAATCCTTTTACAATATTTAACGAATAATAAGGAACAGACATCATAACTAGTCCATTTTCCAAAATCCCGACTAATACAGCACCAAAAAACGTCCCGATTGCATTCGGTTTTCCTTTTCCTGCAAAAGATGCACCAATAAATGCAGCTGCAACAGCTGGCATTAAATATCCGGCCCCAGCATTGATTTGTGAGGAGCCGACGTAAGAGGCTAATATAATTCCACCTAATGCTGCAAACAAAGTCGAAATGATGTATGCTAACGTACGGTAGCGATTTACTGGTATACCTGATAATCTAGCAGCTTCTTGATTCCCACCAATCATGTACATATATCGCCCATGTTTCGTATGGTTTAAAAATAAATGTACGATAACAACGACGACAATCATAATAATGATAATCCATGGTGTTTGCCCTAATTTTGTAAACAGTACAGGTAATGTCCCTTCCGTTGGTGAACCATCTAAACGTGGCATGCCAACACTAATAGAACCGCCTCCAGTATACGTCATTGCAACCCCTTCAAAAATAAACATCGTTGATAGCGTTGCAAAAAGATCTGGTATTTTAACTTTTACAATTAAGAAAGCGTTGACTCCAGCGATAATTAATGTAACAAGTAATGCGAGTGGAATAGCAATACCTGCTGGCATACTGTACCAAACAAAAAAGGAGACAATTAATGAACTTGCTAAAGTAGCAGATGAACCAATCGATAAATCAAATCCATCGACAGACAAAGAAACAGTTAGACCTATTGCAATAATCGTTACAATCGATATACTCCTCAAGATATTAACAATATTGGATCCCGTTAAAAATAAATCTGGTAAGGCAACGGTAAAAAATACAATTAAAGCGATGATGGCAATAATAGTACCCCAATTATTGATCGATTGCATCCATCCAGTAGCAGATAATTTCATTTGTTTTTGCTCTTTATTTTTCACCATCTTCTTAATTTCCTCCTGTAGAGTAATGCATTATTTCTTCTTCGCTCGTATTTTTCGTTACTAGTTCTTTCACAATTTTATTATCGTACATGACATAAATTCTATCTGTAATCGCCATTATTTCTGCTAATTCACTTGAGGCATAGATAATCCCTTTTCCATCATGGGATAGAGCATCAATCAGTTGGAATATTTCTTTTTTAGCTCCAACGTCTACACCTTTTGTAGGCTCGTCAAATATATAGATATCAGCTTCTGACATTAACCATTTTCCAACTGCTACTTTTTGTTGATTTCCCCCTGATAATAAGGCAACTTTTTGGTTTTCAGTCGGGGTCTTAACTCCGATATCATCAATCATTTTTCTTGCAGCAGCTTTTTCAAGGGAAGGTTTTAAGAAGCTGAATACTTTCGTAAACTTTTTTAAACTTGCCGCAGATAAATTACTATATACTGGTTCTTCAACAAGGACGCCTTCTTTTCTTCTTTCTTCTGGTACGAGTGCAAGTCCCTGTTTTACTGCATGGTATGGTGATTTGATTGTTAGTTCTTTCCCCTTTAAATGGATGGAACCTTTTTCTTTTCCCATTGCACCAAAAATTGTTTTACATAATTCTGTTTTCCCTGCTCCGACAAGTCCTGCGATACCGATTACTTCTCCTTCACGAACATCGAAGCTAATATCTTTTACTTTCCCTTCTTTATCATGAAGATTTACCACTTCTAAAATGGCATCTCCAATATCTTTTTCTGATCGTTGATATTCTTCATGTGAAGAGTTTCCAAGCATACTTTCCACCACTTTTTGTGTGGTCATTTCTTTCATTGGTTTCGATTCGACAATTTGACCATCTTTCATAATCGTTATATCTTCACAAATCTCAAATAGTTCCGGTAAGCGGTGGGAAATAAAAATAATTCCAACATTTCGTTTTGTCGCTAATTCCCGAACAATTCGAAACAGCTCAGCAGTTTCTTTATTACTTAAAGGAGCTGTTGGCTCATCTAAAATTAAAAATTTACGTTCTTGAACGATTGCTCTTGCAATGAGGACCATTTGTTTTTCCGCTAAATCTAACTCAGCGACACCTTTTTTTGTGTCAATTTTTATATTTAAATGTTCTAATATTTTCTTTGCTTCGAAATGCGTTTGTTTCCAATTAATAAATTGTCTTTTCCCCATATCGTTTACAATAACGTCTAACATAATGTTTTCCCCTACTGTTAAATAGGGAATCAATGCTGTATCCACTTCTTGATAGACGATATCGATACCAAGGTCTTTTGCCTCTTTGGGAGAACGAATCATTACTTCTTCATTATTAAAGAAAATAGTACCTGTATAATGGCTATATGCTCCTGATAATACTTTCATCAATGTTGACTTTCCGGCTCCATTAGCACCAATAAGTGCATGGATTGTACCTGTCTCCATTTCAAAATCAACATCTGATAATGCTTTAACACCAGGAAATTCAATTGAGATGTTTTCCATCCTTAATGTTGTTTTTTTCGTTTCCACTATATCTCACCTATCTATTAATCTAAAATTTAGTTACCTATAGTGTAAAAATATAGGATTGGGACAAAAGAAATAAAATCCGAACAATGATGGTTGTATAGAGCTCACTCTCATAATCTACTTCGCTAAGGTAGTGCATTGTCCGTCTTTAGATTTGATCGTTTTCGTTATGTCCCAGCCCTATGAAGCATCGATTTAATTCTCTCTTAATTTCTTCATCCAATCTTCATCAAAATCTTCTGAAACTCCCCAACCGTCGATTACATCATTAAGATTTGTCATATTCGTTTCAGCAGTAAGGTCTTCTTGTTTAATTAATTTTGGTTCAAGCTGGTAATGATCAGGTGTTTCTTCTCCAGCGATTTTTTTCGCTAGTAAACGCATATTCATGACACCGATTAATGATGGGTCTACAGCAGCCGTAGAAACCCAGTTACTATTTTCTTCTAACATTAAATTAATATCTTGATTCGAAATATCGATCGAAATTAATTTAATATCTGAACGATTATTATCTTTTAATGCGTTGTATCCGCCTTTTGCAAGCTCGTCCCATGAACCCCAAATGGCATCCACTGACCCTGCTGGGTGTTTTCCTAGAATGGAGCTTACTCCGGCTGAGACATCTCCTTGAACATTTTGCATGTTTGCAGGTCCAATTGTTTCAACTGTTTCGATTTTTCCTTCTTCTTCAAACTGTTTATAAATTTCTTCACGGCTATCAAGCGGAGGTATTCCACCTAACCAAAGTTTAATCACTTTTACTGGTTTTCCGTCTTCTGACAAATTAGCAATTTCATTTAGACTTAATTCGGCCAGTTGATGGTCGTCTTGTACAGTAGTTGTAACACCTTCTAAATCTACTACTGTATCAAATGTGACAACCTTCATCCCTTTATCAACCGCAGGCTGAATCATTTCATTTGAATACGCTTCCTTACCATGTGAAATAATTAAACCATCATAATCTTTTTGAATCGCTTGTTTAACAAGATCCTGAAACTTCGCATCATCGCCATCAGAAATAAAAGTATCAACTGTGAAACCAAATGCTTCCCCTTCTGCTCTTGCACCATCCAAAAACTGTTTTGTATGGTCATCAGAAGGTAAGTTTCTAATAACTGCAATTTTTACATCCTCCTGGATCGCTTCAGGAACACCATCAATTTTTTCTTTTGACTTTGATGATGACTCACTTTCAGAATTTTTTCCCCCACATGCTGAAATAATTAATACTGTTGCTAACATAAAAACCGTTAAAAACTTTCTCAACAGAAATACCTCCCCTAATTTTTTCTCGTAAGCTATTAATAGAATGATGTTGTTTTCTGTAAAAAACATCCTACTTTCTTTACCTTTTACGCAAAACAACTTTTTTAACATGTACTCTAACATTAAATCGCTTACATTAACATTTATATTAAATATAATAACACAAAGTAACATTAAGTCAAACATATTTTTACTTATTACCATAAGGAAATAATTTCATATAGAGTATATTTAATATTAATGAATGAATTTCATAATAGACTAATTCTAGAATAAAACCGAACAACAAACAAAAGTATAATGTTATCGTTCGTTTTTACATCCTATAAAATTTCGGCTGGAACGGCAGGTCGTCGACTCTTGCGGGAGAAGAGGCCTAGATAAGACCCTGCCCCGGCAAGGGGTATGCCGACGTTGGCCGCAAAGGCCGGTTTTAGTTGGCCCTCCGCTAATTTCGACTGAGGAGGCTTATCAGCCGCCCGCGGAAAGCGACCACCTAGAGTGAAAGCCTTTTGCTCAAGCAATATAGTTCGGTTTTTGAATCGCTATATTGAATGATGAAATTGATTCTAATATCAACCTAACATACTATTATTCATACCTTTTTTAAATATGTAATAAGCTTGATATCCTTTTGGGATAAATGTTAAATATGTTAAATGTGTTAACTATTACATGTTTTTTAAAACAAAGAAAATCCAAAAGGTTTCCCCTTGGATTCTCTACTCATCATATGAATTCATGTACACTCTTAGGATATGTCGGCGTTGTCTGATGAAGCTTCCCGTAGTTATCTTTGTAAATATTCGTTATCCATCGTTCCATATCATTTCATCTCATTGCGCTGTATACCCACCATCGATCACCACAGCTTGACCAGTAATACCTTTTGCTTTTTCACTTGCTAGAAATAACACATAATCAGCCACTTCTTTCGGTTCCAATAATCGTTTCTGAGGAACGAATGGGTAAATTACTTCCATTAAAACATTTTCCAAAGTTGTGTTTCTATTTTTGGCTAAATCTTTTAATTGATCTCTAACAAGTTGAGTGTCAACATAACCTGGGCATAATGCGTTTACCGTGATGCCATCTTTTGCACCTTCTAAAGCTGCAACTTTCGTCAAACCAATCACACCATGTTTGGCACTATTATATGCAGCCTTTCCAGAAAATCCGATCAGTCCATTAATGGATGCAATATTGATAATCCGACCAAACTTTTGTTGTTTCATAAGTGGAAAAACAGATTTAATAGCTAGGAATGGTGCAACGAGCATCACTTTTATCATCTGCTCAAATTTTTCAACTGGGAAATGTTCAATCGAAGCAACATGCTGTAAACCTGCATTATTAATCAACACATCAATTCGTCCATGAATATCAATCGTATTTTCTATCACATGCTTCATATTCGCTTCTTTTGTCACATCACACGACATACTAATACAAGCATCTCCATCCTGTTGTATTCCCCTCATTGCCTCTGTTAATTTTTCTTTGTTTATATCAGTGAAAACAACTTTTGACCCACTTTTTACACATTCCTGTCCAATATGTAAACCTATACCACTTGCTGCACCTGTAATAACAACCACTTTCCCGGCAACCATCTGACATCCCTCCCTTTAGAAACTCGGCTTCCGCCAAGCCTTTAATGGCGAGAACTACCGTTGCACTTATATCATTTTTAGTTATTTCCCAGCCTCTTTAAGTAATCTTTTGGCTAATTTACTTTTATCTATTTTTCCAACGTCCGTTTTAGGTATCTCATCAAGGATAAAGAAGTCTTTCGGTATTTTATAATTGCCAAGATATTTTTTACAATAATTTCTAACCGCTTCCTCATCATAATGCTGTTGATGATAGACAGTGATAAATGCAACTACTCTTTCTCCCCATTTTTCGTCTGGTATACCTATTACTGCTACTTCATTAATGTGCTCATGATTTAATAAACATTGTTCTACCTCTTGAGGATATACATTTTCTCCACCAGTTATGATCATATCTTTTTTTCGTCCGACTATATAATAGTCCCCATCTTCATCAAATTTAGCTAAATCACCTGTTTTGAACCATTCTCCAACAAAATTCACTTCCGTTTCTTTCCGCTGATTCCAATAATATGAAAATAAGTGATTTCCTTTTACATATAATTCTCCAACTTCACCTGAACGACAAGGCGTTCCATCTTCTTTTACAATCATCACTTCATTTAAGAGCATACTTTTTCCAACTGACCCTATTTTAACTTGTGCTTGTTCTGATCGAATAAAAAAGTTGTTTGGCCCCGCTTCTGTTAATCCATACCCTTCTTTAAAATGTAACTTTTTCTCGTGAAAATGGTGATAAATGTTTGGTGGACATGGTGCACCTCCAGAAAGAAATACGTTCATCGAAGGAAATGTTGATGTTTGAAAATAAGGATGGTGAACCATTGATTGATACATTGTTGGCACAAAAAGGGATATCGTAGCTTTGTATGTATCTGTCGCTCGTAACGCTTCCTCTGAGTCAAAAGCATCTCCAATGATAACTGTTCCACCTGCCATTAAAATGGGAATACTTAGTGCATTGATCCCCCCTGTATGAAAAAGTGGCATATAATTTATTGTTTTGTCTATCTCGGTTATTCCCCAACTAACGATCGTGTTCATTGCGTTTACATTTACAGCTTCATGGGACAAAACAACTCCTTTTGGTTTACCAGTTGTTCCACCTGTATAAATCATGAACCAAGGGTCGGATCTGTTTACATGTAACGCCGGCTTCATTTGTTCTGTATTATTTATATGTAGGTTTACTTTAGGCTGAAAAGGAACAGATTCAATTTGTTTTTCTAATTGTTTACCATATAATAAAATCGCAGCACCACTATCCATTAATAACTCATTTATTTCTGTCTCACTTAAGCGAAAATTTAAAGGAACATAAATGAACCCTTCTAGGCCACAAGCGAAAATGATCGGAAAAAGTTCGGGGCTATTTCGCGCTAATACAGCTATTCTATCGCCTTTATTAAGGTTTTTTTTTCTAAATAAAGCAATCCATTGTAAAATTTCTGATTTTAATTTTCGATATGTCCATTGTTCGTCTGTATGCACATTTATTAAAGCAATTTTATCGGGAGAAAGCGCTGCTCTTTGTAAAATCCAGTTCGGTTTTATCATCCGTTTTTCCCCTTTACATCATGATCCCGCCATCCACATGGAGTACATGTCCATGCACATAATTTGCTTCTTCACTAGCAAGAAAAAGATAAGCATTCGCTATATCTCTTGGCTTTCCAAGTGTTTGTAAAGCTACGTTCCCTTTCATTTTCTCAATTATTTCTTCAGGCATTTTTTTGACCATTGCTGTCAATGTAAATCCTGGTGCAACTGCATTTACGTTAATTCCTTTTCTACCTAATTCCTTTGCCCATGTTTTCGTCATCCCGATAACAGCTGCTTTTGATGCAGCATAATTCGTCTGGCCAAAATTCCCGTATACTCCACTAACAGATGACGTATTAATAATTTTTCCTTTTCCCTGTTCGATCATTGTTGGTGCTACTGCCTGTGTACAAAGAAACACCCCTTTTACATTGACATCAAGCACACGGTGAAACTGATCAATATTCATCTTTACAAGTGTTGCATCATCGGTAATTCCTGCATTATTAATTAAAACATCGATCTTTCCATATTTTTTTTTCGTTTCTTTAACGAGCCGACACACACTATCTTCATCTGATACATCCACTTGGATAAAGTCAATTTCATTACCTTTTTCTCGAATTTTCTCTATTTGATTATTTGCTTCCATTTCATTAAAGTCAGCTAGCACGACTTTTGCACCTTCTTCTAAAAACCGTTCACAAGCGGCTAAACCAATTCCACTTGCTCCTCCGGTTATAATCGCTACCTTTTCTTTTAATCTCATCTACCATTCTCCTAATCTATAAATTTTTCCATTTCAGTTTTTACTTGTTGCAAATCATCAATCATTGGTGAATGTCCCGTATTTTTCAAACGAATAAACCGTGTCACATGTCCCAAATCTTCGATAATTTCCTTCGTCATTTGTTCTGTCACGACATAATCTCGATCTCCATATAAAACAAGTATTGGAATTTCAATCAAAGCGGCTTCATTTGTCCCTTTATTTATGCCGTTATCGACGGAACTTATATTGAATGTATTTAACGCATGATAAACATCGGCTAAATTTCTCTGTGTTAGCATATCGTCAATATATTCCTCATACTTCATTTCATCTGGTCTTTTATCTGTATAAATAACAGCATTCCAAACCGCTTTTAACCCTTCACGATCTTTACTATCATATAAATACTGCATGCCGATCGTTCGACTATCTTGTTCAATGTCGCTAATTGACTGTAACCGTCTCTCTCCATTTGCTGTCCCATCTTCATTCGTCTCAAACATTGGATATCCTCTCGTTGATCCGGATGCTAACAGAACCATTTTTTTACATAAACATGGATAGTCGATTTCAAACTGCATGGCGACAGCTCCACCTGTTGACCAGCCGATGATAGAAAAGTTCTTTAATCCAATTGCATCAACAAATCCTTTTACATCATCTGAAAAGTCTTTGATCGCTTGAATTCGGTTCCGATAGCTCGAAAAGCCAAATCCACGTAAATCGACCGCATATAGTTTATAATTCGAATCGAATGCTTCCATTAACAGATCCCAATGTTTGGACGACGTCATATTTCCATGGATGAGTAAAATAGGTTTTTCACCACCTTCTCGTTCACGATAGGCAATTTCTTCCCCATTATCTAACAGCACTTTTTTGATATTCATTTATTCTACCTCCGCTTCTCCCCATCTGATCGTTGTCGCTCCCCACGCATAACCAATTCCAGCACTTACTAATACAACAATATCACCTCGCTTTAACTTCCCTTCTTTTGCAGCAAGTTCAAGCGATAAAATTTGATCAATTTGCCCAATATGTCCATATTCATGTAAGTATATGGACTGCTCCTCCGCCAAACCTAGTTCATTTAATACATAATCATGAGCTGACTTTTTCATATGTAACATTGCAATATAATCAATCTCTTTTTCTGTATAACCACTTTTTTCAAGAGAGCGTCGAATTACCTTTAAAAAATGTTGCAATGATTTTTGTTCTAAACGGGCTTTCATTCCCGTTGGATCAGGCACATCTAAACGGTATAATCCTTGCTCGATATGTTCTTTTGTTAATGGTTTCATCGTGCCTCCAACTGGAACGATCACATCTTCGGAAAAAGAACCGTCCGTAATCATATGAGAAGCTAAAAGGATATTTTTCGTACAGTTTCTTTGTAAAATAAGTGCTCCTCCACCAGCAGCTAGATTGAACATAAATCTCGTTCTTTCATTCGAATAATCGATTAAATCATTATTCCGATAGCCACCTGCAAGTAGAACGGTATGAATCGCAGGATCTGTTTGCATCATCGCTTTTGCAATTTGCAATGCCATAATTGTCGTGCCACAACGCAATGCTACATCAAATCCCCAAGCATGATGAGCACCTATTTCTTCTTGGATTTTGATTGCAGAAGTCCATAATGGATATTCTTTATGTTCTTCCCCAATAGAGATAATTAAATCAACTTTTTTCGCATCCACTTTGCCATTGGCAAGCGCTGTTTTTGCCGCCTTAATCCCCATCGCAACAGTATGATCATTTTCACCTGGGATAGGCTTTTTCGTAATCCCCATTTTTTCCTTCACAACATGGACTGGCAAATTTGCTTCTTCGGCAATCTCAGTGGCAGTCATTCTTTTTTCTGGTAAATATATTCCTGTACTTACAATTCCAATTTCCATTTCGAAACCTCCTCTTTGTCCTTATGATTTCCTTCCAAGTTTTTCACGGATCGTACCAACAACCCCTTTAGGAAAGAAAATAACTGCCAATATATAAATAATTCCGAAGAAGATAATCCAACGTTCAAAAATTGGGTACGTCTTTGCTAAATTCGATAAATTATGCTGAGCAAGTTGAATGATGGCGGCACCTAAAATTGGTCCAACTAATGTACCAACCCCACCAATAATCGTCATTAACAGTGCATTTAATGTGATATCAATACCCATGACACTCGTATTGACAAAACGTAAAGAGACAACATATAACGAACCTGCTAAACTAGCAACGACTCCAGCTACAACTGAGGACATTACTTTATAATAAATTGCCTTATATCCTAAAGCAGCTGATCTCGTTTCATTTTCTTTTACAGCAATTAAGACACTCCCGAATGGTGAATGAACAAAAAGTCGTAACAAAAGAAAAATAATCAGCAAACAAGCGAGAACGAACAAATAGAAAGTTGTACGATCTGCAAAAAATTCAGGAGCTCGAAAAGTAAACCCATCATTTCCTTGTGTTAATGTTCGCGATTTTTCAGCAGCGACAAGAAATAGTCCTGAAACTGCTAACGTAAACATGGCGAAAAAATGACTTTGTAGCCGTAAAGTTAAGAGTCCAATAATAAAGCTAACTATTCCGGCAAGGAGCATTCCAACGATAATGGATAAAAAGAAAGACAACATCGTCGGTTCTGTTTTCTTTAAGATAATTGCCGTTGCATAGGCACCGATTCCAAAAAACATTGCATGCCCGAAAGAGACAATCCCTGTATATCCGAGTAATACATCGTAACTCATCGCTAAAATCGCAAAAATAAATATTTGTGTTAGTAAAATCGTTAATGTTCTAGAATCTGATACGAACGGAAACAAAGCTAAAGCAATAATAATGATCGTTAATAAAAGATAATTCCCTCTCATCTTCGCTATCATGTCCTCACCCCTTTACTTGAAATAAACCTTGCGGACGGAATATTAATACGATGACCATAATAATCATATTGACAGCGAGTGATAGATCTGGCACATAATAAGCCATATAACTACCCGCTAACCCTACTAATATCGCAGCAAGTAATGAACCCGGAAAACTTCCCATGCCCCCAATAACAACGACGATAAAAGCTAATATGGCAAAATCCATCCCCATTTCAGCGTAAATAACGCCCGAATATGGTGCCATAAGTGCCCCTCCAAATGCAGCAAGAGCTGCTCCTGTCATGAAAACGAGTAGAAAAACTCGTTTAATGTTAATGCCAAGTGCTTGCACCATCTCTTTATTAAGAACGCCCGCTCTTACGATTAAACCAATTTTTGTTCGCTTTAAAATATATTGAAAAATACCAAAAACTAAGAAGCCAATGATAATGATGAATAAGCGATATTTAATAATCAGAACGTCGCCAAACTCCCAACTTCCTGATAATGCTGGAGGAACTTTTGCCGCAATTTGATTCGGGCCCCAAACGACTTTTAACATTTCTGATAACACAATCATAAATCCGAGTGTAATTAAAATTTGTTGGACATGGTCGCCATATACAGGTGTAATAATTAGTTTTTCTGTTATAAATCCGAGCACAGCACCAGTTAAAATTGCGCCAATTAAAGCGAGTGTAAAACTATTTGTCACAGTATAAAACCAAACACCAGCATATGCACCCCACGCAAACAGTCCACCATGTGCAAAGTTTAACACACTCATTAATCCAAAAATTAACGTTAACCCAGATGCTAATAAGAAAATTAACATACCTGTTGCGAGTCCGTTTACCGTTAAATTAATCCATAATTCCATCACGACACCCCCTTACCCAATTCCTAAATATGTATGTTGTAGTTCATCATTTGCAATAAGTTCTTCCATCGTTCCAGTATGAACGGTTTTGCCATCATCAATTAACGTATACGTGTCACCGATTTTACTTGCCATTAAAAAGTTTTGTTCAACGAGCACAATTGTCGTCGTTTTCTTCATCTCTGTCATCGCTTCCATTACTTTTTCAATGACAATTGGTGCTAAACCTTTTGACGGTTCATCAATTAACAAAAGTTCGCCTTCATTTATAAATGCTCTTGCCATCGCCAGCATCTGTTTTTGTCCACCTGAAAGAAATGCACCATCTTTATGCCAATATTTCTTTAAATCAGGAAAGAGTGACAAGATATATTCCTGTCTTTCGAGTGTTGTGTCATCTTCTTTTCTCATGGCCACCCGCATATTTTCTTCAACGGTTAATCCTGCAAAAATGGCTTGATCTTCTGGGACATATCCGATATGCAGATTAGAAATTTCATATGTTGGTTTCTTCGTAATTTCGGTTCCTTTAAACATAACTGTACCTTTTGAAGCAGGGGTAAGACCCATAATTGTTTTTAATGTAGTCGTTTTTCCAGCTCCATTTCTTCCTAATAAAACACTTACTTCTCCCTGTGTTGCTGCAAAAGAAACACCTTGTAAAATATGATATTGCCCTATATACGTATGGAGGTTTTCAGCTTTTAATAATGTCGTCATCGTAAAGTCCTCCTAAATAAGCGTTTTCTACCATTTCATTGTTCATAATTTCCTTAGGACTCCCATCAGCGATAAGCTGACCATTAAATAACACCATGATCGAGTCAGATAAATCTAAAATTAAGTCCATTTTATGTTCAATTAATAGAATCGTTTTTTCTCCTGCAAGTTTAATATTTCGAATAACATCTAAAATAATCGGTACTTCTTCTAAAGACATTCCAGCTGTCGGTTCGTCAAGAAGTAATATCGTCGAATCAAGTGCAATAAGCATGGCAATTTCTAGCTTTCTTTTTTCACCATGAGAAAGTTGGCTTGCAATCGCATCTTTTTTATCCACTAAAATAACTTCCGATAATATTTTTTCAGTTTCCTCAATTAACTGTTTATAACTGCTAGAATAACGAAACATTTGATAACAGATTCCTGCACGTGATTGAACAGCTAACCGAACATTTTCAAGTACGGTTAAATTTGGAAATACGTTCGTTATTTGAAAAGATCTACCGATTCCTTTTCGCGCTCGTTCCACTGATGATAACTTGGAAATAGATTCCCCTCTTAAAAAGATATCTCCTTCTGTAGGCTTTAGTTCTCCACTTAGTAAATTGAAAAAAGTTGTTTTTCCTGCCCCATTTGGACCAATAATTGATTTAAAATGTTTTTCAGGAATCTCACAACTAACATGATCTACTGCTACTTGCCCACCAAATTGAATCGTTACATTTTCTGTTTTTAATATTGGCTGCATGTCGTCTTCTCCTTCCTTAATCCCTATCCAACTTACAAAATAATAGTTTGTACGTTGGATAGGAATATTTGCCCATTTGAACAATTTTCCCTATGTAGAGGTTGTTCAAAGAGTCCAACAAAAATGACACATCGACCTTTGAACGCACTATGTAGGGGTTGCGAACCAACCAAAGTCAATCCGCTTGAGGTTATCTTTGCCCCGCTATCGTTTAGCAACCCCTATTTTGCATCAATCATTCATAATCGGTGGTGCGGTTTCATCAGGTGTAAGTTCTCTTATTAACACTGGAACGGGGTAAGGTACACCATCTTGTTCTTCCAACTTTATCGAGTAAAGTGTTTGTAATGCTTGATGATCCTCTTCTCTAAAGGTCATCGTTCCTTTTGGTGTTTCAAAAGTCATCCCTTCCATCAAGTCAATTAACTTATTTGCATCAACATCTCCTTCAGATTGCTTCAATGCTTCTACGATTGCAATCGCTGCCGTCATTCCACCTGGTGTAAATAAGTCAGGTACTTCACCATCAAATCGCTTTTTATGTTCTTCTACTAACCAATCGTTTATTTCATTATCTGGCAGTGTATGATAATAGACTGTAAATCCTTCCATTCCTATGAGTGCTTCCATCGTTGATAACGCTGGAATATCGGGTGCGCCGGTTGAAATTTTGATCCCTTTGTCTTGGATTTTCAAATCGGCAATTTGGTTCCAAGGAGAATTTGCTCCAGCCCAAACGACGAATAAATAATCTGGTTGTGCTTCAATAATCTTTTGCAAATGAGAAGTGAAATCTGTCGCTTCAGGATCTGCATACTCTTCCACTACAATTTCCGCACCGAGCGTTTCGGCCGCATCTTTAAATGCTTCAATCCCATCCCACCCAAAAGAATAATCTGGAGCGAATGTTGCAATTTTTACACCTGGTCCTGCAATCGCTGCCGCACCAGCAACTGCATCTTGCGAAGAATTACGTGCTGTTCTAAAAATGTACGGGTTAAATTCTTCACCAGTAATGCTATCGGCTACGGCGGGTTCAACGACCATGATTTTTTCATATTCTTCTGCAAGTGGTAAAACAGCTAACGTATCTCCTGAACTTGAAGAACCGACTAAAAAATCAACATCGTCGTCTTCGAGCAATTTTGTCGCCTTCTGAACCGCGACCTCTGGTTTTGTTTCTGTATCTTCAAAGACAACTTCAATTTTATTTCCTGCAACTTCCATCGTTCCATCCGTGGCATATTCTAATCCGAGTTCAAACCCTTGTTGTGTCTGTTTTCCATACGATTCAAGTGCTCCTGTTAATGATGCAAGCACCCCAATTTTAATCGTTCCATCTGTTTCAGTAGCTGCTTCTTCATCCGTATTTGTTTCCGTCTCTTGATCAGAACTTGTCGTATCACTACATGCAACAAGGACGAGTAAGAAACTTAGCATAAATAAAAACAATAATCTCTTCCTCACGGATCATTCCTCCCCTAAGTTTGATAACGCTTACACATTTAATGTACAAGACAGCAGTTACAAATGAGTTACAAAGTGTGAATATCCTAGATTAGTGTAGCGTGATCAATCTTTAGGGAATCCGCTTCATTTATGCAATTTAATTAGGAATTACTGAACAACTAAAATAGGTTCCATCCTACCGTTGTCTTCCACGAAATGTGACATGCTTTCCCCGGGCACGGCTTCAGCCTCCGACGCACAATGTTTATTGCGACGAGTAAGCGCAGTCGCAGGACGTGCGGGTGTTGCGACAGTGCTTTTCGGTGGGATGAGCATTTAGCGGAGTCCCATGGACGTCGCGTACTTAACCCGCCTCGGAAGAAAACCACTTCCTGCGGAGTCTTCAGACTCGCGCTTTTCCCGCTGGAATCAGTCACTTTTCGCTCCAGTCAACTAGAGTAGTTCATTTCAATAAGATTCTAGCATCCACTTATGTGCAAAGTTTTTTTGGTCTAACAGTCAAACCCTTTGCACTTCTATTACGTTCAACATTACTCCAATTTATCCTGGAAATACCCTTCATCATCATGATCTAGTGACTTTGTGCACAAACTGTTCATTGACTTGCTCTCGTTCGGTTCCTCCTAAATTACCTTGCACTTTATATCTACAAAAACGAGTACAAACTATTGATTTAGATGGAATTTTTGTTTGTTCAGTCAACCCTAATTAATCGTTCATAATTGGTGGAGCTGTTTCTTCTGGTGATAACTCCCTTATTAAAATTGGAACAGGATGATCTATCCCTTCTTGTTTTTCTAATGTTACCGAGTAAAGTGATTGTAAAGCTTGATGGTCTTCCTCTCGAAATGTCATCGTACCTTTTGGCGTTTCAAAAGACATTCCTTCCATCACTTCAATTAAAGTAGTTGCGTCTACATTTCCATCGGTATTTTTTAAAGCTTCCACTATAGCAATCGCTGCTGTCATCCCACCTGGTGTGAATAAATCAGGTACTTCATTAAATTGCTTTTCATGTTCTGCAATCAACCAATCATTTACTTTATTATCTGGCAAAGTGTAATGATAAACCGTAAATCCTTCCATTCCAACAAGTCCTTGTAATGTTGGTAATGTAGCAATATCAGCTACTCCTGTTGAAATCTGAATACCTTTATCTTGAATCTTTACATCTTCAATTTGATTCCATGGAGTATTTGCTCCCGCCCATACGACATAAAGATAATCTGGATTTGCTTCAATAATTTTTTGCAAATGAGACGTAAAATCTGTTGCTTCGGGATCTGCATATTCTTCTAAAACAATTTCCGCCCCAAGCGCTTCCGCGGCTTGTTTAAAGGCAGCAATTCCATCCCAACCAAATGAATAATCTGGAGCAAATGTCGCTATCTTCACACCAGGTTCTGCAATCGCTGCTGCACCAGCAACAGCATCCTGAGAAGAATTGCGTCCTGTTCTAAAAATGTACGGATTAAATTCTTCACCAGTAATACTATCGGCTACAGCGGGTTCAACGACCATTATTTTTTCATATTCTTCTGCAAGTGGTAAAACAGCTAACGTATCTCCTGAGCTTGAAGAACCGACTAAAAAGTCAACACCGTCGTCTTCGAGCAATTTTGTCGCCTTCTGAACCGCGACCTCTGGTTTTGTTTCTGTATCTTCAAAAATAACTTCAATTTTATTTCCCGCAACTTCCATCGTTCCATCTGTCGCGTAATCTAGCCCTAATTCAAATCCTTGTTTCGTCTGTTTTCCATACGATTCAAGTGCCCCTGTTAATGATGCAAGCACACCGATTTTGATCGTCTCACCATCTGCTGACTCATGTCCCTTTTCCCCTTTATTGTCTTCACTGCTGCTATCTGTCGAATCTCCACAAGCTGACACAATAAGCAACAGGATGACAAACATTAATAAACCGAATAATTTTTTCCTCATTTTATTTCCCCCTTTTCCTTCATGACGATTTGTTTTCCTCCTATTAACTTATTACCACCCCTTCCATTTAATAGCTGTAGCTGCCCACGTATAACCTGTTCCAGCACTGACAGCTAAAACAATATTATTTCTTTTTAACTTGCCTTTTTTTTCGGCAAAATGTAACCCAATACAAGGGTCAAGTGCCGACATATGTCCATGATGATCTAAATAAATCGCATTTTCTTCTTGTAAACCAACAATTTTAAGTAACTCTTCAAACATCGACCGTTTCGTATGAAGTGGTAATAAAACTTGTACGTCTTTCATTTTTAAACCACTTTTATCGATTGCTTCTTTTATCACACGTTCAAAGTTTTTGATCGAGACATCATCAAGCCTTGCCTTCATATCTGATGGATCTGTCACATCGATATAATGTTGCTTGTTTTTCACTGTCTCTTCACTTGGAAAGTTTTGAGAACCACCAGCTGGAACTAGCACATCATGATAAAAGGAACCATCTGTTATGATTGCACTATTTAAAATCTCACTTTGCCTACTTTTTCTCGTCACTAATGCGGCAGCTCCGCCGTCTGCAAAATTAAACATAAATCGTGATCTCGGATTATCATAATCGACTATTTGTGATTCTTTACAGCCACCTACTAGTAGAATATTTTCGATTGATTCGTCTGCAATTATCATATCTTTTGCAACTTTTAATGCGATTGGAAAACAAGAACTAACATTCATCATTTCAAATGCATACGCATTTTTTGCACCTAATTCATGTTGAATTTTTGCTGCTGCAGACCATACATAATAATCTTTATGAGGACTACCGAAGTAAATAATGACATCAATTGCGAGCGGATCAATCTTAGTTAATATTGGTCTTGCAGCTTCAATCGCTAGATCGGACGCATGCATCTCTTTTCCTGCTACATGCTTTTTGAAGAGTCCGAATTTTTCAATTATTATTTGTTCAGGTATCCCAGTCTTTTCAGCTAACTGTTCAGCTGTTTCAACCCCATCTGGAAAATATGCACTCGTTCGTTCAATTCCAATCGTACTATTCATTTTTCTTTCCCCCTGGCACAAGCATCTTTGCTTTTCCTGTTAATACGAGTTCTTTATCTTGGTTATGACATTCAGTTAGTAATGTTACAGTATTTTTTAATGTATCGATTTCCTTAATAATTCCTGTAGCGGTAATTGTATCTCCAATAAAAACTGGTGCAGTAAAACGAATTGTTTGATTCATATAAATAGATCCTTTCCCCGGTAAGTGCACACCTAATAATTGTGACAACAAACTAGAAGTTAATAATCCATGTGCAATCCGCTTTTTAAAACGTGTTTGTTTGGCATATTCTTTATCGATATGAATCGGGTTAAAATCACCGCTAAGACCCGCATACATAACAAGATCTGTTTCTGTAATCGTTTTACTACATGATGCACGTTGTCCAATTGCTAATTGTTTCATCCTGTCACCTACCTACGATTGTTAATAAAATACTTTTTTGAATTTTTCCTGTTGAATTTCTCGGCATTGATTGGACAAAAATAACTTTTTTTGGAACTTTATAACGTCCTAAATAGTTTTTACAATGGGTCAGGATTGCTCTTTCTGTTAACATCTCTCCCTTTTTTACGGCTACAAAGGCGATTGGTACCTCTCCCCATCTTTCATCTGACATACCAACAACAGCTACTTCACTCACTTCTTCAAGTTGATTGATCACAACCTCGACTTCTAGCGGATAAATATTTTCTCCACCGGAAATAATCATTTCTTTTTTTCGCCCTACAATATAAACAAATCCTTCTTCATCTAACCGAGCTAGATCGCCTGTATGAAACCACCCATTTTGCAACGCTTCTTTCGTTGCAGCAGGATTATTCCAATACTCTTTCATTACATTCCCACCTGACACGATTAAGTTACCAACCACTCCTTTTTCCACTTCCTTTCCAGCTTCATCAATGATTTTAAAATTGCAATATAATACTGGTTTTCCAACTGAACCTATTTTTCTTTCGGCATCTTCTCTCGATAGTAAAAATACGGTTGGCGATGTTTCTGTTAATCCGAATCCTTGCCCAAAGAGAAATCCTTTATCAAAAAACGCTTTGATCAAAGAATGCGGACAAGGTGCACCACCACTATAAAACCAACGTACGGAAGCTAGATTTGTTTCGTCAAATTGGGTACTTTCAATTAATGCTTGATGAATAGCAGGCACTCCCATCACAACCGTAACGCGATATTTCTCCATCATTTGTAAAGCTTTACTTGGATCAAATTTACCTAGTATCAGAATCGTTCCCCCAGTAAATAAAGTTGGAAAAGCAAATAATCCAATTCCACCAATATGAAAAAGAGGCAATAGAACGATCGTACGATCATACGATGTTAAATCAATCGTTATCGCATTGTTAATTGCATTAATATGCATATTTTTTTGTGTTAATACAGCTCCTTTTGGCTTTCCCGTCGTTCCTGACGTATAACAAATAATATAGGGAGCACTTTCATTTACTGATAATGTGAAATCGCTTTCATCAATTAAATGACGAATGGACTCTAATTGTATTGTTTCAAGCCCAACAGTTTTTATTAGATCTTTACTAGTTTCCGAGAATTCATGCTCGAAAAATAACAACTTTGTCCCACTGTCGTTTAATTGAAATGCAAGTTCATGCATATTTAAGCGAACATTTAACGGTACTGCGACACATTCTATCTTTGCAATCGCAAATAACAAAACGACAAACTCTAAGCGATTATGAGATAAAATTGCAATCCGCTCTCCTTTTGCAATATTTTTTTCTTTCGTTAAAAACGTTACTGTTCGTTTTACGAGCTCGTTTAGTTGTTTATATGTAATTTCTTCCGTTTCTGTAATGATTGCGATACGATGTGGATGTGTTTGTGCCCTTTTTTCAATCCAATAATGAATTCCTTCCATTCATAACACCCTTTTAATCATTTTTTTAAACCGTCAAAAATCAACGTCATCGCTGCTTCAAATACTTCTTCTGGAACGTCTTCTTTTTCCCAATAAATCCACCTCATACCGAGAAATTGCCCAACAGACATTAAACTATAAGCAACTGTTTCTTTATGAAGATCTTTAAATTCACCATCATTTACGCCAGCTGTTAAACTTTTATAAAATCCATCGGCAAGCTTACCATAATACCAACGATAAAGTTCTTCATCTACAACGACCGCCTGTTGAACAATACTGTATAAATCTGGTCTGTTTTTCACCCAAATAAAGAATGCTTCAAACCCTTTGCGCTGTGCATCTTCATGACTGTTTGCCATCTCCATCGCTTTTTTTATACTTAAACGTAAATCACGACTATATTCCTTAATTAACTCTTCGAAAATTTCTTTCTTCGTCGTAAAATAGTTATAATATGTACCGTTAGCGACATTTGCTTCCTGTGTAATATTAACGATCGATGCATCATAATATCCATTCTTACCAAATACTGTTTCAGCAGCTTTTAGTAATTTGCTTTTCGTCTCTAAACCTTTTTTTGTCATTTGTTTTTCTGACACCTGAATCACCTCTCATATTTTGATTATAAAAACTATTTTCTAATTTGTCAAACTATTTTTAAAAAATATTTTTTAGTGATATTGTCCATTTCGTTAAATGTCTTAAAGAATTTGCAATGGATAAGAATTAGAAAAAATGGCAAAAAAGCAACCTGGTCTTTTTCTATAAAGTGCTATTTGCGACTGAAAAACGGAGAGATTCACAAAAGCGGGCA
This sequence comes from Pseudogracilibacillus auburnensis, assembly GCF_003201975.1. GTDB lineage: Bacteria > Bacillota > Bacilli > Bacillales > Amphibacillaceae > Pseudogracilibacillus > Pseudogracilibacillus auburnensis. The sequence continues at coordinate 232,066 of NZ_QJJQ01000001.1, read as the reverse complement.
GATTAGTGGAAATTACCATTACAAAATGCCGTGGAGGAGTAAAATATTATACTCCTTATCCCCCCAAAAAAAGGTGACATGAACATTCACATCACCTTTACTCTTCCGATTTCGTTATCATTTGAAACAGTTCATTTGTTGTTTCCATGGGATGTATATTTAATTCATTTTGTAATACCGCCACACATTTTTCATACCACTTTATTGATTGTGATCTATTTTGTAATCGATAATAAGCAAACATTAATAAACGGTAAGCTTCCTCCCATGTTTGATCCTTTTTAAGTAATCTTTCTGCCCATTTAATTACTTGGTTATAATCTTTTACGTGCAAATAGTTTTGTGCCAACCGTTCCGACACTTGAATATACTTATTTTCAAGGGTTTCCTTTTCCCGAATTAACCACGCCGAATCTCTTAATTCTTCAAAAGGAGTTTCTTTATACACCGTACATGCTTTTAATAGATAAAAAATAGACGTTCTGGGCTCCCTTTCGTCTAATCCTTTCATTGCAAATTGCATAAATAAATCGATATCGCTTACAATTTCAGCCTGTGGACTTAAACGATACATCTTATTTTTTCTTAGAATAAAAAAAGATTGTTGACGAGCTTGCCTATTCGGTTCTAATACTTTTAATAATGCATTCATCGTTACTTTAAAATTTCGGTCGGCCGTTTTTTCATCCATACTTTCCCAAAGTGCTTGCATCATTTCTTCTTTACGTATATACCTATCTTTATTAATTAAAAAGTATAATAATAATTCCTTCGACTTTTCACGTTGCCAAGTTTGCTCTTCCACAATGTCCATCCCTAGCCTCAATTGTAATCTACCAAAAGTTCTCATAAATAGATAGTAACCAGGATGATGTACATTCGCATCCAGATTAATTTCTTTCGCAATAAAATGTACATATGTATCCTTTGGTCGAAGTTCTCTTATTTTATTAACTATTGGATAAATAATTTGTCTGTCCAAAGGGCCAAACATCGTATTTTTCTTTAGAAAGAATAAGTAGTTCTCTTTGATACAAATGATGAAAAAACGTTCAGAACTATAAGTTAACCGTTCCAACTCTCCTACTAGAAAGAAAATGTTCATTAGCCAAAATAAAGTAATCATTTCACCATATAAATCTCCACCAGAGCGAAATAGTTGCTGTGCTAAAACAAAATGATGTTCGGAACGTTCAAAATCTTTTTGATAAAAATAAATAATCCCTAAACTAACTTGGATTAATCCTGACATCCATTCATCATTTACTTTTTCTGTTTCTTGCAAAGCAGCTTCCCCATAATGGATTGCTAATTGATATTGACCTTGCCTTGCTTTTAATATCGCTAGTCCCATCAACGGCTCCGCCTTTACCCGTGCTACTTTTAGTTTCTCCATCATATCGATTGCTTTGCAATAAGATTTTTCAGCATCTTCTAACATAAATGGATTTGCTAATGTTTCAGCATGTCCTCTTCTCGTATACCCAACTGCTTCAATAAAACCCGACTTTACTGCCTTTCCGATTTCAACACCTTTTTTAGCATTATGCAAGGCTTCATAGACTTCACCCGACATCCCATAAATTAACGATAATAGAACTTCCGTTTCCCTGTGTGAATCTGGTAACGTTTTTCGTATAGCAATATGTTCTTGTAATACTTTCTTCGCTTCAACAAGTTTTCCCATCCGTAAAAAAATACGCGCATCTAAATTTCCTTCCCGTAAAATTGTTACAGGTAATTGTTCTGCTTTCACCCAGGTAAGAGCATCTCTCGCTCTACCTAAATTAACTAAGTTTTCAGCAAATTGTCTTTTGAGCATCGCCTTTTCTTTTTCTTTCATACGATCTGATCGTTGTGCCCAATCAATTGCTTGTTTCAAATGCGTCTCTGCAAGCGCTGGCTGAATCGTATCAAGAAAAATATGTGCAATTCCAGCATGTGAACGACTTAAATAATATGCATCTTCATTTTGTTCAGCGTATACAATGCACTTTACATATGCTTGACGCGCTTGCTCATAAAATGCTCGGTACCTTTGGACTTCACCTTTAAAATAAAAAAGTGCATAAAATTCATTTTTAACTGTTTGAGCTAACTGATCATACATTTCGATAAACCAATCAAACTGTCCAGTGCGAATAAGTGGCAATGCAGTGCTAACTAAGACTTCCGCGATAAAATGATCGTCATTTGTCTGTGACGCGTGATAAGTAGATTGAAAAAAATCGCCTTTTCGATAAAAATAGTTTGACGCTTTTTTATGAAGCAGAGAAAATTTTTTAGGATTGATTTCTAACCATTTATTCGTTAAAAACCGCTTGTACAAGGCATGATATCGGTACGTGTCCTCTTCACCTAAGGATTGGAAGAAACCATGTTCCAAAGCTAGCTTTTCTAATCCAAAAACAGCTTCCTCTTCATAAAATTCGTTGATCAGTTGAACAGAAAATGTCGGAAAAATAGCAAATGATAATAGCCATTCCTGCTCTTTCGCTGATCTTCTTTGAAAAACTTCTTCCGATAAATAATCGAATAGATTTTGATAAACTGGTTTCATCATTTTGCTAAAAGATAAATCTGAAACTGAAAACTGTAAAGCGATCAGATTAATTGCAATTGCCCAGCCTTCTGTAATCTTACCTATTTCTCTTGCTTTTTCTTCTTCGATTTCTATATTAAAATAGTCTTCTAAGTATACTGTAATTTCTTCTTCGGAAAAGATTAAATCATCTTTTGTCATTTCAAAATAATGATTTTTTACTTTTAGTTTTAGTAAGTTAGACCATTTTGGACATGATCGTGTCGCAATAATGATGTTCACATGAGGGGGAAGTAATTCAATCATTTTTTCCATCATAACATTTATCTGAAAAACATGATCAACTAAGTGAAAATCATCAACTATCATCGTAAATGAATCATCTATATGACATAACTCATTGATAAATAACGCTAGCCATTGATGTAACTCTGCCTCTTTTAAGAAAGTGGAGGAACGCGCTAAGTTAGGCAAAGTATTTCCAAAAGTAGGAATGACACGACGAATGCTCTCTTTTAAATAGGAGACAAACGGGATAAAATTATCATCTTCTGCAGTAACGGTATACCAACTATATTGCATAGAAGCATCCTTGAAATATTGTGCGAGCCCTAAACTTTTTCCGAATCCTGGACCACTATGTAAAATGGTTAAACGATAATTGGAAGTTACTTTCATTTTTTTAATAAAGGAAGACCGACGCATATAGGTAGCTGATGGACTTGGAGGGATGAGCTTCGAGTTTATAATTTGAACATTATTCATCAATCGTCACCTCCTAATCTTACTTTTTGTTTAGTATAGCATATATAGAAGATGATTCATTAATAGAAAACTTGGCTTCTCACCAAGCTTTGACAGCGAAAACTAACGTTAACACTTATGCGAGTCAAGTAAAGTTTATACTTTCTTATCTGCCAAGAAACCCGAAGCCTGGTCGTTCTACTCAGATCAACATCCTTTTGATCAACTATTTTAGTCTCTCACTCTCCTTGAATTTCCTTTCTTATTCTTAACGCTTTTTCTGGATAATCTGTAATAATTGCTGGGCAATGTGCCGACATTAACTTTTTTAATTTGTCTTCATCGTTAATTGTGTAGACACGAACGGGAAATCCTGCTTCTTTTGCACCTATTAATAAAGTTGGTTCTGTTACTAATACATTTGGGTGTAGCGATGTTGCCCCTACTGTTTTGGCATAATCCCACGGTTCATACAATCGTTCCATATATAAAATCGCACACTCTATATTTGGATTTAGTTCGTTCACCTTTTTCAGAGCATAATGATTAAAGGAGGAGATAATCACTTGCTCCATCACATTATATTTTTCTATTGCTTGAACTATTTGTTCTTCAAACTGAACATAGTCTAACGCAACATATTTTAGTTCAATATTTAACTGTATATGTGGAACATCTTGTAACCAACTGAATACTTCTTGTAGAGATGGAACCCGTTCATTGCTAAATTCTCCAGAAAACCATGAACCCACATCTAATTGTTGTAGCTCTCTTAACGTGTGGTTCCGGACAAGTCCTATCCCATTCGTTGTCCGATCAACCGTATCATCATGGATTACAGCTAATTGATTGTCTTTCGTATAATGGACGTCTAACTCAATTCCATCTGCACCAACTTTTTCGGCTTCGATAAAAGCTGCCATCGTATTTTCCGGATGTGTTCCTGAACTTCCTCGATGCCCAAATATTTTTGTTTTCATCTTATGTACCTCTATTCTTTTAAAAGATTATTTGTTTTTTGTTCTATTGTTTCGTTGTTCGCACTTTGTAATTTGTTCATCCCGCCTCTAAGTAAGAAAAAGGCAATGACAAAAGTTACAGCCGCACTATAAAAAAGTGCTGGATGACCAAATAAATCCATCGTAAGCCCAAGTATTGCTGGAGCAAAGATGGAGGATGCCATCGAAAACAGATAATACATCCCAGTAAAAAAACCAATTTTAGTCATTCCACCTAAATCCGCTACTAAAGGATATGCTTGCACATTGATTAGCGCCCATGCAATACCACCAATAAACAATAAAGCTTTCAACCATAAAAGAGACGTAATCCATGGCATGATAAGAAAAATAGCGGGTAACAGTACTAACCCAAGAAGCATTGCCTGGGACTTCCCTAAACGTGTCCCAACTAAACCAGCTGGTATGGCGAATATAACGAATGCGAGGCTAAAAAAGCCCAGTGTAAACCCAGCTTCCCCACCTGTTGTTCCAAGATATTCTGTCGCATACACACTAAACTGTGCCTCTAATCCACTGTAACCGATAAAATAAAGAAAAATCGCCATTAAGATGAGCAAATGTCCACGAAAAGAACGGCGAAAAAGTTTTCCAATATCATGTTTCAATGATGTAAGTGCCATCGCTTCTTCACTTGCTTCCGATTCCACATTTACATATTTCGGTTTTCGATCCACAATAAAAAACAATAATATAAAAGCGAGAAATAGTAAAATACCACCAATAATAAATGGATACGTTCCTGATATATCGTAAAGCGGTGCTAAAGCAAACAATGCTAAAAGTGCGCCGACACCACCCATAAAGTTAATCATCCCATTGGCAGTAGAACGCTTTTCAACTGGGGTATGATCAGGCATTAATGCGATAACAGGAGCTCGATAAATGGTCATGGCTAGTAAAAATACAATATCCACACCGAGTAAAAGCCATAAAGTAAGTTCACTTGCAAAAGGAAGTAAAATAAAAAATAGTGCTGCAAGTGGCATCCCAACCGCTAGAAAGGGTAAACGTCCCCCAAGAGGATTGTTTAGCTTATCTGACCATGCACCAATAATTGGGATTAAGAGTACAGCCATTAAATTGTCTAACCCCATAATCGAACCACGAGCGGCCCGACTTTCTATATATTCACCAAGAATAAGTGGCATGTATGTATTATAAACTGTCCACACAAGGGTAAGGGCAAAAAAGCCACTTCCTATCGCTAAAATTTTTCCATACGAAAAAGTCTCTTTATTCACTCGTCTCCCCCCATTCGTTTAGTTATATTCATTATTTCAGAATAGTTTGTTAGTAGCAAGGATGTTTATGTTAAATTAAGGTTAATTAAAACGGTTTAAGCAAACAGAACGATCGAATTTTCTCATCGTCAATAGACGAATGATATTCACTCCTCCAAAACCGTTAAGATACTAGCTATCTAAAGTATTTGTGCTTATTTCCGTTACGAAGCAAGAAAGGGGTAAAACGGGATGGCAAGAAGCATATATTCATTGCAAATACTATATTGAACTTTTAGTCTGAAGTTTTTTCCTATTCATGTTACGATAAAAGGGATGAATCTATAAAAAGGGGAAAGAAAATGGAAAAAAAACAGACACTAAAAGAACGAAACTATACTCCTATCATTATTACTTTGACGATTGTCATCAACGTAATTGTCACCATTTTATTTTTCTTACCAAAACAGGATCGTGATATTCCGTTTGACTTGACAATTTTACCTAGACTTAACGCAGTTTTTAACTCATTTACATTTATTTTTCTAGTTGCGGCATTATTTTTTATATTACGTAAAAACATCCATATGCACCGTAACTTTATTTTTGCAGCATTTACTACGACCACATTGTTTCTCGTCACCTATTTAACCTACCATTATTTAGCGCCTAGCACGACGTATGGTGGTGACGGATTTTTAAAATCATTTTATTACTTTATTTTGATTTCACATATTTCCCTTGCGCCAATTGTCGTTGCCCTAGCACTGTTTTCGCTCACTTGGGGACTTACAGGAAACATTTCAAAGCATCGAAAAATTGCGCGTTGGACAATGCCTATTTGGCTCTATGTGAGCTTATCTGGTGTACTCGTTTTTATATTAATCTCTCCGTATTATTAACAGAAAAAAAAGGCTACCATCCTATTGCAGGGTTAGTAGCCTTTTAGCTCTTCTTTATTTGTTCTTTACAACTATTTATAAACCGATGTGGAGAAGATTTTACCGTATAAGAATATACACTATGATTCGTATGTAGAAACAATATCCCTCCAGCAACACCAATTTTTCGATAAGATAGATCTAATACGTCAGTAAGGGAAAATTCACGATGTTCCGTAACGATTTTATCTGAAAACAAATACATCGTTCTTTCGTGTTCAATCTCCATTTTCTTAACACTGCTCACTTCTCGGATAATTTTGATATAAGGTTGCTCTGCAATAATAGACATTTATTCTAGCCTCTTTTCAAATAAATGTATTTTTGACCATCCCCTAATGAAGATCTTTTATTACATCATTACGATACCATGAAGGTAGGAAAACATTCAATTGAAAATTATACGATCATGTAATGAAAAAAGAGATAGTTATGTATACTTAGCTATTATTAACTTCGTGCAATTAAAAGTTTATGAATTGTATAAAATTTACGTTACATTGTTTTCCTGCCATAAAAAGAAAAATATGCTAATCTAGTATTACAACAATTATAAATGGGTTGATACAATGGATAATGAACACAAATTGGAATTAATTAGAAATCGAATTATTGAACAGGTTGCAGAAAACATGAAGTATTATGGTTACGCGAAAACAATTGGGTTAGTAATTGCTATCATTTATTACGAAGGAAAGCCGATGAACTTGGATGAATTAGCCGAAACTACAGGAATGAGTAAAACAAGAATGAGCCAAGTGTTAAGGGAGATGGAACAATTAAACATTGCAGAAAAAATTTTTATAAAGGGATCTAGAAAAGATACATATATTGCAGAAAAAGATTTATACGAAACTTTTCTAACTTTATTAACACAAAATTGGCAAGATTTAGTTCATCGAAATCGGAAGGTAGATGAAAGACTTATACGTGATTTAAAAGAAATCATAAACGATGAACATGCAACGGAAGAAGAGCTTCAAAAGGCTAAAGACTACTACAACGATTCATTAAAATCCCTTCAATATTTTGATTGGATTGAGCGGTTAGTTCACTTTTTTGAATCGAAAGAAGTATTTAAACATGTTCCAATACAAGATGAGAATGAGTAATGATTTTTAGTCTGGGACAAAAGTGATTTTTCTTCAAGAAAAATCTAAACAATGATAGCGGTAGCTACAGATAACCCGCTCCAGAAATATACTTCGCGCATCCTAAAGCGGCTGGTGAGCCTCCCGACGTACGTACAATGTTTATTTTTGCACCAAGTAATCGCAAGTGCAAATCTTTACAGTGGGACGAGCATTTAGCGCAGTCCCAAAGGTCTCCGATGAGACGAGTTTTATCGCAGTCCCAAAAGCTTTTGGTGGGACAAACGAAGGACTGACGGTTGTCATCGACCTCGTACTAAAGCGTCTTTAGGGGGCGCACTGATGCCTTTCCTTCTGCGACGCACAATGTTTATTGTGACGAGTAATCGCAGTCGCAAATGTTTTCGCCGGGACGAACGAAGGGTAGTCCCTGGACATGCTAAAGTCGGCTAGAAATGGTCACATGGAAGTGATCGTTTCTAGCCGACTAAGCGTTTTCTATACTCAGGATTGCATCGTTTTAATTATGTTCAAACCTCTTCTTTTATTGTTGCTGTTCATCTTACAAAAACGATTAATTTTCATTTGCATCGATAATAAATTCATCTGTATCAATTACTTCACGATTTCTAAAGATGAAAATTTGAATCGGTGTTGAAAAACCAATCGTAATAATGGCAATAACGATATGTAGTGTTGGATTATCCGAATATTTTTTCGCGATAAAGTAAAATGCATACAAATACATCGCAAATGGAATTAAGGAAATGAATGCAATAAAATAACCTAAAATGAACGATAATACGACTGCGATTCCATAAAGTAACGTAAATTTCCCACGAAGTCCTGGGTGCACGTTACGCTCTACTAATAATGTCACTAAAAACTGACTAACAATCGGGATCCATGCAAGCCACGCGATATCGCCCTTTCCTTCTCGTTTTGCCATTTTAAACAACCCGATAGCTTGAAAAATAAACAAGATAAGTCCTACAAACAGTAAAACGACAAAAAATGCCAAAAACGCAAAAATAAGCCCTAATAGAAAATCATCCTCCATCATTTTCCTACCTCCTTCCTATTTATTTACTATGTAGTTCAATCCAATAATAGCACCCTTTTTATAATAATTCTAATCATTCACTTTGATTTCACATACTCTTTACACACAACAATGCTTTAAATCTACGATGCGGGTTAAGTTCGCGACGTCCTTGTCGCAATACCCACACTAGCACGTCCTGTGCGTCGGAGGCTGAAGCCGTGCCCGCGGAAAGCGACTGTCCGAAGCGCAAATCAACGTTGCTGTAACTAGGTTTGTAGATGAAAATTAATCTAAGTTACTGCACAGTTCATGGAAATAATGAAAAGTTCAATACGAGAGTGGGCAGTTCCAGCGAATAATGTAGAGTTCTATACGGGAATGCGCAGTTCATGCGAATAATACAGAGTTTAATACAAGAATGCGCAGTTCCAACGAATAATGCAGAGTTCAATACGAGAATGCGCAGTTCCAGCAAATAATGCAGAGTTCTATACAAGAATGCACTGTTCTAGCGAATAATATAGAGCTCAATACGAGAATGCGCAGTTCCAACGAATAATGCAGAGTTCAATACGAGAATGCGCAGTTCCAGCAAATAATGCAGAGTTCTATACAAGAATGCGCAGTTCCAGCGAATAATGCAGAGTTCTATACAAGAATGAGCAGTTCCAGCGAATAATGCAGAGTTCTATACCAGAATGAGCAGTTCCAGCGAATAATGCAGAGTTCTATACAAGAATGCGCAGTTCCAGCGAATAATGCAGGGTTCTATACAACAATGCGCAGTTCCAGCGAATAATGCAGAGTTCTATACAAGAATGCGCAGTTCCAGCGAATAATGCAGAGTTCTATACAACAATGCGCAGTTCCAGCGAATAATGCAGGGTTCTATACAACAATGCGCAGTTCCAGCGAATAATGTAGAGTTCAATACGAGAATGCTCAGTTCCAGCAAATAATGCAGAGTTCTATACAAGAATGCGCAGTTCCAGCGAATAATGCAGGGTTCTATACAACAATGCGCAGTTCCAGCGAATAATGCAGGGTTCTATACAACAATGCGCAGTTCCAGCGAATAATGGGTTCTATACAAGAATGCGCAGTTCCAGCGAATAATGCAGGGTTCAATACACGAATTCGCAGTTTATTTCTTATATGTAACAACAAATCTTTTTAGTAGGAGAAGTATTGGAAATCGGTTAAATTATATTATGGTTGTCAAAGATATAATTAGAAGCACCCGAACCTTACCCAAGCGAACTGTTTGCACTCATTTTATTGGTACGAAAGTTGAGAATAATGATTATGTCATTAGAGATATTTTTTTATTAATAGCGATAGTAAATATAAAATAACTCCAATTCCTGCAAAAGCAATTGTTGGAATACTGACTGACCTTCCAAACTCGGGCATCAAGTAAATAACAAGCATAAACAATCCAATCGATAGTGTACATACTAGCCACATCTGAATAAACTCTATCCACTTATTTTTCTGTTTATCTGGTTTAAATGCGGTGGACTTTAACCATTTTAAAGCTCCTAAAATAAAAAGATAAAGAATGTTTAAATCAATTAAAACAATCGCAATGCCAGAGCCAAGATGAAATGTGCTTAGACCAGTTCCAAACTGAAAAAAATAATGGAATCCAAATCCAACGATACCATTAAGAAAACTTACTATAGCTAAAAATAGCAAACTAATGTATCCTGCAAATTTTATTTGCTCTTTTCTTGTTTCACTAGGAATTTCCGCAATTAATTCCTGGCAATATGCTTTCGGATTTTTACCAAATACCTCTTCTGCAATTTTTCCTTCTTTCTGAGCCTCTAGTAAATGCTCGAGTAACTCTAGTAATATTTCTTCCGTGTGCTGCTCTGATTTAGAAGAACTTAAGCGAATATACAACATCATCTCCTCGTAATATGCTAAATTAGGTTCATTCAGTTGTTCTCTTTTTACATTGTTTAATTGAATCATGTCTTTCACCTTCATCTCGCCTTACCTCCTTTAATAATTCGGTCGACTGGACTTTTGATCGCCTCCCAATGATCTTGAAATTCTTCTAGCGCCTTAAGCCCCTCTTCTGTCAAATAATAATATTTTCGACGTGGTCCAGTTTCTGATTTCCTCATTTCACCTTCCACTAAATTTTCTTTTTGTAATCGTAGTAAAATCGGATAAATCGATCCTTCACTAATATTCGTTAGTCCAAATGCTTGTAATTTGAGGGAAAGTTCATAGCCATATGTTGCTTCTCGTTTAATCATGGATAAAATACATCCCTCTAATATTCCTTTTAATAACTGACTTCTTATCGACATTCTTCCACCTACCTTGTATAACAAGATACTTTTTCAAAAAAAGATGCTACCTTGTTATACAAAGTAGACTTACACTAAGTATATTTACTATTTTTATAAATGTCAATGTTTCTTTTTTCAACTTCATGGTACCCTAATGTAAAAGGGAGGTATTTTTCATGTATGAACCAATTGATCAATCGTTTTTTGAAAAAGACACATTGGAACTTGCTCAACAATTACTTGGTCACTATATCGTTCACGAACAACAAACTGGATTACTCGTTGGGCGTATCGTTGAAACCGAGGCATATCAAGGTCCCGAAGATAGGGCAGCTCATAGTTTCAGAAACCGAAGAACAAAGCGCACGGAAATTATGTTCCAAAAGCCAGGATATGCTTACACATATCAAATGCATACACATACATTACTCAATGTTGTTGCAGGATCTATCGAAACTCCCCACGCCGTATTGATTAGAGCAATTGAGCCTGTACTAGGGATGGAACAAATGCGATTAAATCGTGGAGCACATGTAAAAGAAGTTAACTTAACGAATGGTCCTGGCAAATTAACAAAGGCACTGGGGATCACGATGCAATATTATGGTCATCATTTACTCGATCGTCCGCTCTTTATTTCACAAGGGGAAGGTAGGAAAGAAATAGCTGTTAGTCCCAGGGTTGGTATTGGAAATACTGGTGATGCAGTTCATTACCCATGGCGCTTTTATGAAAAAGATAATCCATTCGTGTCAAAATATCGATTGTAATAAACGGAGATTCATGATGACAACTGCATGTAAAAGCCCAAGCAACTAATCTGCAAAAGATCCATCAATCATGTAAATAAGTAAATTTCATACATGTTCAATTCAGCGACCATCTCTAGAGTGGAAACTAGTCACTAATCCGTTGTTCGGATTTTTTAACTGAAATATTGAATGATGAAATTGATTCAAATAATAAAAAAGCAAAAACCTTCCACATTTTATCATGAAAGGCTTTTAAACAAACTTTTATTGGATGTCTCGCTAAACATTTATAACTTTTTATTTGAAGTAACTTTATTTTTCGCTTGGTAAATAACGATTTTTTAAACGAGTCGATAACATTTCTAACAAAATTGCTACGAGTAAAATGGCATAAGTGATAAAGCCAACCTCGCGCAAATCGAAATAAAACCCGGATGCCATGAATAGTTCAAAACCAATTCCACCAGCTCCAGCTGCAGCACCCATTGCGACTGCAACACCGAAATTAATTTCAAACCGCAAAAATGTCCAAGACATAATATAGGTCGATGTAGATGGAACGATTCCATGTTTGACAATATGCCACCAACTCGATCCAGTGGCACGTAATGATTCAATAATACCTGGACTGACTTCCTCAAACGCCTCAGAATATGCTTTTACTAAATATGCAATGGAATGGAACAACATCCCAACAACTGCCGCTTCACTACCAAGACCTGCAGATATGGCAAAAATAAGTACCCATAATACTGTAGGTACTGCACGTATAAAGGCAACAATCACGCGAACAGTGCGTGAAATCCATTCCTTTGATAAATTTGTCGCAGCGAGCAATGCTAAGAAAAAAGCGATTAATGCTCCTAGAATGGTCGATAAAACAGCCAAGCCTAATGTAATGGTTACTTGAAAAATTGCTTCACCAAAACCAAAATGACTTAATTTGGGCATAAAAAACATTACTTTTAAATTATGAGCTGTTTCTACTATCGCTTTTTTAAATTGAAAGCCAGTAAAATCGAAAAAGAAAAAAGCTGCAATCGTTAAAACGACAAACGAAAGAACCGTCAGTTGAATCACCTTTTCAGACTTTTCACCTGATTTTAAACTGATTTTTCCTGTTCTCGTTCGTTTCATATGTGTAGCAAGATCATATTGCATTATATAATCACCTTTCGAATGTAGTTTGACATCAACTCAATTAATATAACCGTAATAACGATGGTGAAAGTGATTAATGCGACCGTATTATAATCCATTGATTTATAATATAAATCAAATGAATAACCGATCCCGGTACCTGTTAGTATTCCAACGAGTGTAGCACTTCTAATATTTGTCTCAATCATAAACAACGTCCAACTAATAATTTGAGGTAAACTTTGTGGTATAACGGCTTTACTTATAATTTGAAAATATGTTGCCCCTGTTGCGGTCAATGCTTCAACGGAACTTTGATCTGCCTCATCAATCGACTCGATAAAGGCTCTCGTTAAAAACCCAACTGAACCGATAAATAAAGCTAAAAAACCAGTAAGTGAATTTTGACCGAACGAAATTAATAAAATTAGTGCCCAAGCTACGATGGGAATGTTTCTTGAAAATGATGCAATCACACGAGCAATGACACTAAAAACATTGTTTACTTTCGTCGTTTTCGATCCCATGACACCGAGAAAAAGGGATAAAGCAGCTGCGGTAGTTGATGCTGCGATCGCCATAAAGATCGTTTCGTTTAATTTTGTAAGGATCGTTGGTAACTTTTTAAAGCTTTCTTCTGTAATCATTAAATTGGAGAAAATCCACGTAAATGCAGATGGAAAAGTTGTCATGCTATGAATAAAATTAAATTTAGTGATAGATGAAGATATGAATGTGACGACAATAATAACGGTAAAAAATAATGTTGTTTGCCATTTTTTTTGACGAAACTTTTTTTCACTCACTTCGATTACCCCTTATACTGTTATTAATTCACGTGTTTCCATTCCATAAACATGATTCATTCGCTCTTCTGTTAGTTGCAAATGCGATCCGTCAAACACGACAGCGCCTTTATTAAGAGCAATAATCCGGTCGGAGTATTCGCGAGCAACATCTACCTGGTGTAAATTAACGATACAAGTAATATTCATGTCCCTCGTAATTTGCTTTAAATAAGTCATAATTACTTTTGATGCATTCGGATCGAGAGATGCAATTGGTTCATCACATAAAATTAATTTAGGATTCTGAATTAACGCGCGCGCAATTCCAACCCGTTGCTGCTGTCCACCACTTAATTGGTCACAGCGTTTATATGCATGCTCTACAATGCCTAACGTATCAAGAAGAGAAAAAGCATTCTCTTTTTCAACTTCAGTAAACATGCTTAGGAGTCCTTGAATAGTAGATTTATAACCTAAACGTCCATGGAGCACATTTTCAATCACTGTTAATCGCGGAACTAAATTATAATGTTGAAATACCATACCAATATCCGTACGCAATTTCCGTAGTTCTCTTTTTTTATAATGGGTCGTATCTTTCCCATCAAAAATAATTTTCCCGTCATCAAAATTGACCATTCGGTTAATACATCTTAATAACGTTGATTTTCCCGCCCCGGATGGGCCGATAACTGAAACTAAATCTCCGCTTTCAATTTCGAAATTAATATCTTTCAACACGTTCGTTTTGCTATCATACGATTTATTGAGATGTTTAATTTCTAATAAAGACATTTTCTAGGCTCCTTTTTTAATGATTAGAGTATGCAACAAGTGCACACTCTAATGATTTAATACATATTCACTAGATCTGGTTAGAATCTACTAAACAACTAAGTTGCATATCATCCTACCGTTGTCTTCCGCGAAAGGTGACAGTGCTTTTTAGCGGGCACGACTTCAGCCTCCGACGCACAGGACGTGCTAGTGCGGGTGTTGCGACAGTGCTTTCCGGTGGGGCGAGCATTTAGCGGAGTCCCATGGACGTCGCGTACTTAACCCGCCTCGGAAGAAAATCACTTCCTGCGGGGTCTTCAGATTCGTGCTTTTCCCGCAGGAGTCAGTCACTTTCGCTCCAGACAATTAGAGTAGTTCATTTCAATGGGATTGATGTGCAAAAGGTTTATTGGTAAAACAGTCAAGCCCTTTACACTTCTATCACGTTCGGTATTGCTCCAATTTATCTTGGTAATACCCTTCATAAACATGTTCTAGTTATTTTTATCTTAGCATTGCTATCGTACGGCTCCCTAAAAATCACCTTGCACTTTATAACGATAAAAACGAGTAAAAACTATTGATTTAGATGGAATTTCTGTTTATTAAGTAGACTCAACCAATCTTACTTGTTAGACAACTCACGGATTGGGTTAAACCAATCATCCTCTACAGGAACAAACCTCTCTTGATCTGATTTAGAAAATAACCCTTTTTCCTCTGAATCCTCAGGAACGAAAATTCCTTCATTGTTTGCTGTATCATCAGAGGCAAGTGCTTCTTGTACTTTCTTAAAATCTTCTTCTCCAATCACTTCTAAATTAGCTGCAATCGGTGCGTTTAATACTGGTGTCACGCTCATTAGGATGAACTCTTCTCCTTCAACTGTATTAAATGGCTCAGCCGCTCCTTCTATCACACGGTAAACAGCGCCTGCTGTGTTTTCTTCCCCTTCCGCTACTTCCACATAGTTTTCAACACAACCATCACAAAATGCTGCAACATCAGCATTGCCATTGATTAAATTTACAGCCGATCCTTGGTGGGAATTACCAAATAAAACTTGAGAAAAAAGAGATCCACCTTCCATTAAATCTTCAGGAGTTAAATCTGAATAATCCGAGCTATCTGCAAAATAGTCAATAATAGTGGAAGAAGGTACGACAAACCCTGAAGTAGAACTATTTGAAACAAATGACATTCTTTTATCTTCTAACGTATCAAGTGAAAATTCTCCATCTATTTTAAAATCATCTTGTGCATCTACATCCACTGCTAGCCAGCTGTAGTAAATGGCATCATCTAATGTACCCGATGCTCCTGATTGGACTACTACAGGCTCAATGGAGTCATTACCATTTTTAGCTTCAATATAGCCAACTGCACCCATAAAAGCTAAAGCAGCATTATTATTCACTAACGTTTCAATGGCAATCGCATAATCCGTCGTTAATTGATGTTCGACTGTTTTTCCTGTTGCCTCTTCAATAATTGCTCCTATTTCGTCTCTTGAAGCTTTCAAATCGTTTCCAGACTCATTTGGATACCAAACGATATTAATCACATCATCAGAATTACTACTACCAGAATCCGAACCTGAAGCATCTGTCTTTTCTTCGGCTCCACCTTCACCACATGCAGCTAAAATGACTAAAAAAATGGTTAGTACAAGAAGAAAAATCGATTTGTTTTTCATTAATGTAAACGCTCCTTCATCATTTTAAATTTATGAACAAATTTACTAATTCCATAGCTCGTATTATTCGATGAGCATCCCCCCCTTAAATGAACAAACAACAGCTTCAGAGAATTTTTCTAGGTGGCTGGGACAAAAGTGTTTTCACCAAAGAAAAATCCCAATGGTAGCTACATATAACCCGCTCTGGAAATATACTTCGCTCATTTTATGCATTGTTCGTCTTTAGATTGCCGTTTTAGTTTTGTCTCAGCCTCCTAGAGCAAAGCGTTGCAAACGTACAAAGCAATTAAATTTTATCGCTTAATAACTCAGGACTTCTTATTTCCCCTACCTCAATGTCTTTCCCATATAACCCGTGAAAATCAGATCCACCCGTCATGATCAAATTGTATTTAATTGCTAATTCCTCTGTATGTTTTAAATCATGCATTGTATGGTCATGGTGGTTTCGTTCAATGCCTCTTAGACCGTGCTGAACTAGTTGTGGAACAAAGTCAAACGAATCTAGTTGACCAGGATGCGCCAGTACTGCAAGACCACCGTCCGCGACAATTGCCTCCACTGCCTCAATGGCACAGACATACGTAATATCTCCAGCTGCCACACCATTTCCTTTAAAAAGGGATCTGTATAACTGTTGGTAGGAAGATGAGCTATACGGTGCGCCAATTAATGCACGCATAATATGTTGTTTATAGATGACTTCGCTATATGCCGCATAGGACAAAACTTCATCTAGATCAATGTCATGTGCAGCATCTTTAATTTGCTCAATTTGTTTTAACGAATGTTCATGCCTTCTTTTTAAAATGATTTCACACAAATCTTGAATGTTTTGGGCTCTTCCATCGTACCCATATCCTAAAATATGGACTTTCCGATTTCGTTTAAAATCATAAGCTGATATTTCAATGCCGGGGATAATGGCAATATTGTATTTTTCGCTCAAAAGTTTTGCTTGTACACGATTTGTCACACAATCATGGTCAACAAAACTAATTTCTGTTACTCCTTTTCTTTTAGCCCTTAAAACAACGTCTTCCATTGAATGAAATCCATCAGAATAGTAACTGTGAACATGAAGATCAGCCGCCATCTCATACACGATCCTTTACGAATGTATTCGTTTGTTGGGCTTCCATTTCAAAAACTTTATCACAAAGTCCTTCCATAAATGCTAAGTCATGAAAAATTCCGACTAAAGTTGTTCCTTGTCGCTTTAACTTTTCAATGATTTGTCGCACTTTTTCTTTAGAGATCGCATCTAAACTTGCTGTCGGTTCATCTAGTAATAGTAATCTTGGTTTCTTTACCGTTGCAATGGAAATATTAAGCCGTAATTTTTCTCCGCCTGAGAAAGTATTCGGGTATGCATCCCATAATGCCTCATCAAGATCAAAATGACGTAATGTCTCCTCAGCACGATCTTTTGCTAATTCAATTGGGTAATCGACTTCCAGTAATGCATTTTCGACGAGCTGGCGTGAGGTAATTCGGGGCATCACATTTAAAAACTGGGACACATAGCCAATCTCATGTTTTCGTAAATAAATGATTTGCCTTGCGGTTGCTTTTGCTAAATCTAAACAACCAAAACGGGCTGATTCGTACAAGATTTCTCCCTCTTCAGGTAAATAGGTTCGATAAATACTTTTTAAGATCGTCGATTTTCCACTACCACTTTTTCCAACAATCCCGATAAATTCGCCTTTATGTAACGAAAAATGAATATTTTTTACTGCTTGCATCTTTTTTTGTAAATGGTGAATCTGAAAAGACTTACTCAACTGTTTCACTTGTAAAATAGCCACTTTTTTAGCTCCTTTACTTTTAAATACGATAATTCGTTTCCGTGATAATGACACCATCCACCATCGTTGTTGTCAGCATCGGATATCCATCATTCATTTTTTCAATAATGAGTAGATCTGCTTTTTTTCCTTCTTTGATCGAACCAATTTCGTGATCCATTTTAACTGCTTTTGCAGGATTGATTGTCACCATTTGAAACATATCGTGCAAATCATAGCCATATTTCTCATGGAGATGGAATACTGCATGTAATAAGGCAACTGGATAATAGTCACTACATAAAATATCTGCACAACCTTGTTCAATTGCTTCAATTGCCGATAAGTTTCCCGAATGAGATTTACCTAATAATACATTTGGTGCACCGACAATCGTATATAAACCTAACTTTTTCGCTTCTCTAGCCACCTCAAGCGTAATTGGAAATTCACTTATTGTCGTACCAAACGATCGAACTAAATGAAGTTTTTCAATATTATCATCATCATGAGATGCAACAGCTATCTGTTTTTCAGTAGCTAGTTTTGTTATCCTTTGAATATCTTTAAAAGAAATCGTTTCAGCCGTTTGTTTTTCAAGAATGATCGTTTGCACTTCATCGTATGTAGCTCCACGATAGCCTCGTAAGTTTTCATAGTATTTTTGTAAATTTCGGTATTGTCCTTGGCCTGGTGTATGATCCATAAAAGATAATAAATGCACTTTATTTTGTTCAATATTGTCAATTAATTGATCGACTCCAAATGTATGATCGATTTCAAAACGAGCATGTAGTCGGTGACGAATTAAATGAAGTTCATCACTCGTTTCATGAATCATTTCGACCATTTGTTGGACATTTTCCGGGGTACGCATCGGGTTTTGGGTAAACACATCTTCCTTATGAAGGGACAAAGAATGAAACATCGTCGTTATCCCGTTGTTAACAAGAATTTTCTCTGCTTCTCGTAAGCTAATATTAAAATCCATCATACTCGTTGGGCGAGGTGATGCGATCGTTTCAATATAATCGGAATGAATATCGATAAACCCTGGGGTCACATAACCACCTTGGGCATTAATCAATTTTGCTTCTGGGTATTCTTTCATTTGGGTAGCCGGGATAATAGAATGAATATAGCTTCCTTCCGTTACGATCGCCTGATCATCTACTATTCCTTCTTCCGTTACAATGAGACCATTATGGATAATGTACATCGTGCGAAACCTCCTGTATGACAGTTAAATTAATGAATAAACTAATTGCTGGGTATATAGATGTTGCGGGTCTTCTAATATTTGATCTGTTAATCCTTCTTCAATTACTTCACCGTCTAACATCACTAATGTTCGATCAGCGAGCATTCGAATGACAGCTAAATCATGGGAGACGACGATCATACTAACCCCGTATTCCATTTGGATATTTTTAATTAAATCTAAAACATTTGCTTGTACAGATAAATCAAGTCCTGTCGTTATTTCATCCAAAAATAAAATCGGTGGATTATTCGATAATGCTTTCGCTATTTGTACTCGCTGTTGCATACCACCTGAGAAATGAAGTGGCTTTTCTTTGGAACGAAATACTGGAATTTCTACTTCCCTGAGTAGCATATTGCCGATGCTTTCCATTTTGGCGACGTTTCGGTCTCCAGCTGCGATTAGTTTTTCGCCAATATTACTAATGGCTGAATAGTGCATTTTCAATCCATGGATCGGATTTTGATAGACCATGCCAAATTTTTTATGACGGATAAGTCTTTTTTGCTGTGCAGATAAATGGAATAAATTTTTCTCTTTCAGCCCAGGATGATCAAAATACATGATCCCTGATGAAGGTTCAACGTCAAAATATAAACATTGCATTAAAGTTGATTTCCCGCTACCACTTTCACCAACAATACCGAGAATTTCTCCAGTATATAAATCAAATGAAACGTTGCGACATGCATAGACCGTTCGACATGTAGAGCAATAATTTTTAATTAGTTTAGTAGAACAGTAGGACATGCATTTTTGACAGCCGGCACCATATTTTTTTGTTACATTTTTCACTTGTAGAAGCGGTTGTTCAAACATACTCTCCCACCTCTTCTGTCGTTTCGTTGTTTAATCGTTCCAGACAATAACTTGTATCATTACACTGGTATTCCGTTTCTTTCGTTGTTTCATTCACTAGTTCATCTAAAAAAACATCTTCCGCACCACATAAGCGACATGTTTTCCCCTTAAAATTTTCGACTAAAAATGCATAATCATCAAAAGCAAGCGATCTTACACTCGTGTATGGCGGTACTGCGTAAATTTTCTTTTCCCGTCCAGCACCAAGTAAAATTAATGCTTCTGATTGATGCAGTTTTTCATTATCAAAACGGGGAATTGGACTTGGTGCCATGACATAACGGTCATTAACGATAACTGGATGGTTTGCATTAGTCGTTGTCCTTCCAAACATCATAATTTGTTCGAATAATTGCAGCCATGCACCACTATAATCTTCTTCCGCGTGCAACGTTTTCGTTTTATGTTCGCTTTTTTCTATACTTCGTAAAGGTTCTGGCTCTGGTACTTGCAGCACAATAACTTGCTCCTTCGTTAATGGGACTTCTGGGATACGGTGACGTGACTGAATAATCGTTGCTGCACTCGTTTGATCTGTACATCCCACTCCAGTTGTTGATTGAACGAGTTTTTTGATACTAACTGCATTCACTGATTCATCAGAGCCTTGATCAATTACTTTTAGTACATCCTTTTTTCCAATTAATGATAAAGTGATTTGTAATCCTCCGGTACCCCACCCTCGGCCAATCGGTACTTCCCGTGAAGCAAAAGGGACTTGATACCCAGGTATAGCGACTGCTTTTAAAGTCGCTCTTCTTATTTCCTTTTTTGCTCCTTCATCAAAGTAGGCAAAATGTTTAGTTAGCTTCATCACTGGCTTTCTCCTTTTTCACATTTCGTATCGCATCTAGCTTAGATTGAAACGTCACATAATGTGGTAATTTTAAATGCGAAATGAACCCTGTTGATTCAACAGTATCAATATGTAGTAGCACATACTCTTCGTCATGGGTTGGAAAAGCTACTTCCGGATGTTCCAAACATTGGTCTAAAATGCTCATTGCAATTGCTTTCGTTTCATTTTTGCCAAAACATGCCCCATACCCGATTTCGAATTGTAATTCATCGACCCCGTCTTTATCTTTAGCTGTAATAGGCACGAACGACTCAACTTCCGTAAGATTAATTTCGCCAATATAATATTGATCCTCTATATCAGTTGATGTTTCTGTCGGTACATGAACATGGATTGGCACTTTCCCATAACGAACTTCGCCAACAGTAGGGTGTATCGCACCGTATCCCCGCAAAGATGCATAACCTAAAGACGTCACTGCCCCTGTTTGCCCACGAGTTAATATTTGCAAACGGGCACTTCTTTCAATTGGAAACTGAATATTTTCTTTCGTAATATCTATTGGATTTTTATTATTTAGTTCATATGTCGGAAATAGCCCTTCCGCTCGTAAGTAACTAACTACTTTCGGATAATGAATGAGTTGTTTTTCATTCTCTATTACTGGTAAAGCTTCTTTAAATGTATTCAACCATTTTTCATTTTCAATGAATGATTCATCGACTAAATCAAAATCAAGTAAACGGTGTTTATAATCTGTCGTTGCTCCTAAAACTTGCCCACCAGGAATATCTTTAAAACTAGCAGATATGCGGCGTTCCATGAACATATCCTTCGTATCGATTACTTCACTATGATAAAGTCTAGGCATTGTAGATCGATGTGCACGCAAAAGAAATACCGCTTCTTCCATACTTCCTTCTGCTTGCTTAATGGCTAGTGCCGCTAAAAATGGAGAATATAAACTACTTTCAGACATGACTTGATCTACTAGACTACGCATCGTGGTCATGATTGTTTCAACCTCAATTATTTTTCCAGCTTTTATTCGCTCATAGTTTAAAAGATTGAGCGAAGCTTCTATCGCTTTGGTTCCACCTTTTACAGCTACATATGCCATTATTTGATCCCCACTCTTTCAACCATTGTCGTTCTAGGTATGCATGTAATTTCATTTCGATTATTTGTAAAAACACAATCTATTCCTAGTGGAAATTCTTTATTCCGTTCCTCTCGAAGATCCCAAAAAATGTTGGGTACTTGAAGTTGTATCGTTGCTTCTGTCTTTATTCCTGGCCCCGATAAGGTTAACTCATCTCTAGAAAATCGATCTGCTTCGAAAATCCAAGTCGCTGATAAATGTGGATCTCTTAATGTACCAACTTTACATTTTTTTAACGCATGTTCCATCTTAGCTTGATCGCCGTTAGCAAGGACAATAATAAAGTCCGCCTCTTTGGCAGGTACATGGTTTGCTAATGTATAAGCAGTAATTTTAGTCGAAATATTAATTGAATCTTCAGATATAAGATGATAAGTAACATCTTGATCTAATAGGGTCAACAGTAAAGATGATGTTGAAAGATAACAGTTAAATGATTGTATGAATCGATTTTCTCCATCTGTTAAGGTAGTAATGTCACCCGGTCGAGACATCGAGTCCAATAATTTACGGTATACATGTTGAGTAAAATGTACTTGCTCTAAAGTCATCATATCCTCCAAATAACGAGTTATTTACACTTCCATCGTGTCGAAATTTACCTTTGTATCCAAAAATAATGCTTGTTTTTTTACTTTCGTTTCATTTATTTTTTCTTGCGCGATGTGTAATGGTTCTTTCCAATTGACTGTTTCAGGGAGATTTGCTTCATATGCAGCATCAATGATCGCTAGATGTTTCGCTAGCTCATTTTTCATGCCGACTACTATACCAATACCGATATGACTTTCAATTTCTATTTTGCATTCTGTCACGAGAACTTCACCAATATAAAACAAACTATTTTGTGCAGATTCCCTCATTTTCATCATCGTCAGGCCGTAATGTGGTGCAATAATTTCAAAACAATCGTATCGATCCGTAATTTCAGCTGCAAACTGTGCTGCTAAACAAGAATCATATTGAATGAGAATTTCCGTCCTTTCTTTCCGCCTCAACATCCATCACTCTCCTTACCATTTACAATACTTTACAATTATTGAATTAAAGTAAATTCAAGATGAAATACATGTAAAAAACTCCCTCAACGAAAGGAAGCTTTACATAATCATGCGTATTTATGAAATAGTGTATATCAAATAAGATAAACACCTCAAACAGACGTTGCTTTATAAGTTGTCCCTCCTAATGTTAATGATCTTGCTAAGTTGCAATGGCTTCTTATGCTCTATACAATCATTAAACATATCCATATGCTTTTTAAGTTTTAACCTAACGATTTCATTCTAAAGACCAAATTTACCTTCCATAGTTACTCTCTTTTAAATTAATAATAAAATCGTACGAATGGAAAGGGGGCAGATTTGGTTATAGATAAATACTGTCTTTTTGTTAGGTGGATGGTGGACACATTCTATTTTAATTTCGGTAGAAATAACGATGGAAAAAATAAAGGAAGAAATGTCCTATTCCTATTATCTGCTGGTACAAAAACAAAAAAAAGATGTACTACTATATCGAATCAATGGACACCCATTTTATATTTGTGAAGGGCTAGGACAAACTAGGATAAATATTCGAATTGGAAGTAGGTCGGAATCACCTTCCTTCATTTGTATGTTTATTATGAAATGCAAGGAAAAAATGAGACAGTCAGAGTAATTTGTTTAAATTGAGGAGGTACTACGCATTAAAAAAACAGCTAGCAACTAGATTAGTGCTATCTGTTTTATATGTGCAAGCATCAGAAATTATTAGTCTATTCCTTCTCCTTTTTTTCAAGTACTTCTTTTAGCAATTTACGGAGTTTCCTTTCCACTGACCATTGTTCCATATTTTTCGTTTTACAAATGACACGAATAACGACTTCAGCTGAATCAACCGCCTGTACACCAACAACATCAGGTCCTTCTAAGATGGTTCCTTCACTAGCTGCTAATTTATTACATGCATCTTGCATCACTTTCATTGCTTCATCAATGTCATTTTCGTAAGGTATCGAAATATCAACAAGTGCACGCATATTTCCTCTAGAGTGGTTACTAACACTTGCAATTTCACGATTCGGAATAAAGTAGAGTGTTCCATCAAATCCTCTTAATTGGGTTGTTCTTAATCCGACATCCTCAATAATGCCATCATAGGTTGCGACAGTCACATAATCGCCAACATCTATCTGCTTTTCTAATAAAATAAAAAATCCAGTCACTACATCACTAACTAGACCTTGGGCTCCAAATCCAATAGCAAGCCCTACAATCCCAGCTCCAGCAATGAGCATTTTAATATCAACACCGAATAAATCGAATAAAATACCAACAAATATAAATAATAAGGAATAAGCCAAAATATTATTGGAGATTGATTGAAGTGTTTTTCTCCTCCCTGGCGAAAGCTGATCATTGGTATTTTTCCGATCAAACGCTTTGACAATTGCCTTTTTTCCAATCGCTTTGACCACTAAATAAATAAAAAATAAAACAATTACCTTCACTATAATGATTCCCCAGTTAACAAATAACTGATACCAGTTAATTTGGTCGATCCATTCTACCATCTACATCACCTCTGTACAATTTTTGATGAATAATGAAACAATACAAACACTTTACCCTTTTTTGTCCTCTTTAAAAACAAAAATACCTTTCTAGTAGAAATTATGATACACTACTTTTGTCTTATGTACTTTGACACTATCTTTTTTTCGTCTATTTTGTTTTGATTAGTATAGTATAGTAGGAGATTTTGTGCATGAATGAAAAGGAGTTACCCAAAAAAATGAAAAAAATGTTTGTAAGTATGTTTGCTTTTATAATGATTTTATCAGGTTGTAGCTATTTTTTAAAAGAAGACCCCTTATTTTCAACTGGCTTTTATGCAGAAGAATATTACAATGAAGGAAATTATCATGAGGCTTTAGAGCATGTGAATAAACGATTAAAAAGGTATCCGAAAGATCCATACTTATTAAATGAAAAAGGGTTAATTTATATCGAACTTAAAGAGTATGAAAAAGCTCTTGACGTATTAGATCAAGCATTACAATTCGATGAAAAAATCGATAGTATATATAATAATAAATCCGTTGCATACAA
Source organism: Pseudogracilibacillus auburnensis (assembly GCF_003201975.1). Taxonomy (GTDB): domain Bacteria; phylum Bacillota; class Bacilli; order Bacillales; family Amphibacillaceae; genus Pseudogracilibacillus; species Pseudogracilibacillus auburnensis. The sequence continues at coordinate 207,028 of NZ_QJJQ01000001.1, read as the reverse complement.
TGAACTTGGTAGATTTGAAGAAGCAATTGATCAAGCGAAAAAAGCAATCGATTTAAAACCTGATGCTCCTGAAGAATTTATTAATATGGGAAATGCTCTACTTAATTTAGATCGTTATGAGGAATCTTTGACTTATTTTGAACTTGCGCTTGATCTCGAACCCGAAGAGCCAATCAGCTTTTATGGTCAAGGTGCATCCCTTTATTTTCTTAACGAATACGACGAAGCGAAAGAATCTTTTACAAAGTATTTAGAGAAGGTACCGGATGACATTGACGCTTTTTGGTATTTCGTTCATATTCATGAAGAGCTTGAAGAGTATGAGTCAGCCATCGAATACTTGGATCAAATTATTGCATCATCCGAAGGAGAAGATTATGATGCACTAAATTACAAAGGAGTATTTCTCTCTTATATAGACGAAATGGCAGAATCGCTAGAAGTGTATGAGCATCTAGCTGAGCAATATCCAGATGATGGATATATATTTTACGGAAAAGCGATCGCTCTAATTAATCTAGATAAAACAAAAGAAGGGTTAAATGTATTGGAACAAGCGATTGATTTAGAACCTTCTATTATAGATTGGGCATATGAAGATCCACTATTAGAAAAAGTATCTAACCATAAGCGATTTGTTGAAATGATGGAATTGGATTAATTAATCATTTGCTATCTATCCGTTCAAAGGGGCTGGGACATAACTAAAACGACCAAATCTAAAGACGAACAATGTATTACCTTAGCGGAGGAAATATACGTAGACTCCTGGTCGGCTAAAAGCGGTCACCTCCTGGGACTGCACTTCGTTCGTCCCATCGAAAACATTGTGTGTCGGAGGCTCACCAGCCGCCCGCGGTAAAGGAGACACTGTGAAAACAAGCGATAGCGCAGGTTGAACAGATGTCGCTTTTATGCCCTGTGGTAAAAGCGTAGTATATTTCCAGAGCGGGTTATATGCAGCTACAATTGTTCGGGTTTTTCTTTGTTGAAAACACTTTTGCCCCGGCCTCTACTTTCTTTTATTTTCGTAAAAAATGATCGCTTTATTTCTAGTAATTTCATTTCGGTTTGATATAATATGTAAGCATGGGATATTTTTTGTTTACGTTCGGAGGCTTACGATGGCAAAATTATTTTTCTATTATTCAACAATGGCAGCAGGAAAAAGTATGGAAATTATTAAAGTGGCATATAATTACGAAGTACAAGGAAAAAAAGTGGTTGCAATCACTTCCAAATTAGATAACCGATACGAATCAGGGAAGATCTGGAGTCGAGCAGGTTTTGAAATGGATGCGTACACATTTGATGTTCATACCGATATGAAAGATCTTGTCCTATCAATGGAGACGAGACCAACTTCTGTCTTAATTGATGAGGCACAATTTTTAAATAAAAAACAAGTAATCGAACTTACTGATCTAGCAGATGACTATCATATAACCGTTATGTGTTACGGACTAAAAAATGATTCCTTTAACAATCTATTTGAAGGATCTGAAAGTTTGCTTATTTACGCAGATAATATTAAGGAATTAAAGACGGAATGCTGGTTTTGTCACAAAAAAGCGACGATGGTGCTACGTTTTGATGAGGAAGGCTATCCTGTCTATGAAGGAGCACAAATTGAAATTGGTGGCAATGAAAAATATTTACCCGTCTGTCGAACATGTTATAAGTCTGTGGAACATATTAATCAAAATAACGCCTAGACAAAGTCTCGGCGTTATTATTTTGATTAGATGGTTTTTCTGAATTATTCAATATAAATGGCAACTGTTTCACCGTCATCGGATTCGATGTCGACAATTTTTCCTTCCATTTCTTGATCGATTGCATGCATAATGAGATCAACATCAATATCTTTTACATATTCCTTTGCTTCTGGAATATTTGCTGCGATTCCATGACCCATTTTAAGAAGAAATCGGACAAATCGAACCGGAATATTTACTCTTACATTTTCTTGTGTATCTGATTTCACGCGAATTTTTAACATTTTTCCTAAATAACTTCCACTGGAAGATGCTGGTGATGAATCCTCCTTTAATGCTTGAATTAATTCCCCTGCCTCCTCCGAATCAATTTTCCCCTCTTGAACCATCACAATAATTTTTGCAATTTCATCCTTCATATTGATCATCCTTTCTTATTTTTTAGTAATTCAATTGCTTCTTGAGTAGAAATTTCATCATTTTCCAACATGTTGATTACTTGTGATTTACTTACACTTGTTTCATCTTCTGTTTGTTTATCATGTCCCAGTATCGCAATAATTTCATTTAACTTGCCCCGAACAGTCGGATAAGAAATACCAAGAGCCTTTTCCACTTCCTTGATATTTCCTCTGCTGACAAGAAACACTTCCACAAAATTCATCTGCTCTAATGTAAGAGATGTAAATTTTGATAACGTAAAATCATTTTCGATTGATGTTTGACAATGTGAACACGCTAATTTTTTTACATGTAATGTATGATGACAAACTGGGCAAGCATGTAAAACTGGATATGACATGGTAAATCCCCTCTTTCTAAATAAAGTATATAACAAAATATAAATATAATCAATAGTATAATCATTATAATTAATTTATTTTCATTAAAAAGTAAATATATTTAATTAACAAATTAATTTATTTAATCAAAAATGTCAAAGAAAGTTGTATCTTAACCAACTTATGTAACTTTTTCATTCTTTCTCCCTTTATCTCTATGTATGTTCTTAGGGGAAGAACGAAAAACCCCTTATGATAGGGGCCTACTAATTTAAAAAAATTAACGTACTATTATGTTCTTTCCTTTTGCCAACGCTTGTTTTAATTCTTTTTTACTCGGTTGTTGATAACGAAACAGATTAGAGTTTGCTTTGATAAACAGAATTTTATGACAAAAACGAACTCCAATGTAAATAAAGAAAATACCGAGCAACAACCATATAAACGCCGTAATATACTCTGCAAATGGATTATTTTTTACGTAAAAGTGGTAAAATGAATACCCATTGCTCGGCAGAAAAAGCAGTATAACACCTAAAAAATGTAATAATTTACTTTCCATTTCACGCTTTACATCCGAAAAACGACGATAATAATAATAAATAAAATAAATAATAAATCCTACATACAAAAGACTGGAGATAATGAGAAACGCATAAGATGTCGCTCCAGCATCAGCATAAGCAATTTTCTGCGCAACGATAAAGTGACAATATAAACCTACTAAACCATTTGCGGCAATAAAATAAATAGTCTCCATTTGAACAGAGTAAAAATTCCGGAAAAGAATCGCCAAACCCCATATATTAAGTATGGCAATCGGAATAATTACCGCTAAAAAATAACTTTTTACAAACGTATTTCCAACAACAGGTAATACACAAAATACATTCAGCCAAATGAAAGTTAAAGAAATAATCCATGTTTTCACTTCACTTACATTAATAGTACTTATATGTGTCCAGACAAAATGTGGTATATACTTCCTTGTAATTGATTGATCTATTTTTAACATGATTTCCTCCGTAACTCTTAAAAAAGACATTTGCTTGCATAATCCTCATGATTGGACTACTTTTTAACTCAGGAATTTGATGATGAAAATATCCCGATAAATAATGCTGGGCATCATCGATCCGTACGCGGAATGAATGATGACGGATAAAGAACCCATCTAATATTAATTGTCGATTTTTCATATACATAGCAACCTCTGGATAGAAAAAACCAACTCTTTGATATTCGGCGCGATGATCGGTCGTATTTCTAATAATGATCCGTCTATATATTGTAATAAATCTTCTCTTTGTTTTCATCTGTACTATTCTCCTTGCCAAAGCTTGGACGATGTTTTTATCTAGTAAAGCCTTTTAAACGAGAAAAATATACAACTTAATAGCTTTCATAAAAATTCTACAAACGAGTGATTGTTGGAACTTATCAAATAATTAGAACTAAGCCTAATAATAATCTTCAGCGGATTTAATTTTACATACTCTTATCATCAAATTTGCATTCCTTTTACAATGATAATTTAAAATGAGAAGTGTAAGAAGAAAAAGAAGGAGAGAAGTAAATGGAGCGAATAAAGAAGTCGTTTTACGAAATGGAATGTCAATTGTTCCGCAACGTTAATCAATATTTTGACAGAAAATACTGGAACACTTTCTTTCGTACCATAACACATTGTGGTGGAGCAACATTTACTATATCAACATTGTTACTCATGATGGTATTTGGAACGCAAGCCGTTCAACTTACAGCTTTTGCTGGTGCAATTTCTTTAGCAGTAAGTCATATTCCTGTGGCGGCTCTAAAAAAAATGTACCCACGAAGAAGACCTTATTTAGTACTTGAAAAAATTAATGTGACAGATAACCCTTTAAAAGATCACTCTTTTCCATCTGGTCATACAACAGCAATTTTTTCAGTCATCGTCCCATTTGGACTCTTTATGCCGGCATTCATGATCGTTTTAATGCCACTCGGTTTTACTGTTGGAATATCCCGTATGTATCTTGGTCTACATTATCCATCTGATGTCTTAGCAGGAATAGTATTAGGAAGTTCAATGGGTTTATTCTCCTTTTTAATGATGAAACAGTTTTTTCCGTATGTTTTCTCGTAAGTTTGGTTTAATGAAATCATGACTATTTAATGGAGGTCCAACATGAAAATTGCTATTTTTACAGATACTTTTATTCCTGAAGTGAATGGGGTAGCAAGAACGTTAAAACGTTTTACCGATTATTTAGAAGAAAATAAGATCGAATATCGAGTATTTGCACCGAAAAGTTCAAACAAGAATATCTTTACAACACATGTTCATAGCATTACTAGTTTCCCCTTTTTCCTATACCCTGAATGTCGGGTTGCCTTACCAAATTTGCTCCAACTACGCGATGAAATCCAACGATTTAATCCAGATATTATCCATGTGGCCACCCCTTTTAATATGGGACTGAGTGGTCTACATCTCGCTAAAAAACTAGCCATTCCTGTTGTAGGCTCCTATCATACTGATTTTGATAAATATTTAACGTATTATGAATTACATTTTTTATCTGAAATGCTTTGGAAATATATGCGTTGGTTTCACCATCCATTTAGAAAGGTATTTGTACCGTCGTCTGATACATTGAATCGCTTAAAAAGTAGGGGTTTTTCTAATTTATCTATTTGGCCACGAGGGATTGATCGCACTATTTTTCATCCTCATTATGATGAACAAACAGTAAGAAATGTATATCAGATTGAAGAGAAATACATTTTAACGTACGTCGGAAGAATCGCCATGGAAAAAGATGTTTTACTTTTACCTGAAATAGCGAACATGCTACCGAACAATATAAAAAACGATGTACATTGGCTTATTGTTGGTGATGGACCATTAAAAAAAGATCTTGGAAAAATGGCACCTCCTAATATGACTTTAACCGGATTTGTTGAAGGAATAAATCTTGCAAACATTTATGCAGCATCTGATGTATTCGTCTTCCCGTCCCCATCTGAAACATTTGGGAATGTCGTATTAGAGTCATTAGCTTGTGGTACTCCTGTTATTGGTGCCAATGCTGGTGGTGTAAAAACAATTATTCAAAATGGAATAACTGGTATTTTATGCACCGAAAAGGATATAACAGAATTTGTTCATGCTATTACTAGTTTATTAGGTCGTGAACAAACGAGAAAAATAATGGGTGAAAATGGCAAAATACATGCCCAAGCACAAAGTTGGGATACTATATTTAATAACCTCTTATTAGAATATGAAGAAGCATTAGAGATCGAATCATTTCAAGAACTTGCTTAATGAATGATCCGTAAAATAAACTCTTTTAAATTGATTATCCGAGGATATATTGGTGCCTCTACTGTCCCAGCAATGATAAGTGGTACGAGTGATTCTTGTTTATGTAAAGATCCGTGTGCTGCGCGAAAATGAGGAGGCGTATGCTGTGCTTTAAAATCATAACCCGGTTTGGCATTTACAACGAGAAAGCGACCAGTATGAGAATGTAGTGCACCATGGAGTCTAGCCAATACATCTGGATAATCATCAAAAGAGATCTTATTTCCTTCTGTTATATCTAAATCTAATAAATCAAGATCTCCTTCTATATTCCAGTGTTGCTCATATACATCCGTAATCGCACATCCTCGATCATAACGTAAAAATCCTTTTTTTGACCCTGAAGTAACATTAACCCCATCTTTTCCTTTCCATGCAATAATGTCTATGCGATCATCTTGCCTTAATTGTTTGATGATCTGTTCAAATGATATCGCTTCATCTAACAAATAAATATAAGCCATTCGCTGATTGACACAAAAAACAAGTTGATCTTTCCGACGAATAGGACGCTCGATTTTTGCAACTTTATAATCTTTTAACACTTTTCGCAAGTCAATGATTGCCTCTTTATACTTATGACGCATTGGAGCATGGCCATTATCCCCCATCACTAACCATACCACTTCATCGATCGCTTTTTCCCAGGTTGAAAACATATTTAAGATTTTTTGGATTTCTTTATCTATTTTACTAATCCCTTTCATATCCATCGGCCCTTTTAAATGAATACGTGCATCTAAATCTTGAAAGGTGCATAATGTAAATTTAGGGAGATGCCGTTTTCGAATAAGATGACGAAGTTCTTTCGCCGTATATTTATAGTTTCCGGCTGCAATTTGATATGTAAAGCTCCTGGAGCGGATTTTTGAAAAGGCTCCTAACGATATAATAGGTGGTGCTTCTGCCGTCCATTTTCCGTCTTTAAATGTTGTTAAGGTTTGAAAAAGGCGTGGAACTTTCATTTTTTGGGGTGTATTACCACGATAAACAAACGTATTAATAGATGCCGAACTGATTCCTTTTTTGGCCAACTCTTCATAAATCGTTGTTACTTCATTACTTAAATGCTTGTGATTTAAATCATAAAGCATTTGATGAATGGTTTTTCGCATCCCAAGGCGAAACGTTTCAGTAAAACCAGTTCCATAATTGACAATCTTTTTCTCTTTATCATCAAACCATGTTAACCCTGGGACCTGATGTTTATTCGCATATGTTCCTGTTAACAAACTACTATCAATGGTAACGGACATCGTCGGAAATGAACTCACCATGTTTGGATAATAACTTCCTTTTTCCATTAAAAATTGTAATGCGGGTGCCCGCCCTGTTTGTATCGCAATTTCAAGGGGATTGGGCATTAATGAATCAATATTTAGTAAAATAACTGGTTTATCACTCATATTTATAATCATTCCTTTCACTCACTATAATTTTTACTAAAAAGGGATTTATATACTTTTAGGTTGCACTAACATGGGATGTTAATGCTCGTCATGAGCGAAAGCGGGTTTTAGTATTTGAATTTTTGCAAAAAAGCCAAAAAATCTCCACCATTTACGAGTCAATGTAAACTGGTGGAGATCTTTTTACTCAATTATTACTGCCGTTCCATATGCAATTACTTCGGCAGCACCTGCCATCACTTGAGCTGTTTGGTAGCGCATGCCAACAATCGCGTTCGCTCCAAGGTTCTCTGCTTCTTTGACCATTCTACCCAAGGCTTCAGTTCTTGCTTCTTTCATAAGATCAGAATATCCTCTAATTTCACCACCGACTAACGTTTTGAAGCTGGCACCAATATCACGTCCAACATGTTTCGCCTTAACTGTACTTCCTTGTACAAGTCCTTTTACTTCGACAATATTTTGATTGGCAATTTCATTCGTTGTTACTATAATCATCGTCCATTCCCCTTTTTATATTTTTTAACATGTACGAACCGTCTTTTGTTCATATCGAAATAACCATCATCCCACTTTTTATTTTATCATTCCTGCATTGAACTACAACAAAAAAATTGGATTTACAGTAAAGAAAGTTAAATAATCGGTAGTTTCGCTATCCATAAACTTTAAAGGCAGTTTTATCGAATTTATCGTTTGATCAGGACTACCCTTCGCAATTATATGGCGAATGTTCACTTTGATATGGCGGAGTTACGACGTTATATGGCGAATGGTCGCTCTTATATGGCGGATCTGCGGCGTTATATGGCGAATCCAAGCTGTTACTGCAGTTTAGTTCTAATGGGCAACATCGTGTACCAAAGTAGTTAAATGAAAAATCCGAACTTATAAACAAATTTTCATTGAATAAATTTGAATATAGTTCGGATTTTTCTATGGCTATAATGCTTATGTGCCTTTTTATTTAGTCAAAGTTATTTTCATTTTTTTCAGAATTACATACCTCTAATCCTCTTCACACCACTCCACAATCGTCGCAGCAATAATTTTTGCTGCTTCAAATATCTTCTCCAGTTCGATCGCTTCATTTGGAAAATGGGCTAAATCGGTTATACCTGGACCGAAAACGACGGTAGGGGTTTCCGCAACTTGCGACAGTAATCCACCATCTGTCCCCCAGGGAGAAGCTACAAGTGTCGGTTTTTCACCCATTACACTTACAAAATTATTCACTAATGATGCTACGAATGGATGATCTGTTTCAATCTCACCAGGAACCCAGCGCGCTCCAAACCATTCGACTTTTACTGGATGTTCCTGAAACCAAGGATCTATTTCCGACAACGTTTTTATCCAGTCTTCCATCTCCTGTTGAACCTCTTCCATCGTTTCACCAGGTGCAATACCAATTCGTCCTTCCAACTGGACGACATCCGGTACAGATGAAGGCCAATCTCCCCCATTCATACTGCCGATATTAATTGGCACCGGGACTGGAATCGTATCATAAAGCGGATCAGTAATGCGGTCATTTCTTGTTTTTTCCAATTCCTTGACATGTTCGTTCACGATAAACGCTTTGTCAATCGCACTTACACCTAAATATGGTGTTCCCCCATGTGCAGTGCGACCTGTCACAATTATTCTAAACCACTTAGATCCTTGCTGTTTTGGAAAAATTTTCATATTCGTTGGTTCAGGAATAATGGCGGCATCTGCTTTATATCCTTGTAAAATGGTATCTAATGTCCCAGCTCCACCACTTTCTTCTTCAACAACGCTTTGAAAAATAACGTCCCCTTTTAAACGAATATGAAGCGCCTGTATTGCTTCAATCGCCATTAATAAAGCAATGTTTCCGCCTTTCATGTCTGTGGCTCCACGCCCAAACATCTTTCCGTCGATCACTTTTCCGCTATAAGGACCATGATCCCACTGCTTGTGATCCCCTTCAGGAACAACATCGACATGTCCATTTAAAATGATCGATTTACCGCCACCAGTCCCCTTTAAAACCCCGACAACATTTGGACTGCTTTCAAAAGTTTCTCGATTTGAATAGAAGTATGGATGCTTTTTTAATCTATCACCATCTAAATCCCACATCTCGACTTTTAGTCCTAATTCATGTAAAAAGTTCGCAACTAATTGTTGAACTCCTTTTTCATTTCCTTGGGTACTTGGTTGTTGGACTAATTTTTGTAAAAAATCAATATATCTCTGCTCATTATTCTGAATCCAATCGTTTAATTTATCCTTTATAGACACGTAATCAAACTCCTTTCTTTCATAGAGTCATATTTTCATAAATGACAGTAATCCCCATGCCACCAGCCATACACATCGTTACAAGCCCGTATTTCGTTTTTGATCGAATCATTTCATGGATCAGTGTAACGGAAAGCTTTGCACCTGTTGCACCTACTGGGTGACCAAGGGCAATGGCACCACCATTTACATTTACTTTACTTTCATCTAAATGAAGTTCTTTGATGACGGCAAGTGCTTGAGCGGCGAAGGCTTCATTGAGCTCAATTAAACCAATATCATCAAGTGATAATCCCGCTTTTTCAAGCGCTTTTTTCGTGGCCGGAACTGGTCCAACTCCCATGACGGAATGATGTACTCCAGCACTTGCATATGCTTTTACTTTTACGAGTGGATTGAGTCCTTCTTTTTCTGCCCGTTCTTTTGACATCATTAATAGTGCAGCTGCCCCGTCATTCATCGGACAAGCATTTCCAGCTGTCACCATACCACCTTTTTTGAATACTGGTTTTAAGGTGGCTAATTTGTCGCGATCAATTGGATTCTTTACGCTTTCATCTTTTGTAAAGGTAACGTTTCCTTTGCGACTTTTTACTTCAATCGGCACCATTTCATCTTGAAATTTTTCATCTGCCATTGCCTTTGCTGCTTTTATATGGCTGTTATAAGCGAAATCATCTTGTTCTTCACGAGATATATGATAGTTTTCGGCTAAACGCTCAGCTGTAACACCCATATGTTCATTACCAAGCGAACAAGTTAACCCATCAGCCATTAACACATCTTCCATTTCAATATTTCCGAACTTTGTTCCCCAGCGATTTTTCACGATATAAGGGACATTACTCATGCTTTCTGTTCCACCGACAACGATTACATCATTTTGCCCAGTTTGAATGGAGGCAGTTGCATTCGTAATCGCCTTCAAGCTGGAGCCACACGCCTTAATGACGACATATGCAGGTGTTTCTTCTGAAAATCCTGCTTGTTGTGAGGCGATACGTGCTGAGTTTAATCCACCACCATGTACATAGCCATGTCCGAAAATCACTTCTTCTACTGCACTTTTTGGAAAATTCGTCTTATCCATTAATTGTTCAAGTACTTGTCTTCCGAGTTCTTTCGCCTCGACATTTTTCAATGTTTTCCCAAATGCTCCAACTGCTGTTCTTACTCCTGCTACAATGACAGCATCCTGCATAAAGATACCTCCAAACTATGTTAAATGTTCTGCAATGATTAACTTTGCTTCCGTTGATTTTACTACTTGTTCCACTGTAAAAGGTTCCATTACTTCGATTAAATGTAGCCCTTCTTGTGACACTTCAATCACTGCCATATCCGTAATAATGACATCGACACATCGTTTTGCTGTAAGTGGTAATGTACATTCAGAGACAATTTTTGGATTGCCTTTTTTATCGACATGATTCATTAAGACGATTACTTTTTTCGCTTTTTGGGCAAGTTCGATCGCACCACCCATTCCTGAGACAATCTTTTTCGGAACGATCCAATTAGCAAGATCCCCTTTTTCACTCACTTCAAATGCACCTAATATTGTTACATCTAATAAGCCACGCCGGATAATACTAAAGGCATACGTACTATCAAAATAGGAAGCACCTGGAACGACTGTAATCGGAAGGCCACCAGCATTACAAAGATTCTCATCCTCTTCCCCTTTTACAGGTGTAGGTCCTGTTCCTAATACACCATTTTCAGCATGAAACATGACATTGATGTGTGCTGGAAGATGATTCGCAACTAAAGTAGGCATCCCAATTCCAAGGTTGACGACCATTCCATCTTCAATTTCCTCTGCCGCTCGTTTTGCGATCATATCACGTACGCTTATTCCCACACCCATTTCCAGTTCACTCCTTCACTTTTTACGACAATATCGACGAATGCACCAGGTGTGACAATTTCTTCTGGATCAAGTTCACCGATAGGAACAATTTCTTCCGCTTCAACGATCGTTAAATTTCCTGCCATCGCAACTAATGGATTTGTATTTCGAGCACTTTTATCAAAAATTAAATTTCCGTATGTATCTGCTTTTTTTGCAAAAACGATTGCTATATCCGCTATTAAAGGTGTTTCAAGTAAATATGTTTTCCCATCGACATCCACTTTTTGTTTATTTTCAGCGACAAGACCATCAATCCCAATATCTACTAAAATTCCACCGAGCCCTGAACCTCCCGCACGCATTCGTTCCACTAATGTACCTTGCGGAGAAAATTCGATTTCAAGCTCCCCATCATGCATTAATTTTCCTGCATTCGGATTTGACCCGATGTGAGAGGCGATTAATTTTTTCGCTCTTTTTTCAGTAATTAATTGCCCGATTCCGACATGTGGAAATCCTGCATCATTTCCGATCAACGTTAAGTCGCGTATGCCTTTTTCTAATATGGTTTTAATGATCGTTGGTGGATTGCCGATTCCGCCAAATCCACCATACATAACCGTCGTACCATTTTCTATCCGCGAAACCGCATCATGGACAGCTTTTACCTTTGTCATTGAATCAACTCCTTTCCCATTAGGTTATGTTCTACTTTTGCAAGACTCCGTGCAAATCGATCGACTAATTCATCTATCTCCGTTTTCGTTATGATAAGTGGCGGGGCAAGTATCACTGCATCTCCATTTACTCCATCCACTCCAGCGTTTGCTGGATAGACGAGTAGTCCTTCTTGAAAATTAGTCGTAACGATTTTACTTACAACCTGATCGGTCCGTGCGAAAGGTTGTTTCGTTTCTTTATTTTGTACAAATTCAATACCGACAAATAAACCTTTTCCACGTATATTCCCAATGATGGCACTTTTTCCGGCAAGTTGTTCAAGCCTTTCTCGTAAATATGCTCCTTGTTCTGCTGACTTTTCTACAAGTCTATTATTTTCAATATATTCGATGACAGCAAGTGCAGTTGCTGCTGACTGTGGATTTGCACTGAATGTATGCCCACTCATAATTAAATTTGATCCGTTTAAAATCGGCTCCATTACCTTTTCACTAACAACAGTCGCTGCAATTGGCGTGTAGCCTGCACTCATCCCTTTTCCTGTCGCCATAATATCTGGTACGACATCAAAATGTTCCATCGCAAACATCTTCCCTGTTCTGCCAACACCTGTCATTACTTCATCCGCAATAAATAAAATATCATACTGATCACAAAGTGCTTTCATTTTCTTAAAGTATTGATCAGAAGGGGTCAATGCTCCACCTGCAGCCCCAATGATTGGTTCTGCGATAAATGCTGCAATATTATCTTTTCCTACCCGTAAAATCTCTTTTTCAAATTCTTTCGCATACATCTCATCACATTGTTCAACACTTCGACCATGAGTATCTCGATAATAATAAGGAGGAGAAACCGCTGGATACTTTTTCAATGTCGTTTCAAACCATTTACGCCGATCAATATGTCCTGACATCGATAAGGCACCCATCGTAATTCCATGGTAACTCATCCACCGTGAAATAATTTTTGTTTTTGTTTTCATTCCTTTTTCTTGCCAATATTGAATCGCAATTTTCATCGCTGTTTCTGTTGCTTCAGAACCACTGTTGACAAAAAAAGACCAATTTAAATCTCCAGATGCTATGTCACTCATCTTTTTCGCTAATTGTTCAGCGACTTCTGTTGAAAATTGCGAGCGATAAACAAAGGAAACTTTTTCAGATTGTTCTTTCATTGCATTAATAATTTCTTGTACACCGTGTCCAATACTTGCAGTTACAGCTCCAGAAGATCCGTCAATATATTTCTTACCTTGATCATCATATAAATAAATCCCTTTACCATGTGTAATCAAAGGATATGTATGATCTAGAATCGGTTTAATTAAATATGTTCGTGTCATCCTTTTCCACCTCAAAAACATGAAAATTTTTAATTCAAGTAAACGGTTACTATGTTATGATATAGACTACTAGCATTATTTTTCTGTATAATAAAATTATATCGGACACAATTACTTCTATCTATTCGACTAAACATTAAAAATGAATGGATTTTATTGTACATCATGTATAAGAAGAGCATGGAGGTTGATTCAAATAGCTATTAGTGTAAAAAATGCCTTACAACTACCAATCATGAAACAAACAAATTTAGTAGCAGGGTTTAAGGGGATTGAAAACAATATAAAATGGGTAACGATTGTGGAAATATTAGAAGATTTTGGTCGGTTACAAGAAGGGGAATTTTTAATTACGACTGGATTTGAATTGCTAGAAGATGAAGAAAGAATGGAAGTCTTTCATAATTTATTTAAATCAAAATTATTATCTGGTGTTGCCATTTATACTAGTTTTTACATGGAAAAAATCCCTGAAAGTTTAATCGATTTAGCTAATAAAAACGATTTGCCGTTAATTGAAATCCCGACAGATATTAATTTTTCAAAGATTACAAAAGCAATTCTAGAACAGATTGTCAATAAACAAATGCACTTACTGGAGCAATCCGAAAAGATTCACCGTGAATTAACAGATTTAATTTTAAATGATCAAAGTTTAATGGAAGTAACCGCAAGACTTGCCCAATTAACTTCCTCAAAAATTGTTATTTACAATGAATTCTATGAGATCATGTATTGGAAAGATTTTCATAACCATCATATGTCTGTTGAATTCCAGCAAACATTCATTTCTGTCAATGAAGAAAGAATAGATCTTTCTAAACATCTATTAACTAGTTTAGATAAAGAATCAAAAGTGAATTTAACGGTTGAACATTACATTTTTACTATCTATCCTATTATTGCTAAACAATCTTGTTTCGGTTGGATTATTTTAGCAAAAAAACGAGATCAATGGCAAGAGCTTGATGACCTAGCAATTGAGCGAGCAACTACCATTTATGCAATGGAGTTTTTAAAAAAACAGGCAGTGGAAGAAACACAACTGCGAATTCAAAGTAATTTATTAGAAGATATTTTTAGTAAAAATTATTTAAATGAACGAATTATCAAAGATCAAGCGCTCAAACTAAATTATGATCTTTCCTTAAATCAAGCTGTTTTTCACCTTACCTTTAAGGATCTAAAAAAGATCGATATGAATATTATGGACAGGCTGTACCATATGACGGAACAGATGCTTATCCAAAAAAACAAGCAACATATTATCCAAACAAAATTACATTCCATTATCTTTTTAACGAATGTAGTTGGGGAGACAAAAGAAGCTACATATAATCATTGTGCAAGCCTGGCAAATGATTTGTGGAAAGAATGGAACTTTTATTTTCCAAAAATTGAATTAATGATAGGGATTGGCAGAGATTATGATTTGGTTGATCATTTAGGAAAAAGCGGTCGGGAAGCACAATATGCGGTTCAATTAGGTGAATTAGTTAATCCGAAAACTTCTATCATTCATTATCACGACTTAGGAATGTATGATTTACTTTTAGAAATGAAGCGAACCGGCATCAATTTAACAGCAATTTATGAAGAAAATATTAGTGGTTTACTAAAAGAATCAGATAAAGAGATTGATCTAATCGAAACGATCGAAGTGTATTTTAAAAACAATCAAAGTATTCAACAATCTGCTGAAAAACTATTTATTCACCGTCATACGCTAAGATATCGACTCAACCAGATTGAGCAACGTACAGGATTAGATTTAAAAGGGACGGATGATTTATTAAAGTTACAACTTGGGGTGATGGCGTATAAATTAGCCACTCTATTAGAAAAAAATGAGCAAGGGAATTGAAGAGGTAGCGAGTATTTCCATGACGAACTCCAGGTAAAGAACTTTTTTCAGTGGTTTATCCAAAGGGTGAGCAGTACTTTATGAAAAATGGCTCCTTCATACCGATTGTACGGATGTAATAAAAAAGAGCCATGACGGCTCTTTTTTCCCTTTTACTCTCCAGATATATCTGCTCCAAAGTATTTTTCACTAATTTCAGCGTATGTTCCATTTTCTTTGATCGTTTGTAATGCTTCATTTACCTTATCAAGTAGTTCTTCATCCTCTTTTTTAATTGCAATTCCCATCTGATCTAAATAAATAGGCTCATCTACTTGTTTAATTGCTAAATTATTTTCATTGATTGCATACATACCAACGAGTTGATCAGTTATGACAGCATCTAGGCGTCCTTTTACTAATAAATCTTGTAATGCGGTTACATCACTATCATACGTAATGACTTCATCCGTATATTCCTTCGCATTTTCTTCAAATGTACTTGAAACAACCACACCAATTTTAGCACCATTCAAGTCATCAATCGACGTGACGTCATTATTATCTTCTGCCACAAATACTTGAGCACCTGACTCGTAATAAGGCTCAGTGAAGTTCACTTCTTCTAATCTTTCATCTGTAATTGCCATACTACCAATAATGGCATCAAATTTATCTGAGTTTAATGCTGCGATGATCGTTTGCCATGGATTTGTAACCGGGTCAGGATTCATCCCCATTTCTTCTGCAAGTGCTGTTCCTATTTCAATATCAAACCCTACTAATTTATCATTATCACTGTAGTTGAATGGTGGATATAAACCGCTTGATGCAAATGTAAAATCACCACCGTCACCGCCATCTCCACTTGAATCTCCTGCAACCTCTTCACTATCACCGCCATCAGCACCACATGCAGCAACAATTAGAAGTAAAATACCTAGTAATGTCGTTAAAAGAAACTTTCTCATTTTATTTCCTCCTCAAAATTTATATAGATGTGAATCAATTTCATCATTCAATATTTAAGTTAAAATCCGAACAACAAAAATTAGTTATTGATTTCCACTCTAGGTGTTAATTAGGGTCTGCTGAACAACTAAATTGTGTTTCATCTTACCGTTGTCTTCCGCGAAATGTACAGTGCTTTTTAGCGGGCACGGCCTCAGCCCTCCGACGCACAATGTTTATTGCGACGAGTAATCGCAGTCGCAGGACGTGCTAGTGCAAATCTTTACGGTGGGACGAGTAATCGCAGTCCCAGGTGTTGCGACAAAGCTTTTCGATGGGACGAGCATTTAGCGCAGTCCCAGTCCCAGGACGTCGCGTACTTAACCTTCCTCGGAAGAAAACCACTTCCTCCGGGGTCTTCCGACGTACAGGATGTACTAGCCTAGACGAAGACATAAGGACCTGGCGTTCTTAGTCTGCGTTCCTCTGTTGCTTTTCCCGCTGGAGTCAGTCACTTTCGCTCCAGACAACTAGAGTAGTTCATTGCATGTGCAAAGATTTTTTGGTAAAACAGTCAATACCCTTGCACTTTATATCGAGAAAAACGGTACAAACTATCGATGTAGATGGAATTTCTTTTTATTCAGTAAACCCTAATTACAATAAAAGAATATTAAGATTTCTTCCATTTGTCATGTTCGGATTTATCCTTGGAATTTGCATTGATGACATTGACTCATGTTATAAAACATTACGTAAAAATTGTTTCGCTTTTTCATTTTGTGGATTCGTAAAAAATTCCTCTGGTGTATTTTCTTCTGCGATTACTCCACTTTCCAAAAATACAACTCGATCAGCCACTTCGCGGGCAAAACCCATTTCATGTGTTACAACCACCATCGTCATTCCATCTTCAGCCAACTGTTTCATTACTTGTAATACTTCCCCTACTAATTCAGGATCAAGTGCTGATGTAGGTTCATCAAATAACATGACTCGTGGATTCATTGCTAACGCTCTTGCGATGGCTACCCGCTGTTTCTGTCCCCCAGATAGTTTTTCTGGGTAAACTTGCGCCTTATCTGCAAGTCCTACTTTTTCCAGCAATTCCATCCCTTTCGCCGTTGCTTCCTCTTTTGGTATTTTGCGAACAATGGTTGGTGCTTCAATAATATTTTCGATGACCGTTTTATGTGGAAATAAATTGAAATGCTGAAACACCATGCCAATATCTTCTCTTACTTTGTTCAACTTTACTTTGTCCGGATCTATTTCTTTATCTTCAAACCAGATTTCCCCCTTATCCTTCATTTCTAAAAAATTTAGACACCGAAGTAATGTGCTTTTTCCAGAACCACTTGCTCCAATCATGACAACTACTTCATTACTCTTAACCTCAAGGTCAATCCCTTTTAATACGTGTAAATCTTTAAAATATTTATGCAAATTCTTCACTTTGATCACGTTTATGCCCTCCCCGTGTCAAGTCGTTTTTCAATCTTATTGACAATAATGGTAAAGATTACGACTAATATTAAATAATATACTCCCGCAATTGTATAAAACTCTAGTTGTCTAAATGTAGCAGCCGCTTGACTCATAGAAAGGTTGAAAATTTCCGTAATACCAATAAATGCCACAAGGGAAGAGTCTTTTAACCCAATGATAAATTGGTTACCCAATGGAGGAATGGAACGCTTAAATGCTTGTGGAAAGATAATTCGAAACATTGCTTGTCTTTTCGTCATACCAAGTGATTCGGCCGCTTCCATTTGGCCTTTGTCGATCGATTGGATCGCTCCTCTAAATATTTCTGCAATGTATGCTCCACTGTGGATAGCTAGTGCAATAGACCCCGCCCAAAATGCCGATAATACAACAATTTGAGTAATACCAAAATAGAGCCACATTATTTGTACAATGAGAGGTGTTCCCCGAATTATTCCAATATAAATATTAGCAATCCAATTTAATGGTTTCGTATTCGATAGTTTCATTAAAGCTACAATTAGCCCAATAAAGCTTGCAATTATTAATGATACGATTGTTAGTTGTAATGTCACTAAAGCGGCTTGTGAAAAACCACTTACTGTTGAAAGCAAACTATCCATAAACTGACTCATAGCATACATCCTTTTTTCTTTTTTTAGCAGATAAGATAGATAAAACTATCTTACTGCATAAGTGTAACTAAAGCTTTCGCCATTAAAGGCTTAGCGATTAACAAAGTTTTCTAACATTTTTTATAAGTAAGTACATAGTAACAAGAAAATGATAGCGATTTCATTATCCAAATCATTATAATGTTAGAATTCTTTTTATACATTGTGTACAAATGATTTCTTTTTCCTCTCAATCTATTTTACATAGCTATCGTTCCTCCTAACTTTTTAGCAAACGTAATACGTACTATTTTAACTTTTGTTGTCTGTTTGTACAATGATGTAATAGGGAGTGTGTATTTGCTTTGAGAATCGTTCTTTATATCAGAATTAACATAGGTAGGCTCATTTTTGTGTGAAATCAAATGCGATTTCCAGACAAGGAAGGTAAGTGTGAAAAGTGCGACTATCACTTTTTTAAAAAAGCAAAAGGAGACGATGGAAAACTCATCTCCTTGATGTAAAACGACGATTAGTATAAAAAGAAAATTAAAATACTTGTTACTACACCTACCAACGTACTTAGCAGGATACAGTAACCCATAATATCTCGAATATGAAGCCCAACAACAGATAAAATCGGTAATGCCCAGAAAGGTTGGATCAAGTTAGTCCAACCATCACCCCAGGCAATCGCCATTGCCGTCTTGGCAGGATCGACTCCAAGTTCAATCGCCGCTGGAATTTGTAAAGGCCCCTGTAATGCCCATTGGCCGCCTCCAGAAGGTGCTAAAATATTGACAAAACCTGCCACCCAATAGGTAAAAAGATTAAATGTTTCCGGTGTGGCAACTGAAATCATCCCATCAACAATGAATTGACCCAATCCTGAACTGCCTAATAATGCGATAATTCCCGCGTAAAAAGGGAACTGTAAAATAATAGGTGAAATAGATTTTGCCACATCCGTAAATGCCCGTGCAAACTGACCTAATGAACGGTGAAAAAATAACCCTAAAGATAAGAAGAAAATATTTATAATATCTAAATCGAGATCACGTCCGCCCGTAAACGATATGACCGTATAAATAATCCCTACTGTCCCAATTAGCATACCAAGAATCGGTGTATGCTCTAATTTGAATGCTGGAGTTAATGGACCTTTTGGTACTTCACTTGTAGAAGATGCCTCATTCGGTTTTTCTTTTGGTTGATACGCAATGATCTTTTCTTTTGGTATCATAAAAATAATAAAGATCGACATGGTTACGACTAATGATAGAAAAATAATGATTGTCGCTGGATCAAAAATTGTTTCTGATGTCGGAATGACTCCCATGACATCTTCTAAAAAATGCCCTTCTGTCGCAACCGTCAGCCCAATAGAACTAGAAATGCCACCCGGAAAAAGCACAGTAGCCGAATATGCACATGCTACTAATAATGGAAAATGGGTATTTTTATTTCTTTTCCCGATTTCCCTTGCAATAATGGCCCCTACTACGACAGCTAATCCCCAGTTTATATAATAGGCACTAGCGGAAACGAGGAAAGTGATCAAATAAGCTTTCCACGGTTTGTTAGCGAGATGCGCTATTTTAGCGAGTCCCCTATTAATAAATGGAACAGATGCTAACGTCATTCCAGTCATTAATAATAAAACCATCTGCATCGTAAAAGCTAAATATGCCCAAAACCCATCTCCCCACGATTTAAAAATCATTCCTGGTTCGGTAGGATTCATTAGAAGGGCAATCGCTAAAACGATTACAGTCATAAGAACAGCAATAACTAATGCATCTGGCAAATATCGTTGAACAATTTTTGAAAAACGATCTGCAATTTTTGATAACATATTTTTACCTCCGTGATTCATATTTCATCATGGCGTGATTTTTAGCAAGTCCTGCCTACACCCAAATGATTATTCATCATATTATAATAGTTTAATAAAAATAAGAATTATCAAAAAGTACAACTTAGGAAGAAAGTTATTATACTTTTCGTATAGGAATATCGACTTAAGTAACGATTTTTATCCTAAAATTCGACACACATCTATACTAAAGGGGGAAGTTCCAGTAGGAGAAACGCTCCACTTTAGGTCCTTCAAATAAGTGCCTCAAATTCCTATCATCCATCTGAATGAGCTTACAGCATTTATGGCATCATGAAGTTCGAATCATTACTAGAAAACACTTTAACATACGATTAGATACTATTTTCCGTAAAACTGTTTAATAGTCTACATCTATATTTAGATGAATATATTTCTCTTTCAAACCTTTTAACTTCAAGCTATACTAAAAACAAATGCATTTAAAAAATATGCAAATTCATCATACATCAATAAAGATTGGATGATAAAATGACAAAACAAATTTTAAAAAACGATTGGGCACCAAAACTAGCGGATGAATTTACCAAAACATATTATGTGAGACTTAGAGAATTTTTAAAAGAGGAATATCGGACGAAAACAATTTACCCGCATATGAATGATATTTTTAATGCACTTCACTTCACCCCTTTCTCTAATGTAAAAGTAGTCATTCTAGGGCAAGATCCTTACCATGGACCAAACCAGGCACATGGTCTCAGTTTTTCTGTACAACAAGGAGTCAAACAGCCGCCTTCTTTAGTAAATATTTTCACCGAATTACATAATGATTTAGGTTATGCTCCTCCAACACATGGCTGCTTAGTTGATTGGACAAAACAAGGGGTACTTTTATTAAACACAGTCTTAACAGTCCGAAGAGGACAAGCACATTCTCATCGTGGCAAAGGGTGGGAAAACTTTACCGACCGCGTCATTGAAACGTTAAACGAAAAGGAACATCCAGTCGTTTATATTTTGTGGGGAAGTGCAGCCCAAAGTAAACAAGCGTTAATTGATACAACCAAACATTCCATCATCAAATCGCCACATCCTAGTCCATTATCTGCATATCGAGGATTTTTTGGAAGTAAGCCTTTCTCACGTACGAATGAGATGTTACAAAAGGTTGGATTGTCAGGGATAGATTGGGAGATTAAGAGTTAATATACTCTATCCACCGTTTCAAAACGGAGTAAGACAGTAATCTAAAGAAAAATCTCCAACCATCGTATATTGGATTGGAGTTTTTATATGCTGTTATTGCACTTCAGGCTCTTTTGCTTCATAGCCTTTTAGATCTATTGTCATCGACTCAATTACTTGATCTTCAATGGGTTTTTCTTGTTTTGTTTCACTTGTGGCAATCGCATCAACGACATCCATCCCGTCGATCACTTTACCAAATGCGGCGTATTTACCGTCAAGATGTGGTGCTGGATCTGTCATAATAAAAAATTGTGAACCTGCCGAATCATGGTGCTGGGAACGAGCCATGGAAAGAACGCCTGTATCATGCTCTAAATTATTTTCAAAATTGTTCTCGCTGAATTCACCCTTAATAGAATACCCTGGCCCGCCTGTCCCATTTCCCTCTGGATCGCCCCCTTGGATCATGAAATTAGGAATGACTCGATGAAAAATTAATCCATCATAAAATCCAGCTTCCACAAGTGAAATAAAGTTATTTACTGTATTTGGCGCAATATCGGGATATAATTCCATTTGGACAACTCCCCCATTCTCCATAGTCATTGTCACAATTGGCTTTATTCCAGTAGGCTCGGGTTTTTCCATATCATTATTTTCTGTTATTTGTTCATCGGCTTCATTCTTTTTAGGCCCGGACTGACAGCCTATTAGAAGACTTGTTAATATAAACACACTTAGAACAAATAATACTTTTTTATGTATAAATTTCATTGCTATGTCCTCCTTGTCATTCATCTTCCATAGTATAACTTATTTTGATTCTATTTTTCTATTATTTAAAAGCTAGGAAGACATGATCTTTGTTTGATTTTTGAATGCGGAAAACACCTAAAGACATAAAATTTACTTTGCTCATAACGAGGAACATGTCATGGCAAACAAATGAGTTCAGCGTGAATTAGCATGGATTCAGCGGGAAACAAAATTATTCAGCGCGTACCAAAAAGATTCAGCGGGAAACAAAATTATTCAGCACGGACCAAGAAGATGCAGCGGAAACCAAAATTATTCAGCGCGTACCAAAAAGATTCAGCGGAAACCAAAATTATTCAGCGTGTACCCCGACTACTAAAGATTTGAGCGATACCAGTTGATAACAGCAAAAAGCTGATTCATTTATGGAACCAGCTTTTTAGGACGTATTTTTACATTTTCCATAGCCAAACTATCTTTTACTCATTTGGATCATCAATATTAAAATGCAAGTCGTGGAATAATTGGGTTACCCCCCTAGCTTCTTTATCGTAAGGGATGTTACCTTCAAATTGTAAAAAATCAACTGTATATTGAACAGTAGCTGCAACCCCATATGTAAGTGCACCTTCATCAATATCAAAATGTGCATTATGGTGTTCTGCTCCTGTTCCTTTTTCTTTATTTTTAATTCCAACAAAGGCAAAAACTCCAGGAAAATACTTTTGATAAAAAGCAAATGGTTCAGACGCCATCCAAGCATAGTAAGGAGTAAGTACATTTTCACCTAGTGCTGTTCGAATGGAATTCTTTGCAATTTCTGAACATTTTTCATCATTATAGACAAATAGATTGATTGGAAATAGGTTGTCTAGAAGCTCATACGCGCAATGGTGTTTCTTAGTGGCCGCTGCAAGTAAACGAGTAAATTCTTCAACGGCTTGTTGACCTTGTTCCTTATGGAGAAACCTTGCTGTACCACTGAAAGTGAGTGTATCTGGTATGACATTTGCAGAATGTCCAGAATGGATGCTTCCAATTGAGTACGTTATCGCTTCAAATGGGTTTAATTTTCTTAGTCTCATTGCTTGAAGGTCATTATAAAAATCGTTAAAACAATCAATAGGAGAAATTGCTAAATCTGGTCTTGATCCATGACCACTTTCTCCCTCAATCAAAACATGAAATGGTAACATTCCAGCCATTCTTGGACCAGGATCAACAGATATTTTTCCAGTAGGTATATCATTCTTCACATGAATCCCCCATACACCGTCTGCACCAATATCGACCAATCTTTTGATCATACGATAAATTCCTTTACTATCTTCTTCTCCTTGTTCAAAAGCAAGAATGACCCGACCTTTTAACATGTTTTTATGGGTAGATAAAATTTTTGCTGTTCCTAAAAGCATGGCAATATGTGCGTCATGCCCACACATATGAGCTGCGTGGTTTTTCTTTGAAACTACCTTCTTAGGAAATTTCATATTTTTGCCCGATTCTTTCATTGGCAATGCATCTAAATCACTTCTTAATATAATAGATTTTCCGTGCTTCTCCCCTTCAATGAGGCCAATTACACCGCCATATGGAATAACTTCATAGTGAATCCCCATTGTTTCCAGTTCCTTAGTTACTAATTTAATCGTCCGCTTTTCCTCCATACTAACTTCCGGATACATATGAATGTCTCTGCGGATTTTTATCATATAATCTTCTACTTCTTTTGCTAAATGTGCTACAGCCATTTTAACGTCCCTCCATACTTTCATATAGTGGTTTTGTATAACTATACCCCGAAAGGACAAGTACATAACTTCTAAGATCTAGCCCACTTTCGCCTCAATAATTTGCACATTAAATAATATACAGTAATTCCGATTGTTGCGCCGATACTATCAATAAGTACATCCCGAACTTCTCCACTTCTCCCTGTTATAAAAAGTTGATGCACTTCATCTGAAATGGCATACATGACGCAAATAACAATGGCGAGGTAAATATATTTATTTTTTAATGCATGTATTACTAACACTCCTAATACAAAATAGGCAAAAAAGTGGGCACCTTTTCTAATAAAAAAATGGAAACTAGTCGATTCAATTTCAAACGGAAAAATAGCTGTAATTGTTTGAATAAGAAAATTTGTAATACTAGCGCTAAGTTGACCTGACGATGTTGCGGGTTGATGTGACAAGAAAAAGATCATTGCCATCCAAATAATAACAGCACTCCAGGCGATTATTTTATTATTTTCTCTTCCAATAGACATGTTCATCATCCAGACTTATTATTATTGTATCCCGTTATGTTCATTCATTTTTTCAGCAAAAAAAAATGATATCCTAGACTACTATATTCATATTTTCATTTTTCCATGAAGAGGACTTGGTTTAGAATGGTGTTTTCATTACATTTACTATAAGCAGTCACACTTATTCGAAACTTGATGATACTTATCCAGCTTATAAAGGGAGAAGTTTTAGTAAGCCTTGAGAAAAAACCGTTTCATATAGTTTGCTTTCCAATAATTTCAATCAATCCATTCTACCTTATTGTACGCTTCTTTTTTTAAAAATTCATTTTCTACCTATTTGTCCACTAACGAAAAAAATCCTAACCCAGAATGACCGAATTAGGAAGTATTAAAGTTTACTTTCAAGTTTTCATTACGATTTTATAGGGCCT
Organism: Pseudogracilibacillus auburnensis; assembly: GCF_003201975.1. Classification (GTDB taxonomy): domain Bacteria; phylum Bacillota; class Bacilli; order Bacillales; family Amphibacillaceae; genus Pseudogracilibacillus; species Pseudogracilibacillus auburnensis. The sequence goes on along the minus strand of NZ_QJJQ01000001.1, from coordinate 182,244 downwards.
TTGTTTATCTCGGTTAGTTTCGTATTGATTCCAAAGATTTTGCCGTTAACTTCTGGAATTCCAAATCCTTCCAACCTTTTTCTATGCATGTCCAAATACTTTTCAGCAGATTCTTTCGATTCAAAAAGATATATTCCACCTGCTTCATTTGTCTCGGCATTTTCCGTCCAAATTTTCCAGACAAACCCTTCTTCTTCATTAATACTTTTGGCTAAATCAGAAAAGGCATCTGCCATTTCATCGCCAAATGGTCCATTCATTTTAAAATCTACTTGTATCATGTACGCCATTTGTATTCTCCTTTCACCATTTTTCAGCTATCATCTTTATTTCTTCTCAATATATACTTCCCCAAGAATTTTCTTTTCTACATATTGTTCAGTCAATAGTTCTTTCTGGATAAAAGCCGAAACTTCTTGTTGTTCAATTTGATAAAACTCTTCTATTTCTCGCGTAAATAATCGACCTTCTTCTTCCATTAATTGTGATAAGGATGGTTTTTGTTTAGCATGTAGTTCATCCATTTCTAATACTTGCTGCAAACCTTGTAGATAAAATTCAAACGGTCTTGCTCCGACAATTTTTACCCCTTTATTTTCTTCATTTACAATAATAATAGTCGGAAAACCTGTTGCACCAAGACTTCTTGCTAAGGAAAAATCTTGATTTAACAGCTCCTGACTGCTTTCTTCATTCGCTTGTTTTACTATTTTCTCTCCATCTAACCCGATATTATTCACAATTTCAATGAGCACTTCATCTTCAGCGATATTTCTATTAAAGGCAAAAACCGCTTCCCGAACTCGGCGTAAAAAAACATGTGCTAACTCATCGTTCTCCTGCTGGATTACTTTATAAACACGCGACGGTGGGTACGATGAGAAAATAGGATTTTGAAGCCAAACAGAACCATCAATTGGCATACGTGAATGTTCACCGACTTCCCTCCAATGACCAGCAACATCTGCTGGACCGGAAATACCATTTTTCACATCGGCAAATCCTTCCCATTTTTCCAATAATCCGCCCATAACGGTTTGCATATGAAAGTAATGGCTATATTGTTTTTCAAAACGGCGAAGCACGGGTTCAAGTGCCCAACAATGTGAACAAATTGGATCTGTCACATAATAAAGTGTCAGCTTTTTTTCCGTTACTGCATTCAAATCAATCATTTCCACTTCACTCTCTCCACTCGGCCCACAAACACCTGTTTCTAAATCACAAATCATATGATTATTATTCATTTCTTCCCTCCTGAACATTAACTGTTGAACAATATCAGTTTATAACTAAACTGATAAAAAAACAACTACTCTGCTCAGTCTTGAATTTTTTTCAGTAATTGAAGTAGTTGTTTCTGTTCTTCTACATTTAGACGACCAAATTGGCATGCTTGAAAACGTTGCTGTTCCAAGACAACATCGTCATAAAGTGCTACACCTTTATCTGTTAACGAGAGATAGTTCGTTTTCCATTCTCTATCACGCCTAACGAGTCCTAATTTTTCAAGCTTGCTTAATAATTGTGTAATATTCCCCTTTGTAACGACAAGTTTTTCTGCTAATTCCTGTTGTGTTATCGGTTCGCTTTTTCCAATATTTGAAATAACATCAAATTGGGCTGCTGTAAGACCCCACTTTTTTAAATGATTGTTCGTCCTTTTTATATTTTTATTATAAAATCGTGTCATGCGAAACCATAATAATATCCCGAGTTTAATCTCCTGCTTCGAAAAAGAACGATCTTTTTCCGATTCCTTCACAACTTCCCACCCACCTTCGATTAAGAACATAATTATTTCCCCAAACAACATTTCTTATATTTTTTCCCTTTTCCATACGAACATGGATCACATTTCTGCCAACTTTTGAATGAGAGTCATAGAAAACGAATTTCGCCTCTTTCGTAAATAGTTTCAAATGTGGCTTTTTTAAAAAAACATCTCTAGTGGAGTATGTCCCTTAATCCAGTGCTTCGCTTGCAGCACCCTTTTATAAAATTATCTTTAATGAAACCTGCATTATACCGACGATCCGACTCAACAATTTTCCTGTATATCGCATTTCAGTTACTCCATTTTTATTGCTCAAATGCCAGCGTCGTTAAAAAGTGTTTCAAAAACCGTTCATCATCAACTGCAAGACAAACGTTAATTGTATAATTGGCTGCTTTTTCCCCTTCATACGTTTTTCCAATTTCTTCTCCTTCTATATCTACGTTGATCGTCATCGTTTTCGTATCAACAAATGTCGGATCTAATACAACGCCAACTGCAAGTGGATCATGTAAACTACATCCCCGAATGCCAGGCTTAAAATTTTTATATGCACTTATATAGTAATCGGTAATGTTTGCAAAAAATTGGGAGACAGCCGAACCGCTTTTTTCCCATTCAGTTACATACTCTCTCGGAAGCAATGTTTCCATCGTTACATCAAGTCCGACAAGGGTAATTGGCAGCCCTGATTGGAGAACGATTTTTGCTGCATCGGGATCAGCGTAAATATTTGCTTCCGCATGTGGACGAACATTTCCTGGTACGGTAACAGCACCACCCATTATGACGACTTCCTTGACGAGCGGGATCACTTCAGGTGCTAGCTCCACTACTTTTGCTAAATTGGTCAGTGGCCCGACGAAAATAAGCGTCACGTCATCTGGGTATTTTTGAATAGAATCAATTATAAAACGTATGGCGTCTACTTGGGGCGAATCTCGTCTTTCATCAACGGTGGGCAGACAATTTCCTAATCCGTCCATCCCATGAATTCGTTGGGCCACTTCTAAATATAACTCTCCACCATTGAGGGGCTCACTAGAACCTTGATAGACAGGTAGATCCTCCCCCAATAACTGCACAACATATGCTGTATTTCTAGTTGCATCTTCTACTGTCACATTGCCAAAACATGTCGTCATCCCAAGTATATCAAGGCATCTCGATTTTATTGCATAAGCAATCGCAAGTGCATCATCGATTCCTGTATCGACATCAAAAATAACTTTCTTTTTCTTCATATACACCCTCCTTCATTTGTTTCTTTACTTGGCTAAACTCTTTATAAAACTTTCAACTTCCTCTTTGTTCGGCATCGCTGATTGTGCACCTTTTTTTGTCACCGTTAAAGCCCCTACTACATTTGCATATTCCGCACTCGATTTCAAGTCTTTTCCAGCTACTAAACTTGTGATAAAAGCACCTGCAAATGCGTCACCTGCCCCAGTTGTATCCGCAACATCGACTTTTATGCCGGGTATCCATTCTGCTTGATCTTTTTGACAAATAATGAGCCCATCGCCCCCTAATTTCGCAATGACCGTTTCTACCCCTTTATCTAAAAGAATTTGACTTGCTTCCATCGCACTTTTTCTATTTATTACTTTCACATCTGTAAGTTGCTCCAATTCCTTTTCATTTGGCAAAATATAATCAACTTGTGCTAGCAAATGATCTGGCAAAACCTGTGCCGGTGCAGGGTCTAAAAAAACAGGCACTTCATTTCGATGGGCTATTTCAATACTCTTTTCTACTGATTCGATTGGAATTTCAAGTTGAATTAGCACAGCCTTCGCTTGCCCGATTACATGCAAATGATCATCAAGATAGACAGGAGTTACATGATTGTTCGCCGCTTGTGCAACGATAATACTGTTTTCACCATGTTCATCCACCGTAATCATTGCAATTCCCGATGTTTCATTTGCAATTTTTTGTATGTATGTCGTATTCACACCGGCATCTTTTAAATTTTGTACTAGTTCTTCCCCAAATAAATCATCACCCACACATCCAAGCATCGTTATTTCGCCACCGACATTGGCTGCACAATATGCTTGGTTGGCTCCTTTACCTCCTGGATTTGTAAAGAAATCTTTGCCTAACATCGTCTCCCCACCAGCTGGTCTTTCCTTCACATTCATGACTAGATCCATATTAATACTTCCAACCACAACGATTTCATTTTCCATGCCTACTCCCCCCACATTTTTTACTTTCATTATTAGAAAACTTGGCTTATCGCTAAGTCTTTCTAAAGTTACACTTATACAGTAAAAGAGTTATATTCTTTTTCTTATCTGCTAAGGGCAACTTATTCGCTATCTCGAAATTCAAGTAATTGATGGCTGATCTTTTTCGTATGATCATAAACTGTTTGATATATATTGAATAACTGTTTATACTTTTGTACATTTTCTTCAATTGGATGAAATTCTGATTTAATTTGAATACATTTTTCTGCCCCTTCTTCCAAAGTGGCAAACCATTTACAACCGTAAGCTGCAATAAGAGCAGCCCCTAGTCCAGGTCCCTGTTCACTTTTAAGACTTACAACACGTGTATGAAATATATCTGCCTGCATTTGTAGCCAAAGATCATTTTTAGCTCCTCCACCAATAGAAACAATCGTTCCAATTTCTTTGCCTTTTTCACGTAAAAGATGAATAGATTCGTTTAATGAAAAAGTAATTCCTTCCATTACCGCTCGAACAAAATGAGTTTTGGTATGTAATGCACTTACCCCAATAAAACTACCACGAATGAATGCGTCTGAATATGGTGTTCGTTCTCCAACTAAAAAAGGAGCAAACAGTAGTCCATCGGAGCCAATTGGAATATCTTTTATTCCATCAATCATTTTAGGAAATGATGTATCTTTAAAAAAGTTATTTTTAAACCATGATAAGCTTAAACCAGCAGATAATGTAACACCCATCGAATAAAATGCATCCGATTTTGCATGATTAAAAAAATGAACTTTACCATCTGCTTTTTCATCAATTGATTCTTCATACGCTAAAATGACCCCTGATGTTCCAATACTTGATAATTGATAATTTGTCGATAATATACCGGCACCAACTGCCCCACACGCATTATCTGCTCCTCCAGCAAATACTTTAGTATTTTGGGATAAACCAACCTTGTCTGCAAACTCTGGTAATATAGTTCCGACAAATGAGTGGGATTCTACTAAAGGAGGACAAATCGACTCGTCAATATGGAACAGATCACATATTTCTTTACTCCATTTTTTCTCTTCTATATGAAGTAAAGATGTACCAGCTGCATCGGAATAATCTGTATGAATCTTCCCTGTCATTCGATATCTCACATAATCTTTTGGTAATAGGAAGACTCGTAATTTTTCATAAATTTGTGGCTCATTTTCTTTTACCCATAAAATTTTAGGTAAAGTGAATCCTTCTAATACTTTGTTTTTGGTAATTTCTATTATTTTATCTCCCAATAATTTTGTGATGTGATCACACTGACTTTTTGTTCGCGTATCATTCCATAGTATTGCATTTCTAAGTACCTGATTATTTTCATCTAACATAACTAGTCCATGCATTTGACCAGAAAAGGATACTCCTTCTATATCCTCTACATTTCCAGTAAATTGTCTCGTAACTCGTTTTAACACTTTTTTCGTTTGCTTGATCCAATCTTCTGGATCTTGTTCACTATATCCTGTTTTTTCTTGGATAAGGGGATAAGCGGCTGATGTCTCCATTACCATGTTGCCACTTTGATCGATTAAGATGGCTTTTACAGCACTTGTACCTAAATCAATTCCTATCACATATTTCACTAAAATCACTCCCGCCACTTTCACCTAACTAAGTATGTTTGCAATCAATTTCAATATTTCCGTTCAAAATCCGGACAACGAAGATGAAGATTTCTTCCATGTGTCATCGGATTTATCCTTGGAAATAGCATTTATGAAATGGACTCTTGTAAAAATGTTATATGAATTCATGTTCAACTATAGCGATCTTCAAAATCCTTGTCTACTATTATAATGTAAAAAAGCTCCAAAGATTGGAGCCTTCCAATTTAACGATAGTTACTTTTCATCTGACATAAAGACATCAACTAATACTTCTTCTTCAGGTTTTGTACCATCTTTTAAATAAGTATCTACATAATTAACAGCTTCTGCACCGATAAATTCGAAGTCTTGTACTGCTGTAGCAGCCATTTTTCCTTCATCAATTAAGTCATATGCTTCTTTTGCACCGTCAAAACCTAGAACAAGAATGCCGTCATCTTCTCTACCAGCAGTTTCTATTGCACGTACGACACCGACAGCCATCGTATCATTCTGTGCAAAAACAACGTCAATATCATCGTGTTTAGATAACATATCTGACATGGCAGCTTCTGCAGGTGCCATGGAAAACTCACCTACTGCAGTATCAAGAATCGTAAACTTACTATCACTATTTTGAGCTGGATCAATGACACTTAAAAATCCGCCCCCACGTTCACGTTGTGGTGCAGTTCCGATAATACCTTCCATATGGATGACTTTACCACCTTCTGGCATTTTTTCCTCTAACCATTTACCAACTAATTCTCCACCTTTTGTATTATCCGTCACTAAGTAAGATAGAATTCCTTCTATATCAACTTCTCTATCAACCGTAACAACAGGAATATCTTGTGCAATTGCATCTTTTAAAGCGTTTGCCGTAGATGACTCATCTGCCGGGTTAATAATGATCGCATCAACACCTTGCTGTAAAGCATCCTCTACTTGAGAAGGTTGTTTAGATGCATCATTTTGTCCATCATATACTAGCACTTCATATCCAAGTTCTTTCCCTTGTTCTTCAACTGCATCACTTAACACGTGGAAAAATGGGTTACCTAAATCGGCCATTAAAAGCGCGATTGTTCCACCGTTTCCACCATCATCATTTGTTGCTTCGCCCTCATTATCTCCTTTATCATTTCCACTTCCACAAGCACTGAGTACTATTAACAATAAAGCTAAAACGAAAAGTGATATTCTTTTCATTTCCAATTCCCCCTTAAATGATTAAATATATAGTGAAAAGCAAGTTTTGCTTTAACTATTGTGAGTTTTTTCGATCTAATATAACGGCAAGTAAAATAACAACCCCTTTAATGAATTGTTGATAAAACGCTGATACTCCAATAATATTTAGCCCATTATTTAAAACACCAATTATTAATACGCCAATAAATGTACCAAAAAGTCTTCCTCTACCACCTAACAGGCTTGTACCACCAATAACAACTGCAGCGATTGCATCTAACTCAAATGTCATCCCTGCTGTAGGCTGTGATGAACTTAATCTCGATGTGAGAATCACTCCAGCTAATGAGGACATAAAACCACTAATAACATACACCATCGTTTTAATCCTATCGGTTGGTATGGAAGAAAGCCTGGCAACTTCTTCATTCCCTCCAATGGCATATACCCCTCTACCAAATGATGTATTTTGAAGAAGTACTAATAAAATTAGAAATGAGGCAATAAATAAAATCATCGGAAACGGAATTCCGAGCACACTACCTTGACTAAAAAAGTCTAGAATTGGTGCGTTACTTGTTACATTCATCGCAGGAATACCATCTGAAATAATCATTGTAATCCCACGAAATGCTGTCATCGTCGCAAGTGTAACGATAAATGCTTGTAATTTAATTTTTGAAATTAAGACCCCGTTAAATAATCCTAATAGAGCACCCATTAGTAATACGGCGACAATGGCAATAAAGTCAGGCGTTCCTGATGTGATCATTAACCCTAAAATCATTCCAGTTAAGCCTAAAATTGCACCAACAGAAAGGTCAATACCAGCAGTTAAAATAACAAACGTCATTCCAAATGCAATTAAGCCATTAATAGAAACTTGTCTAAATACGTTTAAAATATTGTACATCGTCATAAACTTAGGGTTAATTGAAGTGACAATTAATACTAATACGAGTAGAACAACTATCGTTCCATACTTATCATAAAGACTTCCAATTTTTTTCATTTTTTATTCCCCTCCTCCAGTCGCATATTCCATAACTATTTCTTGTGTTGCCTCTTCCCTCGGGATAATTTTTTTAATTCGTTTTTCATGCATCACAACAATTCGATCACAAATACCTAAAACCTCAGGCAGTTCACTAGAAACGACAATAATTGCTACCCCGGCTTCTTTTAAACGATTAATGATTCCATAAATCTCTTTTTTCGCCCCAACATCTACCCCTCTAGTCGGTTCATCTAAAATTAATATTTTAGGATTAGTCAATAACCATTTAGCAATAACAATTTTTTGTTGATTTCCACCACTCAATTTCTTTGTTTCAATCGTTTGATTTGGCGTTCTAACATTTAACTTTTGAATATATTCAGCTACGGAACTAGCAATTTTTTTCGGTTGAACAAGCTTTTTGTGAGTAAAATTTTTAATTGATGGTAACACCATATTGTCTGCAACCGAAAAGTCCAAAATTAATCCTTCGTGTTTCCGATCTTCAGTGATTAGTCCGATACCTAAATTTTTCGCCTTGATCGGTGAATCAATTTTTACTTCTTTTCCATCAACAGAAATTGTCCCACTGTCAAAAGGAACACTCCCAAAAATCGCATGCATCACATCGGTACGTCCAGATCCCATTAACCCTGAAAAACCTAAAACTTCTCCTTTTTTCAAATCAAAATGAATATCCTCAAACTTTCCTTCTTTGGTTAGCCCTCGAACAGACATAATCGTTTCACCCGGATCAACCTCTACTCTTGGAAAACGGTCATCCAAATCATAACCTACCATCATTTTCACAATTTCATTGAAAGAGGTATCTTTCGTACTTTTTTGGCTAATGAATGAGCCATCTCGCATAACGGTTATTTCATCACATAATTCAAATATTTCTTCCATTCTGTGTGAAATATAAATAAAGGAAACACCTTTATCCCTTAAATCTCTAATAATCTGAAAGAGTAAATCAATCTCTTTATCTGTCAAAGCAGCAGTAGGTTCATCCATAATAATTAACTCTGCATCCATTAAAAGTGCCTTAGCAATTTCAACGAGTTGTCGTTCCCCGACTGCGATGTTTTTAATCAATGTCTTTGGGCTTACATCAAGACCAAGCAATTGCAATTTTTCCTTCACTAATTTCGTCATTTGTTTTTGATGAAGAATGCCAAACTTCTTCTTCATCTCTTTGCCCAAAAACATATTATCAACGATACTCATTTCGTTTAGTAGGTTTAATTCTTGATGGATGAAGGCAATTTTCTTCTGTTCACTATCTTTAATAGACTGAAACTCTTGAAGTTCTCCATTGATTTTAATGGTACCGGCATCTTTCGAATAAACACCCGTTAAAATTTTCATCAGTGTAGATTTTCCAGCTCCATTTTCACCCATTAATGCATGAATTTCTTTCTTTCCTACTTTTATTTGGGCATTCTTTAGAACCTGTACAGCACCAAAACTTTTATGAATACCTGACATTTCTAGTTCCACTTGCTAACCCTCCTTACAAAGCTAATTCATTCCTTTTTTGCCTTGGTTGATTCACGAACTAAAACATTAGGCTGAATCATGATTATTTTATTTTCTATTGTTTCTCCATTAATTAAATGAATAAGAGCATCAGCCATTTTGTTGCCGACTTCTTGCACAGACTGTTCAATTGTCGTTAATGAAGGAAATAAAAACTCACCAATATAACTATTATCAAAACCAATAACTTGAACTTCATCCGGGATGTGGACATTCTTTTGTTTAAAATAACGAATAACCGTTGCTGCAGCGATATCATTAAAGACGAAAACGCCATCATATTTTTCAATGTTTTCTAATGTTTTAATATTTGCTTCAAGCATTTTACGTTGAAAATCACTTTCAAAGCGAATGATATCGACAGACATTCCTTCCTTCTTTGCTTCGTCTAAAAATCCCTGATATCGATCATGCACTGCTTTTGAAAAGTCAAGTCCAGTAATATGGAGAAGATGATTACATCCATTGCTTTTTAAATGATCAAAAGCAAGTTTTCCGCCTTGATAGTTATCTGTTACAATCGTAACAATATCGTCTGAAATGATACTTTCAAAAGAAACCACTGGAACTGTAAATAATTCATACTCTTTTTTGCATTGAGCCCGTACAGTGAAAATCCCCGCTACTCGATGACCTTGTAAAACATTAATGTATTCTCTTTCTTTAGTAGGATCGTCGTTTGTATTACATAAAAAGATAGAATAACCATGTTTACTAACATATTCTTCAATAATTAACGCTAATTCATTAAAATATGGGTTCGAAATATTCGGAACAAGCAGACCAATAATTTTGGAGTTTTTTGAAAAAATTGCTCTTGCTAACTCATTCGGTGTGTAATTAGTTTGTTTCACTATTTTTTCAATTTTCTTTTTTGCTTCTTCACTAACATAACCATTTTTATTAATATACCTTGACACTGTAGCGAGGCTAACACCAGCTTCTCTCGCAATATCTCTCATACTCTTCAACACTAATCCACCTTTATTTAACAGATTTAAAATAATCATCTATGGAACATGTTCCACATTTAAGTTTTAAAAAATTGTAAGCAAAAGGTTATGTTTTTTATGTAACATGTTTCATATTGATGATTTTAGATTATCAGAATTATTTTGTCAATCAATATTTCTTCACTAATAATCGATCAAGCTATTTGCTAGGGAAAAATCACCTGATTAGGCATTTACAGTCAGACAGATCACTTTTTTGTATGCGTATACAAATTTAGGGGAAGGAGGATGACATAATTGGCATCTTCGCTAGTATCTTTTGAAATATTCAAAAATGAATGAAATGTGTTGATGGATGTAGATAAAAACATCTTACTTCAATCAATCACTTCCAGTAGATTCGGTTTTACGTTCGATTGTCACCCAACCATTTTCAATCGCCTTCACGACCGCATGTGTCCGATCATTTGCACGACTTTTCTTCAAAATATTTCTTACATGGCTACTAACTGTGTAGCTTGTAATAGCCAATTTTTCAGCAATTACTTTATTGCTATAACCTCTAGCCAGTAATTTTAATACGTCATATTCTCGAGTTGTAAATAAATCGAGTGGTTTAATTGGTTTTTGATCGTCGTTTATAGGAGTACTAAACGTTTCACGAATAAGATAATAATACTCTTTGATTAATAAATGAGTGACATGCGGGTGAAACCAATACCTTCCAAGTTGTACGGCTTTGATCGCTGTAATGAAAGTTTCGGAATTCATTTCCTTTAATACATAGCCGGTAGCACCCATTTTTAATGCCACAATCATATGATTGTCATCGTCCTGACTAGATAAAATTACTATTTTTGTTTCAGGAGCTATTCTTTTAATGGTTTTAATATCGATTAATTCATTTGTTTTAATACTATTAATATCAAGCAAAATGATATTAGGACGATATTTTTTTACAAGTTGCAATGCGTCTTGTCTCGTTTCTCCTTCTGCAATGACGTTAAACGCAGCGTCTAGTTCCAAAATTTTTCTAATACTTTGTCTAAATAATGTATGTTTTTCTATTAATACGATGGAAATCGTTCTCTTGGAAAGATGCATGCTCCATTCCCCCTCATGGAAATTCGTTTGTTACTATATATATCGGCTAAAAATAATACTTTTGTACTATAATATCACTTTTTTCCTATTTCGATTAAAATATTAACATTTTATTTTACCTAGCGTAGTTAAAAACACCCTAATTTAGCTACTTTTCGTGCTATTTTTAGATTAATCATAAAAAATCCCACCTCAAACTATGAGGTGGGGATTTTTACCAAACAATCTAAAGTAAATTATTTTCTTGTGCGAATAATGCTGGTAATTCGCCAGGATGCAAAAATAGTACACCATCATCTTTTTGAAAATAACCTTTTTTAATCAAGTTAAAAAGCCCTGCCATCGCTTTACCAGTATGATAATGATCTAAAAATATCGCTTCTTTATCCGCTAATAATTTTATTGCATGCACACCTGGTTCATTTGGAAGAACACAATTATAGCCAATTGAATTAAAAATTTGGATTTCTTCCTCTTTTATTTCTATATCTAATCCTAGATGCTTTTTGGCTTCGTCAAATTGTTTGAATACTTGCCACCGATCTTTTTCTGCCTCATTCGAAACACTTATACCAATCGATCTTAAACCTGTTTTAAATAGTTTATTAGCCAACAGAAATGCACTATATGCATTAGCAGAATCGACTGCTTTCACAATGTAATTAATGTTCAATTTTTTCTGTTTAATTTGCTTAGAAATTTCTAATAGATCACAAACACCAGTTGGAGTTCCTTCGATTTTCCTCGGTATAATACAGGCTTTCATCCCTTTATTTTCATAATACTTTTTAATTTCTTGTACTTTCTCATCACAAATGTTTGCGATCTTTTGAACGGAATCTTCGTTTGTAACATTAATAAGATACATTTCCGTTCTATAAGATTCCTTAAACAAGTAACAGTCTTCTGGAATTTTTGATTCTGCTTCTGTAATAACAACGACAGGCTTTAAACCGAATCGGGCGGCTGTTGACACTGTTTGCCGAATATGATTTGATTGCAAATTACCAGAGGTGATAATTAGTTCTGCCCCATTATTTACTGCATTAGCCATTAAAAATTCTAATTGTCTCACCTTATTTACACCAAAAGCAATCCTCTTCTTATCATCTCTTTTTATATATAATTGAGGACCGTCGAACATTTCCGTAAGCCGATCTAACCGATGTATTTTTGTCGGAAGATTTCCGATTTTTATTCTTGGCATTGTTTTCATTTTCAACTGATAAACCTCCATCTATATAAACTCGTATTCCCTTAAAACTTTCTCGTTTCCCACTTTTCCTTTTTAATTAGCTAAAGCATGTACCATTAGAAAAATTGGCTTATCACAAGCCTTGTTGCAGTACGATGCACAATGTTTCTTGCGACGAGTGATCGCGGTCGCAAAAGTCTTCGACGAGACGAGATTTTATCGCAGTCCCAAAAGCTTTTCGATGGGACGAACGATTGCACAAAATCTCTCCGATGGGACGAGTAATCGCAGTCCCAGTCCCAGGATGTGCTAGTACTGGCGCCCGCGACACGTGTTTTGGGATGGGAAAAACGAAAGTCTAGTCCCAAGACGTCGCGCTTTTAGACAGTGAGCAGTAAGAATGTTTGATCCTTCCTTATCTGCAAATAAATACCCCTTTTTTTGATCTACAAATGAAGTTTTTACATGTGTTATGTTTATCTTGAGGATTTTAGTCTTTAGACCTTTATTTAGAAGAAATATATGTAAGGTGTTTATTTCCTTTTTAATTGCTTTTAATCCATTATTTTTACACTTACCCACCCCTTATTTCATTTTTGCCTGAATATTTCTTTCTAACTCTTTTTCTTTCCTTTCATCTCGAAATACAGGCTTTGTTGCTGTATCTTTTTGATACGTTAGTAAACTAATGATCCACATCAACCCTAAATTAATGATGATAGCTGGTAAGATTGGTTCCACATCCAACGGCTTATCCAACCCGTACAGGACAATTAAAATGATCGAACTAATGATGATACTCCAAAAAGCACCTTTTTTCGTCGCTTTTTCCCAAAACAGTGCAAAAATAATGGGAAAAAATAATGTCGCTGTAAAAATCGCATAGGCTAGCATCATTAGACCAAATAAACCACTAAAGGTTAATGCAATGACAATTCCCGCTGCTCCAAGTATTAATGTCACAATTCGAGACGCTTTTAAGTCTTGTTCATAAGATAAGGATTTTTTCATTACAGCTGGAATCACATCTTTGGTAATGACGACACCGGCAATTAATAATGTGCTACTTGCTGTGGACATTGCTACAGCTAAAATTGCTACAAGTCCTAGTCCAATTAAGCCGTTTGGTAAATAACTAATGATCAATTGCGGTATTGCTTCATCCTTATTTGTTAATTGTGGAATAATAACAGAAGCAGTGATCCCTAAAAGTAAGATGACGATTGAATAAAATAGAAAGATCCCCCCACTTATAAAAGAACTAAATTTTGCGACCTTTTCATCTTTACTAGCCATTACTCGTTGCCAAATTGTTTGATCAATAATAATTCCCGGAAGATACGTCGCAATAATTCCTACAACAAACAAAAATGGTAATCCTGACCAAACGCTCCACATTTCAGGGTCAACTGTTTGTCTTAGGTCAGAAAATGTAATTCCATCTGTAAATACATAAATGGGTAAAACAAGTACAAACAGAACTAAAATAATAATTAATTGGATGAAATCGGTATATGCAACTGCGATCATCCCGCCAATAAAAGTATACAGGACAAGAATGACACCAACGATAACTATTGCAGTCGTATAACTGATGCCAAGTGAATTCCCAACTAAATTAAATATAAGCCCCATAGCAATAATTTGTGCACCAAAAATTGCTGTAACTGCAATAGCTAAAATAATCGTTGTGAAAACTTTTGCAGACTCCCCATACCGCTCAGCCATTATATCTGGAATATACCATTTTCCCGTTTTCCTTATCTTTTTCGCCAACATCCCGACGATGATATAACCGACAAAAATAGCGATTGCTTGCCAAACTAAAATCATCCCATACTCATAGCCCATCGCCGCTGTCCCCATTGTTGCCGCTGTTCCAATCATCGTCGCTACAAGTGTTCCAATTGTCACACTATACCCCATTCGTTTTCCTGCTAACACATAGTCATCTTTATGTTTTATTCGTTTTGAAGCGATCAATCCGATGACGACCATGATAGCGAGATAGACAATAACGACAACAACATCTACTAAAGTAATCATGAAACTCTCCTTGATAGTAAGTTTTCCTTCTGAAAAGGGTTGATTATGGATGCCATTTATTTTCCACCCGATCAAAAGCTCCACTTCGTATATCTGCCTTATTATTTATTAACAATTGTTTCGCAATTTTATCGGATGGTGTTCGTGGAAATCTATCAATATAAGCAATATATCTCGGTATTTTAAAGGCTGCTAATTTTGTAGTGCAATGTGCAAAAATCATCTCCGGTGGTATATCCTCAGCCGTTTTATCTTCGGTTAATACGATAAAACACATTACTTCCTCTTTACGAATGTCATCAGGAACTGGAATGGCAGCCGCCTCCACAATACCTGGAATTTCTTCTACTACCGATTCCACTTCAAGTGCAGAAATGTTTTCTCCACTTCGTTTAATCATTTCCTTTATCCGACCAACGATATAGTAGTATCCATTCTCATCTTGGCGTGCTAAATCCCCTGTTTTAAACCACTTTCCATGAAAGGAGGTTTTATTTGCTTTCCTATTTTTATAATATCCCCACAACATAGCAGGTCCTGTTACCCATAACTCTCCCGTTTCTCCTTGTTCTACATCTCTCCCGCTATCATCTACAATTCTTAATTCTCTAAATGGTGCTGGTAAGCCACAGGAGCCGGAGCCGACCATATGAGTTGCATCTTCTGGCATATGGGTTCCAAGTCCAATTTCCGTCATTCCAAATGAATCTCGCCCAACGACATTAAACCGTTTCTCTAAGTCTATATGTGCTTGTCCTTTATATAAGTACGCGCTAATAAATCGCAAACTATTTTCCCGATCTAGCGGAGTTTCTGGAATACTTTTCATAATTGGTTCTGGAAAAGCGCAATAATGAATATTGTACGTTCGAATCCAATCGATAAATTTTGTTAAACTTGCTTGTTTAGGTACGTAAACAGTTCCTTCTTGAAAGATTGCCATCATTAGCTCAACTTGTGCTTCCATATAAAAAAATGGAAATTGAATAAGAAAATTTTCGATTCGCTGTTTTGTGAAATATGTGGCACTTTTCGCCATTAATAACCAGTAGTGATGGGTTAACATACACCCTTTTGGAAAGCCAGTAGTCCCCGATGTATACTGAATATTGCATAAATCTTCAAGGGTTACTTTCGTAGGAGCGATAAAATCATTATTACCATAATTAACTAGCTCCTCAAAGCTGTAGGCTATTGGATCTGTTTTACTACCTTTTACAATTACTTCCATGTCCATAAATTGTCCATTTTGTCGAATTTCGCGAAAAGTATTTTCACCATTTTCATCCAAAATCAGTATTTCTGCATCTGAATTCCGTAACACAAATTCCATTTCCTTCGCTGTATAATTTACATTAAGTGGCACCATTACTGCACCAATTTTGACAATTGCCATCCATGCAATAGGAAATGCAGTAACATTAGGTAGCATGATTGCAATATGGGTTCCTTTTCGAACCCCAAGCTCAAGTAAAGCATTAGCAAGTCTATTTGAATATATATTTAATTCCTTATAAGTTAGCTCTGTTTCATCTTCAAAAAATATACAAAGGGGCTTATCACCAACCTTTTCTACTTTTTCTGCTAATAACTCACCTATACTACTTGGTAGCTCTAGCTCTTCCATTTGTTTACGGATTTTATGTACCTGTTTCCATCCCGCATCAAGTAACATGTATGAATAACTCCTTTCTTTATGAATACACGCCTTCCATATAGATCGTTGTTATTGCATTCGCTATCTCGTTCGCCTTAAATTGTTCTGACAGTGTATATTCCCAAATAAATCCCCAAATCATATGCATTAATGCTCTTGCATTTAATAAATCATCTTTCGAAGCGGTCAATCCGTTTTCACGATTGTATTTTAGATCTTCGGCAATCCGGTAAATAAATCTTTCTTTCAATTGATGAAGCGTATGATACACAATTTCTGATTTTCCTTTCGCCTCCCAAACTACTTGCATGATCCGTCTATTTTTATCTACAATCTCAAAAGAACTCATCATTTGTCCATAAATAATTTCTTTATTTTGTTGTACCGTTTGCACTTGAAATTCCTGATCAAGCACTTGATAAAATTCTTCCATCACAAACGTAAAAATCTTCAGTAGCACATCATCTTTTCCTTTTCTAAAATGAAAATATACTGTTCCGTAAGCAACACCTGCTTCTCTACTAATCTGGCTAACAGTCGTTTCTACGTATCCTTTGTCCATAAAAATATCGAAAGCAGAGTTAATTATTTTCTCCTTCACACTATTCAATGTCAGCATCCTCCAATTAAGTTATATAGCATGAATTATAAGCAGATTAATAGTTTTATAAGAGGTTGTTCAAAAAGTCAGGTAAAAATGATACTTCGCATTTCTTTGGCAGTGAAGAAAGTATAAATCCTTTCTTACTCTGTAAGCGGAATTTTTAGTTCTCGCAATCATTGGCTTGCCTTTTCGCTACTCACGTATTAAAATGCATACGCTCCATTGCCGGAGGCCACGCCGCCTTGAACTGCGACGCACAATGTTGTCGATGGGACGAGCATTTAGCACAGTCCCAAGACGTGCTAGTGTCGGCTTTGCTGCATGTTTATTATGCCGAACGTAGGCACAACGTTTTTCGCTGGGACGAGTTATTTAACGGAGTCCCAGGACGCCAGCAATCTTGGCCGATCTCGATCCTTTTTATCCTCCTTTCTGAACACGCATTATAATTCAATTGTTAATAATGAACACGCATTTTTATGTAACCATTTTTCTTGTACGTCTTGCTTCAATGGAAACCCCTTTATTTCATCGATTGATCGCTTAATGGGAAGCAATGGCCAACCACTTGCAAACAACATTTTATCTTGAATAACCGTATTCCCATAATGAACAATCTCTTGCCAACCCGTATTCGGCATATTCATATATTTGGGCCGCATAGCCGCTGTTTGAATATAGACATTTGGATGTCTCCATGCAACTCCTATCAGCTCATTCACCCAAGGCCATCCCGGCGTCATTGCAATCAGTTTAAGTTCAGGAAAATCGACTGCGACTGTATCAATATATTGCGGATGACCATAATCCATCTTCCGTTCAGTTGAAAAATTGATCGAACAATGCAATGAAATCGGAATCCCAAGTTCCACACATTTCGCATAGATCGGATACATTTTGCGGTCATCTGGATACATGTTGTATTCAAAAGGTTCAATTGCTACACCAACAAGTCCTAGGTCTTTCACCGCTCTTTCTATTTCCCGAACCGCATCCATCCCTTTTAATGGATCAACCCCAGCAAATCCGACAAATCGATCTGGATATTTATTTACAATCTCTGACACTACATCATTCGCTATCTTCCTACCATGTAATGTTTCATTATCTTTTCCGCTTATGACAGCTAGGTGTACTTCCGCACTATTTAAGTGGTCGAAAAATTCCTCTATCGGTGCATGAAGAAAATGATTCACCTCATTAAATCGATCCGCATACAAATGTGCATACCCTTTTAAATAATCGGGTGGATCATAAAAATCGTCCATAAATGAACGGTGTGGTGGGCGCACACTAAAATCAATAACCATTGTCAACCTCCAATTTATGTAATCATCACAATATTATACGTGAACTGACACCGTGTCAACGCTTACTTTTCGACAATTTTCACTATTCTATCTTTCGTTGTAGGGACTTATCACTATACATTACAACATTTTGTCCGAGCGTAATGTGATTTTATCCCGCATTAAAGAATATTCAGAATATACGCTTGACTTTTGAATAAATAGGGTAAAATAGTAATAAACATATAGAGGGGGCGAGGCATATAGATATGTCAACAGCAATTACCTTTTTAACAATCGGATTATTCTGTTTTACTTTCGTTTTCTGGCTAAAAAAAAGCGAGAACAAACATAAATATGAAAGAGCGAAATTGGTTGAAATGTTTATTAAACAAAAAAAGATTCATGTAGATAACATTTTCATTGGCTTCTATTTTGATCTAGTAAATGATGCGAAAGGGCGAAATATTTGGTTTTTTTACTTACGACGAAATACCCTTCAATATAAAAATATCCCTTATGATGATCTATTTCAAATTGAGTATAAACTAGATGGTCAAACGATACATTCTATTGCAAGGATGGGAAAGTTAAAACGTGATCTTGTCGTTGTAAATGATACAAGTACAACGGGCGAGGTAATGGAAAATACAAATATAGTAGTAGATGAAAACTACAGAGTAAAAGAAATAACATTAACAATTTTAATTGATGAGTTAACCCCATCTACAATGGACTTTGTCTTTGTTTCATCGCACTTTCCTGTAGAATTAAAAAATGTAAAAGATCAAGATGCAAAAGAATGGTTTCAATTACTGACGGATATTATACAGGAGGAAGATCGTCGGTTAAAAAATTAACTGCTATTTGGAAATAATAATATCAAAATTACATATAACTAATTCCATATGGATAAGGAGCTGAACTAAAATGAACGCGAAACAAACTGTCTTCGTCGATCAATATACAGATGGAATTCTTGATCCAAACAAAGAGATGGAATATGTCGTAAAAGACGGGGGACATATCGTCGCCAATACGACCCCCGGCTGTTGGGGGCCAATGATTACTCCTGCCTTAAAGGGTGGACATGAAGTTACGAAACCCGTTTTTGTAGAGGGAGCTGAGATAGGCGATGCAATTATGATCTATATAAAGTCGATTGAAATTACCTCTTTTGCAACAGCATCTGGGAATGATAAGCCGGTTGATGGTCGTTTTAATGGAGATCCTTTTGTTGCCGCCATCTGTCCTGTTTGTCATACAATCAATCCTGAAACAGTCATAAAAGGGATTGGAAATACAGCAATCCATTGTAAAAATTGCGATTCTGATATTACCCCATTTAATTTTACCCATGCGTATACGATCGCCTTTGATGACAAAAAATCGGTTGGATTAACCTTAAATAAAAACGCTGCTGAACAAGTTGCTGGTGACGGAAGAAAATTTATGTGTACACCTGAAAATTCAATCCAAAATCCAATTGTAACTTTTGCGCCAAATGATATGCCGGGAACAATGGCACGAATTAGAGCATTTTTAGGACAGCTTGGAACAACACCAGCAAGAGCATTACCTGACTCACATAATGCGGGCGACTTTGGTCAGTTTTTAATTGATGCCCCACACGATTATGGAATAACGGAAGAACAACTCGAAGACCGGACAGATGGTCATATGGATATAAATCGTGTACGTGCGGGAGCTGTATTAATTTGCCCCGTAAAAGTAAAAGGTGGTGGAGTCTATCTCGGTGATATGCACGCGATGCAAGGCGATGGGGAGATTGCTGGACATACGGCAGACGTCGCTGGAATCGTCAGCCTGCAAGTTCGTGTCTTAAAAAATATGCAACTGGATGGTCCGATTTTGTTACCTGTGGAGGAAGATCTACCGTATTTAGCAAAGCCGTTTACAGAACAAGAAAAGATCTGTGCAAACCAATTAGCCAAACAGTGGAAGATGGATGAAATAGAAGACTTATGCCCCATTTCATTTATCGGAACAGGTGCCAATTTAAATGATGCAACGACAAATGGAATGGAAAGAGCAGCAAACTTTTTCGATATTACCATTCCTGAAGTAATGAATCGCTCAACGATAAATGGCGCTATCGAAATTGGCCGGCACCCGGGTGTTGTAACTGTTACTTTTTTAGCACCAGAATCATACCTAGATAATAAAGGGTTACTTGATATAGTGAAAGAACAGTATTTGTTATAAATGCTCTTTATAATGAATGTGTAAGAGGCCGGGACAAAAGTGTTTTCACCAAAGAAAAACCCGAACAATGGTAGCTGCATATAACCCGCTCCGGAAATATACTTCGCTTTCCGCGGGCAACGCCTCAACTAATTTCAAACGTTTTATTCAAAACGTTTGAAATGGATTTTCGGCTGTTGCTCTTCCCGCAGGAGTCTACGTATATTTCCTCCGCTAAGGTAATGCATTGTTTGTCTTTAGATTTGGTTATTTTAGTTATGTCCCAGCTTCCTTTGTTTTGTTGTCTTACATACATTTGATGAAATCTCATATAACAACGACGATTTAGTGCTAATCGACTAGTTAAATTTTAAATTGAAGTACTAATTCGTTTAATTCCTCGGCTAATCTTGCAAGATCATTTGCACTAGATGTAACTTCTTGCATGGCACTGCTTGCTTGTTCAGAAGATGCTGATGTTTCTTCTACTCCTGCAGCAGATTCCTCTGTAATTGCTGCAACCTCCTGGATTGAACTACTCATTCCTTGACTATCAGTTAAGATATCCCTTAGATTTGCAGACACAATGCTAATTTTGTTTGCCATTTCGGTAACTGCTGAACTAATCTGATTAAACGTTTCACCTGTTGTAATAATTTGAGTTGTCCCTTGTTCTACCTCTTTATATCCTTCTTGTAAGGAGGATGTAACAAAATTTGATTCACTTTGTATATCATTCACGATTGTTGTAATATTTGAAACAGAGTCCGAAGATTGTTCTGCGAGCTTTCTTACCTCATCGGCAACAACTGCAAACCCTTGGCCCTGCTCCCCTGCACGTGCCGCTTCAATAGCAGCATTTAATGCTAAAAGATTTGTTTGGTCGGCAATATCTTGAATTACTGAAACTAATGATGATATTTTTTGGGAATGTGTATCTAACCCTTCTACTTTTTGAACAGCATCGTGTACGATTTGATTTATTTTGGCCATTTGTTCCGTTGACCTTTCCATTAATTTGTGACCTTTATTCGTCATGTTTAAAACTTCATTCGATGACTGTTGAATTTGTTCACCATTTTCATTTGCTTCCTCCACTTTTGACACAAATGCTCCCATGACATTTGATAAGTCCCCAGCATTGTTTGCTTGAGTTTCTGAACCTTTTGCTAATTCTTCCATCGTAATGGTAATTTGTTCTGTCCCAGCCATCACTTCACTTGCTGATTGCGTTAACTCTTCACTTTGACTACTTACTGTGTGGGATACTCCGTTCATTTGTTCTAATAAAGTATGTGTATTATTTGTCATTTCATTTGTTGCTTCTACTAGTTGACCTATTTCGTCCTTTAAATTCGTTTGCAGTGGCTTCCCACTAAGATCACCACTTGCAATTGATACCATTCGGTTCATGACTGCTTTTAATGGCTTTGAAATGGAATTGGACGTAACGAATGCAATGATCATGCTAAAGACAAGAACGAGAACAGTTACAGCCACCACTATGGTTAAAGCAAACTTCCCACTTGATAGATTTACATTTTGATTGTTAATAATAACACTTTCCCTATCCTCTGCTAACTTTTGATAACCGAACATCAATTCTCGCGCATCTTCATTTGTTTTGATAAGATTTTGTAAAGCTAACTCTTTTTTCCCATTATCATATTCGGTAAACACATCTTCTATCATCATTTCAATCCATTCGTCTGTCTTTGTCATTAGTGCATTAAATTCTTCATTAGCACCTATGGCTTGCACTTCTTTTTCAAAATGTGCACCTTGCTCTAAACCTTCATTAAAAAGTTCACGATAACTAGGATCACCTGATAAAACATATCCTCGTGAAGTAGCAAGCAATTCTGCCATTATTTTGGCAAGTTGTTCATTAGCAATTAACAATGGTAGATCTTCATCTAAGACTTTTTCGGTAGAATCATTCATTTTATGTAATGTTACGTAATTATAAATCCCATAGATAACAATGAATAAAACAACCACCATAAAACCGACGATCATTTTCGTTTTAATACTTCTAAAATTTAGTAGACTCTTCATTTCTATCCCTCTTTTTTATTGGAACTATTTTTCCGTTTTAGATTTTTTGACTGCTCTATCTCCTTTTTTATAGGAATTTTTTACTGACGCCTCCCTACTTATAAAAATCACAGTAAAAAAAGACATTCTAATAAAAATAGAATACCTTTTTGTGCTTTACATAAAATCTATACGCTTTTCATCCATATTTAAGCGCAATAGATATGATTTTCTCTTTTTACTTTATAGTCTTTTAGAACTAGGCACTAAGTAATTATACACTAATCCTTTCATAATGAACAAAGATTTAACACGTTTGAACATCTCATGACTAAAGTCACGAGATTCTTGGGAACAGAACATATTTGAGAGTGGTGGCATACACTACCCACAGTGGTTTCTCTTATACACCAAGCTATCTCCGTAGTTCCTACGGTTCTTGATTATTTCTTTTTTACGTTAGGGATAATTTCCTTTTGAAAAAAGCTTATCCTTTCATCAATTTTTAAATTGTTCTGCTAATAGTCGATATGATATGAACTTTGCTTCTTCATCATATGTAATCGTCACGATCATTATTTCGTTAGCTTCATATTGGGTATTTAAAGCAATAATTTTTTCTTTTACTTGGATGGGATTTCCAATGATCATTTTTTTCTTCAGTTGATCTATTTTTTCTTTTTCCTTTGTTGTGAACGAATAGTTTTTCACAGTATCACGGGATGGTATCTTGTGTGGTCCTGTCACTTTTTCTTGTAAAACTTTCCAAAGTAACACACTTTCCGCCAGTTTTTCTGCCTTCTCAGTAGTTTCAGCACAAATCACATGCATAGCGACAATGACTCGTCCATGCGAATCATGAAACTTGCGAAAATTTTTCCGATACAATTTAACGACTTCTGGACCTTGTGCATTTGTCATAAAGTGACCGAAAGCATAATCTAATCCTTTTTCCGCAGCTAAAACTGCACTTTTTTCACTCGTTCCTAACAACCAAGTTTGAAGTGGGATAGGTGGAACAGGTGTCGGCTTTATTTTTCCATATGGATGATCTTTCGGGAAATTATGTGTAAAAAAGTTATTTAATTCATCAATTTGTTGTGGATATTCTCTCACTTGCTTCAAATAATTATCAGAAAGTGCCATTGAAACCTCAGCAGATCCGCCGGGGGCCCTACCAATACCTAAATCGATTCGTCCTGGAAACAGTGTTGCAAGCAAATGATATGTTTCTGCTACACGAAATGGTTTGTAATATGGTAGGAGTACAGCACCAGCACCAATTCTAATTGTATTCGTTTGTGCCCCAATGACACCAAGCATTACGTCAGGATTTGGGCAAGCAAGTCCAAACAAATCATGATGTTCTGCAATCCAGTATCGATGATAGCCAAGTTCTTCTCCAAGCTGAGCAAGCTTAACAGAAGACTGTAATGCTTCTTGTGCTGTTTTCCCTGCCGAAATTGGCGCTTGATCAAGTATGCTTAATTTCATAAAATATCACCTCTCCACAAAGTATATAATGAAAGTATCATCCTTTAAACGAAAAACGTTTTTGTTTGGGTCGGCTTATAGGCGATAAGTATAATAAGGAACTAAATTGTATATACACGTATATTTTTAATTAAATATAAAAACTCACTATCTGTAATTTGTTTACAGATAGCGAGGTAAAAGAAAAAGATGCAAAACCTTTATTTCATTACTAAGCCACCGTCAACAATTAAGTTTTGCCCCGTTACTGCACGACTCCATGGTGAAGCAAAAAATAAAATCGCATTAGCGACATCTTCTGGTGTTGTCACTTTTTGAAGGGGTGTCCCTTCTTCGATTATATTGAAAACTTCATCTGGAGTTGCAGCACTCGCATCCGTTTTACGGAGTAAACCACCAGAAACCATATTTACACCAATTCCATCTGCTCCTAATTCTTTCGCCATGGAACGAGTCAATCCTATGAGGGCGGCCTTTCCGGTATTATAATCATGGTAAGGAACAACTGGATTTTGCACGAGGTTTGTTCCGATATTAATAATTCTTCCAAACTGCTGTTTCACCATATCGTTCCTCCCGGCTTGTAGTGTATGTAAAGCAGCTTTTACACTTCCATCTAATTGTGTTTGGAACTCGTCCCATCCAATGGTATCTAGTTTATTTCTTTCATCGCCATTGAACGTAAAGTCAATTAGCGCATTATTTACAATCGTGGAAATCGGCTGACCAAAATGATCTTTCGCATGTTGAAACATATTATTTACTTCAGTTTGGTTACGAACGTCCGCTTTTAGAGCAATTGCTTGATCATTCCCTATTTGCTCGACAACTTCTTCGGCCTTTTCTTTACTTGAAAAATAATTCACGACCACTTTTGCACCTACCTGCCCAAATGCTTTCGCTATTGCCGCACCAAGTCCCCTACTCGATCCTGTTACTAATACAACCTGTTCGTTCATTTCCATGTTGAAACAACTCCTTTTCTATACTAAAAAAGATCACTAGGACAGTGATCTTGTTGATAAAAAAGAGTCATCAACTAAGTCACTTCCCTACGTCAGTGTTACCTGCATCAGGTTCAAAGGGTCAGAGTATCCTCTTCTCAGCTACAAGAGCTCCCCTAGTGATCAAATTATATGGTTGTCTTCAGTCTATCATACTTTGTAAAAAAGCAATATTATAATGAAATAAAAGGACAAGTACTCTACCAGCTAAAAATTTCGACGTCCTAGGAACCGCGATCTTCATCACCGTCAATGATGATCAATTGTCCATTCAACTAAAAACACGCGTCGTGGAACTTGCGATTACTCGTTTGTACTTGCATGTCCTTTGTGTAACGATGTACAAGTAGCACCTAAAACGTAAGATGGGTAAACTTTACCAGCCAAAGTATTCGCACAACGTATTACAAGATATATTTTATATATCTTCCTATGAAGGAGCATCTACCTTGTATTTCGTCATTGGAAAAAAATCGATCAAGTTCACTTGGAAATAGCTCTTGGAAGTAGCTTGAAATTTGCTACAAGCTTGAGCCCATTTACGCTAAACGACTATCTCGTAACTGTTCCAACGTGACATTGCCAAGTGAAAAGTTAAATCAAATATAATCCATACAAAAAAAGGAGGAACTCTCCCCCTTTTTATACAGTAATTTGCGTCAAAAATTTATTCACTTGTTTCATTAACTCTTCTTGTGTTTTCATTTTTGTTACTTCTAAAGCAAGTATTTCTAAATCTTCTTTGACGTGATTTATTAAGGAAAAACGTGACCCCAAGATGGATGGTGCATTCATTGATAATTCTTCCACACCAAGACCAACTAATACTGCTTGGGCGACATCATCGCTTGCAAGCTCCCCACAGACGCTTACCTTTTTCCCATATTTTTTAGCTGCTTGAGCTACTTTTGCGATCATCGTGAATATAGCAGGGTTATGTGATTGATATAAATAGGATACATTTTCATTCATTCTATCACAAGCGAATGTATATTGTGTTAGATCATTTGTTCCAATACTAAAGAAATCAGCTATTTGAGCAAATTGCTCCATTAACATAATGACAGACGGAGTTTCTACCATAATGCCAACATCAATATTGTCGCTAACGGAAATTCCTTCTACCACTAGCTTTTGTTTTTCCGCTAGTAACATATTTTTAGCCATGATAAATTCCTCAATCGTCGAGATCATCGGAAACATAATTTTTAATGTTCCATAGACACTTGCCCGAAGTAAGGCGCGTAGTTGAGTTGCAAATAATTCTTTTTCCTTTAATGTATATCGAATGGCTCGTAAACCAAGAAAAGGATTCTCTTCTTTCGGTAGCTGTAAATAAGATAATTCCTTATCTCCACCAATATCAAGTGTACGCACCGTTACTGGGCGGTCCCCCATTTGTTCGAGCACTGTTTTGTACGCTTCAAATTGCTCTTCTTCTGTCGGGGCCTGATGACTTTCCATATATAAAAATTCCGTCCGATAAAGCCCAATTCCTTCTGCACCATTTTCCAGCGCTTGCTTTACATCTGAGGGAGATCCTATATTAGCATTTAATTTTACTGTATGACCATCTTTTAGTTCAGTAGGAAGGTCTATATATTGTTTTAACGTTTCCTTATGTTGTTTATCTTCATCTCTTCTTTTTTCGTATGATTTGACTGTTTCAGAATCCGGATTGATATAAACTTCTCCTTGTTCCCCATCAATAATGACTAAATCATTTTCTCCAATATGCTCACTCGCTAATGAAGTACCAACAACTGCCGGAATGCCCATCGTTCTAGCCATAATAGCTGAGTGAGACGTTTTTCCGCCAATATCTGTTACAAATCCTTTTACATAACGAATATCAAGTTGAGCAGTTTCCGATGGTGTTAAATCTTTAGCAACGATAATCACTTCGTCTTTAATTAAACTAAGATCTGGTAACCATTTATTTAATAAATGAGCCATAATTCGTTTCATTATATCTTTTATATCTGCCGCTCTTTCTTTTAAGTATTCATCATCTAATGCTTCAAACATATCGATATAAGTTGTCATTACTTCGTCTAAAGCGGCTTCCGCATTGCTCTTCTCATCTTTTATCTTTGTCTCTATTGCAGAAATTAACTCAGGATCTTCTAATAAAAGGAGATGTGCATCAAAAATCTTCGCTTCCTCTACAGATACCTTTTTCTGAATGGAAGATAAATCAACTTTTGATTGATTAATTGCCCCATGAAATCTTTTTAACTCTTTTTCCTCATCGTCAATCTCTCGCTTCTCAAATGACAAGTCTGGACTCTTTAGCAAATAGGGACTTGCAATTGCTATCCCTCTTGAAGCGGAAATACCTTTTATTTTGTTTCTCATTATTCTGCTATTCCTTCGTCTTTAAGAATCGTCGCTAGTGCTGTCAGACCCTCTTTTTCATCTTCTCCGTTTACAGTAATACTAAATGATGCACCATGAGGGATTCCAAGTGCCATTACACCCATAATGGACTTTAAGTTTACTGTTTTATCATGATAAACAAGGTTAATATCTGCCTGAAATTCACTCGCTTTTTTCACTAAAATAGTCGCTGGGCGCGCATGTAACCCTTCTTCTGTAATTACTGTAAATGTTTGTTCTGTCATTATTCATATCCTCCTTAAAAAACTCGGCATTCGCTAAAGAAAACATGCCCCTTAAATAGGGGTATGCCGACGTTAGGCGCAAAGCTTGTTCTTAGTCGGCCTTCCCTGAAATAGCCGTCAGGCGATGTCAGGGATGATGCCCGCGCTTATGTAAATAAGTGATTAATTTATTTACCAAGTCTTTACAGCGAATGCTTTAGTTGCTCTTATGTAGTAGATAAGAAAGGATTTATACTTTCTTATCTACTAAAAAATCTGTCAAACATATTAAAGATGGCTAATAATATCATCAATTACTTGATCTACTCCAATTGTCGTCATAAATGCAATACCATCAATAATTGGTATATGCGTCTCTAATTTATTCGGTCCTAATAAGACAATAACATCAGGATTGATCTCGTCTAACTTTACTTCATATATGTTTTTAGCTACGACATCTACTTCGACGTTTTTATCTGCACACATCTTTTTAATTGTTTCGGCAACACTGTTCATTTTATTTACACTTGTTCCTGTTGCTACTAAAACTTTTTTCATCTTGTTCTCTCCTTCTTATGATGATAAATAGGTTCTTCCCCCATCAAGAAGCAATACTTGTCCTTGGACATATTTTGCTTTTTCACTAATGAGAAAATTTATCGCGTTTGTTGTATCTTCTAGCGTACCAAATTTTTTCACTGGTATTTTTTCTAATAATGCTTTTTTGCTTTCTTCTGTTGGATATAATTTCTTGAGCATATCCGTTTCAATTACCCGTGGAGCAACTAAATTAATAGTAAGCCCTTGATGACTATATTTTTTTGCAATTGCACGCATCAACCCGAAAGCTCCACCTTTAGAAGTTGCATAATGAAGTCCACCGCCTGATCCAGTAATAGCAGATCCAGAGCCGATAATAACAATATTTCCAGCTTTTTTTTCAAGCATATAAGGTGTTACTGCTTTAAGTGAATAAAATAACCCTGTTAAATTGATATCAATTGTTTTTTGCCATTGTTCAAAGGTTAAATCATCCCAAGCAGTCTGATTTGTAATACCAGCTGAATGGACAAGCACATCAATTTGACCAAATTTGTCCATTATTTTATCCACTACAGCTTTCGTATTTTCCCAATTTGTTACATTATGAGGGAAAAACATTGCTTGATCTTTTTCACCATTTACCTCTTTTAAAAGTTCTAGACCAGCATCTTCATTCAAGTCTGTAAATGCAACTTTGTCACCTTTTTTTATCCGGTTCCGTACAAATTCCTTTCCAATCCCAGCGGCACCGCCAACAACCAAAATAGTTTTTCCTGACATGAACTCTTCACTCCGATTAATGTAGGGATCGTTTTTTATGAATATGTCTTTCCTCCATCGACTAATAAAACCTGTCCATTTATATAAGTTGCTAGTGAGGAAGATAAAAACATAATAATATTTGTTATATCACTTAACGTAGCTTGACTTTTAATAGGAACAGTTCCTCCATTTACGCTGCTCGCCTTTTCGTCACGTAATGTTTGAAATGAGTCGAAACTAACACCGTTTGCTCTAATTTGCGCACCCAATGCCCTTGATAAACCTTTATTAAAAGATTCAAGCGCACTTTTACAAGCAGCGTAAGAGACTTCTCCATTACCACCATGGATAGCATGAGGAGAAGTTAAATGAATAATGACAGCTTGTGAACTTGCCTCTAAAAACGTTGTATAACTTTTTAAAACGATAAATGGAATATGCAAATTAACAAATAGCCCGTCATTCCACTCAAGTGGTGTAATGTCTAATAAATCTTTTTCCACTTTATGTTCTAGATTATTGATAAAGACATCGATTTTTTCTATTTCGCCATCCATTAAATGACGAAGTTCTTCCTCTACATTGCTACTTTGAAAATCGATCATTCCTAGCTTTTTATTCTGCGTAGAGGACAATTTAAACATTTCGTACCTTGTAAAACTTTCTTCAGAACGATTAAAATAATAAACCTTTGCGCCTGCTTCATCATAAAGTTTCATCAGAGTTTCGCCAATTTGATCTAACCCATTTAATAGTAGTACGACTTTATTGTTAAAACATTGTTGAGGTTGAAAGTAATTTCCCATCTTAATTTCCTTTCGGTTCAATCATTACTTTAAGTACTTCCTTCTCCGTATCATGAGCAAGTTGTATCGCTTCTTTCAACTCGGAAAGTGGAAAACGATGTGTAACCATCTTATCTACTTGGATTACTCCTTTTTTCAATAATTCTAACGCAGGCTTATAATCATATGGTGTGGAAGAATAAGAGCCAACAATGGAAACTTCATCTTCAAAAAAACGGTGAGCGGGAATAGTAATTGGTTCTTTCTTAAAGGGAGCAAAGACTAATATTGTTCCTCCTCTGGATACACATTCCATCGCCTGCTCTAATAGAAATCCAATACCTGATGAAATAATAACGATATCTACTCCTCGACCGTTCGTTATTTCGTTCACTCTTTCTTTCACATTTTCTTTATCTGCCTTAATGACATGGTCTGCACCAAGTTCTAGCGCTTTATCTAATCGATATGGATTTATATCGCTGACGATTACTTGATCGGCAAACAAATGTTTAGCAATTTGCGTTTGTAAAATACCAATTTGTCCTGCCCCCATAATGAGTACATTGTCACCTTGATAATAATGAATTAAATCAAAACCGTGTAGACAACAAGCGATTGGTTCAACCATTGCTCCCTCTTCAAAACTAATATCGTCTGGTATTAGTCCCATCGTATGTTTTACATGAAGTTCTGGAACACGAATATATTCCGAAAAACCACCTGGATCAATGTTTGTAGCAGTAAATTGGGGGCAAAGCGAATAATGTCCTCTTCGGCAATGCTTACATGAAAAACAAGGAACATGATGAGCAAGATATACTCTATCCCCAACTTGATAATCAGAAACTTCTGCCCCTACTTCAACAATGGTTCCTGCTACCTCATGACCAAGAACAATTGGAGTAGGAACAGACTTGCTAATAGCTTTATGAATATCTGTCCCACATAAACCGCATGACTCCATTTTTAAAAGTACTTCTTTTGAACCGATCGTTAATTCACCGATATCTTCATATTTAAAATTATCCACATCATAATAAACTGCTTTTTTCATCTGAATTCACCCTACCTTTTTATTAGTTCTTTATATTCTTCTTGGTGAAGTTTTAGGGGTTGTTCAAAAAATCCGGTAAAAATGACACTTCGCATTTCTTTGTTGGCTTGGTTTTCCGCTACTCACGTATTAAAATACATACGCTACGTTCCTTGGAAAAGAAGACCACTTTTCCGGCGTGCTAAAACATTTGCTCAAAGCTACACCGCCTCGAACTGCTCGATCCTTTTTATCCTCCTTTTTGAACACGCAATTTTAGGGATTTTTCATATAAAATATTGATTAACTCTACATAACCATTCATGTTACTTGAAATCCAGTACCTTCCTCTTAAAAAAGTCGGATTACCAACCCGCACATACATTTTTCCAATATAATGGTAATTTTTAAGTTTAAGGGAGCGAACTTCATTCCAGTTAAAAACATGGGACATTCCAATCGCAGAAAATATGATCTTCTCATCTGTTACTTCGACTTTACTAGGATTACTTAATCCAAGCACCCCAAAAAATAACAATATCGGCACTACAGTAAATATGAGCTTATACAATGGTGTCAAACCTTCATTTACTGTTCCAGTTATTGCCCAAATAATAAGTCCAACCATCACAAAAATCGGTACCAATATATTCATTAAATAATTAGTGACAGGATATTTATATATCAATGTAATCATATCCTTTCTAAAAAACTACATAAGCTGACAAAAATGAGTTACTCATCTTTGTCAGCTATAAAATCATTCTAGTCCGAGTACATCCATAATTTTTTCAATGTCTGCATCGACTCCAATTCCTGATAGGAAAGAGACTGTTTGGATAACAGGTGTATCGCCAACATTTCCAATTGGAGTTGTTGTTACAATTAAATCAAAATTCGACGCTTTTGCTGGTGCTTCCGAAGCTTTACATTGATCAATATAGACATTATGACCTTTTCCTTTTAGCACCTCTTCAATTTTTTTAGCTACAACTGTCGATGTTGCAATTGCTGTACCACATGCAACTAAAATTCTTTTTGACATCATTTCCACCCCATTTTATTTTTTGAATTGATCTTCAATACCCATTTCTTTCGCATACTGTTTTTTAATATCATTTCTAACCCAGAACCATAATAATGCATAAATGATAGCAACCCCAATCGCAACATAGAATAATGGATTAGTCGGATCAAGCAAATTAATAAAGATAAAGACTAAAATATGTGATCCTACATCAATCCCAGAGATTAAGTTTGCCCCTTCTGGAATAGCAAATCCGACAGTTTGTCCCATTGTTGTCGTTAATTCAGCAAGGTTTGTCGCAATAAATAAAACAATCATGACAGTAATAATCGCATTAATTAAACCACGAATAATATTACCTCTTGAAGCGGCAACAGCCCAAATCACTGTAAACGGTAGAACTGCTAAGTCTGCAAAAGGAAGCATTTGGTTCCAAGGAAGAATTACTGCTAAAAGAATTGTAATTGGTACCATTAATAACGCAACCGCCATGTTAGCAGGGTTTCCAATCACAACTGCTGCATCCAGACCGATGAAAATATCTTTTCCCGGAAATCTTTTTGTTACATATTCTCTCGTACCTTCAGAGATCGGAATAAGTCCTTCCATTAATAGTGCAACCATTCTTGGTAGTAAAATCAGGACAGCTGCCATTTGAACTCCCATTGTTAGAATTCCCTTTAAATCATACTGTCCGAGAATACCGATAATAATCCCAAGAACGAGCCCCATAACAAGTGGTTCTCCAAAAACCCCAAAACGTTTACTTAACGTTTCTGGATCTGCATGAAGTTTATTAAAGCCAGGAATTTTATCTTCCACTTTATTTAAAGCGTACGTAATTGGTGCAAAGTTAACTGTTTCTGAGTGAGCTAATGAAACACCTTTTAACCCAAAATGGTGCTCTACCGCTGGTGCTGTCCAATCTGCTAATTTTAATGTAATCGCCGTAATAACGAGACCAATTAATATAGCTAAAATAGCATTATCAGTTGCAATATACACAATCGAAGTTGAGAAAATTAAATGCCAAAAATTCCAAATATCAACGTTAATTGTTTTCGTAAAGTTAATTGCAACTAACACTAAGTTCAATATAACAATCAACGGAATCATAATCGGTGCAAGTGTTGTTCCAAAAGAAATCGCTGCTCCTACAGGCCAACCAACATCCAATATAGATAAATTCAAATTAAATCTTTCAACCATTGCTGTAGCAGCTGGTCCAAGTGCATCCATAAGTAATCCAATAACTAAATTAATACCGACAAAACCTATACCAATGGTAATACCAGCACGAAATGATTTATTAAAGCCTTGTTTCAATAATAAACCAAAAATGATCATGACGATAGGGAGCATTACAGCAGGACCAAGATCCAAAATAAAGTCTACGACATCCTTAATCATTACTTTTCCCACCTTTTTTCAGATTATGAACAACCATTTTTCTAACGAATAATTAATCCACATTTTCTTCACTATATTGTTTAATAATTGCAAGTACTTCAGATTCATCTTTACAATTAGAAAGTTTATTCAACACTTCTTTATTTTGAATCATACCGATGATTATTTGTAATATCCCTAGTTGATTATCTGGCTTTTGGATCGCTAACATAAATACAACTTTAACTTCTACTTCCGTATCTTCCATGCCCATATGATTAAATGTAACGGGTTCATTTAATATCGCTACACTGATTGCCTCTTTGTTGACGTGTACAGAATCTGTATGAGGAATAGCTACTCCAAGTTCTTCAGCTTTCAATCCAGTAGGATACTCAACTTCCCTCTTTTTTATTGCGTCTAAGTAGCTTTCTTTCACATATCCATGTTCGGTCAAACGATTACACATTAACTCAAAAAGTTCATCTTTTGTTTTAACATCTGCAAATAAGACTAACTTCTCATGAAAAAAACTTTGAAAATTCATCCCTATCCCCCCTCGCTTATCTAGTCTCCAAATTTCGTTTTATATTTACTTATTATGCATAGAGATACTAAAAAAAATCATTTTATTACATATGTTTCGGTATGTTACCTTTGTAATAATGATAACGCTTCCCCATAAAGTTGTCAATATTTATTTGTTGGTTTCAATCATTTTTCACTACTTTTTATCTATTCATTCTCCTATACATAACGCTTTTTACATATTTTACAATTTCAAGCATAAAAAAAGACTTTAGCTCTTTGCAATAAAAGCTAAAGTTACATTAGGATCAATTAAATTATTCGAATTTATCAAGCATGGAAGCTGTTTTTTGATCCGTGATCAAAACATCAATAAATTTACCTTTGAGTGCAGCCCGTAAACTATCTACCTTGTTTACCCCTGAAACGACAGCTACTACTTTGTTAATTTGTTTTAAACTATTTAACGAAATACCGATTACTTGTTTGTCCAAAATATCAGTTAATGGACTCCCACTTTCATCAAAAAAACGAAAACCTAAATCACCGACTACCCCTTTTTCTCTCATTAAATCTTTCTCTTCATTTTGAATATATCCAAGCGTCTCTAATGTAGAGTTATGATAAGGATTACCGATTCCTATTAATGCCATATCTACATTTTTACATTCATTAAGAACTAATTCGATATCTTCCATACCAATTAATCGTTCATACAACTCTTTTGATTCAACGATTGCCGGCGCATATAAGTACGTACACGTTCCGCCCATCCGGTTCGATAGCTCATATGCTAATTGATTTGCATGAATATCAACTTTTTTTGTCCCCATCCCACCTTCAAGCGGGACAATCTTAACATTTTCACGCATTTCAAACGGATATTCTTTTACTAATGCCGTTAACGTTTCTCCCCACGAAATACCTAAACTTTTTATTTCTTTCATATTTTTAGATAAATAGTTTGCTCCCGCTTTTGCGACTGCATGCGTTGTCATTTCAACTGATTGATCCGAACTTGGTACAATTAAGACGTCATTTAAATTGTATTTTTCTTCCAATTTTTCTTCTAACTTGACTGTATGAAATGTTTTATCATTAATAAATACTTTGATAATGCCGATTTGTTTTGCTTTTTGTAAAGCTTTCGAAATGACAGGTCTCGATACAGAAAACTTTTTAGCTATTTGTTCTTGAGTCCAGTTATCGTTATAGTACATATTAGCTATTTTCACGAGGTGTCTTCTTTCTTCCCAATTAGTCATTTGTTTACTCCTTTTTAACTTTTTACACTATAATTCTATTCAGTCTTTTCATTATAACATGTTACACCAATGTATTTTGTCCATGCTGACATTTATTTTTAATCATGTTAAAAAACTTGTTTTATTGTCGAGCCTTTAATAGAGAGAATAAAGTTGCACGTATGCGAGTCAAGAATTTCTTATCTGTTCACTCCTAATAAATGATCAAACCCTAAATTAAAAAAGTAAAATGAAAAGACATAACATATTTTATGACTAATATGTTACGTCCTTATGTGTTCAACTAATGCACGTGGTTGGTTTTATTATTGGTATTAACAGGGATTAGTAAGGTCATTTAGGTAGATTTACTTGCCACGAAACTCCAAAGCGATCATTAACCCATCCAAACTTTTTACTGAAACCATAATTGTCTAAAGGCATAAGCGCTTGTCCATCTTCGTTGAGTTTTTGATAAACATGGTCAAGTTCTTCCTCCGTAGTACAAGTAACAAATATGGAGAACGAAGGTGTGAAGGAAAACTGATGTTTTACATTACTATCAATGCACATAAATTCTTGACCTTTTAAGGTGAAAGTAGCCTGCATCACTGTTCCTTCTTCCCCAGCTTCGTTAGGTCCATATCGAACAACTTCTGTAATTCGGGAATCCTCAATAAGAGATGTGTAAAAATTCATAGCTTCTTCAGCTTTGCCATCTTGAAACATTAAAAATGGTAGGACCTTTTCCATTTTAACACCACTCCTTTTAGTATCTATTCTCTAAATTATAAACTAATATGACAGATCGTTCAGTAACATCAACAAACATGCGTCAATCTTTTTTGAATCAACACCCCTATATGAAGCAAAATTGCTTAACGAAAGGCGACGACTTCTACGGAAATAGCATGGAAGGGAACACAGGCTAAGTGTGCCATGTCCTGGGACTGTACTTCGTTCGCCCCCATCGAAAAGTGTTTGCGATGACAGTTGCTTGTACTATATAGACTCAGGAAAGCGTTCTCCTGTAGCGGAATGCAACGATTTTAATAGTTTATATTGTTCAAATTCATCCTTGATGAAATTAACTCTTCTAAAGAATCATTCTAATATGGATTAAAAAAGAGGAAATATGCTCACATTTTGAACATGATATCCTCTGTTTGTATCGTCTATTTAAAAAATGAGCGATGTGTTGTATCTACCGTTTTATTCAATTAAACCTAAATGTTTGAGTCCGTAGTAGATGCCATCTTCCTTTAGAGGTTTCGTTACAAAATCAGCTCTATCTTTCGCTTCTTGAATCGCGTCACCCATTGCTATTCCATAACCGACATATTGTAACATTTCTAAATCATTTAAATGATCACCAAAAGCAGCCGCATTTTTCGGGTCAATTTGTACATGGTGTAAAAAAGATTTTACCCCAATTGATTTGTTCATATTATAACTATTTATATCGACTGCGTATGGATGCCAACGAGTAAACTTTATTTCTGGGTGGCTTTCTTCATATACCTTTTGTTCTTCTGGCAAACAATATAAATATGCTTGGTAGATTGGCTTATCTTTCCAAATGGTTGGTTGAAAAGAAGGTTGCTTTTCTTTTAAACGTTCAAATGTCGTTGCAATTCGTTTATCTTGCTCAACGCTGGCATAACATCCTTCATCATTCAAATAAACAATCGGATGATCCTTCATTTTGATATCATCCATTAATTTTGTTAATGTTTCCAAGTTTAATTGATGGTTAAAAATGGTTTCCCCTTGATGGAATCCAAATGCACCGTTAAAACATATATATGAATCAATTTGAAACATTTTTTGCACATCAACAATATGTCTCGGTGACCTTCCTGTCGAAAATACAACTTGTATTCCCTTTTCCTTTAATTGTTCAATCGCTTGTAATGTTTTTTTTGCTGTCTTCTTGTTTTCATCAATTAATGTTCCATCAATATCAAAGAAAACAATTTCGATCGACATTTCTACACCCCACTGTTTTATATTTTATGAAAAGAATTATTTTATCTATAATGGATTCCTTTATTTAAATAGGCACTTGCCGCTTCAAACATTGCTTCTGAGACAGTCGGATGTGGAAAGACCATATTTTCCATTTCTTCTACTGTTCCTTCAAGATGCATAAAAGCTGTTGCTTGACTAATCATTTCGGTTACATGTGCTCCGACCATCACAACACCGAGAATTTCATTGTATTTTTCATCTGCAATCACTTTCATAAATCCTTTATTTTCATTCGCCGCAATTGCTTTCCCATTTGCGGCTAAATCAACTTTTTTCACTTTCACTCGATAACCTGCTTCTTGTGCTTCTACTTCAGAAAGACCGACACTTGCGATCTCTGGGAACGTATAGACACAGCGAGGAATAAGTGCTTCTTTTTTATTACTTTCACCAGCAATATGTTGGACAGCACGGATTCCTTCATTACTTGCAGCATGAGCAAGTTGATATCCTCCGATGACATCACCAATTGCATAAATGCCTGTAACAGAGGTTTCTAACTTGTGATTCACTTTTACAAATGGACCATCAAATGCGACGGATAGTGCCTCCAATCCAGTTATGTTTGGTCTTCTTCCAACACACATTAAGACAGCATCTGTTTGGAGTGTAAACTCTTCTTCACCCTGTTCCATCCGAATCACTTTTTGATTATCTGCTTGCTCGAACTCAGTAACTTTCGTATTCGTATGAAAAATCACCCCACTTGTTTCTAACTGTTTTTGTAAAAACGTAGAAGCCTCGACATCTTCCATCGGTAAAATCCGTTCCGCCATTTCAACTATTTCTACCTTAGTTCCAAAGGCTTGAAAGACACACGCAATCTCAAGGCCAATAACACCACCACCGACGATGACAAGATGATTCGGTACTTCTTTTATATCAAAAATCGTATCACTTGTATAATAATCAATCGCTTCTAATCCATTAATAGGTGGGACAAATACTTGAGATCCGGTTGCTAAGATAATGTTTTTTGCAGAAATTGTTTCTTGTTTCTCACCTGTTTTAATGGTCACTTTTTTATCATCTGTTACATGGCCGAAACCTTCGTATAATGTAATTTTATTTTGTCGTAATAAACTTTGAATACCGCTTTTTAATTGACGAATGACAGTATTTTTTCTTTCAATTATTTTTGGAAGATCAAATGAGTAATGTTCGATTTCAATCGACAGTTCACTACTTTTATTAATTTGTTCCAAAGCATCTGCATGTTTTAATAATGTTTTCGATGGGATACACCCACGATTTAAACAAGTTCCGCCTAATGCATCCCCTTCTACTAAAGCGACAGATAAGCCTAATTTCGCAGCACGAATTGCTGCTACATAACCACCCGGGCCACCACCAACAATAGCAATATCATATTTCATTTTCATTCCTCCAATAAATAAAGTTAAAAGGGTGGGACATATACTCTAAAAACGAAACAATTTCAAGATAGAGATCGACTGGACATAAATATTTAGTTACAATAAACTGCGCAGTAACTTAGTATAATTTTCATCTACAAACCTAGTCACGGCAACATTGATTTGCGCTTCGGACAGTCGCTTTCCGCGGGCAACCCTCAACTTCCTCGGAAGCAAAGTGCGCTTCCTGCGGGATTTTCGGTTGTTGCTTTTCCCGCAGGAGTCGACTGTCCTACGCTCCAATCAACTGTACGTTAGGTTAGGTAAATATAAATGATAATAATTTCAAACATAAATTACCTTAATGATTCAACCTCACCTGAGCGAAGGAAATACACTCCGCTTTCACCACAGGGCATAAGAGTGAACATCTATTCAACCTGCGCTATCGCTTGCTTTCACAGTGTCTCCTTTACTGTGGGCAACTGACGAGCCTCCTCATTTGTAATTAAAGGAGGGTCAACTTCGACATACCCCTTGCCGGTTAGGATCTTAACTCGTCCCATCTCGTAGCTCAGATTTGGGAAGCACATATAGCTTTTCGCTTTTTAGGGCACGATTAGGAGGTAATTATCGTCATTTCCGGGAGCAAACCAACAACATTGGACATCATTCGGATTACCGAC
This sequence comes from Pseudogracilibacillus auburnensis, assembly GCF_003201975.1. Lineage (GTDB taxonomy): Bacteria > Bacillota > Bacilli > Bacillales > Amphibacillaceae > Pseudogracilibacillus > Pseudogracilibacillus auburnensis. The sequence goes on along the minus strand of NZ_QJJQ01000001.1, from coordinate 143,331 downwards.
ACTTAATCGCGAAGAACCACCACATAACCGTAAAGATGCGCCATATTACTGCAAAGATACGCCATATAATTGCGGAGATACGCCATATAATCATGGGAGAAGACGCAGCATTTTCGAAAACGTCCATGTTTATCTCGTCATTTATAAAGGAGAAGTATATTTCCGCAGCGGAAAACAACCTAGCTGTTACTGCACAGTTTATTTCTAATGAGCAATACGTTCTTATCGACATATAAACGAAAAGTCCGAACTAATGCAAATTCTTATTGAAGAAATTTGAATCATCGTTCGGGCCTTTCCACTAAAGCACTTTTGTCCCATCTACTTCTTTATACAAATAAACTATATGGATTTTCTAATGTTTCTTTCAATTCTGTTAAAAATGCTGCAGCTGGTGCACCATCGATTGCTCTATGATCAAATGAAAGACTTAGTACCATCATTGGTCGAACAGTAATATTTCCATCCACTACAACTGGTTTTTCTGTAATCCGCCCTACGCCGAGAATTGCTGTCTCAGGTGGATTAATAATTGGTGTAAATCCATCGATTGCATACATTCCTAAATTACTAATCGTAAACGTGCTACCCGTCATTTCAGCAGGAGTTAATTTGCTGTCACGAGCTTTTTTCCCTAACGTTTTACTTACCGCTGTAAGTTCTGCTAACCCCTTTTTGTCAGCATCATGGATAGACGGAACGATTAATCCGTTATCGACTGCAACTGCGAGACCAATATTTACAGCTTTATTGTAGACAATTTCATTATCGATTAAAGATGCATTAATATTTCGATGTTTCGTTAATGTATGTGCAGTTGATTTAATAATAATTTCCGTAAACGATAAGCGATATCCTGTTTCATTTTCCACAATTGGTAACAAGTTCTTTCGAATATCAATCACTTTTGTCATATCGACTTCCGTTGTTAATGTCACATGAGGAATTGATCTAGCGCTTTCTAGCATTTTATCAGCGACGGCTTTTCTTAATCCTTTTAATTTCACTCGTTCAGCTGGTTCTTCTTCACGAACCTTTTGTGATGAAAGATAACGTTCCACATCGGATTTTTCAATTTTGCCTCTTATCCCTGTACCTTCTATTTTACGTACATCAAGCTGATGATCTTTTGCCATTTTTTCAGCAAGTGGTGTAATCAGGACTGCATTTTCTTTTACGGCATCAAGGACGTCCTGTTCATGAATTCGCCCTTTTGGACCAGAGCCAGAGATGGTTTCTAATGAAAGATCATTTTCACGTGCAACTCTTCTTGCCGCTGGAGTCGCACGGACTTTACCTACTTGTCCTTCTACTTCTTCTAGTTCTTCTTGTTCCTGTTCCATTGTAGTCTTTTCAGCCTTTGGACTATCCACTTCTTCCTGAACTTCTTCTCCTTCACTTGCAGGTGGTTCATCTGGTACAGTTTCTCCCGCTTCACCGATATAACCAATGATCGTATTGATCGGAACCTCATCGTCTACTTCATAATACTTTTTTAACAAAACTCCTTCTTCATACGACTCGACTTCAATATTGATTTTGTCGGTCATAATTTCAAATAACGGATCTCCTACTTGAACAGGATCGCCTTCTTCTTTTAACCATTGAAGGAGTGTTCCAACTTCCATCGTACTACTTAGCTTCGGCATAAATATTTCTTTTGCCATGTAAAGTCCCTCCTTTACGCTTTATTTAACGTTTCTTTTACAGCTTTTATAATATCTGGCACTTGTGGAACTGCTAACTTTTCAAGTTCCGGGTTATACGGAATTGGTGCGGCAACCCCACCTAATCGTTTAATAGGTGCATCTAAATAATCAAATGCTTCACTCTCGGCGATCATACTTGCAATTTCACCACCGTAACCACCACGTTTAACAGCCTCATGAACGACGACTAAATGTCCTGTTTTAGCTACAGATTTCACAATTGTTTCCTCATCTAAAGGTACCAGTGTACGCGGATCGACAACTTCTACACTAATTCCTTCTTTTTCAAGTTCCTTCGCTGCTTCTAATGATTTATGAACCATCACTGCAGTTGCAACAATTGTTATATCTGTTCCTTCCCGTTTCACATCTGCCACACCTATAGGAATCGAATACAGATCTTCCGGCACTTCCGACTTTGTACCATAAAGTAATTTATGTTCATAAAAAACGACTGGATTTGCATCATCAATAGCTGCTTTTAATAGTCCTTTCGCATCGTAGGCAGTTGAAGGTTGTATGACTTTTAAGCCTGGAATATGAGTCATCCATGCTTCTAAACTTTGTGAGTGCTGTGCTGCTGCACCTGTTCCTGAACCACTTGGCGTCCGAAGTACCATTGGCACATTCCCTTTCCCACCATACATATAACGTAATTTTGCAGCTTGGTTTACCATTTGATCCGTCGCTATCGTAATAAAATCAGAAAACTGTAATTCTAAAATTGGGCGCATTCCAGTTAAAGCGGAACCAACAGCAGCACCAGCAATTCCTGATTCACTAATTGGAGTATTTCGGACACGTTCTGGACCAAATTCCTCAATCATTCCCCTAGTTACACCAAACGCACCACCATATAAACCGATGTCCTCTCCTAAAATATAGACATCGTCATTTTGTCTCATTTCTTGTTGCATCGCTTCACGAACCGCTTCTAAATATGTTATTACTCTCATGATTCACCCTCCTATTATGCGTAAACGTCTGTTAATAAATCATCTTCTGTTGGCATCGGACTGTTTTGTGCAAATGTAACCGAATTTTCAATATCTTGTTTCGCCGCTTGCTTAATCGCTTCCGCGTCTTCTTCTGAAAATACATTTGCTTCAATTAAAACATCTTTAAAACGTTTGATTGGATCTTTTTCTTTCCATTCATTTTCTTCTTCACGTGTCCGATAAAGTCTTGCATCACTTTTCGAGTGACCTTTCCAACGATACGTTTTCATTTCGATTAATGTAGGACCCTGGTCACTTCTAGCACGTTCTACTGCTTCATTTGTTGCATTCATTACTTCAATCATGTCGTTCCCATCAATCGTTACTCCAGGAAAACCATATGATTTTGCACGTTCGGAAATATTTTCAATTTTCACCATATCCTTCACTGGACCAGACATACCGTATTGGTTATTTTCACAAATAAAGACGACTGGTAAATTCCAGACAGCAGCTAAGTTCAACGCTTCATGAAAACTTCCTTCATTAGTCGCACCGTCACCAAAATAACAAACGGTTACATAATTTAATTTTTTCATGTACGATGTTAAAGCTGAACCAACAGCAAGCGGAATACCCCCACCAACAATACCATTTGCTCCGAGATTTCCTTTATCTACATCCGCAATATGCATCGAACCACCTTTTCCTTTACAGTAACCAGTCGTTCTGCCGAATAGTTCTGCCATCATCCGATCCACTTCTGCTCCTTTTGCAATGCAATGTCCATGTCCACGGTGAGTACTTGTTATTTTGTCTTCCTCTTGTAAAACAGCACATGATCCAACCGCACTTGCCTCTTGACCCACACAAAGGTGTGTCGTACCATGAATCATTCCTTTTGCAAAAAACTCGTCTACTTTCTCTTCAAAAAAACGAATATCCCACATCGTTTTATATAGTTCCTTCAACTTGTCGTGACTAAATTCAACTTGTAAATCTTCTAGCCGATTTTTACTCATGAATTCCACTCCTCTTATTTTTTCATTCTATATTTACCACATTAGAAAGCTTGGCGAATGCCTTAGTTGCACTTATACAGATAAGCAAGTTTTATATTTTCTTATCTGCTAAAAACTACTTTAATGCTAGGTAGATCATAACTTTTCCAGCCCTCAAGTTACAATCGTTCCTATATATTACTTTTGTAATTATCATAGTGCAGAAATTGCGTTTAGTCAATGATTTTATACTGATGAAAGCAGTTTTTTAATCGAAATGGTTTTGTTTTAAAACTGTATTTGACGCAATTTTCGTACTTACTTGTCCAAGTTAGTTTTAGCTCATTATGCACTGATATACGCTCGTAATTTAGTTAAACGGAAAAGTATAAAGTATGTGAAAAACGGTGCAATGCCTTAAGCGGTGAAAATGAGCAGACAAGGGAATGAGGCACGGAAAGAGTAAAGTTTTATTCAGTTGATTGTCGATTTGTTCAGAAGAAACACGGGTTTATTCAGCTGTTTCCCAATTTGTTCAGGAAGAAATGCGGGGCATGCGTTTGGAACAGGCTCTATCTAATATATATTTGATAAACAGTACAGTTGATGAATTCATAGCTAGTTAAATGATTTAGGAAAAGAATGAGTTTGTATATAAATCTTAATGATTTTAAATAAAATGTGAGAGGATAGACGACTTATTAGAAGAGTTTGCCGCTTATCCTGTTAATGAGAAGATTGAATAGAAGATGCAAATTGAACTTATGCTTTTTAAAATTTACAATCTTTAAATGGTGAGTTAGATAAAAGCTTTATCGACATTTCGCTATTAGTAGGATCCAGCAGCGAAAAAGTTTACAACGTTTTTATTTAGTAAGATACCTGTATCACTGTTTTCTTTTCAGAGTAAGGGTATCTACCTTTTATTAAATGGCGAAATATAATTTTTCATGTAGCTTGCAGTTCGGATTAAATGCTGCCTGACAAGTTGGACATTTATTTGTTCCCTTTAAATAGGTATTAATCGTCAACTCTTTTCCACAAGCTCCACATAATATAGCTTTTTGATCAAACTTGTCCTGTGGCCATACTTGCGTTTCACCACATCCAGCTTCCTCATGGCAAAGATGGCAAGGAAAATATGTTTGACAGCAATAGAACTTGATCGCAATTCGATCAAGTTCTGTATGGTAATGAGTACAACGTGTTTCCTGATCAATTACTGGTCCTTTTATTATATGCTCGTTTATTTTCATCGTATGCCCCCCTCTTTACTTCAGTTTCCCTCGAGCATCTACCTTCCATTCATCTATCACTTTTCCGTTTTGATAAACAAGATACGTGTCGAATAAATTAGCAACCACACAAGCATGATTTGGGATAATGGTTATTCGGTCATTTAGTTTTAGGTCTACTTCATGCTTTAATGGAATTATGCCATGTTCTTCTGATAGACGTTCAATCACTAATTCTGGATATCCAATAATATAACCATGTCCAGTAATACTTGAATTACCATGTGCCCCTTGATCAAGTGCTAACGTCTTACTTCCCGCATCAATGACCATTCGATCTGATTTTTTGGATACGACACTTGCAAGAACAGTTAACGCACACTGTTTTTGGGTTGCGATCCCAAGTCCAACTTGGATCATATCGTAAAACACAGCATTCCCTGGTCTGATTTCAGTAATTCCTTTGATTGCGCCAGCTATTTTAAACGTCGGCGTAGAACCAATGCTACGATGCTTGATGTTAATTCCAGCTTCTTCACATAATTTAACACTTTTTAGAACCGTTTCTGCTTCTTCATTCGCAATTTTTTCTATTTGCTCTGGAGAGGTTGCTGCATAGGAATGTCCTGCATGGGTAAAAATGCCATTTAAACAAAGTGCGGTTAAGTTATTTATATGTTTTGCTAATTCTACAACCTCCTCATTCGGTTCCACACCAACCCTATTCAGCCCAGAATTCACTTTTATCCACACATTGAGAGGCTCGCCGTTTTTAAAAAATTCATGCAAAAGAGTTGCCTGTTCCATCGAATCTACAGCAACTGTTATTTTTGCTTTTTCTTGCAACTTTTTGACTCTCGCTAATTTTGTTCTTTGAGCAACTGGAAAGGCTATAAGAATATCATTAATCCCACCAGCAACCATTACCTCAGCCTCGCCTACCTTTGCAACAGTAACCCCGATGGCACCAGCTTCTAATAGACATCTTGCAATTTTAATGCTTTTATGTGTTTTAAGATGCGGGCGGAGATTAACGCCTGCATTTTCAGCAAAACGAACAATATCTTTTATATTTGCGTCCATTTTATTTAAATCTAGCAACAATGCTGGTGTATCAATAGTGGATAAAAAATCATTCATTATTCATTCCTCCTTTAAAACTATCTTTATTTTACCATGAAATACAGACTTACTTTACAATTTTAGTGTAAACCTTTTAATGAAGGATTTTCGTTTTTAAAAACGTTTCATTAGGAAAAAGTGAAAGTTTTATTGTCATTGCGGAAAGTGGAATATGTCGCGGAATTTAGATAGAAAGGATATTTTCTTTTTTATTATATTTGATATATTAGGTGTTAACCAAAAATATTAGCTATAGAATGATGTTATCGAATGAGGAATTAACCTTTTCTTCCAATTTGTAATAAACAAGATTTATTCTATCCTACATACGAACCAATAAAATTAATCGGGCTACGGGAACAACATAAGCATGTTTCTAGGAGATACAGAACAGACTTTAGCGTGTGGAACAAATTGTTTAAAGGAATTTTTACAGTGAAATAAGTTTATATGGGAAGTTAGAGGACTAACTTATTGAAGAACAAATACAATTGATAGGGAATCAACAGATCAAAGGGGGAATTACATGAGAAAAGTTGAAGTGAAGCCGTATAACGAGCAATGGCTTTCAATGTTTGATGAAGAAGCTGAAAAATTGCATCAAATTTTCAATTCTGAAATCATTGAAATCCATCATATTGGCAGTACGTCTGTAAACGGCCTAAAGGCAAAGGCTATCATTGATATCATGCCTATTGTTAAAAATATTAATCGGATTGATGAATTTAATACAGCAATGGATGCCATTGGTTACAAATCAAAGGGAGAAAATGGGATAACTGAACGCAGATACTTCCAAAAAGGGGGATTTAATCGAACTCATCATGTCCACATTTATCAATTGGGCAATCCTAAAATTGAGCGTCATCTTGCATTTCGGGACTACTTGCGTGTACATCCTTATGATGCAAAAAAATATGGAAATTTAAAAGAAGCATTATCCCAACGTTTTCCCTACGACATAGAATCATATATTAAAGGGAAGGAACAGCTAACATTGGAGATTGAGCAAAAAGCAATAGAATGGTATCGAAGCTCAAGAGGATAATTAGATTATTTAACATTGTGATAGTTCAATCTGACATGGGCATTTTTGGGTTTCACTAAACCTCTTTTATATCAATTATAACCATTTCCATCCATCACGGAAAAAGAGTAACGATCACTGAATTGCCGTTTTCCAACTTTCTAGTTTCAATACTATACTAAAAATAGAAAAGGCTGGGACAAGAGTGTTTTTGCGTTTTAGTTATATCCCAGCCTCCTCACCATATTATTCTCTATAACCTGTAGTTGCTTTCACCTTTACTTCCGCGAATTTTTGTTCATTATATTCTTTTGATAGGATCGTTCCGATAAGCCCACCGAGGAATCCAAGCGGTACAGAAATAATGGCTGGATTTTCTAGTGGGAATAGAGCATGTCCAATAAAAATGGCTGAACCGTCTGGTGCCAACACATTTGGACTCACTGCTACTAATACTAATGAAGTAATAAGTCCTGTTAACATTCCGGTTACTGCACCACTTGTGTTGAAACGTTTCCAATAGATCGTGTATAAAATAACTGGCAAGTTCGCACTCGCTGCTGTACAAAATGCAAGAGAGACTAGAAATGCAACATTCATTTTTTGTGCAAATAATGCAAGGATAATTGAAAATATTGCAACTCCGATGGAAGCATAACGAGCTGCCAACATTTGCTGACGATCAGAAATCTGTCCTTTTTTAATTACTTGGCCATAAATATCATGGGCAAAGGCAGAAGCTCCTGCAAGCACAAGACCAGCAACAACTGCTAAAATGGTCGCAAATGAAACTGCTGATACAAACGCAAATAATATATCACCACCAAGTGCTTCTGCAAGTAACGGTGCTGCCATGTTTCCGGCTGGGTTTGCTGCAATAATCGTTTGTTCACCTACAAAAGCCGCTGCTCCAAATCCAAGAAAAATTGTTAAAATATAAAAAACCCCAATGATCCATGTGGCCGTTACAACTGAGCTTCTAGCTGTTTTTGCGTCTTTTACTGTAAAGAAACGCATCAAAATATGTGGAAGTCCTGCTGTCCCAAACACGAGCGCAATCATAAGTGAAATTGTACCGAGCGGGTTTGTATATTTTAAACCTGGCTGCAAATAAGCAACTCCATGGCTTGTAGCCGATTTCATTTCTGTAAACATAAAAGCGATATTAAAGTTGTATTTCAATAATACTAAAAATGCAATAATGACCATCCCGATCATCAGAAGGACAGCTTTAACAATTTGCACCCAGCTTGTCGCTGTCATTCCACCAAATAAAACGTAAATCGTCATCATCACGCCAACAATTAGCACGGCATAGACATAGTTGATCCCAAATAGTAATTGTATTAGTGCACCTGATCCAACTAACTGTGCGATCATATAAAAAATACTAATGACAATCGTACTTAAAGCGGCCGTACCCCGAACTTTTCTTGCATCGAAACGGGAGTTGATCATATCTGCAAGTGTATATCGACCTAAATTTCTTAACGGTTCTGCAACTAAAAACATCACAACTAAATAGGCAATTAAAAAGCCGATACTATAAAAAAAGCCGTCAAACCCGAATAATGCAATCGCCCCAGCAATTCCAAGAAACGATGCCGCTGATAAATAGTCCCCCGCTATTGCAAGACCATTTTGCCAACCAGTAAGTCCGCCACCAGCAGTATAGAACTCACCAGTAGAAGTTGTTTTTTTCGCTGCCCAATACGTAATATATAAAGTTAGTGCGACAATTAAAAGGAAAAAAGTGATTACTGTCCCATTCATTCTTGTTCGCCTCCTTCTAATTGTTCTTTAATTATTTCATCTGCTTGTTTATCAAACTTGGCAAATTTCTTCACATAAACAACACATAACACCCACGTCATAATGAATTGTGCAACAGCAAAAATCCATGCCCAGCTTATATCTCCGAAAGCAGACTTATTCAAAACCGTCGAATAAGACGTTAAGATCGGAAGAGTAAAATAAAATACGAGAAAGAAAATTGTTAACGGTATAATAAATACTTTTCTTTCATGGATTAATTGTTTAAATTTACTACTATGTGCCACCCGGTCATAGTTTGACTTTAGAGGCACATTTGAATCTTTCGTTACGGCATTCCCCATCATGTATCAATCCCCTTTATAAAAATTTGATAAACTTCATAAATGTTCATATTTCCATCTTGTTTTTGTTATCGCTTTCAAATTATATGTAAGTCTAAACAGATTTTTCATATTTAGCTAGATAGTTAGCGCAAAGTCCGACAGAATTTTATCTGTTTGAACAAGCTAAGCACTTTTTCTTTGTTGTAGCTCTGGATGTTTTTTATGATACCAATTACCGAGAAAACGTAAGATGAAAAATTGGGCAATAACTCCGATAGTTAATAGGATAAAGGCATTGCCAACAATGGTATAAGATAAATACATCACTCCTGTTAAACAAGCTGTGACAAGTGCATATGGAAGTTGAGTTTTCACATGGGCAATATGATCCGATCCAGCAAAAATCGATGCCATAATCGTCGTATCAGATATAGGTGAAACATGATCACCGAAAATGGCGCCTGAGAAAACCGCTCCTATCGCTAAGTGGAGTAAAGGTTCTCCGCCAATACTAAAGGCAAGTGGAACAGCGATCGGCGTTAAAATTGCCATCGTTCCCCATGAAGTCCCTGTCGCAAATGAAATAACCATTGCAATGACAAAAACAAGAAACGGTAACATTGCAGGTGTCATCCAGCTTTCGGTTATTCCGACAACAAAATCTGCCGTACCAAGCACTTCAGTTACCAAACCGATCGACCAAGCTAGAACGATAATAATTAATGCAGGTAACATTGTTGTAATTCCACCTAATATCGTCTCTTCAATTTGTGTAAAACTAGTACCTTGAAATAAAGCAGTAATGATTCCAACGGCCGTCATCGCAAAAGCTGCCCACGTTAAGGCAACAGCAACATCTGTATCAGCAAGTGCATCTATTAACGATTTTCCTTCAGCACCACCGCCTGTATACCATAACCCCCAAATCCCTACAGAAATAAGTGTTACGAGTGGTAAAATAAAGTTCCAAATGCTTCCACCTTCTTTTTTAAACGGTTCCCCTAAATCTTGCTCAACAGACGATAAAGGACTTGCTCCTTCAGCAATTAACTGTCCAGTTGTTTCTGCACGATGTTCTGCTTTTGCCATCGGGCCAAAATCTTTCCCTAAAATAATCATCGGAATGGCAAACAAACTAAGAATCGCATAAAAGTTCCATGGAATCGACTGTAAAAATGCAAAATATGGTTCAATTCCAATAATCGCAACTCCTGCCATTGCACCTGCAATGATGGAAACTTGAAAACCAATCCAATCGGAGACAGGGCCAATCGTTGCCATCGGTGCAGATGTAGTGTCCAAAATATAGGCTAGCTTTTCTCGAGACACTTTATTTTTCCCTGTAATATCTTTAGAAGCGTTTCCAACAATGATCGAATTCACATAATCATTAAAGAAAATAACGATTCCAAGCACATATGGTAAAAAGAGTACTTTACGTTTTGATGTTAATTTCTTTTCTAACACACGAATCAGGCCATCAGAACCACCTGTTTTAAACATAAATGCAGCCCCAACTCCTAAAAGAGCGACCATCACTAGAAACCTTGCATTCCAGTCATCAATCATCACATCTTTCATCCATGTAAACGTGTATGCCACCGCTGAAAAAGGATTTCCACCTGGGACAATAACCCCACCAATCAAAATACTGATAAATAATGAAATGATCACCCGCCTCGTAACAATTGCTAAAACAACTGCAACAATTGGTGGAATGATAGATAAAAAGTCCATGTATTTCCCCCTAATTTATATTTTCTAGGCAGTATAACATAGACAAATTTTAGTGTAAACAGCACTTTTACATAATATTAGCATGTTCATATAACATTAAATTGTCCTAAATACTGCCATGACAGTCATTAGCAAGCTCATAAAAAAGTGATAAAATTATTCGATTTTTTTAAAAAAAGACGAAAAAAAATTTCTCCCTTAGCTAAAAAAGATGGAGAAATTCAAACTCTTTTTTCTTAAAATTTTTGGAAAATCACATAAAGTACGTGTTCAAAAGGAAGATAAAAAGACCGAAGTTGACTAAGATCGCAAGCTTCCTGGCCTCCACTAAATGCCCGTCCTATCGAAAACTTTGTGCTTGCGATTACTCGGGGGCAATAAACATGTGCGTTGCAGTTCAAAGCTGCGTAGCTTAGAGCAAATATTTTAACATGCTAGAAAAATGGTCTTCTTTTTCAAGGAACGCAGCGTATGCGTTTTAATAGGTGAGTAGCTAAAAAAGCAAGCCAATTAGAAAACTTGGCATTTCAAGCCTTTTGCGCGAACTAAAGTTGCGCTTTTGCAGTAAGAAAGGATGTATCCTCTCTTATCTACTTAAGAAGTAGGAAGTGGCATTTTTACCAGGTCTTTTGAACAACCTCTTAAAAGAGGTCGGGACAAAAGTGATTTCACCAAAGAAAAACCCGAACAACGGTAGCTGCATATAACCCGCTCTGGAAATATACTTCGCTTTCGATATGTTCATTTTAGTTATGTCCAGCCTCCTGTCATTCACTTAAATACTTCTGTCTATATCTAAAACCATGAGCATCTTAATTTGGTATAAATGAGATTCTCCATCACTGTCATTGTCACTGCTTTTAACACGTACAGAGAATTCTAGAACAACGCATTCGCTTCTGGCTTATCAACATTTTACTCTTTGAACCTTCTACCTAGTCTTTATTTCTTATCCCCTTTCCACGGATGGATCGTAAAATAAATCACATAAACAATAACCCATACAATGCCCCACACTAAATATTTCACCCACATAGGTGCATAACCAAAGAGAACTTCTGCGGCATACCAAGCAGCAACACTAGTTAAAAAGAACCGAATAAAACGAGCAGGGATACTTGCAAGAAAAAAAGGAATAAATCGAATACTTGCCCCAGGAGCCATGATCGCATATGCTTTATAGGGAATACCGCGAATAGGACCTAGCACCATCGCAATTAAGCCTTTCTCCCTTAGACTTACTTGCACGTCATGTAACATTTTTTCTTGAATAGCTGGCACACGCCAAACGAAACGATATGCATGATCATAACGTTTCACTGCAAAAATATACATGATGCTTCCACCAATAAGTGCCCCAGCAAGTGCGATCAAACTCGCATCTAATCCTGCACGAAACCCGTGGATAGCGATAAACGTTAAAATGACATCTGGAATAATAAAGAAGAAAGTCGCTTCCGCAATTCCCCATAAGAAAGCGAGCAACATCAATCCGAATCCCATTGTGGAAAACTCCCTTCCGCCGCTAGTTTATTCATTTTTTCTTCAACTGTTTTCATAAACTGCTTGCGATTGTCTTCCCATAAAAAAGGCTCTCCGACAAATACATCGCAAAAAAACGGTACGAAGGTGCGCTCTCCTTTTGGCAAAGACTTTCCAAGTCCATGCATAAATACCGGAAAAACCGGGACATCAGGACGCTCCTTCAATAAATAATAAATGCCAGATTTAAGTCGTGCCACTTTTTCTGGTTCACCACGTGATCCTTCTGGAAAAAGAATAACAATATGATTGTTATCTAACGCATGATAAATTCCATCAAATATCCCTTTCTTTTGCTTTGGCTTTCTTTCAAGTGGGATAATATTCATCATATGAAGGGCAAACCATGCGATGAACCTATTTTTCAAAAAATAATCCGCTGCAGCAATGGGGCGTACTTGATGGATCAGCTTTCCCCGAAATAGCGTCATTAACACGAGCGTATCCAAATGACTATTATGATTAGCAACGATTATGGCCGGCCCTTTTTTCGGAAGATTTTCCAACCTGCGAACATTTAATCCGAGAATAATTAAAATAAAGGGTCGAATGATAAAAGTGAAAAATAAGCCTCTTAAAATCATCGATCATAAGCTCCTTTATGTGAAATAGAAATAGCGTATAAAATGGAAGAATAGTGGTGCTGTATACGTTAAACTGTCAACACGATCTAAAATCCCACCGTGACCTGGAATAGTCTGCCCTGTATCTTTTATTCCTAGATCCCTTTTTAACGAAGAAATATTTACATCCCCAATAAAGCCAGTAAGCCCGATAAGAAAACCAGTAAATAATGTTCCTTTTAACGTTAATGGAGTAAGTAGTGGTGCGAGCAGCAACGCAAGGCCCACCGTCGTAATGATCCCACCAATTAACCCTTCCCACGTCTTATTCGGACTTACCCGTGGAATGACTTTATGTTTTCCTAACAATTTTCCCCAAATAAACTGAGCAACATCATTACATTGTGTTAAAATCACGATATATAAAATAAGACCAGCTCCAGTAGCCCCATTTTCACCAGTAATTCCAGGAAGTACGAGTAAATATGCGAGATGGCTAAGTCCAAAAACCATAATCATTAATCCCCAATGAACAGATCCCATCGTTCGCAAAAAGCCTTTATTTTCTCCAATCAAAATCATCTGAATTGGCAAAAATAAAAACATATAGACGGGAATAAAAATAATAAACATTCCATACCAGCCGATATAAATCCAGAAAAACTGGATTGGGATCGATAAATATGCCCAAAAAAGAATTTTTCGATGTGCCCGATTCGTCGGAATAAGGGACAAATATTCTTTAAAGGCTAAAAAACATAAAAACGCTAAAAAAATTAAAGATACATTGTGATTAATTAAAATTGCCATCGTAAAAACAGCTGCCATCACCCACCACGACTTAATTCTAGCATTTACTTCTGAAAAATCTTTTTCCCTATTAAACTTTGTTAACAAAAATGCAATAATACTAGAAACGATTAATAACGCTAAAATACCAATTAAAACAATCAAAATTTCTCTCGATATTGCTTCAAACGCCAATCTCATCTACCTCCTTTAACGCTCGCCGTATCCTGATCATAATATTTATGATGATCAGCAATAATACGATACTAAGAACCACCGTGTTCCATAACGTTGGTAGCAAGTTGAACGCTCCGAATATGGCAAGCAGACCAAAAACAAAAGCACGATCACTTTTCCCCATCGGTCCATCATATCTTCTGCTCGCTCCAATAACTACCCCTAACACCCCAGCCATTTCACTAATAATCGCACAAACGACAATGAGAACGAGTAACGGAGCATAAAAACCGGTTATGAATGCAAATGGTAAAAGTAACATCGCGTCTGAAACAACATCTCCTATTTCATTTAATATATTTCCAAGCTTTGTCATCATTTGATGTTCTTTTGCCAACATCCCATCAATCGCATTTAATGCCATTCTAATAAACATAACAATTGGAACTAAAAATAATATGTATGAATGCTCGTAAAATATCATTAATATGAACCCAGTCATGATCGACAACATCATTGCTGCTACAGTCACTTGATTTGGTGTAACACCTGTTTTTGCTAATCGATTCACTATGGGACGTAATAACTGCTGAAATTGTGGCTTTATATCATAAATACTTGCCATCGTAGTTCCTCCAAATGATCATTTTGTTTTACAATTGGTTAGACACACACACTCAAATCCTACATTATATTTTAATTCAGGCGCTCCGTCTTCTGTACATAACCACCATTTTTATTTTCCTATTTGACTTCTTTCATTATCTGTCAGTTGTGAAAACTTTTCAATAATGCTTTGTTCCTATGAGTTGTTTTTCCAATCGAAAAAACCTCCATCCAACATCTGAAGGAGATTTTCAATAATTAAATAAGCTATCTACATTTCTGATCGTATCAAATAATGTTCGGTGGCTTCTGTTTAATCGTATTTTATAATCTGGTAAATAGAGGGTTATCATATGAAAAGTTTCTAGAACGTCTCATTTGCTCTGGTTTTACGCTCGCTTTCTTGTTCTAATAAGTTTTCTGCAAAGGTATCAAAAGTTCCCACAAATTTATTTACACTTTTTATATGATAAAAAGTAC
The DNA here is from genome assembly GCF_003201975.1 of Pseudogracilibacillus auburnensis. GTDB lineage: Bacteria > Bacillota > Bacilli > Bacillales > Amphibacillaceae > Pseudogracilibacillus > Pseudogracilibacillus auburnensis. Next base: position 128,306 of record NZ_QJJQ01000001.1, on the reverse strand, counting down.
TTGTTTTATCAAAATCATATAGTTCATTTGTTGGAGAGTAAATATAAATCCTTTTTCCAAGTCCCAGTGCAATTCCTAATTCAATGTGGCTTCCTTTTCCTGCTGGAAGTAAAATGATAAGTAAATCTGAATTTTTAACAGCTTCTATTTCTAATTCGCCAATAGTTGATAATTCTTCAAAAGAATTTGCTCTTTGGTTTTGCGTCCAATCATATGTGTGAATATACCCTTCTAATTTTAATCTATCGGAAAGAACTCTTACATTTTCTCTATTTGTAAAACTAGTTGCAATATAAAATCTCATATAATGTCCTCCTAGTAGTTATATACATATATTACCATAATTATAAGTATGTCTCATATAACAACAATCTTTTAGAAGACAACCTATTATGATGAGAATCTTCTGGACGTAGTATCTAAATGTAATAAAAATAAAAATGACTCACTATCTCATATATAATTTGGTTTACATGCCAATTTTTCCATTACGCCACTAACAAATTATCAAAAAATATATCCCTACCAAAAATAAAAGCATTCGGCAGAGATATCGCAATCTAATACATGATCAACTTCATTTTCTTTTCTAAGACATTAACATCTTTTATCGTAAATACTATTCTTGCGTAGCATATTGCCCCATTTGTTTCATCTGTTTACTCCTGACTTTTTTCTATCTTCTCGTTAAAACACCATCCGTATAAACAATGTTGCTTTTCGATAGCAAGGTCATTATGATGGGCATTTTAATTGCGGAAATTCTAAAGAAAGTGTGGAAATGTTTGAATAAGATACGGAAATTCTGTGAGTATAAACTTCTATAAAAAAATGAAACAAAAATCCTACCAATAATCCATCGTAGAGATTTTTGTTTCATAGACAATCACAGTTCTTTTTTATATGAGAGATATCCTTTCCAAATGTCATATCCTAAACGTTTGTAAAAATCGACAAGTCCTGTCCAGTCAATAACAATTCGCTCAATACCCCGCTGTCTTAAAAAAGCAATACCTGCTTCAACTATTGCCAAGCCATACCCTTGGCCACGTTCTTTGGCATCAACTCCTAATGGTCCAACACCCCCTAGTTCTTCATCAACTAAAGGTGCCCAGTAAACATTCTGTGCAATCAAAGGGGATTTAGCATCATTTATGCGGCAAAAGCCGATAATACGCCTTCCCTTTTTTAGAACAACGAATTCCCTTCCTGTACCACCTTTTTGAAAATAATGTATTGCTTCATATTCCCATCTTCCAGGAAAGCATCTGTTTAAAAAGGTCAAAAATTCCTCTTTATCGTTTATACTTAAAGTAGTAAATTCAACCTCAGCCATTTTAGGAACCGACATACCATCTTCAAGATCGTAATGACGTATTAAATCATACTCTGTACCGAAATTTTCGTACCCTTTTGTCTCAAACCATTCAGCCACATCTTCATATTGTTTAGGAATACCTGGGAAATAGTGGTATGTATCTTTTCCAAGTAAGATTTGCTTGACACCAATATCCTTTAGCTGTGATTCAGCATGTTCTAATAATGTAGAACCGATTCCTTGCTGACGATAAGGCTTTGCAACAAGTAATGCTTGAATCCATCCTCTCGTATCATCCATATTTACGTTGATGTTTTCTTGCCATCTTTTCGCAATGACAAAACCAATGATTTCATCTTGACCATTTAAGGCAATACAAGAACTTTTCAAACAAATATTTGAATCTTCAAAACTATTTTGTTTACATAATTCAACTCGAAGCGGAAAGTCTGCGCCAATTTCTTTATTCCACAATTCGACTACGTCATTTATTCTGTTTTCTTGCCATGGAATTATTTTCATCCGTTTACCATCCTTTGTAAAAAATTAAGATAAAATCTCCTTATATCTAAGACGACTATCTACAAAAGTAGATTGTTCAAGTAAACTATTGAACGATGCTTCATTGAATCAAATTCATCATTTAATAGTTCAGTTAAAAATCCAAACAACGAAATTTAGTTATTAGTTCTCCTTTAGGTGGTCGCTTTTTAGCGGGCGGCCGTTAAGTTAAGCCAACGCCTGAGCTAAAGTCCTTCTAGTTTTACCTGTGCTTTTCCTCCCGCGACGCACAATGTTTATTGCTGACGAGTAATCACGGTCGCAATGTTTTCGATGGGACGAGCATTTAGCGCAGTCCCAATGTTTTCGATGGGACGAACAAATGTGCAGTCACAGGACGTGCTAGTGTCAGGCGATGAGACGAGCATTTAGTTAAAGGATCAGGACGTGACCGCTTTTAGCCGACTAGGAGACGACTAACTAGAGTGGAAGCCTTAGGTGTTCGTTATAAAAATCGAATATTTATTTTTTTCAATATATAATGTTCGAATTTATCCTTAGAATGAACATTGATGAAATTGGCTCTCATTGTTTATTTTTTGTCTGTTAGAGTCAGTAAATGATCGATTGCTTCTTTCGTAGCATCTAAATGTTTGATGGTCTCATCATATTCTTTTGATGCAACACTCATTAATAAAATATCAATCACATGTAGCTGAGCTAGTCTAGAGGAGGTTGCACCACTTCTAAAGTTTGGCTCCTTTGTTGCAGACGTATAAAGTTTAATATCTGCTTGTTCAGTCACTGGCCATTTTCCGTACTTTGTTAAACTGATTGTGCTAGCCCTTCTTTTTTTAGCTAGTTGTAATATATGAGCGATCTCCTTGGATCGACCAGAAAATGAAATTCCGAAAACAACATCATGTTCATTCATATTCGCAATAAGCGTCGTCGCCATATGAATATCCTGGAACGCATAAGCTGTTTTATTTATTCTTAAAAACTTTTGCTCCGCATCTTGGGCTATAATACTTGAAGCACCAACACCGATAAAATGTATTTTACGCGCCTTTTTGAGTAATTGTACCGCTTTTTCTAATTCATCCATTCCGAGCAACTCAGCTGTTTCGCTGATCGTTTGAATGCTATTATTCGTCATTTTTTCAATAATCGTTGCAGGGGATTCATTTGGCTCAATATCACGAAAGCCTTGTACGGTATTTTTTTGTAAATCTCCTGCAATTCTAATTTTTAAATCATGAAAGCCTTGTAAGTTTAATGATTTGCATAGCCTAATAACAGCAGTTCCACTCGTTCCACTTCGTTTTCCAAGTTCATTTGCAGTTAATGTTACTACAATTTGCGGGTGTTCCAATATATAGGTAGCGATTTTTTTCTCAGATGGCGGTAAGGCTGGTAACATCTCCGTTAACCTTATCAACCCACCTGTCATAAATACCATACAATCAACTCTTTTCAGCAAAAATTATTCCACTTCAATCATAACGTCAGCTTTTTTTCCGTTCACCTCAACTTGAATTCGTGCGGTACCACGTTCTTTTCCAAAAATAACTCCTTGATCATTAATCGTTATTACGTTTGGATCACTCGATGTCCATTTCTTATAAATGGAATCGAGGTTTGTTAAATCAACTGAATAGTTCGATTGTAAAACATTTACATAACCGTACACTTGTAACAAATGTCTTGTTCGTTTGTTCACTTTTAACGGTGCCACTTTTATATCTACACTTGCTAGTAGTGGTTTAAACTGATAATTCATCCCATTAGGAGTGACGCTCAATACACCATACCCTAACAAATTTCCATTTTGATGAGAGACATATCCCTTTTTTGCCCCATTTCCTGTAATTATATAGTGAGTCTGAGCTTCATCCTTCCATGTTTGTAAAACGTGTAAATGACCAAAAAGAACCATTATTTGTACATGTTGATTTTGGTATTTAAAATCTCTTACTATCTGTTCCAATTTTTTGGCATCTTCATCAACGAGACTATGAGCTGTCCCATAGTGATCTTTTGTAGGTACATGTGTAGCAATGACTATATTTTTTGCTGTAGTTTGAGCAAGTACATCGTTCAAATAATGAAATTGTGTCGAATCAGATTGACTAATACTTTGTTCGAAAGCGGAATTTAATACAACAATTAATGTATTATTCATTTCCATGTGGAATGTCGGTGAACCGAAATAGTGCTGATATAAATCCAAATTTCCTTGAAATGCTTCATGATTTCCTGCCACTGTTAGTAATTTTTTGTCGTCTAAGAGATGAATATTTTTTTTCATTCGTTGAAACTCTTCTTCTTTCGCTTCTTCTACCATATCGCCCATATGAATGACGATCGGAGCAGATTCTCTGACAACTGTTTTTAAGAGTAGTTCAGCATATTGTGCACAATGAGTATCAGGTATGACGCAGATACTGAATGTATCTTCCACTTCGTTAGCAATATCCTGTACGTTTATTTTTCTTTTGATTGGATCAAGTCGATTTCCAGCCCTGTCTTTTACTGTGATAGTGAAAACATGTTCGCCATCTAGTAACTTTTTAGTAGGAAATGTATAACACCAGCCAGACCTTTTATCATACTTAACCTCGAGCTTCTCCCCATCTAGCCTAACGATAATATCTTTTTTATCAACACCACTTTTTTCATCTATGACATTAAACGTGATCCTTGGCTTGTTCGAATAGGTGATGACATTTTCAGTCGGCGTTATATTCGTCACTTTCGGAGGTTCAATATCTGGACTTACATCTACTTTTAGCTTTTTATCAATAGGTGGTAAGGAAAGATTTCCTGCATAATCACGAGCTGTTACAACAAGATGCAACACTCTTTCATCTACTTGTTTAAATGGATAACTAATTAGGCCCGTTTTATGACAATAATGATGGGGAACTCTTTGCCCGTTCACTTTTACAAAAATCGATTCTGGGTCAACACCTGACATATCATCTACTACTTTAGTTGAAAACGTAAATGTTTGCTGGTAAACTCTTTCCTCCTTTGGAAAAACCTCCGTAAATATTGGCCCAATTAAATCTTCATCATCTATATAAACAAACCGTAATTGATCAAAATATATTTCTCCTGAATAGCTCGCATCTCCTTGTAACTTCTTATCAGTTTCTACCGCATATATTTGTTCCAGCTTAATTGGAAGCTCCCAACTTTGATCAATGGCAGCATCTACATATCTCCAGCCAACCCAATCAATATTTGCCTTCGTTAGATTGACTGTTTTTCTCTCCCCATTTCCATCCATAAATACTGCTCGAAGCCAAGGGGATTTACCATCCCCATACACCCATAACCCAAATTTAACAGGTCTCCGGCTAGAGGCTATATTTTCTTTAAACAACACATACATCGCACCATTTCCTTTTAACCACTCACCAAAATGATAGCTAATTTTCAAGCTGTTTTTCCCCGTTTTTGCGAAATTTTTGCTAATAGATAGATGATAACTAGTAACGAAAGAATGATTTGTTTCATATTTTGTTATATTATCGTGTTCAAAATCATCTAATAACAGTACCTTTCTACTCATCACCAATCCTCCAAAACATGACATAACGCTAGGAAATCTTTAAAGAAAAATCGGATTATCGTAAGAAATCCTATACATCGAGGAAAGCGAGTAAATTCCTTTCCCAAGATATAGAGAAATCTATTTCTACAATATTTTTTCGATTCCCCTTTTTATCTACTTGTCATGCATTTCTCCATGCACACAAAATAAAAGTACATCACTCAAATTAACTGTTTGCTAATTCAATTGCCTTTCGCACAAAACCATTTGATTCCTCTATTAATTGTTTGGCTTTTTCATAATTAACTTTCGCTTTAATCATGACAATTGCAGGTTTCACTTCTAAATTCGCTTCCTCTAATATCTCTTCCGCTCGATCACTCGAAACAGATGTTATGGTACTAATAATACTTTTCGCTCGTTCTTTTAATTTATAATTACTCACTTTTACATCGACCATTAAGTTCTCATATACTTTGCCAATCTTAATCATTGTCGTCGTTGTAATCATATTTAGTATTAATTTTTGTGCTGTAGCTGCTTTCATTCTTGTCGATCCAGTCAACACTTCCGGACCTGTGTCAACATCTATTGTAATGTCAGCGTTTTGTCCGATAAGTGATTGTTCATTACTCGACACACTTACCGTTGTTGCACCAATTTCTCGTGCAAATTGAAGCGCCCCAAGAACATAAGGTGTACGTCCACTTGCCGCAATACCGACAACGACATCAAGTGACGTTAATTCTCGCTCCTCTAAATCATTTGCCCCACGCGCCTCATCATCTTCAGCCCCCTCCGTTGCTGTCATGAAAGCATCTAGACCACCAGCAATAATTGCTTGCACTAAGTCAGGTGGGGTACTAAATGTTGGGGGACATTCTACTGCATCAAGAATGCCAATTCTTCCACTTGTCCCTGCACCAATATAAAATAATTTTCCACCTTTACTCATCGCATCACAAATCTTATCGATCGCTTGTTCAATATTAGGCAGAACTTTTTTAACGCTCTGTGCTACTTGGACATCTTCATTATTAATGACGTGTAAAATTTCTGAAGTAGACAGATTATCTATATTTTTTGAATGAATATTTCTTTGTTCTGTCGTTAACGTTTTTAATTTAACCATTTATTGTTATCACCCTACTTATATAAAAGATATTTCTTTTTTATTTTATTAAAGTTTTTCATTTGTTCTTCACATCGTTCAAAAAACGGTGTCGTATCATTTTCTAAAATCTTCTTTCTTAGATTTTTCGTCCCTGCAAGAAGATCAAAAAAGAATTTGCCGTGCTCATTTTGCACGAACTGAAAATGTTTTGGATACATCTCGGCAATGATACATAACAAAATAACCCCTGTTTTAAAGGAATGAAAATGATTTCGTTCCATAAGATGAAGCTGAATTCCATGACATATGTCACCTACATACTTTTGATAAGTAGGTTGGAATGTGACAGGACGGGCTAACACCCCAGGAATGTTCCTATTGTTCATTCGTTTCGCTAGTAATTGTCCATCGATAAATGGCGCTCCAATCCATTCAAACGGTTTCATCGTCCCTCTTCCTTCCGACACATTCGTCCCTTCCAACAGACATGTTCCCGAATACAAAATAGTCATATCTACATTTGTCGTATTTGGAGATGGTGGGACCCAAGGGAATCCAGTATCGTCAAAATACATGTGTCGTTTCCATCCTTGCATTGGAATAACAGTCAATTCACAATCATAGCCAAACTCATTCTTAAACAACATTGCCAGTTCCCCAACGGTCATACCATGACGATTCGGAATTGGCAAAAGACCAACAAAGGAACGAACATCCTCTTCCACAAGATTTCCTTCCATGGTTATTCCGTTTATTGGATTCGGACGATCAAGCACAACAAATTCCTTTTTATATAAAGCACATGCTTCCATCACATATGCCATTGTATAAATATACGTATAATACCTTGAACCAATATCTTGTAAATCAAATACGACTACATCGACATTCTCAAGCATTTCTTTACTCGGCTTGCGTGTTTCTCCGTACAAACTATATACAGGTACATTCGTCGCTTCATCGATAAAAGAATCTACCTTTTGGCCTTCCTTTGCATCTCCACGAATTCCATGTTCTGGACCATATAAAGCAGTCATGTGAATATGTGGATGATTAAAAAATAGATCGATTGTTGAAACAAGTCGTTTATTTACCCCTGTCATATTTGTGACCAGACCAATTCGTTTACCAATGAACTGTTTATATTTATTTTCTAAAAATACTTCTAAGCCTAAACGCATTATTTTCCTCCTCGCTGGACAGTGCTAACTTGCTTGTTGTTCTTCGTATTTTGAAAAAGTTTGTGAGGCACCCCACATTAAAATATAAGCAGTAATACTACCTCCAAAGAAAAATAATAAAGCTGGAATCGTCATAAATGTAAAATATAATAATGCCAACACGACACCTAATAAAAATATCGTTAAAATTGGATGGGAAACTCCAATGACTAATGACCATTTGACATATTGAAACGGTTTTAAATTAAAATGTACAAAGATAGGAAAGAAGTATAAAAGTACGATAAAATAAATGAAAAAAAGCCCAATCACACCGAAACTTGCAAAGAAATAAGCAATATGTTCCTGGGTCCTTAGAATTTGAAACTCAATCGTTAATAAATAGCCGATTAATATAATCAAATAGCCAAGTAAATTTATCTTTATAAATTCTTTCCGATACGATTTCCAAAACGTTTGAAAAATGGGAATATCCGTTTCCCCGTTAATCCATTTTCTCACAACTGCAAACATGGCTGAGGTGGCAGGTAGCAAACCGAAAAACACCAAACCGAAAAGGGAAAACAGCACCCATAATATATTTAAATAAGCAAAACGAGTCACCCAAACGGCAAAACGATAATATCCTGCAACAAACCCATTCATTTCTTTCCCTCCTTTTAAAATAGATCATTATTCTTTGATCGAACCTATGAGAACCCCTTGAACGAAGAATCTCTGAATAAAAGGATATACGAGTAATAATGGGAGTGATGAAACGATAATGACAGCATATTTAATTAAGCCTGCCGTCTTCACTTGATCGACTAATGACTCTGCTCCCCCACCACCAGGATCATTTAGTTGCATTTGGTTGACGACAAGAATTTCCCGCAAGATTAACTGGAGCGGATATTTATCTCGATCTGACAAATAGATGAGTGCATTAAAGTACTGATTCCATAAATTAACCGCATGGAATAAGGCCATTACTGCGATAATTGGCAGTGATAGTGGTAAAACAACTCGGATAAAAATATAAAAATCGGAAGCTCCATCAATTTTAGATGCTTCAACAAGTTGATCCGGAATACTCTGTTGAAAAAATGCCCGGGCAACTAAAATAGACCATGCCCCAACGACATTAGGAATGACAATTGCCCACATCGTATCAAGCATTCCTAATGATTTGATAATTAAATAAGTTGGAATTAAGCCACCATTAAATAGCATCGTAAACAAGATAAACCATAAAATAGCTTTTTTCGCCATTAATTCTTTCCTTGATAATGCGTATGCACAAGGAAGTAACACAAATAAGTGAATCGCCGTACCAACAACTGTATAAATGATCGTATTTGTATAGCCGCGCCAAATCGCATCATTGGCGAAAACTCGTTCATACCCTTTAAACGTTATATCGACAGGCCATAGCCACATTTTTCCCGAACTAACTGCATGTGGATCACTAATGGAAGCACTTAGTACAAAAACTAATGGATAAACAATTAAAATCATCACAACGATTAGAAAGATCGTATTTACGATACCGAACGCCCTATCTGATAGGTTAAATCTACTTCGCATCTAGTTTTCTCCCTCCTTACCACAGACTATTGTCACTCGTTTTTCTAGCAACATAGTTAAATACAACTAACAAGGTGATATTAATAGCTGAATCAAACAATCCGATAGCTGCCGCAAAACTATATTGCCCTTCAAGTAACCCTGTTTGATAAACAAATGTTTGAATAACATCCGATGTCGAAGCATTCAAATCATTTTGCATTAGTAACACTTTTTCAAACCCAACTGTCATAAAACTACCAATATTTAAGATGAATAACACGACAATCGTCGGTAAAATACTAGGAATATTGATATGGATAATTCTTTGTAACCTTGTCGCTCCATCCACTTCAGCCGCTTCATGCAATTCTGGATTTACTCCAGAAAGTGCTGCTAAATAAATAATCGATCCCCAACCTAATGTTTGCCAAACACCAGACCATGTAAAAACATGCCTAAACCATGATGGACTCGTTAAAAAGGCAATCGGTTCACCACCAAAAGCAACAATTAATCGATTTACTAATCCTGTTGTCGGATCTAAAAAAATAACAATCATTCCAACTACAACAACGACCGATATAAAATGTGGTGCATAAGTCAATGTTTGTGTCCATTTTTTAAAGGCACCATTTTTTAGTTCATTTAACGAAAGAGCTAAAATAATCGGTAATGGAAAGAGTAATAGTTGATACCCACTTAAAATAAACGTATTTTTAAGCAATCTCCAAAAATAGTACGAATTAAAAAATCGTTCAAAATGCCCAAACCCAATCCAAGGACTTCCCCAAATTCCTTGATTTGCAAAGAAGTTTTTAAACGCAATTTGTACCCCATACATTGGAATATAATGTAAAATAACAAAATATAAGATCGCTGGAAGCAGGAAAACATATAGTTGCCAATTCCTCAAGAAATTCTTTTTAACCCCTTGAAATCTTCCCTGTTTTGGAATAGTCACTTCCTCATTTACTAGTTTCATTTAACAACCTCCTATTTATTAATGGTCGGAAAGATATCCGACCATTAATAAATGCACTTCCTAAAAGATTAATTTTCTTGATAACGATCATACGCATTTTGCTGAATTTCCATATATTCATCCAGACCCATTTTTTCGATCGTTTCAACGTATTTATCCCATTCAGAAAAGTCCTCTTCACCTGTAATAAATGCGGCTTGCATTTCAGAAACATATTTATCTAAATCGGTTTCTAAAATGGTAATTTGATCGTTTTCTTCCGCTGTATACGTAAATTCAGGCCAAATTTCATCGACTAAATAAGGATCTAATATTTCTACAGCTTCCTTATCAGTCGGTGCATTTTCAGATCCAGTAAAGTAATCATCTGTTACAACTACAGGATGGTTTCCACCTGGGTTAATAATATATTCTGCTAAAGCTTGCGTTAATGTTAGTCCATCTGGATGATTCGTAATTTCCTCTTTTAACTTAGGACCATCTGTTGTTTCTTCATACGTGACACCTTCAACACCCATGAAGAACATTTTCGACCCTTCATCACTCCAGAAATAGTCGATCCATCTTAATGTAGCTTCCGGATTTTCATTCACATTTGTAATGACAAAGTTTCCTAATGAACGCACTGGAGATGTAATGCCAGAATACATTTTCGTTCCATCTGGACCTTCTAATGCATTACCAGGAATAAACTGACTTCCAACTTCTTCTCCATATAACTCAATTGGGTTATAAAACTGTACCGCACCATATTTATTATCAGCTGCATTTGCTAAATGCTGATCTACTTCTAGTGAGTAAATATTTTGTTCAATTAATTCTTCTTCATATAGTTTATTTAAGTATTTAAGCATTTCTTTATACTGATCATCAATTGGATAAAAACGAATATCCCCAGTTCCTGGATCCCCATCGACTAATGTATGCAAACTTCCTTTGTTTTGGACACCAAAAGCACCCGAAATCCAATGGATAATTCGTGACATCTCAGCGACACTACTTAACGGGATTTCATCATTTTCTCCATTTCCATTTAAATCCGTTTCTTTTACAGCTTTTAAGTATTCATAAAACTCTTCCGTCGTTTCTGGATTATCCATTCCTAGTTCTTTAAGCCACTCTCCATTCACCCAACCTTTTGCTCCAATTAATAGAGATGGAAAATCAGGAGAATAAACTGTTGGAATGGAATAAATATTTCCGTCCGGGAATGTGATCGCCTTTTTTATCTCAGGATTTTCATCCAATACTTTCTTAATATTCGGAGCATATTGATCAATCAGATCATTTAGTGGAATAAAAGTCCCTTGAGCACCATATTTTTGAACGTCCGATACTGGTAGTTGAGCAGAATAAAAAGCATCTGGCAAATCATCACTAGCTAAAGCTAGGTTACGTTTTTCTTCTAAACCATCGGCCGGAACTTGATTCCACGTAATATTGACGTTTGTCATTTCTTTATATTCGTTTAAAAGTAATACATCATTCCAGTCATCAGCAGTTGTTGCTGCTTTTCCTGAAAAAATTTCAAGCTCAATCGGCTCTTCAACAATCGGCATACCCGTTTCATTTAAATTTTCCAGTGCTTCTTTACTACCACCAACTTCGGCATCCTCTTTTCCACCACATGCTGTTAAAAATAATATTAATACCGTAAACAAAAGATAAAAGGTGCTTTTATATCTCACAGAAAACCCTCCCATAGTTAGTTTTTTTAAAAACAGGTTACTAGTAATCAACGATTCCCCTCTAAAAAATATGATGAACTTAATTAATCGTTTATAGACCACCCCCTAAAATATGAGTCATCCATCTATACGAACTGGAAGCTCCCCTTTAACATCCACCTCTCCAAAAATAGCACTAGCCGCAACTTTTAATGCCGTTTTATTTGGCTCATAAGTATTGATGAAAGCATCGACTCCTTTAATACAAGAGATATCATAAGGATTTCTCATTCCAATTCCGATAAGCGTTGTATCTTTATCATACAGTTGATGAATTAATTGCTGATAAAGTGGATCAGAAGAAATAGTGAGAGTACCAAAAATGATAGAATCATAATTTGTAGCATACTTCAAAATATCTTCTATTTGTTTGTCAATGAGAGGTAACTCTATTAATTCAATATCTGTTTGTGAATGAAATTCTTTTATCGCATTTCCTAATAGATAGCGTTCATTATTTTTATCTTCTACGAGCACTCTTGTTTTCGATAATGGTTCTAATACTAAAATTTTATTGTTTTCGTTTAGTTGTAAAGGAAGGACTTGTTCATTTTTAACAATTGTCACACTGTTTTTATACACATCAAATGCAAGTTGTTCATGTTTTAGAGATCCAACTATCTGAACGATATTAGTGGAATCTGTTTGTAAACTTTCTTCCCATGACACATATTTTTTATTCAACCGATGTACTCTGTCCATTGAAGTGTTGATGTTCCTTTCATCCAATTCACCTCGTTCCATAGCAGAGACCACCTCTTTTATTGCTCCAATTTGCCGTTCATATGTATGGGAAACCATTACCAAATCGGCCCCTGCCTTTAAGGCTGCTACAGCCCCTTTCTCTGTACCTATCGTTTCAGAAATAGCATTCATTTCCATACAATCAGTCGTAATCACTCCAGTAAAGCCAAGCTTCTCTCTTAATAAATGAGTAAGAACATTTTTGGACAGTGTAGCGGGTATCCCTTTTTCTTTTTCTAAAGCTGGAAAATAAATATGTGCCGCCATTATTATATCTGCACCTGCATCAATACATTGTTGAAAAGGAATGAACTCACTCTTTTCTAATCTATCTATATCATGATTGATGACTGGTAAATCCAAATGAGAATCGACATGTGTATCCCCGTGTCCCGGAAAATGTTTTAATGTCGTCGCCACACCTGCTCGCTGCATGCCTTGCATCGATGCCTTCCCAAATAGTGCAACTTGCTCTGGTGACTCACCAAATGAACGAACACCAATCACTGGATTATCCGAATTATTATTCACATCTAAAACAGGAGCTAAATTCCAATTGATCCCTAATGCTTTCAACTCTTTACCAGTTGCAACACCGATAGTATAAGCATTATCTGGATTATGGGTAGCCCCTTGTGCCATAGCTCCAGGAAAAATGGTGGCACCTTCTCCTAATCTACGAACTACTCCATTTTCCTGATCGATACAAATTAAAAGTGGGTATGTATAACCTGCATTTTTTGCTTCTTTTTGAAGAGTTGTCGTTAAAACCAAAACTTCTTCAGGTGTACCAATATTGCGACTAAATAAGATAATTCCACCAATATGGTAATGATGGATAAGATTTCTTAATTGCGGAGTCATCTGTTTCCCTTCAAACCCAACAACGAATAAACGACCAACTTTCTTCTGCAAGATCGGATCTATCATTCTATCCCTCTTTCAACATTAATATAAAGACTATTTCGTCTTTTCAGTTTTTTATTACACTTCTTTCTTCTTCCCATTTCCTAACTATTGTTATCGCTTTCAAAATTGGAATAAATACTCATTTTCTTAAGTTAGTTACCATATTAGCATATATATGGATATAAGTGAAATCAAATATCATTATTGTGTATTAATTACGTTTTATTATTTCGGATATATTACCATACTCTTTTTTCTTCTATATCGAATGAGAATATGGTTGTTTACGGGGGTATGCGACTCTAATCTGTATAATCACACTAAATTATAAGGCGATAAGGGGCATTTATCGGACGTACTTGCTAGATTTGAACGCTTGCAATGGACTTTTTTAACATGAGATAAACCAAGGGGAATGTTATTTCATATTTTTTAAAAAAATACTGTTATTATATTTTATAGAAATATGACAGGAAACATTCCTTGAAATTAGATTCCGCTTTAATATGGTCGTGCAAACCACTGTGCCAAACAAATTGCAAATTACTCTGAACAAACACGAATGATGCTGGTGTCAGATTAGTAAGTTGTCAAATATGAAAAAGATGCCCCTCCTTCTAGGAGTTACATCTTCAACCAGCTTGCCAATTATAATAATATTATCGAATACCTGAATGCATGAAACTACTAATAAACTGCTTTTGGAAAATAAAGAAAGCGAGAACAAGTGGAAATATCACCATAAAAGTTGCAGCAGAAACGGTTGCCCATTGGGCCCCAGTATCAGCAGACATCGCAAAAATAGCCAGTCCAACGGTTAAAGGTCTATTTTCTACTGAACTAGTGATGATTAATGGCCATAAAAAGTTATTCCAATGGTAGCTCACCGAAATGAGTGAAAATGCAAGAAAAGTAGGTTTAGCAAGTGGAACATATACATGCCAAATAATGCGTAGTAAACTACACCCATCCATTTTAGCTGACTCCTCTAGTTCATATGGAATACTTTTAAATGTTTGTCTCAAAATAAAAATCCCAATCGCTGAAGCAAAATGTGGTATCATAATACCTAGTTTCGTATCTAACAAAGATAGATCCCTTAAAATTAAATAGTTTGGCGAAATTAACACATCTGCTGGAATCATAATTTGAATTAAGAAGATAAGAAAAATGATATTCTTTCCAAAAAAATTCAAACGGGCGAACGCATAAGCCGCAAGTGTAATCGTAATAAACTGAACGAATAAAATACCAGTTACAATGATAAAAGTGTTCAAATAGTATTGGGCAAAAGGAGCACCTTCCCAAACCGTTTTTATATTTTCGAGTGTCCAATTCCCACCTATTAATGAAAATGAAGATATGTTGTTCGGCTGGAATGTATTCAATACGATCCATACAAGTGGGATCACCCAAACTATTGCTAAAAAATATGCTACAAAAGTTTCAAGATAACGCATGAATAATCAACCTCAATTATAATGAATTCTCTTTTCCATAAATAAAAACTGTACAGAAGCAATAATCATCATTATTAATAAGAGTATCGTTGTTAATGTTGCTCCATAGCCCATATCCCAATATTTAAATACAGTTTCATAAATATAGTAAAGTAATAAATTACTAGCATTATTAGGTCCACCCTGTGTCATAACGACTAGATGATCCACAAGTTTAAACGCATTTGTTAAAGCCAATATCGAAACAAATAATGTCGTTGGCATTAATAAAGGAATGGTGATTCTAGTAAAAGTAGTCGACCTGGACGAGCCGTCGATTTTTGCGGCATCATATAATTCCTCTGATATATTTTGTAAGCCTGCCAGAAAGAAAATCATAAAAAAGCCTGCTTCTTTCCAAATGACCATCACAATCATTGCAAACATAACCGTATTTGAATGAGCTAATAAATCGACACTTCCAATTCCGACCATATTGAGCACATAATTTAGTAAACCAAAATTTGGAGTATAAATATATAACCAGATGTTTGCAATGGCAATTGCTGGAATAACAGCAGGATAAAACAGAAATGTTCTAATCCATGACCTTCCAACGATATGTTTATTAACGACTACGGCCATCAACAATCCGATGATGATCGTTGTTGGGATTGTCCCAATTGCAAACCAAATATTATTCATTAAAACCTTCCAAAAAGTGTCGTCCTCACTCAATCGTTTAAAGTTTTCCAAACCGACAAACAATGGTTCTGGTGTGCTTAAATCAGATTTAAATAGACTGTGAAAAATTGTTTGTCCAATAGGATAAAAAGTAAATAACAAGAGGAAGACGAGAGATGGGAGTAATAACAAAAATGCATGGAAGTTTATTCTAAATGATTGTTTCTGATAAAATCTCCTCATAGTTCTCGTCCTTTCAAGTCTTATTTTCTAAATGGTTCCAATACTTTGTCAGCTTCTTGCTGCGCTTTTTCCATTGCTTCTTTTGGTTGTTGTTCACCAGTTAATACACTTTGGAAAGCACTTTTTAAAATTTCTGTAACTTCCCCATTATTATGGGTCGACATTTCTGAGCCAGCATATTCAAGTTGATTTTTTGCCACCTCTGCTTGTGGAAATGACTCTAAGTATTCTTTCATCACTTCCGTTTCATAAGCTGATTCTCTTGTAGCAATATACCCTGTGTCAATACTCCACTGTGCTGCACGTTCAGCTGATGTGGCAAATTTAATAAATTCCCAAGCCGCTTCTTTTTTCTCTTCTGAAATACCTTCAAAAATATAGAAATTCCCGCCACCTGTAGGAGCACCGTAATTTTTATTGGCTGGTAAATAAGCAACCCCGAAATCAAAGTCAGCATTGTCTTTTATATTCGTTAGGTTTCCTGTCGTATGATAAATCATCGCCGCTTTTCCTTCGATAAAATCAGTTGGAGTTGTTGCCCAGTCAATGACACCTTTTGCCATTGTTTCATGTTTATGTGCCAAATCTAAATGCAATTGTAAAGCTTCTTCGACTGACTCCTCATGAAAGTAGACATCTTTCCCATTTTCATCAAGAATTCCTCCGCTTTGCAGAACAAATCCTTTAAAAATCCACGGGTTAGTCGATGAAGGAATTTGCACTCCCCAACGCTCTACTTGATCCTTATTTCTAACCGTTAATTTCTCTGAGTAATCGATTAAATCGTTCCATGTTTCTGGGGGATTTTCGGGGTCTAAACCAACTTCTTTAAATGCTTCTTTATTGTAATATAATACTGGTGTACTTCTTTGAAATGGAATACTCCAAATTTTATCGTCTGCTTTTGAGTTTTCTAAAAAGGCAGGAATAAAGTCACTTACATATTCATCAGCATCATTATCATTTTCCATAAGATCATCCATTGGTATAATTGCATTCATGTCCATCAATGTATATAAATCAATCGCCAGTAAAACAGCCAAATCTGGTGGATTATTCCCTTGAATATCTGTTTGTGTCTTGATCATCGTATTGTCATAGTCCCCTGTATAAACAGGATTTATTTTAATATGTGGATTTTCTTCGGTAAAATCACTTGCTATTTCTTCAATAATTTTATTAATTGGGCCTCCAACTTGGACTGGATAATAAAATGTCAGTTCAATTTCTTCTTGTTTTTCACTGTCATTGTCACTAGACTTCACACTAACATCTTTTGATTCATCTGTTTTAGAACAACCAGAAATAACAATTAGTACAATCATCATTACAATGTAAAATAACTTTGATTTAAACATAATTTCTCCTCGCAATATGTATTTTGTAAGAAAACGTAATAATGATCGATGATTCTATTAGACTAAACAGCTACCTCTATCCCCCTACTATTTTTTGTATCGATCTAATAATAGATTATCATTCCTTTTTAACTATTCAATCCGCTTTACACCTTTTTAATCAGTATTTAACCCTATTTTTACAAGGACTTCTTTCATAAAGATTAAACCTCTTTTTCACCTATTTTTTACGTTCCTTTAATCTTCACATGATACGTTATTACTTGAAAAACATATACGAGAAATGGGGATAGGTATGAATAAAGTAAAAAATCCAGTTGCAACGGACTTGTATTTTAAAGAGGCTAAACATGTTATTTTAACTGCTGGAGAATCCGTTCGAAATGAAATTTTCCAAAAAAAAATTATCCATACAAAAGAAAACTTCACTGATTTGGTTACGAATGTTGATCGTGAGGTAGAGTCTTATTTAATTAAACATCTAATAAAATTAATTCCTGATAGTCATTTAGTGACAGAAGAAACGAATGCTACCAATGCAATTGCATTTGATCAACAACCGTATACTTGGGTGATTGATCCGATTGATGGAACAATGAATTTTGTCCACCATTTCCCTCGTTATGCCATTTCGGTAGCATTATATCATTATAATGACATCGTTTTCGGTCTCACCTTAGATATTGTGAATAATATTTTATATTCAGCGATAAAAGGGCAAGGCGCATATATGAATGATACATTGATTCATACTTCTACGATTGATTCATTAAAACATTCCTTAATTGCATACGGTATCCCTTCCGCTGAATGGCGTGCAACATCCAGGTCAAAACAAATTCTTTTTTCTCTGTTTGGAGAATGTCAAGGAATTCGTAATTCTGGTTCTTCTTGCTTAGATCTTGCTTTTGTTGCAACTGGTCAGCTAGACGGGTTTTGGCATTACCATTTAAAGCCATGGGATGTTGCTGTTGGCATATTATTAGTGGAGGAAGCTGGTGGAATATGTACCAATTTTAATCATCAAATTAGCAACCTAAAAGACGATTGGATTATCGCTTCAAATAAGCCTATCTACGATGAATTTATTTCACATATAAGGAGTGCAGCAGATGTCAAATGAGGTAACGTTTATCCACCTTTCTGATCCCCATCTTATCGCACCGAGCAAACAGGCTAGCTTGTATGGAGTAAATACGAATGAAAAATTATCTTTATTTAAAGAAGTTTTTTCATCTTTACCTTTTAAGCCTGCATTTTTTATTATGAGTGGCGATTTAATCCATGATGGGGATGAAGCGGATTATCAATATGTGAAGGAATTTATTCGTAACTGTGAAAAACAATTTCAAGCTCCTTTTTTACTTACACTCGGGAATCACGATAGAAGAAAAGCCTTTCGCTCTGTTTTTCTCAACGAATCGAAATCCGAAGCACCATATTATTACAGTAAAACAGTCGGCGGAGTGAGAGTAATCGTATTGGATACAAAAATACCGAATGAGGTTAATGGTGAAGTATCTATAGACCAATTAAACTGGCTAGCCGATATTTTAAAAGTGGATACAGAAAAAGGAACGATCATTGCTATGCATCATCCGCCTATAGATGATCATTTACGAAATAAAGCAGCATTTGGGAACATGATTGAAGGAACTGATGTAATTGGAATCTTGGCAGGCCATACCCACAATAATTGCTTGTTTCAGTTTCATTCGATTCCATGCACCACCGTTTTTAGTACAGCATATGGAATGGAAGAGCTCAAGAATACTGAGTCTAGTCAGAACGAATATGGTACAGTAAAAGATCGTGTCGGAAGTTCGGTTGAGCAGACCACAAGCGAAACTAACACTATCATCGCATCTGATAACAAGGAGACATTCGATATAAAAATGACACAAACGACAGGGTTTCATAAAGTGGAAGTAAAACAACGACAAATGATCGTCTACCCACAAATTGTAACAACCGAAAATAGTACCATTTTTTAGTTTGTTTATTAGGGATAAGGATTTTTACAAAATACGTTTCAAGATGCATATGTAAACGTTCATCATAAAATCACTGCTTTAATGTGATGAGCAGGTTATTTGAAAAATAAGCAACAATGTGTATAATTTTAAGTAATTGAATAGGAAAAAGTTTTCTAGGGTTCCGTAACAATATGGTTAGTCTGGACCGAGAGAAAACTCATAGCAATTTTAGCTATGTCACGGAAGGATAAAAGCCTGGGAGATACTGTTTACAGTAATCTCTCGGGCTTTTTTTATTTTTAGGAGGTGTTTTTACATGAATATCAATTGGTTGAAAGTAATAGTTGCAGCTTTTTTTGAAGTTTTTTGGGTAATTGGCTTAAAACATGCTGATCATTTCTGGGCTTGGGTAGGTACAACTTTAGCGATAATTATTAGTTTTTACTTAATGATCATGGCAGCAAAAGAACTCCCAGTTAGCACCGTTTATGCCGTCTTTGTTGGTCTTGGAACTGTAGGTACTATTTTTACAGATATCATATTTTTTGGTGCTACATTTAGCATTGCAAAACTACTATTAATCTCCATCTTATTAATGGGGGTAGTTGGGTTAAAATTAGTGAGCGTTACAAAAGAAGGAGCTGAATCATAATGGCTTGGATCGCTTTAATTATTGCAGGTCTGTTTGAAATGCTTGGCGTCTTTATGATTAATAGACTACATGATAAACGAAATTGGCAATCTTTCTTACTCTTGGTTTTTAGTTTCGGAGTAAGCTTTCTATTCCTTTCTATCGCAATGACAACAATGCCGATGGGGACAGCTTATGCCATTTGGACGGGCATTGGCGCATCAGGCGGAGCAATCTTAAGTATGGTTTTATATAACGAACCGCGGGAGGTAAAGCGAATCATTTTTATTGCAATGATCATCGGGGCTGTTATTGGGTTAAAGTTGATCTCGTAAAAAATAAAAAATGAATTATTATTCAAGCAGTTTTTCTATTAAAAATAGTCTATTAGCCTAATATTTTGTGAGGAAGATACAAGTGAAGCAGCACGCCTTTTGTTACAATATGTGCCGTGGATTTTGAATATGTGCCGCAAAATTCGATTATGTCCTAAATCCTAGTTATGCCGGCAATTAGTGGATGTAGACAGTAGTACGGGGAATTCATTCAGGAAGATGAAACAAAACGTAAAAAGTCAATGTGACCAAAATACTTATAGTATGAACAAAAGGTCACATTGAGCACGTTCTTTAGTAAAATGTATCTGCCAAATTATTGATACATCGTTCGCAGTGCAGGGTAAAGTCTTTTAAAAAGAGTATATTGGCTTTCGTATTTTTGCACATTAGCTTCGTTAGGATAATAATGTTTACTTGGAACTGTTTTTACATGTTGATCGATAAATTGTTCGTATGATTCCATCCAGCCTAGAGCGAGAAACGCGGAGGAAGCAATTCCAATAGAAGGAAGATATTCACTGTTTAACGGTACACGAATGGGATGATTCATTATATCAGCCATCATCTGACACCATGTTTCACTTTTGGAACCACCACCAATTAGAGTAATCGTACGCTTGTCTTCTACCTCAAACATCTCTAATGTTTGTTTTAATGAAAAAGTAACTCCTTCCAGGGCTGCTCGTGCTAAATGTTTTTTTGTAGTAGACGAACTGACTCCCCAGTAAGCACCTTTTGCATCTGGGTCATGGATAGGATTTCGTTCTCCATATAAATAGGGTAAAAAGACGACACCTTCACTACCAGGAGCAACTGTTTCAATGAGTGATTCGAACGCTACATAGCTGTTTTCTGTTTCCTCACAAAATGAATGCACTGCCCAATTATGAACATTTCCTACATTTAAGAGTGGTGCAACAGAAATTCGCTGATCTTCCTGAACAAAAGCTAAATTAAAATGGCCTTCTGATAAATTTTCGTTTGTGTCATTTTTTTCAACCATGGCAAGCCAGCCTGTCGTACCAAGATAAAAATAACCATCTTTCACCTGTATCGAACCTGCGCCAAGTGTCGATGCACCGGCGTCTCCACTACCATTAATGATGAATGTGGAAGATGAAAATCCACTCACCTTACTTGCAGTTTTTGAGACAGTCCCGACGATTTCTTTTACATCTATTAAATTTGGTAGTTTGGAAATATCAACGCCACAACCATCCACGATCGGTTCATGCCATTTACGTTTTGTTAAATCCATCATTCCTGTCGTTGCACCAGTAACTGGATCTGTCACCGCAACTCCTGTTAGTTTATAAATGATAAAATCTTTGGCACAAAAAACAAATTTTTTTGCATCTTTATACTGTTCTTTACGATGTTTTTGTAGCCAGCTTATTTTAGCAAGAGGAGTCGTTGCACTCATATTATTCCCAGTGACATTTCGAAGATCCGGGAATTTCCCCATCACCTCACCCGCTTCTTCTCCTGCCCTCGTATCAGAATATAAAATGGCACGATACTTTTTCTCCGTCTTGCTAACAGTAATAAGGTCTTCCATTTGCCCTGAAAAAGTAATAGCTCGTATGGAATGAGGAGAAATACCACTTTGCCACCATGTTGCTGCTATTTTTTTAATCGCTTCCCACCAATCTTCAGGCTGCTGCTCTACATTTCCATCCTCTATATAGGTCGTTAATTCTATCGTCTGTTCGCCCAAGGGTTCTACAGCTCGATTCACTAATAAACCTTTTATCGCCGTAGTTCCAATATCAAAAACTGCTACATAATCCATGTCGTACTCCTCCATTCCCAAACGCCTCGCACACTATTAGGCCAATCCCATTCTCATTACAAAATGTCCGCTAAAACTTTCACCTATGGTAATTTCAAACATCTTTTGCTTTTTCCAGTTCATGAATGAAGTGAACTAAATCATCGTCATTTCCGGAACTGACAAGACGAACAATTTCACTCCCAATCACAATACCATCATAACCCACATGAAAGATTTGTTCAGCAATCGTCCGATTTTTAATGCCAAATCCGGCCATCAATTTCGCATCTGTTACCTTTCGCATCCGCTCATAAAATTTTGGCAAATCTTCTGTCATTGTAAGTGAATTCCCTGTTTTACCAGTATATAATTGACAATATACAACATCATTATGGTGAATTAATGTCTGAATGTCCTCATCTGACATTTGATCATTAATGACTGGAATCACTTCAACCTGTTCACGATGGACATGTTGCTGTACTTCCTCCATTAGATGAATTGGTAAATTAGGAATAATAAAGCCATCAATGTAAGAAGATTTCGCCAATTTTATATAAATGTCATCTGCTAATAAATCTTCCTCATATCCCATAATCCATAACGGAATATCTACCTTGCTTCTGAGCAATTTGAGATAATCAATAAAGTCGGTTAAAGATGAAAAATTTCCTGCTATTTCTCGATGGGCTCGTTTTATTGTTTCCCCATCTAAAAATGGATTTTTACTCGGAAATCCAATTTCAATCGCATTTACCCCAGCATGGACAGCTTTTTCAATCATGTCGATGCTCGCTTCTTTTGTAGGATGCCCCCCAACAAAATAGGTAGTAATAAACGAAGTAGGAAGTTGTTTGCTAATTCTTGTAGTTAATTCTTTTCCCACTTTTATTCACGTCCTATCTTTTGAAATATTAATGCTGCAATAATAATGATCCCTGTAATAACATCCTGCATAAAGGAAGGTACTTGTAAAATAGTTAAACCATTTGCTAATATCCCTAAAATGGCTGCTCCGAATAAAGTTCCAACGACATTCGAAATACCACTACGAACAACAGTCATCCCTAAAAAGACAGCTGCATAGGCATTAAGAAAATATGCCTCTCCACCAGTTGGATGTGCAGAACCTAAACGAGATGCTAAAAGTGCACCAGTCAATGCTGCTAACATACCACATAAAGCGAAGGCAATTGTTTTATAATAATTAATACTTACACCTGAAACTTCAGAAGCTTTCTCATTTCCACCAATCGCGTAAAAACGACGTCCTAACGTTGTATGTGCCATCACATACCAAAAAATGATGACAAGAATAATCATAATGATAGAAAGTAGTGGAAAAACGAAAATTTGTGTTTGTCCAAGAAATTTAAAACTTTCCGGTATATTTTCAAAAACGGTTGACCCACCTGTTAACCAAAAAGTAAACCCACCAATTACCGTTCCCATCGCAAGTGTTGTAACAAATGATAACACTCGAAAACGTGTCACAATGGCACCACTGATTAATCCGATCACAAATCCGATCACGACAGGTACTAAAATACTAACGAAAATCGGCACTCCTGCAATGGCAAGTTTAGCCGAGACGACGCCACCAAGACTTGCCATGGCACCGATCGATAAATCAAATTCCTGCACACTCATGACAAGTGTTGCACCAATTGCAATAATGACTAAAAAGGAAATTTGCCTCGTAATATTGATTGCATTATCAAACGTCATAAATGAATCCGGACTTAAAATACTAAATATCACAATTAATGCAATCCCAGCAAAAATGGTTCCATAAGCACTTAATTTTTGGGAGAATGACATTTTTTGCTTCTGTTGTTTTATCGTTTGACTCATTCTATTTTTCCCCCTTTTGATGTTTGTAACATATATCTAAAATAGTATGTGTATCAATTCGGTCATTGACAAGCTCAGCTACTGTCTTCCCTTCACTATACACAATAATTCGATCACTAATTTCAAGAATTTCTTGGATATCAGAGGATACAAAAATAACCCCTTTTCCTAATTTGGCTTGTTCTTGTAAAAATAAATGAATATCGTTTCGTGTCATAATGTCTACTGCTTGTGTTGGTTCATCACAAATATATAAATCAGGATTTGTTAGAAGCGCCTTACCAAAGACGACCTTTTGTTGATTACCTCCACTTAATTCAGCCACCTTCTGATTTTCACTTACAGCCTTCACTTTAAAACGTTTCATTTCTTCGGATACTTTTTTACCTTCCACAGAACTAGTTATAACTCCCGCTTTTGATACGTCATCTAAAATCGGTAATGTCATATTATGACGGATCGTGTTTGACATGATTAAACCTTCATCATGTCTATTTTCAGGTATTAAAATCATCCCAGCTTTTATCATTTGTTTTGGTGAAACTTTTCCTAGCAACTTTTCCTTATACGTAATGGATCCTGTTGTTTTTTCTCTCAATCCAAAAATGGCTTCCATACTTTCCGTTCTTCCTGAGCCAGCCAGACCATACATTCCGACTATTTCTCCAGCATGAACATCAAAAGTAACATCTTCTACTTTTTTATCTTTCGTTCCTAACTTTTTAACAGAAAGTAATAATGTACTAGATCGCTGTTTATTACTACTTTTTTCTGCTGTTTTCATTTCTTTTCCATCTGTCATATGATGAATAATTCTTTCTCTCGTTATCTCCTCTTTTTGTAGAGATGCCGTGACTTTTCCACCTGTTAACACAGTGACATGATCTGAGATTTTAATGACTTCTTCTAGTCGGTGTGAAATATAAATGATTGCCACATTTTCTTTTTTCAAATGGTCGATTAATGAAAATAACAATTCTGATTCTTTATCTGTTAAAGAAGCTGTCGGTTCATCTAAAATGAGTACTTTCGATTCATAACTCATCGCTCGTAATATTTCGAGCATCGTTCGCTCTGTTGGCGTCAAATCATAAACTGGTTTATCTAATGTTATATCAATTTTCCACTTTTCCTTTAATGCATTTGCTTGTTCTCTCATTTTACTCCAGTTAATACCACCGAGCTTATTTTTCGGATAGGTTCGATTCAAAAACAAATTTTCTAAACCCGTAAAATAAGGGACAAGTTGGCGATCTTGGTGTATTACATTTACACCAAGATCTTGAGCATCTTTGGGTCGATTAATGAAAGTCTGTTGCCCTTGCCAAATAATTTGTCCATTTGTTGGTTGATAAACACCTGTCAGTATTTTAATGAGTGTGGATTTCCCCGCACCATTTTCGCCTAATAATGAGTGAACAGTGCCTGCTTCAAACGAAATAGTCACATTTTCCAACGCTTTATGACCGCCAAATATTTTTGTGATTTCCCTTGTTTGTAATAACATCAGTCACTTTCACCTCTGAGTTGTTTTTATTCTGCCGTAATTAATGTAGCTGGAGCATACAATTCAGTTCCGTCTACTTCTTCTCCATTAAATACTTTTTCCATTTGTTCAATGACGATTTCGGACATGCCGATAAAGTTTTGTTCTACTGTTGCTTTAATTGGTGAGCCATCTTTAATCATTTCAACTGCTTGGCTATTTCCATCGATACCAGTAACGATAATTCCGTCACGGCCATCCGCTTCAATGGCTTGTGCTGCCCCAATTGCCGGCTCGTCCCAACCAGCCCAAACGGCTGTAATAGCATCATCATCTTTATTTGCAAGGAGCAAGTTTTCCATCTGTTGACGAGCACTTTCAATTGGACCAGGAACTTCTACTTCTTGTTCCGTAAGGACTTCAATATCAGGATACTCTTCTAACAATGCATCTAATGTTTCCGTACGTTTTAAAACCCCTGGGTGTGGACGGTGTGTTAAAACGATTAATTTTCCTTTTCCATCCAATTGCTCAAATAAATATTCTGTCATCATTTTTGACATTTCTTCATTATCACTTGTCGCATTCATTGTCATACCTTCAATATAGCCTGAATCACTTCCGAAGACAGGAATTCCCGCGTCATCCGCTTGTTTAATTTGTGCAGCCACTTGATTTGGATCTGTACTCACAATGACAATAGCGTCTGTTTTAGCTAAAATAACATCTTCCATACGTGACGCTAATCCACCTGCATCCCCTTTTGTATCGATGACATTTACTTTCCAGCCATTGTCCTTCGCTTTTACTTCAATTTCGTCAACCATTTGCTTCGTTGTAACAGAAGATAGATAAGGAGTTAAAATAGAAATACTTTTTTCTCCATCATCATTTGAAGCATTTTCCTGTGTACCCTCTTCTCCACCATCACTTGAACAAGCTGTAAATACTGCGACTAAAGCAATTCCCATGAATAACATTAATAATTTCTTCATGTTTGAACTCTCCTTCATGTTGAATATTGTAAAATGTGTTTCCCTGTTTGAACATCTGTCACTAACACATCGACCCATTGCCCTAATAAACTCGCTACGATGGCATCAATCTTTTTCTCGCCAGCAGCTACAGCAATCACTTGATCGACTTCCTTTAAGTGTTCAGTAGATATTCCAATCATGCGGTCTGATAATTCTTTTGCAACCTCTTCCCCCTTTGAATTTAAAAAAGTTTTACCAATACTACATACAGCACCCGCGTCTTTAATATCGGTTAGTTCCTTTTGATTTAAATTCATCGTTTTGAAAAATGTCGCTTCTTCCGTTATTTCCCCAATTCCAACTACTGCTATTTTCAAGGTTTGATAACGATCTAATACTTTTTTAATATCTTCTTCTTGAATAAGTTGAAGTTTCATTTCTGGTGAACTGACTATTACAGGGGCATTCAATACATAATAATCACATTGTAAATTTTCAGCCAATTGAATCACATTCGAATTCGCATGCCAGTTAGCCCCTTGTATTCCTAACCCACCAACGAGTGGAATCACATGAACATTTTTTTTCGCCTGACCATTGATCAACTGAACTACTTGCTGAATTGCTTTTCCAGCCATGACACCGACTTCGTCACCTTTTTTAATAACGCTTTCTAAAAAGATCGCACCTGCCTTTGCCACCGATCCAAACGATTGATCCTTCGTCATATTTGCAGTGTCTACGATAACGGCATCATTCAGTCCAAACTTGTCCACCAATTCTTGCTCAATGATCGACTCATCACCAAATGGATTATTAACTTTAATCTCCACAATTCCTTCTTCTTTTGCCGAACTAATTATTCGACTAATTTGCGGTCTTGAAATTCCAAACTTTTTAGCTAATTGTTGTTGATTATATCCCTCCAGATAATACAATTGGCAAATCTTCACCATTTGTCTTATCTTTTCTTTTTCCACAGCATCATCCCCCAATCCGTGGTTTTTGAACAGTTGTTCATGCAATGTAATTTTGTTCATCGAGATACTTACAAATATAAAATAATCCAAAATAAAAGTCAAGGAGTTTTTACCTATTTTTTATTAATTATTGTTTTCAATAAGATTTAAGCATATAAATGCAGGTCATTATGACTAGTTTTATTAGTAGTGAAAAGAGATGTTAGGAGCGTGGAAATCTTCGGGAAAGTGCGCAAATTTCGAGAGAAGTGCGGAAATAACCGAGGAAGTACGGAAATTCGGTTATCTACACATTTACTTAATGGAGCATAAATGCCAAAAGAAAAAATGTTACTCTTTTGAAAGATGTAACATTTTTTCTTAAGCATTCTTAGACAATGCAACCAATCAATTAATTCACATTAATTACATGTGCGACATTCACTTCATAACTACCCTGTTTTTCCTCGTTAACATCGACATGCCATTGAGGTGACAAAAGCTCTTTTAACATATGAAGTTGTTCTTCATTTAATGGAATACCGATTAACTTTTCCTCGTTTTGTACTACATAATCTTCATTTTCAATAAGTCCAAACTTCAAGCGAACCAACCTCTTTATACCATGAATCGAGATGAACTTTACGGTATATCCTGACTTTATTGCTGTTTCAATTGTTTCTGGATCTTTTTTATATGATTCTATTAAATCATCATAATCAAAAGTATCGTCAAATGCATTTAACTCCTTACGATCCCCTGCTACGACATATGCAAGTAGACGATCAGCATCCAATCCTTTGGCAAGTGGTGTTTCAATTAAGTATGCTTCCCATAACGTTATTGCAGCTGTCATTTTTCACATCCCCTTTAAACGAAATTACCCACATTATTTGATAAATATAACTCAACTAATTCATGACGATAATTAATCCGGTCATTTCTGTTAAGACCTTGCAATCTCCTCGTATCACTTTTCCGGTGATCATCATTGAAACTGCATAAATACAAATTAGGAATATACTATCACTAAGGTCGTTTCACATACACATTCTACCTTCATAGATAAAACTAATATACTTACGATGAATTACTTAGTCAAGTATTAGTACCTATCCACTTAGTTTATCTACTTTAGCTATGCCAAAATATCGGAAGCACTCCCATTGGGGGTATATCTACTACTCAAAAAAGAAATTATTCAATATTGCAAGTAGACAAATCTGTTAGGTTCTTTTAATACCTTCCCTCTCTATGTAATAAGTGCCACCACATTAATAGGATTGTGACAAGTAATACCAAATTGAACTTTGCTCGTCTTCCTTGTCGTTATTTATACAAACGTTCATTCTAATCGGTTTCAACCTACAAACTGAACGAATGATCCTATCTTTTAATTAGCTGGCTTGCTTGTTTTTCTGGTCGTTGGAATCACTACAATGAGTAAAAGTATTTTCCTTTGATCCATTGGATAATCCTGCTATATTAGTATGAGTATTGTTATGGGAGCAGCGTCCATTGCGAAATGAAGCTTTTTGGGATTTGATGCTATTTAACATTTTCAGAAAATCTGCTGACAGCCAAGGACAAAAGCATAACAGTGGCTAGATTTTACCTTTGATTAGTATGATCATTATCCCTAATGTCAAGATGAACGTAGCATATAAGGCGAACGTTTGGATAGCGGCAAGTCAACTTGTAACAATTTACTTTCCAATTACAACAAGAGACGTATCAATGTAGAAAGGAGAATGCAATATGACTATGCACCATCACAACCATTCACATATGACCATTCATGGCTTCAATGCTCATAAACATTACGGATGGGATAACACATTTACACCAATAGCTGAGGTAGATTCAGGACAAATTATTACGTATGAAATTATGGAAGCATCTGGAGGGCAATTCACAAAAAAGGCAACAAAAGAAGATATTAAACAAATTAATTTTGAAAAAGTAAACCCTGTTGCCGGACCTGTTTATGTAAAAGGTGCTGAACCTGGTGACACACTTGAAGTAGAAATGATTAATTTCCAACAATTAGATTGGGGTTGGACAGCAATCATTCCAGGGTTTGGGCTTTTATCTGACCATTTTACTGAACCAGCCATGAAAACGTATGATTTAACAAAAGGTAATAAGACTGAATTTTTGCCTGGTATTGACCTATTTATTAAACCTTTTCCTGGTACAGTAGGTGTTGCATTACCTGAAAATGGTCATTTCAATGTCGTTCCACCAAGAAAAAATGGTGGTAATATTGATGTACGCCATTTAACCCGCGGGACTAAGTTATATTTACCTGTTTGGGTGGAAGGTGCATTATTTTCTATAGGGGATACACACGCAGCACAAGGTGACGGAGAAGTTTGTGGTACAGCAATTGAAGCCTCAATGGAAACGACCGTACGAATAAAGTTACATAAAGGTAAAAGTATTCCTGAACCACGTTATGAAATACCTGGTATCCCTACACCTGAGGCAGATAGTAAAGGATATTTTGTTACAACTGGTCATGGAACAGATCTCGCTTCAGCTTCTAAAAAAGCGATCAGTTATATGATTGAATATTTAGTAGATACGTACAGAATGACGGATGAAGAAGCGTATATGCTTTGCAGTGTAGCGGTTGATTTACGGATAAGTGAAATAGTCAACATGCCAAATGTACTCGTATCAGCTTTTCTACCAAACTCGATTTTTTATTAATATTAGCAACGAATCTTCGTTTTTTGTAAAAATTTATTCTTATCTGGTGCGGCAGATACCATTTTTCTTTTAAAGTTAGATCGTTTAAAAACGACCAGTCATCTGCACAATTACGGCGATGGCTGGTTATGATCTGTTAATATTTATTTTTCCACCATTCATTTTCAGCTTTTACCTTCCCCTGAAACAAATTATTATTTCTTATATTTCCACCCAATTATTTCGAATAGCAATCACTGCGGCTTCAGTGCGCCCTTTTACATTCATTTTTTTCAATATATTATTTACATGATGTTTCACCGTTTGTTCACTTATTTGTAATATTTTAGCTATATCATGGTTTTTCTTTCCGTTTGCCAGTAACTGAAGAACATCATATTCGCGATCTGTGTATAAATACAATGGCTTTTTCACCTTAACCAGATCTTTTTCATCTTCAGGTTCAAACAATTTTCGGTACTCATTAATCAACTCTTGTGTAAGGGCTTGGGGAATGGAAGATTCACCTTTTAACACGACATGTATCGTATGTATAAACGATTGTGGATCCATTTCTTTTAAAAGGTATCCATGCACACCATGCTTAATTGCTTCTGCTACGTAATTTTCTCCCTCTTCCGATGAAAGAGCAATTATTTTTATTTTTGGAAAGAGGTCAATTATTTCTTGGATAAACATTTTATGTTTCATAAATATATTGATGTCTATTAAAAGAACATCTATTCTAGTAGTTGGTAAAAGTGATTGTACAATTGAAATATCGTTACTGCTTATGAAAACGTTAAAAAAAGGTTCATCTTCTAACAAAAATTTTAATCCTTCACGAAATAATTGTTGCTGATCAATGATCGCAATATGTATGTCCGCTTTTTTCATCTGTCTGCCTCCAAATATGCTATAAAATATCCCCTATTCTTATTATTATATATGCCGCTTCTAGACAATATCTGAACAAAAAAGACTCCCTTTCCAACTAAATGGATTTGAAGTCTTTGGACAATCATGTTAGGATATTTTATTTGTACCCATTTTATTTATCGGATGAGGGGATCGACTTTCCTTAAAATGTTTTAATAGAGCGACAATTAAAAAACTAATAATGACAAGTAAGAACCAAGAACTAATTTTACCGATATGAACAAGTTCCCAATGTGCCTGTTGATTCGGGTAGCGCCACGCCCCAAAAAACGTAGCAATATTTTCTGCGATCCAAATAAAAAAGCCGATAAGCAAAAAGGATAAAGAAAGCGGCATTTTATATTCACGCTCATTGACTGTAAAATAAACGAATGTTTTGAAGAATATGATGAAGGTTGCTAGTTTTAATATCCAGCGAACATCAACTATATAATGATGTGTATAAAAGTTAAAATAGATTCCTATGCTCAACAAAAAGACAAGCCAATTTGGTGGAAAATGTTCCAGCTTTAAATTTAGCCTTCTCCATGCTTGACACATATAACTAGCAACACTTGCATACATAAATCCACTATATAAAGGGACTCCGAATACTTTTGAATATGCAGACTCCGGGTAGCTCCATGAACCCATATGTACTTTATAAATCTCTAATGAAAGTCCAATAATATGAAAGACACAAATAACCTTAACTTCATCCCATGTTTCCACTTTAAAGATGACCATGAGGACTTGAGTCACTAAACAAATGAGTAAAATGAAATCGTATCTCGCAATAAACGGAATATCTATCATTCTAGTAATCGCAAGCGTTAAAAAAATGGTGACAGGAAAAAGACATGCTTTCGCCTGCTCTATACCGAAATATACTAATTGCTTCATTGTAACTCCTTAAAATAATGTTTTTCTAACTATATCATGAATCTAAGAAATATAGATAGAAAATCATCTTTGACTATAAAAATAAGGCCCCCCTCTATCGCCATTATTACGCATTTTTCACAACTACAGGAAGAAGCTTGAAATTTGCTACAGCTTTAGCACTGAAGCTAGACACGACTAATATTACAAACTAACCTTATCCACAATTCAAATATAGTTTCCTAGATTACAAAAAAACTACAAGCCACTTTTGAAGTGTTTTGTAGTCCTAAAATGATTATCCTATACTAAAATAGATGCCTTCTTGGAAAAATCATACTCTATTAATACTTAATCTTATTTTTAATTTGACCAATTTGTTCAACTTCTACTGTAACAATATCATTATGTTGTAAGAATAACGGTGGATTTCTCTTAGATCCAATTCCTTGAGGAGTTCCAGTTAAAATAATATCCCCTGGCTCAAGTGTCATTCCTTTAGAAATCTCCGCGATAATATCAGCTACTTGAAACATCATTAATTCCGTATTACTATGTTGAACTCTTGTCCCATTAACGTAGCAACTGATCTCTAAACGTTGAACATCATCTATTTCGTCTTTCGTTACAATATATGGTCCAATTGGACATGATTCATCCATACTTTTCCCTAAAAACCATTGCCCACCATGAGCAAATTGGACATCTCTTGCAGATATATCATTTGCAACAGCATACCCAAAAACATATTCTTCTGCCTCTTCTTTTACAATATTTTTACCTCGTTTAGCAATAATAACAGCTAATTCTGCTTCATAATCTAATTTATTTGTATAATCACTATCGACGTGAATATCACTAAAAGGTCCAGTAATTGTGTTCGTCGCTTTTGTAAAGACAGTTGGAGATTCTGGAAGTTCAATATTTTGATTATGTCTCTCATTAAAATGCTCCAAATAATTCCAACCTACACAAATAATATTTCGTTTCGCTCTCTTCATTGGTGCTAGTAATTCCGTATGCTCCATTTGTGTTACATCCAATTGTTGCTTACTAATAAAGTCATTTATTTTTACAAATGCTTTTTCCCCATCTTCAATCACTTGAAAAATATCGTGATATAAAGAGGAAATGTCAATCAAGTTATCATTTCTAACGATGCCTAACTTTTCTTCTTTGCCTACTTGATACGATGCAAATCTCATTTTAAGCCCCCAAGATTCATTTTAACTTTTCTTCTATTTGCTTAATATCTTTTTTAATGAGTTCTAATACTTCTTCCATTACTCTTGACGTATGCTTTAACATTGCTTCTTCTGCTTTCAAAGCATTTTTTTCTTGTAAATATCGAATGGTTTCTTCATGTTCTTTTAAGGAAAGTATATTATGTTTATCGTTCTTTTTAAAAATAGAGCCATATCGATTTCCATTTTTCCATAAATCTTGGATTAGTTGAACAAGGATATCATTATTACTTTGTCGATAAATCCCCATATGGAAATCAATATTCAATGATTCAAGTTTATCAAAATCATGACGTTCCAGTGCCTTATATGATTCATCTATAAGATGTTGTAACTTTTCTATCTCTTCTTTATTCATATTATTTGTCGCCAGTCTTGTTGCGAGTGCCTCGATTTCAACCCTTACTTCAAATATATTTTTAATATCTTTTAAGGATAGTGGTGCAACAAATGCACCAATATGAGGCTTAACGATCGCTAAATTATCTGATTGAAGTTGATTGATTGCTTCCCGTACAGGAATATCGCTACTACCAAATCGTTTGGCCAATTTACTAATCGTTAATTTTTCACCAGGCTTATACACACCATCATAAATTTCTTGTTTTAATACATCATAAATCATTGCTCTTTTCGTCTTATATTCCTTCATATAAATCTCTCCTATTTCATACAGCGTATATTATATATAATATACCATATGAGGAAATTAAGACATTATTTTAAAGAATTATTGGTAATATTGTTAGTAATACACCAGTTACAACACCGCTAACAAGCATTGCTGTAATACAATATCCCATGATATCACGAACTCCTAAACCGGCTAACGCTAGTGCTGGTAACGCCCAAAATGGTTGAAGTAAGTTTGTCCATGTATCACCATAAGTGATTGCCATTGCTATTAACCCTTGTGGAACACCAAGTTGCTCAGCTATCGGTAAAAAGATAGGTCCTTGAATAATAATCTGTCCACCTGCTGCCGGAACAAATAAATTAAGAAAACCTGCTGCTAAATATGTCAAAATAGGGAGTGTTTCTGCTGTTGCAATAGACGCAAAATAATTAGAAACAATTTCTCCTAAGCCTGAACCCGCTAACATTGTTTGAATCGCCCCATAAAATGGGTATAAAATGATTAATGGAGTAACTGACTTGATGGAACCTCCTGCTGCTTCAAGGTAAGGCTTTACACCACTATACATTAGTAAACCTAAACCAATCGTGAACATATTAATTGTATTTAAGTTTATCGCATTAACTCCCCCTGTAATAATTGCTTTAGCAAAAAACAGTAAACAAACTATACCAGCAATCGAAGAGATAATTCGATTATGTTCTAATTTAAATGCAAGTGATTTTCCTTTTAAGTCGACTTTCTGTTCAAAATCACTAGAGTTGTCATCCTCTATAAGTTTATTAGAATCAATGGCAATAATCTCATGCTCTTTTGGTGTCAGCATTCTACTTACTAATGCATAGGTTAAAATTAGCGCAAGCCCAATAATTAAATTATGCAACGTAAAAATTGTTTCTGTTAAAGGTATTATTCCGTTAATCCCTTCTACCGGGTGATCAGGTGTATTCAATGTCAAAGGAATGGATGACGATAAGCCGGAACTCCATACCGTAAAACCAATATAAGATGCTGCAATTAATAAAGGATAATGTGTCCCTTTTACTTGTTTTGCTACTTCCTTTGCATAAATAATTCCTACTACAAGTGCGATTCCCCAATTTATGATACCTACTAGAGAAGTTACAATTGCAACTGTAAAAACTGCTTGTGTTGGATTTTTAGGAATGGAAGCTAGTTTTGCTAAATACTTTTTAATAAAACGAGTATTAGCAATAGCGGAACTCGTAATTAAGACGATACTTAACTGCATTGTAAATGCGAGTAAACTCCAAAATCCATCTCCAAAATGATCAATCATTTCACCTGGGGAAGTCGGTGTCCAAATAAATGCACTTAATAAAACAATAACCAATAGGATGACAGCGAATACAAATGGGTCCGGTAAATATTTTTGAACTAACGAGTTAAAGAAATTTGCTAGTTTTTTCATCAAATCACTCCTTGTACAAAGAATTAGAATTTAGACTTAGGAGTAATTCCAGTTGGTTTTGAGATCACTAGAAAAACCCTAAATCTATTTATTGAAAAATAACGATTGTTGCCTCGACTATAGGTACATTCAGGAACCAAAGTTAGTGAATGGTTCGAATTGGTCTAACCCGCTATATACGATGTTGGACTGGATTTCCTATCAATAATTTTTTAATTAATTATTATTTTCTTTTACTGCTGCAATTGCTTCTATTTCAATTAAATGTTCTGGACTTACCATTCTTGATACTTCTAACATGGCACATGCAGGATATGGTTGATCAAAATATTTGGCTCTTACCTCGTGAATTTCATTAAACATATTCATATCTTTTATATATAAGGTCATTTTGACAATGTCATTCATCGTTGCTCCTGCTTCTTCAAGAATATGTTTCATGTTAGTTAGAACATTATCAGTCTGTACCTTTATGTCGTCTTTCCCAACGACATTTCCTTCCTTATCTCTTGAAGTAAATCCAGATACAAAAATTAATCGTTCCGGCTTACTTACCTCAATTGCTTGTGAATAAATTCCTAAAGGCTCGCTTAATTTTGGACTTACATGTTCAATAATTTTCAATTTTAATCCCCCTAAATTTATTGTGCATCCTCATCATTATCATAAAATTCTGGTCTACTAGGATAATGAGGACCATCATATATTTCTAAGAAAACTGTTTCTTCAAGTGCTACTGTTGGGCCATGAAAATTTCCTTTTGCATTTGCATAATAATCACCAGGTTCTAACGTAATTCCTGTTTCCGTATATTGATACTTTCCAGAAAGCATATACATAAATTGATTTGATGCATGTTCATGTTTCATTGGAATACCTGCGCCCTTTTCAAATTTGATAAGAGCAATAGTTGCTCCAGTTTCTTCATTTCTAAAAAGCATTTTATCGAAAAGACCTTCTAGTGATTTACTATCCCACTCCATTTTTTCAGTGTTGACATGTACTTCGCCTTCCAACCTTTTGTTCGGATCATGCTTCATTTAACTCATTCCTTTCCTTTGCGTTACAACGCTTACATTTTAGATATTATATATTATATATGATATATGTTTTATTGTAAATGTTTTTTATGCTTGTTACAATAAGGAAAATATTGTTAAGGGTATTATTATCTGTTCGTTCTTTGGTTATACCAAAGAACAATAGAGGGGCTAATACTAATTTTTTAGGCAATATAAAAACTCCACCTACTGTATTAGTTACATAGGTGGAGAATGAATTTTTACTATCTCATTTCAACATAATTTATTTTCTTTTCAACTTTCAAATTCCTATTAAGCTAAACCAATCACGTTGACAAAACCGGGAAAATCAAAGCATATCCGACCGCTTCTAGCAGCATGCTACTATGACAAGTTAATTTACTAGACTCTTAGATGTTGTATACTCTATGTAGTCATCATAAAATAATCTAATACATTCGGCAAATCTTGTTTCCAAATAACCCATTCATGATTTTCTTCTAGTTCTATGTATTGGATCGTTGCACCTTTTTTAGTAAACATGTCACGTAGTTCTCGATTATACGACAGAATATTCATCTTTTCCTTCGTAATTGGGGATATAAATTCATCTTCATATATGCCGACTGTTTGATAAACATTCCAATTCAAACATTCGACATCTTGTAACAGTTGAATATCATCCTTCGAAACTGCAGCTGATTGAAGCAACAAATGCGTACATTTTTTAGGATTTTTAATAGCTATATTCAAAGATACATTACCAGCCAATGAGTCTCCGAGAAATCCTCGTTTTACAATGTGTATGTTACTCGTTTCTAGTTCTTCTTCTATTGTGGGTATAAATTCATCCGTCATAAATTGAATATATTTGTTAAAACGATTTCCTTTTCTACTATAGGAATGCCATCTTTGCAATGAACTTCCTGGATGGATTAGGACAAGTATCATTTTATTTGCTAGATATGGATTACTTGCTAGTAATTTTTTAAATGTATCTTCCAATCCACCTAATGTTAAGTAATCCTTTCCATCTTGAACATACAAAATAGAAGCATCTTGCATTTTTTCTGCTGGTTTTAATAGATAATATTCATAGCTTTCGTTTACAATTTTACTATCAAATGTTCCCGAGATTTTCATCAAAGTACAATATCCTTCCTTAATGAACTATGCTAAATCGATATCTTCAGGCCAATGTAGCTGGATACCATTTTGCTTCAACATGCCCTGATAGGACAGTAAATGATCTTGATTTTCACGAACATCATGGGCGCTAATATTATTTAAAATGGCGTAAGCAGCCAAATAACCGACAGATTCACCGATATTCCACTCTGTCGGATGTACACGATAGCAACCATTGGTGATTTGCGTTGTACCGATATTTTTACAAGCTGGCAAGACATTTCTCACTCTTGTTGGTAACACTGCGCCTAAAGGAATTTCATAAGGGTAACTTGGCAGATAAAAAGTTCGATTAGAATGAACGGTGTGATGCAAATCCAAATGGTAGCTCCCCACTCCAATACTATCTTTATATTGAAGAATTCCTTTC
Organism: Pseudogracilibacillus auburnensis; assembly: GCF_003201975.1. Lineage (GTDB taxonomy): Bacteria > Bacillota > Bacilli > Bacillales > Amphibacillaceae > Pseudogracilibacillus > Pseudogracilibacillus auburnensis. The sequence continues at coordinate 90,614 of NZ_QJJQ01000001.1, read as the reverse complement.
TCTCCTCTAAACTGTTTATTAACATCCGTCTCCGTAATAGTATAAACCGCTTTAATCCTCCTTGACTCCCGGATATATGGATATTTTGCAAGTCCATCTTCCGTACCAAGTACATCTTTTCTAAGTCGTAGACCTGGGTATCCTTTGCCACCATCGAGCCTTGGAGCTTCAGTCTGGAGCCAATATAACAAAGATAAGCTTAGCTGTTTTGCACCATGCAGATTTTTTTTCCTGACTTCTTCTGAGACATCAACAATTGCACCTAAAAAATAATCATTTTGTGGCCAGTTGATTAATGATACATCCCCCTCATATATGGCGTCACTTAAATGATCGACAGCCAGTGCACGACGATAAGTAAATAATGAAGGAATGTCCTGATCATTTGGGAGTAATGTAAACTCTTTTAACGTAGAGGTATCTTCGCTATTCACTGCATACCAACTCAATAAAGGATATGTTGAATAACTAGGAATAAATTGCTTCCAAAATTCATATTGCTCAGGTTTTTCAATGGTATAATCTTTACCTTCTAAATAATCAACTGCAAACACATATGTGATGGATTGCATATCAAGTGGATCTTCTTGTTCCAAGGCATGTGGTTCTCCTGTTGTTTCCTTTGATTCAGCTCCAGTCACATATTCCACATTCGCAAGTGGTAAAACATCACCGACTTCAGTTGCATCAATGAAGTACTTACCAAATAGCGTTATTTTATCACCTTTCGATAGATGACGAACTGTGACGGATGTGACAAAATCACCAACTGTACTGGCGGAATCAGGTTTATAGTGATAGCAGATTTGAATTCTTCCACTATTTACATAAGGTGCTAGCATGTCTTCCAACACTTTTAAAGCTACTTTCGGCTCATGAGACAAGCGACTAACCCATGCGTTTCCGGGATTTAAAAAATCATCCTTTTTTGCTGCATCAGTTAAAGGATAATTTGTTTTATAATATTCACGTACTTTATTTCGAAATTCTCGGTATGTAGCCGTACAACCGAATTGCTCAATCCATGGATGTTCATCTAGTGGTACTCCTTGGCTAGTAAGTTGACCACCAATCCAATCGGTTTCCTCTGTCAAAATCACGTTCAAACCCATTTTGGCAGCCGCTAGAGAAGCCATACATCCGCCGAGACCTCCACCTAAAACGATGACATCTGCTCTTTTTTCCCTATGCAAAACAATCACCCTTTTTTTCTATTACTTGTACAAACGTTTTCGTAATTAACTGTGGTCTCGTAATAGCACTTCCTACAACCACTGACCAAGCTCCTAATTCAAGCATTTTCTCTGCTTCATTAGGAGTATTAATTTTTCCTTCTGCAATAATTGGAATAGTATATGTTCTACAAAGTTCTTCCACTAGAGCAAAATCCGGACTATCCTTATGTTCTGTTTCTTTTGTATAACCAGAAAGCGTAGAAGAAAGAATGTCCACATTACATTCATAAGCGTACTTAGCATCTTCAAGTGTCGCAATGTCCCCCATAACAAGCGTATCACTATTTTCATGAATGTAATCAACCAAATCTTTTAATTTCTCTTGATGAGGTCGTGTTCGTTTCGTTGCATCTAAGGCGATAACTTCTGGACGTACAGAGAGCAATTCTTTAATTTCTTCCAAAGTTGGTGTAATATATATTTCACTATTAGGATAATCACGCTTAATAATTGCAATTACGGGAAGATTTGTTTGTTTTTTAATGGCTATACAATCTGGTACAGAGTTGCATCTAATCGCTTTTGCTCCACCTTCTTTTGCAGCTTGAGCCATTTTCGCCATGATTTCAGCTCCATGTAATGGTTCATCTTCAAGCGCCTGACAAGATACGATTAAATGGTGATATATCTCATTTAAGAAACTATTTTTTTTCATACTTACTTCTCCTTGCCCATACTTTTTTATACCGTGAGAATGGAGATTATCCAAAATTCACTTTTAAGTCGATCCCACATTCAAACATTCGATTCCAAGGGGCATATGTTTTTAATTGTTCTATTTTTACATGTTGAAAAGAATGAACAAATTCCTTATTAAAAGAGTTTTGTAATCGTTTATCTCTCTCTTGATTAACAATATCTGCCTTCCTTTTTAGATCAAAATAATTCAGATCATGTTTTGGCAAATAATCAGAAACCATCTGCATACGTATTTCCGTTTGATATAAAAAGTCATCTAATAAATGATAGATAATATTTTCTTGTATTTTATTTGAATGACCAAATTGACCAATGACTCCTTGAGAAATGGTTGTACCTAACGTATTACAATTCGTATTCCATCCCTTATAAGATAACAGTTTACTTAGAATTTCTTCGTTATCCAACAGTCTAACTAATTCAGAATCTCCACCATTAGCAAAGGCAGAATCTGCGATTATTACATGCATTCCTTGTTCAATATATTTTTTTATTTGCTCAACAAATAGAAGCATATTTCGATAACTTGAATAAGTAACATCTCTTTCAGGCTGATCCCAGGCTTCCTGCATTACTCGACCAGGAACGTTGTAAGCAAGAACCAAATCAGCATCTTCGGGACGTTCTACCATTCGACATCCTGCCGCATAAATATGAGACTTCATACTTTCAGCAAAAGGTCGATCCTCATACATTGGAATAAGTGTCGGACCAAGTGTACTGCTCCAAATGGGGTAAATTTTTGGTTGATATCCTTTCACATCGTTATAAACGCGAGCAAGCAATGTTGCTCCCACCTCGTCTGCACCCGGATAAATCAATACCTGTTTATCCAAACGCAATTGTTCACGCTTAGAAACAATTACCTTTTGATCTATTGCTGTATAACCAAATTCCGCACTATCATCTTGAGGAATAACTAGAAAAGAAATAACCCCTTCCTTCACTAAATCTAGGACATATTCGTTCACCATGGAATTGAACTGTCTTCTTTTCTCATAGTCTTCTACAAAGTTTTGGGGTAACTTATTTTGAATTTCAGCTAATTGATCTTTTTCTTTTGCAGACAATTGGACACGCCTGCTTTTATCATGTAAATAAGCCTGTAAATATATTTCCTTCCCCCAATCTTCATAGTAGTCTGGCTCCTCATCACTAGAACTATATTTAGGTGTACGCATAATCATATTTGATGCATAGATTGGTAGATTGGAATACTTTTTACGTAAAGACCTTAATCGATTCATCCACTTGACTGCTTTATCTTCTGTCAATTCATGTAATCGTGAAGGGATTAAACCACCATATACGAGCATGTCGATACTAAGAATAATTGCATCGGATCGAACTGCCTCGTTATTTATCCATTCCCATATTTTTTCCGTGTCTGAAGGGGTTTTTTTATTCCCAAAAAATTCATTTGGTGGTAGAAGTAACTTAATATCTTCTGCTGTGTTTGCAATTCTCTCAACGATATGGGTATTACACGGTCTTTCATCAATGGGTACATAAAGAATTTCCATGCTTTTCCTCCTTCAAATCCACTGTTCCACCTCTCACATTTTAACCATAGACTTTTTATTTATGGACTTTCTTATAATTAGTGTTTTGTAATTCCTTGAATAAAACTTCTAACAAAAATAAGATGGAGGCTTCACTGATAGAACCTCTAAAATTATCGACGTCATCTTTAGAAGGTAATAGTAAGGATAAATCGGATATATTGGATATCGGTGAATCTTGCTGACTAGTTATTCCTATCGTCATGCATCCCATTTCACTTGCGAATTTCAACATTTCCATAATTTCCTTATCATATCCTGATAAACTTAACCCTATAACGATCATTTCCGGCTGTAGGACATGCTTAGATGTTTCCATTTCATATTTGCTTGAAAAGGCATCTACCAAGATACCACGTTGCATTAGTTTATATTTAATTAATTGATTCACATACTCCATTTCTCCCGTACCATAAAGAAAGAGTCGATCCGATAAGGTGAATTGATTCATCAACGCTGCAAAATCCAAAGTTTCATTTAATGTTTCCAATTTACTCAAAATATCAACATAACCCTGTTTCACTTCTACTAGGGAACTTGTATCTGTTTTATCATGTAGACGAGTGCCGATAATCGCCTCTTTTGCCATTAAACGAAGCTTACTATACGATCCAATGTCTAATTTCTTACAAAATCTCGTAATCATTGATTCGGATACGTTTATTTTTTGTGCCATTTCTGAAATAGTATTATTGGGCACGTCGTTCATATTTTTCATAATATAAGTTGCAATCATGCTTTCCCCTTTTGTCAATTTATGCCTGTTTGATTCCATCAATGTTGTAATCTTATTAAAGGGTTGCATGGATTCCTGTAGCAAGAAATAACGTAATGCTCCGATCATACCCGCATCGTTCAAATTTCCAGCAATTTCTATTTTTGTTTTCTTTAAAATCGCCGGAATGATATCTTTCTTCAATTGTTTTTTAATTAGTGGGTATAAATAATCTCTTTGATTGGTAATTCCACCACCGATCACGATCATCTCCGGATTCATCATATACGCTATCGTTGCAATTCCTTTGGAAAGATAGTAAACAAGCCTGTCTATTTCCTCTATACAGACTTTGTCACCTTTACGAGCGTTGTCAAAAATAATTTTTCCATCGATACTCTCTTCGAAAACTTCTTTTCTTCTTGCCACATTCTGTATTAAAATTCTAGTTGATGCTAATTCTTGAAATTGGTCACCTTCAATTGGAATATATCCGATTTCACCTCCACTATAGCTGTGACCTGTGTGTAATTTATTATCAATAATATAACTTCCACCGATTCCGGTGCCTACGGTCAAACAAAACAAACTTTTAGCGTCTCTTCCTTTTCCGATCCAAGATTCTGCCAAACCGGCACAGTTGACATCATTTTCAACTTCAACTGGCAATCGAAAGTAAGCTTCTAACTCTTTTTTTATCGGAGTACCAGTATACTCGGGAATAAGCGAGGAAGCATACAGAATTTCCCCTTTTTTAGAGTCAACCTGTCCAGCAGTACTAATGCAAATCCCACTGATGGAATACCTGCCTATCAGTTCATCACCAATTTCCTTTACCTTCCGCAAAACCTCTGGTCCTCCTAATTCAGCTTTAGTAGCCGTTTCACTTCTTTCTAAAAAATTTCCCTTATCTGTAAGCACCCCATATTTAATTAACGTACCTCCTATGTCAAATGCTATAAAATTTCTCATTAGACTAACTCTCCTTAGGACTGAATATCGTTACCCTTTTACTGCTCCTTCTGTTACACCAGATATAAAGTGCTTTTGTAACCAAATAAAGATTAACAAACTTGGGATAGTTGTTAAAATGGAAGCAGCACTAATCAATTTTAAATTTCCTCCATCAAAATTTTGGGACATTTGTGCTAAACCGATCGATAACGTATACATGCTACTTTCTGTTGTATTAATTAAAGGCCACAAATAATCGCCCCACGTAAACGTAAACGTATAAATAGCTAACGAAATTATCGTAGGTTTTACAAGAGGCATGGCTACTTTAAACCAAACTTGAAATCGGTTCGCACCATCCAGATAGGCAGATTCCTCTAATTCCTTTGGTATATTTAAAAACGCTTGACGCATAAAGTAAATCCCAAACGCAGTAGAAATTTGCAAGACTGTTAGACCTAGATGTGTATTCCGCAACCCGAGATCTCCAGCAATCTGAAAAAGCGGAGCCATATAAAGTTGAAAAGGTACCGTCATTGTTGAAATAATAATGGTTAAAACAATGCCTCTTCCTTTAAATTCAATTCTAGAAAGTGCATACCCAGCAAGACTACTAAATAAAATATTTAATGGAACTGCAATTCCTGTTACGATAATCGTATTCCATAAAAATGTTCCAAAATTTGCCTTATTAAAAGCATCGATAAAATTCGTTATGGTTGGTTCCGTTGGTAATAAACCGTCATAGATACCTTGACCTGGGGACTTCAAAGCAATGAATAAAGTATACATAAAAGGACCAATGGTTACCAACGTAATACCAACCATCACAAGATAGACGAATACTTTTTTACCTACCTTTGATTTCAATTTTTTCAACTCCTTAAGCCCGCAAGTCATCTTCACGTTTACTCGTCAGCCTCATTTGTATCAAAGAGCCGATGATTGCTAATGCCAATAATACGATCCCTGCTGCGGACGCAATACTAACGTCCAAATTAACAAATTTATCATATATATACATGACTAAGGTGGTTGTTGCCCCAGCAGGACCACCATTTGTCGTCAGAGCAATTTCTTCAAAAACTTTTAATCCATTAACGATCGTAAGTACAGAAACCAATGTAATGGAAGGTACTAGCATCGGCATGGTGATTTTTGTAAATTGTTGGATACTATTTGCACCATCTATACTAGCTGATTCATACAATTGATTTGGTATCGATTGAAGGTTAGCCAAATACATAATCATATAATACCCTAACCCTTTCCAAGCAGTAATAAATGCAACAGCAACCAATGCAGTTGCTGAATTGGTAAGGAAGTTCATGGAGGAATCTAATATCCCAATTTTTACTAATATGTTAGACAAAAGACTGTCTTGTGAATATAGCATTTTCCACATTAAGGCTGTAACAACAATTGGTGTAACGACTGGGACATAGTATAATACGCGAAATAATCCAACCGTCCTGAGTTTTTGATTGACTAGAACCGCCAAAATCATTGGTAAAAAAATATTCATTGGAAGCACGATAGCGACAAACAAGATCGTATTCACAAAGGCTTTCCAAAACATTTCATCCGAGAATATTTCTTTAAAATTATTTAAACCAACGAATTCGCTCGTATCGGCAATAATTTTATAGTCCAACACACTCCAGCGGAAGGCTTCGATAATTGGTATAATTAAAAAAGTCATCAATACTATGATGGACGGGAGTAAAAAAAGCCAAGGTGTTAAATGTCGGATCAACTTTCTCTTTGATTGTGTAAAAGAAACTCTACTCACCTTATCCCCTCCGTATAAGATTAGAGCCTGGGACAAAAGTGTTTTCACCAAAGAAAAACCCGAACAATAGTAGTTGCATATAACCCGCTCTGGAAATATACTACGCTTTCACCACAGGGCATAAGAGCGACATCTGTTCAACCTGCGCTATCGCTTGTCTTCACAGTGTCTCCTTTACCGCGGGCGGCTGGTGAGCCTCCTCGTGCTAGTACACTGTGGGGTCTCACCGATGCCTTTCCTCCCGCAGGAGTCTACGTATATTTCCTCCGCTAAGGTAATACATTGTTCGTCTTTAGATTTGGTCGTTTTAGTTATGTCCCAGCCCCATTATTTTTTATTAAAATGTTGGCTGAATACTTGTCTTTTCAAATGATTCGTCCCATTTTTCGGCTATTTTTTGTAGTGCTTCTTCCGGAGTTAACTTACCTTGTAAGTTTTCTACATAAGTGTTTTTCACAACTTCCCGAAGTTCTGCACTATTTTCAAGTGGGGGAATGAGTACTTCTGCCCGCTCTAATGATTTGGCTGCTTCAAGCATTCCCAAGGCCTTTGGAGAATCACCTGGATCTGTAAAATACTCATCTTCCAAAGATTCTTTTGTTGATGGTAGAACCGTACCAGCAATCTTAGCAAATTCAAGTTGATTTTCTGCATTTGTAACAAATTCCGCTAATGCCATTGCTGCATCAGGATTGTTCGATTTTGCTGGAATCGAAAAGTTCATAACAGCAACATTCATACGTGCATCTAAGTCATTTAATGGTTGACCCGCTTTAGAAACTTCATAAATATTAGGTGCACCAGATTCAATCGGTCCTAGAAATGTTACACCACTTTCTGTTAATGACAGATTACCAGCCATATATAACTCTTGTGCAGTGGAGAAAGTACCTTCTACATTTTCCTGTGGCATAATTCCTTCTTGATACATTTTTTGTGTTAATGTAAAGTATTCAACAATATCCTCATTATCTTGGAGAACAGTTTTACCATCTTTAACAATTGGTTCACCATCTGCAAGCGTAAGCATTTTTTCCATTACAGTGTCACCTTCGTTAATAATTTGAAAATAGGAAGGTTTTCCTGTTTTTTCTGTTATCGCCTTTGCAGTTTCATAGATTTCTTGTGTATTTGATGGTGTTTCTGTAATACCAGCTTGTTCAAAATGATCATCGTTATACCAGCTAACCGTTGTTGTCAAATACCAAGGTAATGCATAAAGACCATCTTCAAAATTTCCTGATTTAAAAGGTCCTTCTAAGAAAGTATTTTTTAATTCTTCACTTACTAATTCTGATAAATCTAATAACCCACCTTGAGAAGCAATGTTTACCATATAGCGTGGAGCCAAGTTGACTACATCTGGTACATCATTTCCGGTTAAAGAAGTCAATACCTTTTGTTCTATATCATTTTGTGGAATGTCTTCGATAATTACATCTACATTTGGATGAAGTTCTTCAAACTCTTTCTTAATATCTGCAAAATAACTATCAAACGGCTCTCCCGATAGAGAGGCTGTCCACATTACCACCTCGCCTGAAAGCTCGTCAGATGTATCTGTATCTTGCTGAGCATTATCGTTACTTTTTTCTTTCTCACCACCACAACCTACCAACCCGATTGCTAAAATCCCAATAAGTAGACTTAGTAATGTTATTTTTCCCCTTTTCCCCATCTAATTCTTCCTCCTTATGTTTTGAGAAATAGTTTTATATCGGAAAGCGTTTTCCCTATTTTTATTTTACTTAATAATTGTTTACTTTTCAACTTTTTTAAAAATAATTTTTATATTTACTTTTATTTTAAAAATAATTTCCTTTAAAAGCCAGAGAAAATCTTACCTCCAACTTAGTAACGCAAGACTTTTATCGTTGTTACGTCAGTGAAAGCAATAATGTTGTAATAGTAAGCTTTTAAAAAAAATTTTTAATGTATAAAAATAGCTTGATGATAACAACATGCTCGACGGTCGTTAAAAATATTCTTTCTTGATTAACGAATGTTTAAGATCGTCAGTTTAATCCTGGAATCGTATGCGGTGCAACGGTTTCTTTGGTAAATACTTCTTGTAATAGTGGCCACCAATCGTACATTTCAATATAAACCAAGTCAAACAGCATGACTCCGTGTGTTTTACTTTCGGTCATCCGAATAGCTTCTTTAAATGATTCTGGTCGATCTTGATAATCAAGTAAATATAAACTTCCATACGTAAATGTTTCATAATTGGTTACTTCCATACTGAGATTGGCTGCCCCTTCCACACTATACCAATATGGTAATCCTTTAGCATCTGATTCCTCGATTGTCACATCACCATAATAAAGACCAGTCATCAAAAAGTCTAAATGTTCTGCATAACCTGTTTCATGATAGTCTGGAGTAGCCCACTCATAATCTGGTTGATAATTCTTGCTTCCCCAGTTGACACCTTCACTATAATACAAGGGATGCCATGATCCTACATAAGTATTGAACAAAACATCCGAATTCTGTGATTTAACCAATTTACTAGTTTCTTCGAAGTATTTTTCAATATTAGCTGCACGCCACTTAATCCATTCCTTGTAATGTTTTCCAGGAACAGTCACTTTCTTATTATCTTCAAATTTTACTGTAAAAATATCTTCTGGCCAGTTAGTAACCTTTTGACCTATTTCTTTTTCAAATTCCGAACGACTTAAATCACTAAAATCTGTATAAATATTGTTATACCGTGCACGATCCAATGTTATTCCATCTATATCATAATTGGTTACAAGCTCACTGATAATATTCCATGTAAACTGTTGTACCTCTGGATTAATCGGATTCATAAAGGCTTCTGTTGCATTTGTCTCTGAAGTTGGACGTAGATCTGATTGAACTTGTGAAATATCTATTTCTTCATTTATTTGAATATTATCCAGTACCCACTGACGAGCTTTTCCATGAGCAGATATCAAGTATCCATTTTTAGGAACAGTCACTTCTTGCTCTCCAATTGTATTACGGTCAATAATTTCCGTAACAATTCCATTTTCAACTTTTACCTCAATCCCCCAACGATTAGCGGGTGAAATCGTATTATTTTCAGGAGTGTAAATAATAAGTTGATCACTATTTCGTGTAATATCGAAACCAGTTATAGAATATTTATTATCTTCACTATCAGTAACTACACGCGTAACATCGTAAACGATTGTCTGCCATTTTTGGTTTTCAATAGCTGGACCTTCAGCGTATTGATTACTGCCTGCAGCAAAAGTATTGATGTTAAGATGAACTTCTAAGTCATATTTCTTTGCTTCGCGCACTACATTTTCAATTAAATCAAAATCAGCTGGATAACCTTGATATTTAGGATTCTTAGATGTACTCAGATGTGGTGAATATTCACTTGGATAAGGCACAAAGCCAGTTGAACTTTTGACATCTAATACAATCGTGTTAAAATTTGCCTCTGCAGTCTTAGATATAATATTAGCAACCTTTTCTGGAGTATTTAGATTTTCAAGGTTTGCACTTAAATCATACCAAAGAATACGTGCTTTCATGTTTTTGTTTTTGATCAAATTTCGTTTTGCATTATCGTTAGCTTTTGCTTCTATGGATGAAATGCTACCTAATGAAGCAAACAATATAACTGTAGACAGAAAAAATATTAATATTCTTTTTAACAATGGTTAACACTCCTTATTTTTATGATTTATATTAGCAAATTACTAGATGAATAGATTTTTCAAAGCATTAGAAACATTATCGGTATAAACATGTTTTCAATTTTTTTAATAATACCTCCCCATATATAAAGTTTGTCTACACAGATTTATCCCCCCTTGCTTGCCCCTATAAGAATACGCTTTCTTGAAATGATTTTACCCAATTAATTGCAATATATCAATAAATTTAGAAATTTTTTTTACTTTTATTAATAAAATAAAAATTTTTTTAATTATATTTCAAAAAAATAATAGCCAACTTCTGTATTAGGTGATTCTTTTCTTGCTATTTTTTCTTAAATCTAATGGATATCTCCTTTAAAAATGAGACACTTTTCCGATTTCAAATATAAAAAATTAAAGTCGGTCGATTTTTTAAAATGATGGTTTCTCCCATTCCTTGTTCACGTTATTTAAACTGTCTTAATCATACTTAATCAATATTTAAGCTGTACTAACCCTTTGAACCAATTTTTTATTCTCCATGTAATCGAACATTCTTTTATATTGGGTGATTACGCTCAAGATAACAAATTCCATAACCAATGGCGCTACTCATATATTTTCCATTCGTAAGCTAATGCAATGTTTGCAATCATTGAATGCAAAAAAAGAGAAAACTATAAAAGTCTTCTCTCTAACTATTGCTCACTATCAAATTATAAAACAACCAAATGTCCAAAAAAGGTAATAAGTAACGCACTAACACCCCCAACGGAGACGGCTGCAATAAAGCCGATGTAAAATGGTTTCATACCGATTCCTTTAAACATTTGAAAGTTTGTCGATAACCCGACACCAGCCATCGCCATTCCAAGTAGATAAGTCGTGCCAAATGAACTACTATACGTATAAATACTTTCCCAAGTAGCCTGCTGAAAAAGCCCAAATGCTGCACCAACATTTTCTATTGTCGTGTCACCAATTGTCCGTAGTAGGGCAAAAAGTAAAAAACCAATCACAAATAATGGTATAAATGTATACCATTTTGGTAATGATTTCTTTTCTTTCGCTTCTTCTGCTTGAGCGTTATTTATATTTTTATAATACAAATAAGATACGAATGGAATAATAACGATAATAAATAAATTTCGTGTTAATTTTGTAACAGTCGCTACATCAACAGCTTGTTTCAAATCGTACACTTGATGATAAATAAGTGCTGCTCCTGTTACTTGTGCAGTATCATGAATCGCTGTTCCTAAAAACAACCCAGCCTTAATTGGATCATCCCCAAATAAGAAGTTTGCTAGAAAAGGATATAATACCATTCCTGTTAAACCGAATATCGTAATATTGGCAACCGCATACGAAATTTCATCCTCTTTTGCTTTAATAACAGGGGAGGTTGCCATAATGGCAGTAACCCCACAAATACCTGTTCCACAAGCAATTAACGTTCCAAGCCGGTTCGACTGGTTCATTTTATTCGTTAAATATAGCGTAATGAATAGTCCAGATGAAATACAAGCAACGATTAACGGTATTCCTAATGCACCGAGTTTCAATGCCTCTACTAAACTAAGCCGTAAACCAAGGAGGACAATTCCAGCACGAAGAACATATTTAACAGAAAAAGCGATCCCCGCTCCGAAAATAGCTTGTTTGAAACCAATCGTATTTCGGATCAAAATACCGATAATGATTGCAACAAAAATCCCTGATACAGGTGTTTTACTTTCTGAAGATAATAGTCCAGCCTTGATCATCATATAGCCAATAAATTCCGCGCCATACATCCCGACAAACATGACAGCAAAACATATAAGTAGTCCTGGCACAACATCGATGATAAAAGGCTGATCTTTTTTCTTGGTAGCTGTATTCAACTAGTTTTCACACCTCCATCATTCTTATTCAATAGTAACACCCTCCATTGTACTATATGCTGCATCACCCTACATCAACAATGATTTTGATACAGCTTGGATCTTTTTCGCCCATAAAATGTAATGCTTCGCCAAATTGCCCCAGGGCAAATCGATGAGTGATGAGTCTTCTCGTATTAATTTTCCCATCTTCAAGTAAGGATATGACAGTGTTCCACACGTTGGGACTTCCTAAAGAGCCGTGTAATTCCAAATCATTTGCGACGACTAAATCGGTATTAATTGTCGCTTTTTTCCCACCGCATAGTCCTATAAGGCAAAGTCGCCCGCCAGGAATAAGCGTATCTAATGAATTTTCAATTGCAATTGTATTACCTGTCGCCTCCACCATGGCAGAAAATAACTGGTTATTTGTTACTTGCTTTACTTGGTCTAATAAGTCCCCTCTTGCAGCATTGATTACATAATCAGCGTCAAGTTCTTTTCCAACTTGTAAGCGTGTTTCATTCATATCAATTAGTGTCACTTTATTCGCCCCAAATACTTTTGCCATTTGAACAGCGAGCAGCCCAATTGGTCCTCCACCCATTACTGCAACATGATCATTTGGTTTAATATTTAATTTCCCTGTTGCACGATAAGCTACTGCAGCTGGTTCAATAAGACTCGCCTCCTCATAGGAAACATGAGAGGAAAAACGGTGCAACACATGAGTTGGATAGGTAATATATTCGGCACATGCACCATTTTTTGCAAGGACACCACATTCAATACGATGAGGGCATAAATTATAGCGACCTTGTAAACATCTCGCACATTTTCCACAAGGTAAGGTCGTTTCCCCAACAACACGATCCCCAACTGAAAAATCAGTTACAGCTTCCCCTATTGCTACAATTTCACCTGACCATTCATGACCAGGTATAATTGGAAATGTTGATTGTCCTGTTTGAAAATAAACCATATTTCCTTCAAAAATTTCTAAATCTGTCGCACAAATCCCAACTTGGTGAACTTTAATTAATACTTCATCCTCCTGGAAAGTAGGTATTGCTATATTATTGTATTTAAGATCATAAGCATTCATAAATTGCACGGCTTTCATCAACTTTCCCATTACAGCTCCTCCTTATTTTCTTGAATCGATTACATTTAGTGCAAGAGCGACAAATAATACAATCCCTGTTGCTAAATTTTGTCCATCTGTTCCGACGCCAAGAAGATTGAGCCCATTAACTAAAACACCCATTAACAAAACACCAACCAATGTTCTCCACATACTTCCAACTCCACCGAATAAAGAAGTACCACCAAGGATTACACCAGCTATCGGGGGTAACATAAGTCCTGCTCCAACAGTTACTTGAGCACTCCCGATTCGACCTAACATCATAATTCCTGCTAATGCACAAAGGAACCCACTAATGGCAAGGGCTGCAATCTTATGTCTATCTACATGAATTCCTGACATTCTTGCGGCTTCTTCATTTCCACCAATTGCATATAAGTTTCTTCCAAAAGCAGTTCTGCTTAGAATAATATGACTAATAATAAACACGACTGCAAATACGAGAACAATGACTGGTAGGCCAAATATTTTACCTGAGCCGAACCACTGAAGACTATTTGGTAAACCGTATAATGGCTGCGCGCCTGAAAACCATAAGGCTATTCCGTCAATAATATACATCATCGCAATCGTAGCGATAAAAGAGGGAATTTTTAATTTTGCGTTGGCTATTCCTGAAATAATACCAAATACAGTTCCAACTACAAGTGCACCAGCGATAGCAAAAATGACTGGAAGCTCGAAGCCTAATCCATAACCACCAATGGAAAGCGCTCCTGCAACAAGTCCACTAATCGCCATCGTACTAGCAATACTTAAATCAATTTCTCCTAAAATAATGACAAAAGTAATCCCAATTGCCATCACGCCAATAACAGAAACTTGTCGTAAAATATTTGGTATATTTTCGAGTGAAAAAAAGTTTGGTGCAATAATTGAAAAGATGATTGTAATGGCGACAAGTCCAAGAATCGGACCAAGTGTAACAATATCGATTTTATTTTTTAACCCTTTTGTAAAATGAAGTGTTGAAAGTTGATTCATTTGGGTACTAGCTATTCCTGATTTTTTTGATTCCATCGACTATTCCCCCTGTCAAGATTTAATCTCCGCAACGACGGTACAAGGTGCACTATCAATCCCATTAATTAATAATGGTAATGCGATAACGCTTTCAAGTGTGTCATTTGTTAACGATGCAAAATTTAAGTCCTCAATGATTACCATATAATCATCATCATGGAACATTCCGAGTAAATATTGGTGCGCCAAAATTCCTTCGTCGATATTTGTATACGATGCAAGAGAAATCCAATCCATTGCAACTCCTTTTAAGTTAGGAAATTCATCCATTAAATATTTACATGAATCGCCCGTAAATCCTGGACCATTTCCCGCATATCCTTCTGGATCCGATTTTCTTTTATCTGAAAAGCCGCTCCGAATCATGAGTAAATCCGCGTCTTTCATCTTTTCAGCATACGGCTCTAAATCCTCCCGTGTTACAAGCTCTCCGTATGATTTTGGCAGATCAATTAAAAGCGGACGATCATAGAAAAACGTTTCGACCGGTAGTTCTGCAATGCGCGCACCGTCATTATTAAAATGTTTCGGGCCATCCATATGGCTACCAAAATGGTTGAAAAATTTCACTTCAAAATGGTTGTTTACATCGCCTTCTGACATATTTGTATACGCTTTAATTTCCACCTTCGGATTACCTGGCCAGCCTGGACTCATTTCATCCATTGGATAAGACAACAATTTTCGCATTCTAATTAGCTCCTCCTATTATATTTCCTGATCAAATGTATTTATTAATGTACCTAACGGATCAATCTCGACAACAACATTATCCCCTTTTTTCAAATACTCACGCTCGTCTTCTGGATAGCCTAAGATGACGCCTTCAGGAGTTCCCGTCATAATGATATCTCCTGCATCAAGTGTCATATGATCTGAAATATAGCTAATAAGTGTTTCACAGTTAAAAATCATATCAGACGTATTCGAGTTTTGACGAAGCTCTCCGTTTAAGTACGTTTTAATTTGTAAGTTATTTGGATTTGGCACTTCATCTTTCGAGACTAAATATGGGCCAACTGGGCTAAAATCGTCACAACTTTTTCCAGCTAACCATTGTGGATTTAACATTTGCAAATCACGAGCGGAAAGTTCATTCACTGCACAATAGCCAAATACGTAGTCAAGTGCTGCTTCTTTTGGAACCCGTTTCGCCTTCTTGCCAATCACAATAACCAATTCTGCTTCATAATCAACCTCTTTAGAATTATGTGGTAAGAAAATCGTCTTCCTGTGGGCGGTAATCGTATTATTAAATTTATTAAAAAGGACAGGCGTTTCCGGAATGGGCATATTTGATTCTTCCACATGTTTTTTATAATTTAGTCCTACGCAAACAATTTTTCCTGGGTTTGGAACACAAGGGCCAAATTCGAGACCTTCTTCATCCAAATAAACATGTGGATGATCACATTCGTTTGCTTTATCTACTAATATGTTTAGTTTTGACAGCGCATCAGCACCACCTTCAATTACACAACCGATCGTTAGTGGTATATTGTTCATCCCTAATTCTGTTGCCGCATGAGCTACGTCTAATATCCCATTTTCTGTTTTAATCCCAAGATGTAATAGATTGTTTTTTTCAAAAGTTAATAGTTTCACGTCCATACTCCTCCCTTATAATGCCTTTCCCGAGACGACTCCCCCATCGATATAAACAGGTGATCCAAGCATAAATTTCGATTCATCTGACGCTAGAAATAGGGCAGCATTTGCTACATCTTCTGGTGTCCCAAGTTGTCCGTTCAACTGGCGCTGTTTAATTTTTTCAAGTGCCGCTTCTGGATCTTCATACGCCGATTTTAAATAGTTTTCAACGAACGGAGTATAAATCGTCCCGGGAAGTAGTGCATTTACCCGAATATTGTACGGTGCATAATCAACTTGCATTGATTTTGTTAGAGCAAGTACCGCCCCTTTTGTAGCGGCATAGATAGCTCTGCGCAAAAATCCAATTTCAGCAAGACATGAAGACATATTAATAATACTACCCTGTTTTTGCTCCATCATATATGGCAACACATGCTTACTGACTGTACAAACCCCTTTAATATTCACTTGCATCGCGCGGTCAATAACATCATCCTCTGTTTCATGTAATGTGCCAACGACCGAAATGCCAGCATTATTAAATAGCACATCGATCTGCTTACATTGTGCTATCACTTGCTCGACCATTGCTTTCACTTGATCTCGGTCCGTCACGTCTGCTCCAATAAACGTCGCCTTGCCACCTGCTTCATTGATTTCTTTCACTATTTGGATGCCATCTGCTTCTGAAATGTCATTGACAATAACGCTTGCACCTTCTTTAGCAAAAAGCTTGGCGGTGCTTGCCCCGATTCCGGAGCCCGCACCTGTTATTAATACAATTTTTCCACTGAGTCGCATCTGTTTTTCTCTCCTTTAGTTCGTCACTTTATCCCATTTTGTCACTACTGCCTTTTTCTTTCCTGTTGCTTTTTCATACATATAACGAGTAATCTTACCGATATTTCCCCCATATATATGAAGTCCCACACAAGGGATAGAAGATGCACAACTTACTTCATGAACATCTTGATCTGTCGTACAACAAACAGCAACGTCCCCTTCATATAAATAAGACTTTTCTAGTTCTTTTAATGGTTTTTCTTCCTCGTCAGTTGGACGCACATAGCTTACTTCATATTCCGTACCTTGGACAATCCCGATTACCCCCCACGTCCTGTGGTCATGGATTGGTGCTGCTTGTCCAACATCCCAAACAGCAGATGCGACCGAAAATGATTCATCTGGAGCGACATAGACAGGATAGAGGACATATTTATTTTTATTAGGAACCCGGTATTTAGTCGGCAATTCATAGTTACTTTTTAGTAACACTCCCAATGCTGCAGCAACTTGAGCGGTAATAAAACGTTCATCCCCACCTTTCTGGACAATAGCAGCGACATTTTCAATAAATTGGTCCATTTCATGCTGTTTTTCCATTTAATCAACCCTTTCCTTCCGATGATTTAACCATTCTTCATAAACCTCTTCATTATGTTCTCCTAATTTAGGAGGAGAGCGAAAAACTTCAAATTCATAATCAGACATATGGATTGGATAACCAATCGTTTTCGTCTTTTTGCCATTCGGTAATGTGAGATTTTCAATAATATTCATGCTTTTTACATGGACATCATCCAATATTTCTTGAAAATCATTTACTGGGGCACAAGGAATGCCATATGCATCAAATACTTCTAGCCAATGGGCTACTTCTTTCGTTAAAAACACTGGTTGAATAATCGTTGCTAGCTCTTTTTGATTTTTCGCTCTTACTAATTGGGTTTTAAATCGTGGATCTTCCGTCAACTCTTCCATTTGAACAATTTTACACACATCTCTCCACAATTTATCGTTTCCCGCTGCGATTGCAAATGGACGGTCTTTTGATTCGAACACTTGGTACGGTGCATTACGCGGATGAGCAGATCCCAACCGTTTCGGTGCCTTACCCGTACCATAATATTCACTTGTTTGTAATGCGGAAATACCAAGTAAGCTTCCTAACATCGAACAGTCGATATAGGAGCCTTGATTCGTTTCCTCCTTCTTTTTAAGTGCTGCCAAAATACTGTAAGCAGCATATAATCCGGCGGCAAAATCGCCAACAGGGACACCACATTTTACTGGTGGACCTGACTCTTCTCCCGTCACACTCATCAATCCACTAATCGCCTGAACTGCAACATCAAAAGCACCTTTCTTCGAATATGGTCCCGTTTGTCCATAGCCTGAGATCGAACAATATACGAGCGCGGGATTAATCTGTTTTAGATCTTCGTAACCAAGACCTAATCGCTTCAATACACCAGGTCGATAATTTTCCAACAATACATCTGCTTCCTTGCACAATTCAATTAAATCTTGGACTTCTTTTTCATCTTTTAAATTAACAGTAATACTTCGTTTATTCCGATTCACCGAAGCAAAATTTTCACTATACACTTCATCTTCGTCATTTGTCGTCAATGGGGGCCATTGTCGCATTGAGTCACCACTATTTGGTCGTTCTACTTTTACGACATCTGCACCTAAATCTGCCAGTAGCATTCCTGCAAAAGGCCCTGCTGCAATTTGACCAAGTTCAATTACTTTAATATCTGCTAACGGCCCTTTTTTCAAAGCTAATTGCAACCAAATCTCCCCCTTTTCTGCCATATATTCCTGTCATTTTTTTATCCTAGCTACATATTGTTCAAAAGCTTCGTTAAAATCGACTGCTAAAATGGATTTTTTTGCAAGTTCACAAGGATCTTGCATCAGCAAATCACGCTCCACTCTATTACACATATTTCGGATAGTTTCTTTCGCAAATGAAGGCATCTCGATAAGATGTTTTGCCCATTCCTCGGCTCGACGGAGACAATTGGCACTAGAAACAACTTCATGGACAACTCCATCATGTAGAGCTTCCTTGCTGTCGATCAATTTGTTCATTAATGTCAATGTTCGTGCAGTTGAGCCCCCCACCTCGCTGATAAGACGTTGTATTCCCAATACAACCCCGAACTGTGGACCGGGAAATCGAAAAGATGCTACTTCATTAGCAATTCTTAGATCACAAGCTAGGGCAAGATCAGCACCTGCTCCAAATGCATATCCATTTACTGCTGCAATTGTCGGTACTCTTAATTGTTGCACCGTTTCAAACAAATGAGCGAGTTTGTAAAAGAAGTTAGCGACTTCTTCCTTGTTAGCCAACTCTTTTACAAAATGGACATCGATCCCTGTCGAGAACGCTTTTAATGATTCGCTCGTTAGAATAACTGCTTTTATATGTTGTACTTTGTTGATTCTTTCCAGTTCACTTTGTAATGATTCGAGAAGTTCTAAATGAATGGAATTTAATTTTTCAGTTCGATTGATCGAAACAATGATAATCCGTTCATCTATTTCACTTTGTTTGATCAAAACAGGTTTCATTCTTTCCAATGATCTATCCTCCGTCTATTTTAGTGAACTAGGCACTATGCTTAAAAATACTATTCATAATATTTTCGTCATTGATGGCGTCCCCAACTAATTCATTAACGATTTTTCCTTCATGCATGACTAAAGCTCGATCAGATAATCCAATTAGTTCTGGAAGTTCAGACGTAATCATTAAAACAGCTGTCCCATTGTCGGCTAAATCGCGAATTAATTGATAAATTTCCGATTTAGCCTTTACATCGATGCCTCGTGTTGGCTCATCGATTAATAACACTTTACAATTTGCGGCTAACCATTTAGAGATCACAACTTTTTGCTGGTTTCCACCACTTAAATTTCTTACCAATGCCTGTTCTGATGTCGTTCTAATATTTAACTTCTTTATATAATCACGCATTTTCTTCGTTTCTTTCGCTTTATTAATTAAGCCAAATGTTACCGTATCCATGATCGTCGTTAAATTGATATTTTCTTTTAGTCCGAGACAGCCAACAAATCCTTCTTCTTTCCGATCTTCGGAAATCAGTCCAATTCCTTTTTTAATTGCATCTCGTGGATTTTTAATCGTTATTTCCTCGCCGTTTAAAAATGTGCGCCCTGATTGCTTCGTGTCCCTACCGAAAATCGATCTGATCACTTCCGTTCTTCCTGCACCTTTTAGGCCGACTAACCCTACTATTTCTCCTCGTTTAATTTGAAAAGAAATTTGATCATATTTCCCTTCTTGGGTATAATCCTGCACCTCAAAAACAACTTCATCAGAAATCTCTTTCGCTTTTTTAGGGTACAACTCCCCAATCTCATCTTCGTGTGTTCCTGTCATAAGGGATACTAATTTTGTCTCTAACTGGGAATGAGGGGCGGTTTCCATGTTTAAATCAATCGTGTCGATTTGTTGCCCATCCCGTAAAACGGTCACCCGATCAGATATCGCAAAAATCTCCTCAAATTTATGGGTAATAAAAATAATCGCTTTGCCATTTTCTCGTAATTTTTCAACCGTTTTAAATAGACGTTCTACGCCATCATCACTAAGCGAGGACGTCGGCTCATCAAGTAAAATAATTTCGGATTGATGGGAAAGCATCTTAGCAATTTCCACCATTTGTCGATCAGCGATACTTAAATTTTTGACCATTTCATTTGGCTTGATCGTAATATTTATTTCCTCAAATATATTGGCACAATCACGATAAAGCTTTTTAAAATTCACTAACCCATTGGCAAGTTTCGGTAATCGACCGATAAACACATTTTCTGCCACACTTAATGTCGGAATTAAACTTAATTCTTGGTGTACCATCCCAATCCCAAGTAACCGGGCATCATTTGGATTTTTAGGTCTGACACGTTCACCATTTATAAAAATTTCTCCTTCAAAATCGGTATGGATTCCATCGATAATTTTAATTAACGTACTCTTTCCAGCACCATTGGCTCCGAGTAATGTATGAACTTCCCCTTTTTTAATCTCTAGATTGATCCCTTTTAACACCGTAATCCCGCCAAATGCTTTTTTAATATGTTTTGTCTCAAGCATCACTTCCGTCACCCTTACCATGTTCATCCCCCTTTCGATCGTCATTTTTAAAAATTTCCAGCCATTTACTTTAGGCGTTTATTCACATTACCAAGCTTTCTCTACCATTTCATTCGCATTTTCCGGGTTGATTTCTTCTGTTGGTACGGCGATTATTTTATCCATTTCTTCTCCATCTAAATGTTTCACCGCTGCCCGTAATGCATCTGCTAACATTGCTGGTTGTTGTAAATATGTTCCGTAAATATCGCCTGAAATAATTTGTTCCACTGTTGATTTTTGTCCATCCATTCCGACCAGAACTAAATCCTTTGCCCGATCTGCATCATCTGCTGCACGGAACGCTCCTTCAATCATCATGTCATTATGTGCAATAATCCCATGTAATTCCTTCGTTGAAGTAAGAATATCCTCTGTTACACTCATCGCCGTAGTAGATTGGAAATCAGCATTTAAATTGATAAGAAACTCAATTTTAGGGTTATCCGCTAACACAGAATGAATCCCTTCTCCTCTTTCCATTGCCGTAGAAGAACCAGCAGTTCCGATTAATTCTGCAACTTTATATACTTCCTCATTTGGATATTTTTCTTCCAACCCTTTTAAAAATAATTCACCAGCATTTTTACCCATATCAATATTGTCTGTACCTAAATGTGCGACAATGTCTACTTCGTCTGAATCTACATATCTATCTACTGTAAAAACAGGAATACCTTTTTCATTCGCTTGTTTAATTGCCGGGATCACTCCTTCAGTTGTAACAGGAGCTACGACAATCGCATCTACTTTTTTCACGATCATATCTTCTATATCTTGATTTTGTTTTGCTTGATTTTCTTCTGCATCGTAAAAAATTGTTTCTACACCTAGTTCAGCCGCAGCCGCTTCTGATGCCTTTTGCCCCTCGACAAAAAATAAAAATCCAAGGGAAGCAACAGACGTTCCAATGACTACTTTTTCTTTCTCCTCTCCACCACTTGTATCATTAGAAGATGTATCCGAATCTTTAGAACCAGAACATGCGGACAATATGACTAATGCGAAAATAATGAGTAATAAGCTAATTCTTTTTACCATTGAAATTTCCCCTTCCAAATTAGTTTTAGAATGCACTATCTTTATCAAAATCATCTGAATTTTAGTGAAATATTAATCGAAATAATTAGTAATTGCACCTAAGGAGGCACAAGAAACATTATGTGCATATTTTCCTAACACACCATGTTTATTTAATGGTGGTGCGATCCAATTTGCTTTTCTTTTATTTAGTTCCTCGTCAGACACATCCATAAAAATTTCTTGTCGTTTAGCACAAACAGTTACGATATCCCCTTCTTGTAAGAGTGCAATTGGCCCACCTACTTGTGCTTCTGGTGCAATATGTCCAACGACCAAACCGTGTGTTCCACCTGAAAATCGACCATCTGTAAGAAGTGCCACTTTTTCCCCTAATCCTTTTCCGACGAGGATTGCAGAAACGGAAAGCATCTCTGGCATTCCTGGTCCTCCTTTAGGACCGACATACCGAATAACTAAAACGTCGCCTGCTTTAATCTCGTTGTTTGTTACTGCTTTTGCTGCGGCGTCTTCGGTATCAAATACTCGTGCAGGACCTGTATGGGTTTGTACGGAAACACCGGACATTTTGGCGACTCCACCTCGTGGGGCGAGATTCCCTTTTAACATAACGAGTGGTCCTTGTTTACTGAGCGGCTCTCCCATTGGCATAATGACATCTTGTCCTGCCGCAAGATCAGGCGCGTCTTGTAAATTCTCTGCTAATGTTTTACCTGTAACAGTTAAGCAATCGCCATGTAAGTAGCCTTTTTCATGAAGTAATTTCATGACAGCTGGAACGCCACCTACTTTATACAAATCTTCCATGACATATTTTCCACTTGGCCTTAAGTTTGCAATATGTGGCACTGTTTTTTGCAATCGGTCAAAGTCATCCATCGATAAATCAACCCCGATCGCATCGGCAATAGCGAGTAAATGGAGCACCGCATTTGTCGACCCACCTAGAGCCATAACCACGGTAATTGTATTTTCAAATGCTTTTTTAGTCATAATATCTTTTGGATAAATGCCTTTTTCCATTAATTTGTACAGCGCTCTTCCTGCTTGGTCACATTCGATTTGTTTATTTTCCGACGTGGCGGGAGTAGATGAGTTACCAGGCAAACTCATTCCAAGTGCCTCAATGGCAGATGACATTGTATTTGCTGTGTACATTCCACCACAAGAACCTGCACCAGGACAGGCTTTACATTCAATTGCCCTTAATTCTTGCTCATCTATTTTTCCACTATTTAACTCCCCAACCCCTTCAAAAACGGAAAGTAAATCGATATTTTTACCATTATGTTTTCCTGCATCGATCGTTCCTCCATAAACGAAGATTGCTGGAACTCGGGCATTCGCAATCGCGATCATACAACCTGGCATATTTTTATCACAACCACCAATTGTCAGTAATCCATCTAAATTTTCCCCTCCGACCACGGTTTCGATCGAATCAGCGATGACATCCCGACTTGGTAATGAATAACGCATCCCTTGTGTGCCCATCGCAATCGAATCGGATACGGTTATCGTATTAAAAATTAACGGCACAGCACCAGCTTCACGAGCTCCTCTTTTAGCCGCAACCGCTAAATCGTGAATATGCATATTACAAGGAGTTACTTCACTCCATGTACTCGCAATTCCTACCATCGGCTTATTAAAATCTTCATCAGTCAACCCAACTGCACGTAACATGGCTCGATTTGGCGCTTGTTTCGATCCTTCACTAAACACTTTACTATTGATACGTAAGTCTTTTTCCACTGACTATCCCCCTCACGTTAAATTACAATGATGAATGTTCTCTTTTTCATCCCTCACTTCTTCATTCATTTGAATCACTACTAAAGATCTATTTTGTAAGCGATTTCAAGTAGTAAATTTACTATACCAGCATTTTAGATGAAAAAAAATTAGAAAAATTCTATAAATGTTAGATAAAATCTATCAATAGTTTGCTATAATGAAATATATTGATTAAAGGAGGGGTTTCCTTGAGACTAAGACAATTGGAGTATGTCCACAGTATTGTCGAGCATAAAACAATGAGAGAAGCAGCGCGAAATCTCTATGTAACAGAGCCAACGATTAGCCAACAAATAAGAACGTTGGAAAAACAGTTAGAAACTACCATTTTCGAAAGGGATGGTAGAGGAATTAGACTAACGGAACAAGGGGAGCAACTATATCCATTTATTTTGGATGTGTTAAATAGTGTAGATAAATTAAAGCAACAAGTAGAGTTAATGAATAATCCAGATAGCGGGGAAATTATGTTAGGACTTGGCCCGATTCTTACTGATATAAAGCTTCAACGTTTATTGGAAGCGTTTAAAGAAGGTTTTCCAAAGATGAAAATTAGCATTTATGAAAGCGGTTCAATGGACTTATTACATCTGTTGGAAAAAGGCGAGCTAGATATTGCGATTATTAATTCTAGCATTGAAACAAGGGTTTATATGGAGAAAAATAATATTGCCTGTAAACCTTTATACGAATCGAATTTTATTTTAATGACTTCCACTCAACACCCGTTGGCAAAACAGGAAAAAGTATCATATAAGGATCTATATAACGAACCTTTAATGCTGTATAGAAATGGGTTAATTCAAAAGTCCATTAATGAATTATTAGGTGCGGAAAAAAATATCGTTTATTCTTTTGTCGATTATATTTCGATTATTCATCTTGTTCGCGACGGTTTAGGGGTTAGTATTCTCCCAAAATCGTATGTTGATGGGCTTTCAAGTGAACAAAAACAAGGGGTAACCTTTCTCGAATTCAGTGATTTCGGTACCCAGATGAAAGTTAGTTGCATCTACAAACAAGACGCAATTTACCCTAGTTATATTAAAAAGTTTATCGATCTACTTTTATATAAATTTAAAATTAGTACGAAACTTGCATAAAAAAACTATTCCTCATCTTTTTAAGTAAGTGAGGAATAGTTAGATTTTTATCAGAAAGACCTTCTAAAGGCATCCACTCTTTTTACACAGCACGGTCGATATTTATTCTATTTCTATTTCCTTCGTTCGATCCATATACCACGTATAAACGGAACCTGCCATCGCCACAGGTATATCGTCTAATTCTGTATGACGAACTGGATTTGCCCGATTAACGATTTCAAACGAAGCAATTCCCAACTTTCGTTGAAGAAAGGATCTGAAAACCTTCACTTCAATGATCTTATCCCGTTTGGTAACAATATGTGAGGTGACCATTCCACCTTTTTTTATTTGGATAAAATGATCATTTATCGTGTATTTCGTATTTTTATACCCTAAAATTACGAACGAATAGATGACGACAATAAGTAGAACAAGTCCAATCCACCATGCCTGTTCTAAACCCCAAATAGCTGGTTGAAAGTAAAATAGCGCAACAGAAACAAGCACAATAAACCAAATCGGTCTCAATAAACGAACCCATAATGCCTTTTTCGGTAATTTGGACATCTGCTCCGTTATCTCATACGATGGCAAAATTTCTGCAATCATTTCATATGCTCGTTTTTCCGGCAAAAATGGATAAAGTGAACTAATTTTTAAATCATCATCATCTATTTTAAGGTTACCTGCACTTATTAATTTCACTTCAACAATGCCAAGCAGCCGTTTGATCAATGATTGGGTAATTTCTACCGCTTGAACATTCTGTTTTGAAATAGAAAAGGACCTCTCATCGATCACTCCTTGGGTAATATAAACTCGTTCTTCATCAGAAGATATTTCATATTTTCCATACTTCAAATACACCCTGACAATTCCGAATATAATGGATGTGATTACAAGAGCAACGATAATAACAACGATAAGCCACCAAGCACTTAGAATAATCGATATCAAACCTTCTGCCCGTTCATCCAAATCAAAAAAGTCATCAAGTTGAAAGTAAAGTGACACTAAAATTGGAACAAGTACTAAAAAACTAAGCGAAGTAAAGGATGCTTTCAATACATCTCGTTTTGTCGGGTTAAAATGGATCACACGGTTTTGTCTTCCGCTTTGCGCGTTCGTTTTAAGTGTCGACACCTCATCAGGAACTTCTTTGTGCTCTTCCACATCTATATCATTTTGTCGCTCTAGTTTATCTTGTCCAAAGTCATGGTCATCCAATTCACGATCATGCTGTGTACCCTGTTCAATCACCTTTTCCATTTTGTCTGCTTCTTGGAGCGAGATTACGTTAAACTTGATCGTTGTATCTTCTCCTGACATCGCTGTTTCAAAATGAATCGATGTCATCTTAAAAATGCGATGAAATACCGAGATATGGCGATTCACATTTTGGATTTTAGCATATGGAATTGTTTGCTCTTTTTTTGTAAAAACCCCTTTATATAAATGAAAAGCAGTATCGCCCAGTTTATATTTTTGTGTCAACCATTTTGAAATAATGTAAATGAATGTTATCACTGTATATAAATAAAAAGCATAACGACCATATTTGAAAAGAAATGATTGTGATTGATAATTTAAAACAAATAAAATAATGACTAGAAAAAACACATTTTTTACAAAGCCCCATACATCAAATAACATCAGCAATGGATGATATCGCTTCGGCTTCATCATGATTCTACTTCCTTTATTTTTGCGTAATGCGCAATTTTATTTCTTAACTCCATCGCCACATCCCGCTGTAACCCAGATATTGCATGGCTCGATCCCATCGTTTCAATGGAAATCGAATACAGTCCATACTTTCGCATGATCGGTCCTTGATTCGTTTCGACAGCTTGGATTTTAGTCATCGGTACAAGTTCATGTGTTTCATTTAAAGCCCCTGTTTTCAATTGTAAAAACTCTTCATCCACATGGTAGCGCGTATATTTATACAGCAAAAAGGGACGAATCAGAGTAGACCAAACAGCTGCAAGAATAGCAATAACAGTAATTGCAATTAAAATCCAACCGATCCAATCCTTCCAAGAAAATCGATCATCTAAATAAAATAAAACGCCAAGCACAATAAACCCAATACTATTACTAATTAATTCACTAATAATCGTTACCTTCACTATATCCTTCGATAATTTCTTTTGTGGCGTTTGTATATCTGTGAACAAAATATCACGCTCCTACTCTTCTCTTGAAATGGTGACAGGATAAACCTACCTCTATCGTAATACGAAAAAAAACTTTATTCAATCCAACATAATAATGAATTTATAATACGGGGAAAGAATGATCGTGTCAGTAAGAGGCAAATGAGAGATATTTGACAGTGGGAGTTACTAATTTTGAGGATTATGTGCTGGTTCCACGGTTATGTGTCGCATTTAAAAACTACATATATGCAATTTGCTTCTTTAACAACACCGGTTTTCTAAAGGTGATCAATCTATTACTTGAAAAAGGCAAGAATTTGTTGATTCTATTAAATGAAAAAGAAATTCAACAATTTTATGAATGAAGCAGGCAATTTCTAATTTGGATAAGGAAATAATATCGATGATGTAAAAGGGGTGAAAGAAGAAGCCGGAGAACTTGTTCACGCAGCAAAATAACCGAAATGGTCCGGTGAAAACAATCAAGGGGAATTAATGGAGTTAGTGACAAATCAAATGACTGATCATGAAAATACAGAGGAAATAGTCTTTTTTAAATCAGTTGGTGCTGCCTATGATGATTTGGCCGTTTCACATGGTGTATATAAAACAGCACCTCATTCAAATGCTAGTACAAAAATAGAGATGTAAAGATATTCCCCCAAAACAATTAACTTAAACATGTAACAATGTCGCCTGTTACTATAGCTACATGAACCGTTTGAGACTCCCATGGCTAAAGCCTCAAGTCCTCAACCTTATGATTTGATGAGTGGGATTCTTGCACGATGTATCGTTCGCAGTCCTATTTTGACCCCCCTGCAAGTTGAAGACATCTCATTTCCCTGCTCTGTTTTTATTCCTCCACTTCCTTTCATTGTCTTATTTCTCCAATTGCCGATCGATCATTTCCTCTTTTAATAAATGAATAAACTGTTCATTTAAGCATAATTGATTCGCTTTTTCATATGCTTCTTTGATTAAATCATCACTTAGAGCTGGAAAACGGATCGATCTGTTTTTATGCTTATCTACACCCAATTTTTTCACCTTTTCTAATACAATTAACTTGAAAGATAGATTTCCGATAAGAACTTAATTTTTTGTTCACGATAACATATGACACCTTTGTAATTTTTATAAAAATATCTCCCCTTATCAACAGGTCCATCTATCAAATTCCAATTCCTTTTGTTTACACTAAACGTGTTATTTACATATAATAGTGCATTTTCCCTAAAAAATCAACACTAAATGTGTTTTTTTAACATAAGCGTCATATTGTGTTAATCGTCATGAATACTTCAAAAGAGTGAATGATCCTTAATGATTAACTATTTGAATTTTATACCCAAAACTTATCCATCGATTTTTATTCCAATATACTCCTTTACCTATATGACCTTTTACCTATTCAGACATAATGACACCATTTTCATATAAATTTCCTTATAAAAAAGATTCGCGATGAAACAACAGTTGACCAACTTATCAATCATTGTTTGCTAATTTGTTATTCTTTTCCGTCATTAGAAAGGTATTATGACCAATTACCACATTTTAGAGCGTTCTCCCAACTTTCGGCTCATCCAAACTAAGGTAAAACGATAAAAAATCGAAAATATTTTGTTAATTGATTATAAATATAGAGGCAAATCATACAAAACGGATGGAGCCGAAGCGAGAAACGAAAGATATCGTTGTGTGAAGCAATATGTAAACATGACGCCGATGGTGAATAGAAAAGAAGAGAAATCATGCAAAAAGAGAAAAATTAGCGAGGCAACTAAATCTATTATTTAGGCAAAATAAATACGACAAGTAATGACTAAATTTTTGGCAAATATTCATATCATTGTTCGTGATGGCAAAAATGTAGTCAGAAAAATGCCGTATCCTTTAGACATTTAGATGAGGTGGTATTTACCTCTTGTGTACCGAGAAAGCCGGAAACGAAGACAAATGCTCCGTTTAACTGAAAAAGTGGGAAAAGAAGATGGATTGACTGCGGAGTACCGATTGTATCGTTCTCTAAAATCGTATGTGCCGAATGCTATAGTCCCCATTCGTTTACCTTCATACGGTTTAATAATAATTAACATGGAAAAGCAACATTTATCTAAACGCTTACTCTTATTTTATAGACGCACTTTTTTTCGGTAGACGAAAACTATCTAGTCATGCGAAAAAAACGCGTCTAACTTCGACCATTTGATCTTACTCCACAGTAAGTAAAAAGAAAACGATATAGAATATAATTGAAGTAATAAGTAATATCCCATTGATAAGTAAAAAGTAACTTACATTATTTAAAAGTTCATCCAACGCTTTTACATCATGTCGTTCAGATTTTAAAAACTTATTTGCTCGAGCTCCCGAATGAAAAATAAAGTGTGCTAACAACAACGTGACCAACCCTGGAATGACTCCGATTACTGTTGTAAAAAGTCCTTGTATCGCAACAATGACACCTGCAATTCCTATTACAGCACCTAAAAATCTCCCCCAAAAACTGATCCGACGAAGATGTTTAGGATCGACATTTATGTAATCCACCCGAAATACCTACTTTCTATTAAATATGTACATTGCATTATAGCATAATCCTCGCCTAAAAGAAGTAACGACAAAAACAGGTATAAAGAAGCGGTATCATTTACCAGAGACATTTCGACTGTGTCGAATTCCTCATGAAACATAGAATAAAAAATGGTAATCTAATCTAATAAATACATACATAAAGATGGAACAGATCATCGATATATATAGGATTGGAGAGACATCCGATGAATCAAAAGGTTGATTTAGCTGAGATTATGGCGCTAGCAGAAAAGATAGCTACCACACGGGATATAGTGATGAACGATTTAAATACGATTAGTAAACATATTAATAAATTCGCTGCGATGGAATCCTTTACAGGTGATTCTGCAACTTCCGTTAAAAATTATTTGGCCAATGTCCATCAAATCATCATTGCCTCCTTTCAACAATTATTCATTCACTTACATGAGAGTTTAGAACGAAACATGGATCATTTTCAGTCAAATGTTGATGCGAGCGAATCAGCAAGAATATCAAGCTGGTATCTAGAAGGATTAAAAAGAGAATTCGAAACCATTTTCACTTTTCTTAGGGGACATGCCGAAGAAAGCAGCAACATTATTGACAGTGTGTCTCCTCTTGTGTACATTACTAATCCCTCATTTTCAGCCACTGATATGTCAAAAGAAACTCTCCATCAAACGATCCATTACTTGAATATTAATTTGGATGTATTTGCAAATCAACATATAGACCCTCAAACTAAGGAACTACTTCATCATATTAACCTTCTGATGAATGAACTAAAAAGCCGAACTGGGGAAGCCCGTTTTGTCCACACGAGGACAACTTCTATTATTTCCTTAAAAGAAATGCTTTTTTTAGACGGCGGATTGTTTCCTTCCCTTTTAGAAAAAGTCGCAAAAGATGAAGTACTAAATGCTGATGAACGGGAAATGCTTTATAATTTCTTTCAAAATATCTATCTAGACAAAAACATGAAAGAAGAAATTGAGGATATTGCTACTTTTATAACTGGAGAAAATATTGATAAACTAAAAGAACGTTTAAATGCAAAAGTGGTGATTACAAAAGATACGTTAGAAGAAGAGATGACCAACATCCAAGCCTATTTATACCTTGGAAATGCAAGACCAAGCCAAAGTTATCTTAACAATGATACGAGAGCTAAGTTGAAAACATATTTAATTCTATTACATCATTATTACACTACGATGGAAAATAATATTATCGTTACAGTCGATAAACTAGAGTATAAGAAAAATCGTGAAGATATTCCGAGCCACTATCTATTTTCCGCCCTACAAACAGCAAAATATAATATAGATGAGGATGTCATGGATAAGCAAAGATTTAGAGAATGGGTTTTTGACTCAGAAAATTATACCGTGAACAACTACAGTTTGTCGGAAATAACGTATTACGTTGGAACAGACGCAGCTTCTGATCGAATAAATCAACCATTAAATGAAATAAAAGATCAACAAGCAACTTATACATCTGATTTTTTAACTAAAAAATTCATTGGCAACGTTTTTTCAAAAGTAATGAGCACTCTAAAGGCTGGTGATGCGGTGGACATTGTAAAATCAGCATCAGAGTATGGCTCAGTGAAAAGTGAACTGGATCAAAAAATAGCTGTTGAAAAGATATTATTAGCTTCAAGTAGATTAAACTTGGAATTCACACTTTCTAAAAGCCATTCCGTCCCAAGTGCAGGTGAAACTTTAGATATGCAACTTTATCCAACCGATAAAACATATGAAATGATTGAACGTTGGAAAGAAGTTTTTTCGAGTAATCGTGAAATCCCCTATCTAAATAAATTAATTCAAACGGATGATTGGTTTAAAATAGCTGACTATTTAGAGAAGATTAAACTTAAATATGGCTCAGATCTAACAAATTATATTCAAGATGGAATTTTAAAGGATGGGACTATGGTTGATGATTTGGTAAAAGAAGCTGATTGAGTACATTTCGGTTAACTTGAAAAAGGGTTGGTTACTTATGGGATTCATTATTTTTATAAGTGGGTGTAGCAACGATATAGCTGAAAACGATTTAATCGGTGGGCATTGAGTTGGAACTGCTGGGTATATAAATGAAGAAGTAACAGGAGATCCTTTATGCCCTCCATTTGATGATGGAATTGAATTTATTAATGAGGATACTGTTTTTGTTGATGAATATGGGGAGTATTTTGACTATCTTCTAAGAAAAGCAGATGAAGGAGTCGTTATAGAATTTCATGATCCAAATGGGGTTTTATATTATTATGACATCAAAATGTTAGATGAAAATGGAATAGTATTAATTGGTGATCTCTCCTAGAAAAAGAGTCATGTTATTTGGAAAGGAAATAAGGATTAGAAACATGGACATTCACCATGCTCTAGGAATTAACGTTTAAAGTTGCGTTTATGTAGTAAGAATGGGATTCTTTTTAAACTGAAAATAAAGGGTTCCGCCTAGTATGATGGGCTGTAATGAAAATTAGTTATGCCAAAAGTATCTGCATTCTTAATGAACATCTCTATTAAAGCACTCTATTTCCTTTAAATAAACTATCGATGGAAAAGGTCCATTTTCATCATAAATTAATAATAATGATATACTTTTACCCTATTTCAACATCAATCTCCTGCATCAGTATTTAACATATGATGTTTTCTTTTTCTCTCTTCCTCTAGGTAAGGAAGGTAGTGGCTCGGTTCTAAAATTGCTTGTTTATGCTTTTTGGGATTATACAAAATTGGGATAATTGTTCCTTTTTTATAATCATATATTTTAAAATAAAGAATATATTCCATTAAATGTGTAGTAAATGGCCGGCCATTTTCGTCCTTTGCTTCCACTTCCATATACAGAATATTACTCCAAATTCCACTATGCCCATGATAATGCCCATCCTCTAAAATAACAGACTTAATCTTAGCATTTGTCTTTACCCCTTTTTTTCTTCAACTTCTTCCTTATCCTAAAACGAGCCAACGAATAAACACTGCAACAATTAAAAAAATAGCTAGAACCCCCCCACAAGTGATGCTAGTCACTATGACTAGTTCAGGAAACCAAAACCGAGTTATAATTGGGAATATGACAGCTATTGCTAACAAGAAAATGAATATTTTTTAAAAAAAGATATTTACATAATTTTTTTCTTTAAACGGTAAGCATACACTAGAAGCTACTTAGCATATGCACCATTCCCTCCTTGCTTAAAATATAGTATTGGATTCAATTTTATTATATTAAGCTATTGTAAAAAAGCGTTATGATTCATTGAAAAGCTTGTAAAGTTTCGATAAACAAAGTACAAATGATGCGCTGAAGGAAAATGCATTTCTACTGAACAAATCCAAAACCCCCGAAAGTTCTATCGAACAAATTGGAGAACACCTGAATAATAGATCGTTTCACCAGAATAATTTGAATCATTGTTTCTCAAATTATTTCACCGGTACCGAAATTTATCTGCAACATATTTTCATCATTTTTAAAGCTAGACTTGATCACTACTATTCGTTTACCCCTATATTTTTTGACCTTAACATAGATTCTTTTCGGATGGTGCAACCCTGAAATAGAAAAAACGAACCATCCCCTTATTTCCAACTAACCACTAAAGTCTAAACTCATTTTTACATTCAAAATCGATTATCTTTGACAAATTTTAATTTCTGTTGTAAATTTGGATAAGAGTAATTTTTCGATAATTAAATATCAAATCTCTTATCAAGAGAAGCTGAGGGACTGGCCCGATGAAGCTCGGCAACCATCTATCATTCGGATAGAAAGGTGCTAATTCCTGCAAAACAATTGTTTTGATAGATAAGAGAGTGCTACTAAAATTTACATTTACGAGCCTCTCTTTCTGTTTGAAAAGAGAGGCTTTTTCTTATCGACATTACTAAATATATTTTTCATCAGGAGGAAAGATCCATGAAGAAACTAAGTTTTATTTTATCTATCATTCTATTAGTTGGAATACTTGCTGCTTGTGGTGACAAAAATGAAAGTAGTAACGACAAGGAAAAAGAAAGTGAAAGCAACGCATTAAGTGAAGAAAAGTTAGTTATCGGTACAACTGCAGGTCCACAAGAACAAATTATGGAAAAAGTAGTCGAAGTTGCTGCGGAAGAAGGACTAGAAATTGAATTAAAAGTATTCTCTGATTATATTTTACCAAACACTGCTTTAGCTGAGGGAGATTTAGATGCAAACAGCTATCAACATAAACCATTCTTAGATCAATTTAACGAAGATCATGATACGGATTTATCCGTTGTTGGAAAAACAATTTTAAACCCAATGGGCGTGTACTCAGAGGAATACGACAACTTCGATGATCTACCAGATGGTGCAAAAATTGGTTTACCAAATGACCCAACAAACGGTTCTCGTGCTCTTTACATTTTAGAAAAAGCTGGATATATTACATTAAAAGAAGGCAAAGACGAAAATGCTTCGATTATGGACATTGAAGATAATCCGAAAAACCTTGATTTTATTGAATTAGAAGCTGCGCAAATTCCGAAACAACTTAGTGAATTAGATGCTGCTGCCATTAATACAAACTTTGCGATTGAGGCAGGACTAGTTCCAACAGAAGATGCGATCATTTTAGAATCAACTGATTCACCATATGTTAACTATTTAGTTGTTCGTACAGAAAATATCGAGGATCCAGTCGTTGAAAAACTGGTCAAGGCATATCAAAATGATGAGGTCAAAGCATTTATTGAAGAAGAATTTAAAGGTTCCATGATCCCAAGCTGGGATTAGTAACTTTATGAGAAAGCGTTGCTATCCTTAGCAACGTTTTCTTTCAAAAAGGAAGGATAAAACAAAATGATTTTACTAGAAAATATATCAAAAGTATTCCCTTCTAAAAACGGTGATATTGAGGCGGTCTCAAATGTCCATTTACATGTGAAAAAAGGGGAAATTCATGGTGTTATTGGGTATAGTGGCGCGGGAAAAAGCACACTGATTCGATGTGTCAATTTATTAGAAAACCCTTCTAGTGGGAAAGTATATATCGACGGACAAGAAACGACAAAACTTTCAACTAACCAATTGCGCAATGTCCGCAAGAAGATTGGGATGATTTTCCAAGGATTTAATTTACTAAAAACGGCAACTGTCTACGATAATATTGCTATCCCACTTAGGCTTCTAGGATTTAGTAAAGAAGAAGTAAATAAACGAGTAGAAAAGTATTTATCGATTGTTGATTTAACCGATAAACATCACACCTATCCATCTGAATTATCTGGAGGGCAAAAACAGCGCGTCGCCATCGCTCGTGCGTTAGCCCAAGAGCCAGAAGTTTTACTCAGTGATGAAGCGACAAGCGCACTTGATCCAGAAACGACTGATTCGATTCTTGATCTCTTATTAAAAATTAATGAAGAACTTAATATTACTATTTTACTTATCACCCATGAAATGAATGTCATTCAAAAAATATGTGACAATGTTTCTGTCTTAGAAAAAGGAAAAGTAATTGAACAAGGCTCTGCCATTCAGTTATTTGCAAATCCTGAACATCCAACAACACAGAAGTTTTTAAATACCATTTCTCAACGAAAATTATCAGCATCATTAATTTCACAATTAAATTTAGAAGGTGTGGTTGCCCGACTGACTTTTATCGGTGAAAACACTGGACAACCAGTCCTTGCTGAATTAACACAACAATTCGCTGTCAAACCGAACATCCTTACAGCGAATATTATAGAATTAAAAAATGGCATCATCGGCAACCTAGTCATCCATTTAGCGGGCGAAGAAAAAATCGTTGATGAAGCATTACAGTTTTTACGTAGCAAAGAAGTCGGTATAGAAAGATTGGAGGGAGAATAATTGGATCGATATGATGAATTTATCCAAGATTGGCTACCAATAATCGGCAAAGCGATTATTGAAACATTTCAAATGGTCGGTATTTCCCTATTATTTTCCGTTCTTATCGGAATACCTTTAGGGATTTTACTCGTTACAACTCGACCGGGCCAAGCGTTACAAAATAAAATTATCTATCAAATATTGAATATTATTATTAATATTCTTCGTTCTATTCCATTTATTATTTTATTGTTTTTTATTTTACCATTTACGAAATTACTTGTCGGTACAACGATCGGTGTCAAAGGTGTTATCGTTCCACTCGTCATTTATACAGCACCATATATTGCCAGATTAATGGAAACAGCATTACTCGAGGTGGAAAATGGCGTGATTGAAGCATATA
This sequence comes from Pseudogracilibacillus auburnensis, assembly GCF_003201975.1. Lineage (GTDB taxonomy): Bacteria > Bacillota > Bacilli > Bacillales > Amphibacillaceae > Pseudogracilibacillus > Pseudogracilibacillus auburnensis. The sequence goes on along the minus strand of NZ_QJJQ01000001.1, from coordinate 54,513 downwards.
CAGCGATGGGAATTAAAACGAGACAAATTATTTGGCACGTCCTATTACGAGAAGCGAGACCATCGATCATTTTAGGACTTACTATTGCAACCGTTAGTTTAATCGGCGCAACCGCGATGGCTGGACTCGTTGGTGCAGGAGGACTTGGTGATTTGGCATATCGCTTTGGCCATCTGCGTTATGAAGTAGATGTTATGTATGCGACTGTCTTTATACTTATTGTTCTCGTACAACTAATCCAATCAATCGGAAACCGTTTAGCCGCCTATCTTAAAAAGGACTAACGAATCGGAGGTAAACCACCAATGTCACAACAACTATATGTACAAAAATCTGGAGCAATTGCGACACTCATTATTAACCGACCAGAAAAAAAGAACTCGTTCACGCTTCAGATGTTTAGAAAACTTTTTCAGCTTGTAAATGAGTTGAAAGAAGATAAAACAATTAAATTACTTATCGTGCGCGGAGTCGATGGAACAGCTTTTTCAGCAGGGGCTGACATTAGTGAATTCCTTGAAGTACGATTCGCACCGAAAAAAGCGAAACAATATAATGATGTAGCTCTCGAAGCGATCGAGGCACTATACCGTTTTCCAAAACCAACGATTGCCCTCATTCAGACTTTAGCAATAGGTGGAGGGCTTGAACTTGCTAATGCATGTGATTTTCGCTTTGCAACACCTGAAAGTAAACTCGGCATTACTGCTGCAAACATCGGAATTGTGTATAACTTAACGAGCACGAAACGACTATTTAACCTAATTGGTCCTGCGAAAACGAAAGAATTACTTTATACAGCATCACTCATTACAGCCGAAGAAGGAAACAAAATCGGACTCATTGATTTTGTCTATCCTGCTGAAAAAATCGAAGAAAAGTGCGTAGAGTTTGCAAAACGAATTACCGCTAAATCATCCGTCGCAAATGCAGGTATTAAGCAAGTTATTCAAGCGATCATCGATGGTGAAAATGAAGAATCAGCTGCCATTTCTGAGCTTATTCTCGACTCCTTCCAATCAGAAGATTATAAAGAAGGAATTCAAGCATTTTTAGAAAAAAGAAAACCGAACTTTCCTTAAAAGGAGTGAGCAAACATGACGAGCAACCAAAACCCTTTTACTCAGAGCATTGAAGCAACAGATAATTTTCCTTATGGTTTTGCAGAACTAGAAGCGGCTGCAAAAGAGAAATTACCGACTCCTTTTTTCGGATACATTCAGTCTGGCGCAAGTGGGGAAGAAACATTACGGAACAATGAAGCAGCTTTTGAAAAATATGCGCTCGTCCCCCGTTTTTTAAATGATGTATCTAACCTTGACACGAGTATTGAATTACTCGGCAAAACATATGACCACCCTTTTCTACTGGCTCCTGTCGGTATGTTAAAAATGGCAGACGAAGAAGCAGAACTTGCCGTCGCAAAAGCTGCTGCAAATTATCATGTCCCTTTTATCCAAAGTACGGTATCGACATACTCGATTGAGGAAATTGAAGCAGCGGCGAAAAATAGTCCAAAATGGTTCCAATTATACTGGTCAAGAGACGAAAAAGTTTCTTATAGTATGGTAAACAGGGCAGAAAAAGCAGGTTATGATGCGATCGTTTTGACTGTCGATACGTTTATCCTTGGTTTTCGGGAAGAAGATAAACGGAATCAATTTTCACCACTAAAGAAAGGCTTTGGAAAGGCAAATTATGAAACGGACGAAGCGTTTTTACAATCATTATCAGAACATACAGATGAAGCAGTTATCCAAAAAATCGTCGATCATTTATATCATCCACATCTAAGCTGGAACCATATTGCCGAACTGAAAAAAAGAACTTCTTTACCAATTTTATTAAAAGGAATCCTCCACCCGGAAGATGCGTTACTCGCGATTGAAAATGGAATCGATGGCATCATCGTGTCGAATCATGGTGGAAGACAATTGGATGGAGTTATCGCAAGCCTTGATGCATTACCAGCAGTTGCAAAAGCAGTAAGTGGAAAACTTCCCGTCCTATTAGATAGCGGCATTAGACGTGGCACAGATATCGTTAAAGCACTTGCATTAGGAGCAGATGCCGTCCTATTTGGCCGACCATTCGTTTATGGATTAGCACTTGAAGGACAACGAGGAGTCGAAAAAGTTCTTGCCAATCTAATTCAAGAAACGAACGTATCCCTCACATTAGCAGGCGCAACTGACATTGCAAGTGCGAAACGAATGAAAGTAACCCGAATCTAATTAAAGAACTGCCATTACGCATAATTTTATTAGTGCGTTAAATGGGTAAGTGCGGATATTTTCGCGGAAGTGCAAAATGACGAGGGCAGTGCGGAATCTCTTAAACTCAATTTTTACATTCTCATATTAAATCTAGTCATATAAAGGTGGACGTTTTATGGAACAAGCATTACAGGGCATGAAAGTTATAGATCTATCACAAGTATTGGCAGGTCCTTACTGTACGATGGTTTTAGGGGATATGGGTGCAGACGTTACGAAAGTAGAAAAGTATCCAAATGGGGATGATACTCGATCGATGGGGCCTTATATCAATGAAGAAAGTTATCTGTATATGATGGTGAACCGAAATAAACGAGGAATGTGCCTTAACTTAAAAAGCGAGGATGGCATCCACATTTTATATAAACTAATTAAAGAGGCAGATGTTTTTGTTGAAAACTTCCGCCCAGGTGTCACCAAGAAGCTCGGAATCGATTATGACACATTAAAAGCAATGAATCCTAATCTAATTTACTGCTCTATTTCTGGCTACGGTCAGACAGGACCATACAGTAAAAAAGGTGGATTCGACATCATGGCGCAAGGGATGTCAGGACTAATGGAAATGACAGGTGAAAAGGATGGAAAACCGGTGAAAGTCGGCATCGCGATCCACGACATAGCTGCAGCACAGACAGCCATTCAATCCATTTTATCTGCTTATATCCATCGACTAAAAGGGGGAAAAGGACAATATATAGATGTCTCCCTCGTCGATTCGGGACTCGCATGGACCGTATGGGAAGCAGCTGCTTATTTTGGCAAAGGAGAGATCCCACAAAAAACTGGAACTGCCCATCGTGCTGCCGCTCCTTACCAAGGATATCAAACGAAAGATGGACATATTTTAATCGGCGCAGCGAACCAAAAGTTGTGGGAAACATTTTGCCTTAACGTAGTAAAAAAACGTGAATGGCTAACCGACCCCCGTTTCTTAACGAATAGTTTACGTGCAGAAAATGTCCAGACACTAGAAAAAGAAATCGAACATGTTCTTATTCAACATCCATCTAATTATTGGCTTCAATTACTAGAGGTAAACGGAATTCCTTCAGGGCCGATTTACTCTTATGATGAAACATTACATGATCCACATATTAGAGAACGAGCAATGATTTTGGATTATGAACATCCAATCGGTGGCAACATGCAAACACTCGGCTTCCCTGCTAAACTATCATTAACACCTGGCCAACTAAAAAAGCCAGCACCTCTCCTCGGGCAACACAATGAGGAAATTTTACAAGAACTTGGATATGACGCGATAAAAATGGAAGATTTAAATGAAAAAGAAGTAATTAAATAGAAGTTATCGTGTAAAGCCCTTGCTTAGAAGTCTGATGCAAGGGTTTTTTACGCGAGAAATTGAAGCTAGAAATATCGTTGAAAATATCCGTTTCCTAAGAGATTTTACATAACTATGTTCCCGCCTGACAAAATTGATTCAAACGAGCATATTCTGCAAAACTTGAGCACATCTCGAACAAAGCATCTTTTGAAAATGAAAAAACATCTGGAGCACTAGAAGTCTATCGGAACAGGAGGAGTCATCTTCTAAAAACGCTCTCTGTAGGTAAAAGATAAAGAGAGAATCCGGTGTACTTAATCAGTTTATTTCTCTCTTCCTATTTTTTCTCCCTATCCCCTTCTTCGCATTAAAATTCACAAGATAAATACTGATCCCAACAAGAATCATACCGATGAAAAGTTTATATGTAAGAGTTTCCCCTAAAAATATAACACCAAGAATAACAGATATAATCGGAACAAGAAATGTAGCAGAACCCACTTTACTTGCTTCCCCTTGATTAACAAGCGTGTAATAAATGATATAAGCGAGTGGAATACACATTGTCATTCCAAATACTAATCCGAAAATATAAGAGATATTCCAAGTAATTTCAGACCAACTCTCAAAGATTGTTCCCGAACCTATTAATGTAGCCCCACCAATAATGCTCTGCATGGAAACCATCCAAAAAGCATTCATTTTCCTACTTACCTTTTTTACAAAAATAACCCCATACGCCCAACTGCTTCCTGTCAACAATGCAATCGTAACACCAATGACAGAAACATAAGTTGTCAATCCATCTGTACTTGCGACAATGATTCCGATAAAACCAATGCATAATCCAACAATCCGTATTCCAGATAAATATTCCCCAAGAATAAGCCAAGCAAATAATCCTAACAAAATGGGTTGACAGTAAACGAGTACGGAGAACAGACCAGCTGGTAAATAATTCAGTCCCACTGTTTGTAGACCAAAAAAAAGAATCGTATTAAAAAAAGCAGAAATGCAATAATTTTGCCAATTTTTTCGCCATTGGATTTCGTTTCGAGATTTCCAAATGAATATTGCCAACAATATTCCTCCAAAAAATGCTCGCATTCCAGCAAACAGTAATGGGGGTGTATAAGGTACCGCCAATTTATATATCGGCCAACTTGCTCCCCAAATTAAAATAAGTAGCAGAAGCATTAGAGTCGATTTAGACAAAGATTTTCCCAAGTTTGTATCCCCTTTTTGGCCGACTTACGATGTTCAAGGAAACGGACAATTGTTTTATTCATTATGTCGTAATCCCCTTATCGTGAAGGAAACGTAAAAACATAGTTCTATTTGTCCTAGCATCATTCGCATTATCATCATTATATTATCATTTACATACATATGCTTCAATCACGATTTCAAGATTTATGAACCACGAAGCTTCATTATTCACTAATTGGTTGATTAACGATCATCCAACTACGTAAAGCTTGGAAATATGATGGGGTTTTTGCTAGTTAGCAATATTCAATCCAGCCACTAAGTATTGGCTGAATCTCTCGATCTTCTTTCGATATAGTTATAGATTGTTTCCTATGAAGCTAGTTCACAGCACGCTGTTTATAGCGTTCGATCCTTCTTTATGAATCAATAATTTTAAGTCGCTTTAACCCACTTGTCTTAAGCTAACCATTGCTACTTACCTTCACTGTTCGGAATCTTACTCCCAAAAAATGTGCAGAAAAAATCCCTACAAGAATATCTTGCAGGGATTTCCTCTTAGTTTTTCTTTATGTCTTTTCGATTTTTCTTAAAGAGTTTCGATAAAATTTCGTAAACGATCGGTACGATAATTAACGTTAACAAGGTCGAACTTGCTAAACCACCAATAACAGAGATGGCAAGGTCTTTGGAGATTAATCCCCCACCGCCTTCAGCACCTATTGCTAAAGGAATTAAAGCACCCATTGTTGCAATAGCTGTCATTAAAATTGGACGTAGACGGGTGACACCAGCTTCTAAAATTGCTTCGCGCATTTCCATTCCCCCACGCTCCATCCGGACGATTCGGTCGACCAATACGATCGCATTTGTCACGATGATCCCAATTAACATTAAAAGACCCATCATAACGGTAACGGATATCGTTTCCCCTGCGATGTACAAGCCTACAAATGAACCAATGACGGCAAATGGTAACGAAAATAGAATCGAAAACGGTGCAACTCCTTCACCAAAAGTAACTACGAGAATGAAATAGACGATGGCAATCGCAGCAAGCATGGATACACCTAATTTTGTAAAGGTTTCTTCCATATCCGCAGCAACCCCGCCGACATCCAATACTACTCCTTTTGGTAAATCTATTTCCTCAATTGCTTCATCTATTTCCGAAGTGACTTTCGAAATATCTTTATCCGTAATTGTTCCAGAAACAGTCGAATAGTATTCTCCTTTACTTCGTGCCAGCGTATTGAATGTTGTACCTTCTTCTAAAGATACAAGGTCACGCAATGGCATCGTCGTCCCAAGTGCAGTTTCTACTTCCGTATCTAACAAATCATCGACCGATTTCGGTTGTTCTGTTTGTTTTTGTTGGACGATAACGTCGATGGAAGTACCGTCTTTTTCAATTGTCGTTAACACTTCTTTCGTTGTATCCGGTTTTAGCATACCGACAATTTGACCCGTTGTTAAACCGTATTGCAACAACTCATCTTGTTCCACATTAAATATATGCTCTACATACGCATCTTCTAAATTGGAAGTAATATCTTCTAGCGAATCACTGTCCTTCATGGTATCTTCCACTTTTTGAACAGTTTCTTTTAGCTTATTTAAATCCTCGCTATAAAAAGTGTAACTAATTTCATTTGACGAAAACGACATGGACGAAAAGTCTTGACTCTTCCATTCGCCTGATTGCCCAATATCAAAGACATATTCTTCAATTTCCTTTCGAACTTCAGGGAAGTTCTCCATCTCCGGATCAAATATAATATACATGAGTGCTCCATCTGAGCCGCCCCCCATCATGAGAGCAGTTGGATCACTACCATCCGTTATCGAGACTTGAAGAATATCAATATCATCACGTTTTAGTAGTTCCTGTTCAACTACTTCCACATTTTCAAGCGTATCATCTTCTAACTCACCAGTGGCAGGTGTATAAGTTAAATACATTACTTTTTCCTCATCGCTACCTAGAAAACTAAAGCCGATCAGTGGCGTTAACATTAAACTACCAACGAGTAAAACAATCGCGATGAGTGATGTAACGATCTTATGATTTAACGTCCAATTAAGAACACCTTTATACCATTTTGCTAGTTTCCCAACACGTTTGTAACTTCCTTTTGTTTTTTCACCATACAATTTTTTTCTAAACAAAAAGTGTGATAGTGCGGGAACGATTGTAATAGCTACAAGTAACGATGCTCCGAGCGCGAACGTCATCGTTAACGCAAATGGAATAAATAGTTCTCCTACTTGACCACCGACAAAAATTAATGGTGCAAATACTGCTATTGTTACAATAGTGGACGAAAAGATTGGACGAAACATTTCAATCGTTGCTTCTCGAATTAAAGTAAGTCCTGTTAATTCCTCGTCCTTCAAATGCAATCGACGATATATATTCTCCACTACAACAATGGAGTCATCAATGACACGCCCAATTGCAACAGTAATAGCACCCAATGTCATAATATTTAACGTAATATCTAACCAATTTAACAGTAATATAGCCATTAAAATGGAAACTGGAATAGAGATAATGGAAATAATAGTAGATTTGAAATCTCGTAAGAAAAGAAGAATAATTAATACAGCTATTAAACCACCAAACAATGCTTTTTCGATCATGGTTGAAATAGAATCTTCAATTGGTTCTCCTTGATCTAGTGACACATCAATGATAAGCCCATCAATTTTACCTTCTTCTTCCTTCACTAACTCTTTTACATTATTTACAACATCAACCGTATTCGCTTCTTGCCCTTTGACGATTTGAATACTGATTGCATCTTTTCCATTTGTCCGAGAAACAGACTCTACTTTCCCTAATCGTTTCACTTCTGCAATATCCTCTAGTTTTATAAACGGAGAAGGATTTGTTTCAGAAGGTGTGACAGGAATTGACATTTCTTTTAATTCTTTCTCTGTCAAGAATTTGCCATCAACCGAAACTGCTTGCTCACTTTCTTTAAACTCGTATAGCCCCAACGAAACAGCCAAATTACTCGCTTGAATCATTTGATTAACCGTATCTTCGGTTAAGTCATACTGAGCCATTTTTTCTTTATCATAAATGAGATCAACTTCTTCAATATGTTGACCGGAAATGGTTACAGAAGCAACACCATCAAGCTTGTCTATTTTTGGTAATAATATTTCTTCTACCGTTGAAGTTAATTCAACAATATCTTCACTCGTACTACTCACACTTAGAGCCACAACTGGCATCATATTCATTCCAATGGAAGTAACAGTCGGTTCTTCTGCTCCATCAGGTAAATTTACATGATCTAAAGCCGATTTTAATTCACGATTTGCTTCATCCATATCAATACCATACTCGTATTCCACTTGAATACTCGCCATATTAGAGTAGGAATTTGAATAAACGGCTTTTACATTTTTTAAATTTTCTATTTGCTTCTCTAAAGGAATAGAAACATCTTCCATAACCTGTTCAGGAGTTGCTCCAGGATAAATATCTGTTACCATTAAGTAAGGAATTGAAATATCTGGAATCATCTCTGTCTTCATGCGCGTACCTGAATACAAGCCTGTAAATACAACGATAATGGTTAATAGCCATACAGCTAACTTGTTTTTTAGTACAAAGTTTACTATGCCTTTCACTCTTACACCATCCTTAATTTGATTTTTACGATCCACTCCCTTATAATAATGACCATGTAGTCATTTGTCAAATAAAAGTTTATGGGAGAGAAGAATTAGTATGGTTAAAAAACAACTTATTATGGAAAAAGCCTTAGAACTTTTTGGGAAACAAGGATTTAATGCTACATCTGTACAACAAATTACAGATGATTGCGGAATATCTAAAGGTGCATTCTACCTTTCTTTTAAGTCAAAAGACGAACTAATTTTGGCACTTATCGATCAGTTTACGGAGCAATCCATTGCCGATTTTGACTACATAGTCAAAAACACGAACAAAAATCAACTTTTATGTGAATTTTATAAAACATCCTATCATTACTTCCGGCAGCACGCTGATTTCGCTAAGACCCTCATCAAAGAGGCATTCGCTTTTAATGATGAAGATCTAATTACGAAATTACGACACTTTGATAAATTATTGGAGAAACTTATCTTAACTATGATCGAACGTGTATATGAAGAAACGGTCACATCTTCGAAATATGACCTGCTCTATTGCATTAAAAGTTTTATGGGTATGTATAATGATCTGATATTATTCTGTAACATTGAGCTAGATATGGACACACTCATTCAATCACTTGTAGAAAAGACAAATCTAATTGCTGAAAATATGACGATCCCCTTTATGACAGAACAGCACCTAAAACTTTTAGATTATGGTATGGACGAAGAAATAACCGAGAAAGAATTGATCAACATTCTCAAACAAAAGATAGCGGAAATAGAAGGAATAGAAGAGTCGATCGAAAAAGAATCGCTTATTCTGCTGCACCAAAACCTACTAGAATCTAATTTATCTCCTGCCATTGTAAAAGGCTTATTAGAAAATATACGCAGTCAACCAAACTACGCATGGATTGCTTATCTACTCCGAAATTATTATGAACTCTGAAAATGAATCAACCTCATGAAATCAATTGTAATAATCTTGATCTCATGAGGTTTTTATATTCACTATTTTTACTATCATCGATTTGTTTTTCACTTCTATCCGATCACTTTTTTAACCATTTACGGTGGAAGGCAGCATATTTGCTTTTTTCAATGCTTTTACAATAGTAGGGATAAAAATTAATTGAATAATGATGCCTGGAAGAGCTGTAATAAAAGCGCTTGTAAGAAATAGAGTAATCCCATATACATTACCAGCAAAGCTAAAAAGAATGATATTAGCTATCCCCATGACAAGACGCCCTCCAATCATTGCAATAATTAAGGTAATGAATATTTTTCCTTTTGTAAGACGGTAAAAGATCGCTGTTAATGCACCGTAAGCGGCCAACTCAAACACCATAGAAATACCTATTGGAAATATAGGTGGCATTCCTGTTAATAAAAATGATAATAATGGTAACATCATTCCGCATAAAACACCATAGGGGAGACCACAAACAAATCCACAAATTAATACGGGAATATGCATCGGTAAAAAAATCGCCCCAGGATAAGCGATCGGCAACAAATTAATTATTTTAGGCAATAAAAGACCAATCGCAATACATAATCCTGTAAACACTATTTTCCTTATTTGATCGTTCCTCATTATTTCACCTCGTATATTCTATCTCAAATTTAGCACCAATAAAATGAGTTCAAACAGTTCACTTGGTTGAGCTTGGGATGCTTCTAATTATCTCCTTGACAACCTTGGTACAAGAAATCGTTTTTCAAAAGATTGGGATTGTGAATACTTGTCCTCCTAAAATAGATTTGTTGTTACATATAAGAGATAAACTGCGCAGTAACTTAGGCCCCATCACCTTCGGAAATATAGTTTTAATCGTACAAAACTTTTTGTTTCCACATTCCGATGGTTGTTTATTACTACCAATCATTTTAAATGTGTGAAAATGTCGAGATAAACATGTACATTTTCAACAATGATGCGTCATACTAAGAAGATATATGGCGGTTCTATGCGATTATATAGCGATTCTCCACGATTATATGGCGCATCTTCGCGATTATATAGCGATTCTCCACGATTACATGGCGCATCTTCACGATTATGTGGCGATTCTCCACGATTACATGACGCATCTTCACAATTATATGTTGTAACTTGGTTATACCTTTTAAGAAGAAAAGGTATATAGTAAGCTAGTGGTGTCGTTACTTACCTTGAGTCCTTGCATTCCTTCTCAACTATACTTGTTCCCCATCAACATAAGTCGTATCGATAACAAGATCACAGATAGAATCAAGATGTAATGCATGAAAATATTGTTCTTCAAGTGGAATCCACTCATCCAGATACTTCCTTACCTTCTTCTTGCTCTCCCGCTTCATCAGCCTTTTTAACTGAATGTTCGCATCAACAGTTACAAAGATCGTATAATCATATTCCTGTTGCAGAACCGGATGCATTGCATATACACCTTCAATAACATTCAGCTGTTTAGGTTGAACATGAACTTCATCTAAAAGTATATCCTTCACACAACAGTAAGGGCGATACCTAACAGATAAACCGCGTTGTAATGGGTCAAGTACCTCTTCCTTAAACCTTTCATAATGAACATTACCACCAATTTCTCTTAATCTACTAGCTGATTTCAACTGTTTAGGCAGAAAAAAATCATCCATATGAAAGACATTACCATTAAACTTACTTTGCAAATTCATTGCTAATGTACTTTTGCCACTACAACAACGACCATCAATCCCTACGACGACATGTTCCTGTTTTTCTATCAATGTTCGAAATACTTCATAAACCTGCTCATATACCATTCTTCCACCTACTTTTTTAAGTTTATGCCAATCTACTCTTCTACAAATGGTATAGATAGTGGCCCTAATGGTAACACAGCGATTGTCATTTCTTTTCCGTAGATAGTGTTTAATTCTTCTATCGTTTGTTCGATATGATGACATGGTTTTAACATTGCTTCTGTTACTTCTTCATTAGACAATTGGGAATAAACATGAACTGTTGCCCACATTTGGATCAAAGCTTGTTTTTGTACTTGCCATTGATCAGCCATTTTAAAATGGGGGTCATTTATCAATGTTAGTAATTCCTCTGGACTATCGGCTAATGTAAAAATACGAGCGTAATTCCCGTAGTCTGGTAAACCATCCGAACATTCAGCGGCAATGATGATCGTTCCGCCCTTTTTCACAATTTTTTGGGCAGCGCTCATGCCTTTCACTGTTTGATATAAATTTTGATCAAGTGGATACCCTGCGTTCGAAGCAATGACTACATCAAATCGTTCTTTACAGCGAACCATCGCATGTTCTTTTACAAATGCACATCCTTTATCATGCGCTTCATATAATTCTCCAGAAAAAATTGCCGTTATTTCTTTGTCCCTATTTAACGTTACGTTTAGCATAAAATTTGGTTTACACATCTGGTTTATTTCTCGCGTCATTTGCTGTAGCGGATTATCGTCCATATTTCCCCACGTAGATCGTGGATCCCCTATCATAGCGGAACTATGAAAAGTGGTAATTGTTTCAATTCCTGCAATCCCAGGCATAATCCCTTTAGGACCACCAGAAAAGCCTGCAAAAAAATGTGGTTCGATAAACCCTGTTACAATTCGAAAATCCGCTTCCACATATTCCTTGTTTAAATATACATCACAGCCGAACTTACTTTTTCCAACCATTACTAACGTATTCTTATCATGACAGTTATTATTTACGATTCGGATATTATTAACTACCCACTCTCCAAGCATTTGGATGAACTCCTCTTTCGTCTGTTCACGATGTGTACCAGTCCCATTGATAATAACGAAATTATCCAAAGGTACATGATGCAACTCTTTGATTAGTTCTGGGACTAATTTATGATTAGGAGTAGGTCTTGTAATATCGCTAATTACAATCGCAACTGTATCGCTTGCTTGAACCATTTCTTTTAAAGGAGGGCTACCGATTGGATTTACTAGTGCTTCTTTAATTGCCCCTATATCATTATCTATTCCCGGAAGATCTTCTGGTTCAATGACCTTAGCCGAATCTGGGAGATGTACAGTAAGATTTTCTGTTCCATATAATAGAGTTGTTTTCACTTCTTTTCTCCTTCCTACCACGTATTCCTTCCCCTTCATCAAACAACGAAAAGATTCACCCGTTACCTCTATATGGTGAACCCCTTCCAACATTCGCTATAAAACTATCCCGCATATTTTAACAATCTTGCAATGTTTTTTACCCGATGATGTAATAATACTTCTGTATTTTTTATCGAATCATCTAAGGATAAAGGACCGCTTGAAATCGAGTGCATACTCTCAAATATTTCGTATAAAGGAGTTAAATCTAACTCTAGAGAACCAGATATTAATATAGTAGGAACATGATACCCTTTTGCCATGGTCGCAATAACATAAGGTAATTTACCATGCAATGTTTGCAAATCTGTTTTTCCTTCTCCTGTAATAACCCAATCACTTTGTCTTATTTTTGTTTCTAAACCTATGCGTGATGCTATTAGTTTTGCACCTGATTCAATCTTTGCGTTTAACGTTAAGAGAGCAAAGCCTAAACCTCCAGCCGCACCAGCTCCAGGTAAATCGATGAACTTTTTATTCAAATGAGATTCAATACACTTGGCAAATTTTTGTATGCTACTGTCTAATCTTTCAAGTTGATCTAGTAGAACTCCTTTTTGGGGACCAAATATATATGTAGCACCGTTCTTACCACATAGTGGATTCTCCACATCACTCGCCACGCAAATATCCGATTCCCAAATTCGTTTATCAATATTTCTATAATCAATCTGAGCAATTTTACTTAAACAAGAAGGATAAGGGGATACGTTATTGCCCTCTTCATCCTTAAACATTACTCCCAACGCTTGCAGCATTCCCAACCCACCATCATTAGTAGCACTTCCGCCAAGACAGAAGATAAACTTACGATATCCTGCATTAAGTGCATGGATGATACATTCTCCAATACCATATGTTGTTAACTGAAAAGGATTTCGTATAGCTTCAGGAACAGAAGTAAAACCAGCAATTAAAGCCACTTCAATGATGACTGTTTCGTTATCGCTTAAAACAGCATAATAGGTTTCCACCTTCTCGCCCATTGCTCCTGTGACACTAACTTTTACCTTCTTGCCTTGCGAACTATATAAAAACGCATCAATCGTTCCTTCACCCCCGTCAGCCATCGGAGTCACATCTACTACGACATTGGAAATTTCATTTACTAAGGCAGATTTTATAATTTGACCAACTTTCTTTGCTGTAAGACTTCCTTTAAATGAATCTGGGGCTACTAAAATACGCATGAACTACCTCCAGTCTAATACTTCAAAGCTACTAAAACTTCATTCGAGTTAATTTTTATCGATATAAGCATATTTTTTTTCGATTTTAGCAACGAGCGAATAATTTGTATCGACCATATTCCCAACATATAATTTACCTATTTGCGAGAGTGCCTGATAAGCATCAAGTTGATCCCATCCTAACTCTATCATCCATTCAATCAATTCGCCGTAAGCAATACGAGCTGCATCTTCCATTGGCCTTGCACTTCCTACTGCCATAATTTCAGTCGGACTTTCAATTCTTGGCCAATTAATCGATTTTCCTTTAATCAGTTCAAATTTCATCGTCACTTTCCCGGAGATTTCCATGGCAACCCCACACAATTCTCCTTCTCCCTGTCCTGCATGACAATCGCCAGTATAAAAATAAGCTCCTGGAACATTTACTGGTAAATAGACAGAATTTCCAGGTTTCGTATCAGGAACGTCCATGTTTCCACCATGATCAGCAGGTGTAAGGGCGGAAACTGCTTCCAAGTCAGGTGCCGTTCCAATCGTTCCCATAAAAGGTCGCCAAGGAAAGCTTAATTGTGTGTTATTAACGAGCATTCCGTCTCTAAGTTCATAAATCCAAACTTTTTCAGGCAATGGTTCGTGTAACATTTTTGTTGTCGGTGTAGCGGTCAATCCACCGAAATAAGGATTTAATATGCTAACCGCCCAATCCCGCGTTGGTTGAATATCAATAATATGTGCAATTAACGTGTCACCTGGTTCAGCACCTTCAATATAAATTGGACCAGTTTGTGGATTTAAGTATTTCCCTAAAATTTCTGACGGTACATCCGTTTCTTTCGTAATTTTATTTTCAAACGCATCATCCGTATAAATAACTACTTCTTCCCCTGGTTTTACCTTCGCAATTGGTTCCAAATAAGGACTAAACACATAACTATGTTTTCCTGGTTGTTTAATTTCTCTCATTTTTCATATCCCCTTCGTCTCATCGTATTGATTTATTTTTATAAGAGGTTGTTCAAAAAGTCCAACAAAAATGACGCATCGAATTCCTACGTTAACTTGCTTTTCCGCTACTCACGTATGCAAAAGCATACGCTCCGTTCTTTGGAAAAGAAGACCACTTTTCCGGCGTGTTAAAACATTTGCTCAAAGCTACGCCGCCTCAGGCGAACAATGTTTATTGCGACGAGTAATCGCAGGAGCAATGTCTTCAATGGGACGAGCGAATGCACAGTCCCACGATGTTCTAGTACTGGCATCACCACAAGGCTTTTCGATGGGACGAGCATTTAGCGGAGTCCCAAGGCTTTTCGATGGGATGAGCGAATGCGGAGTCCCAAGGCTTTTTTTCGACGGGACGAGTAATCGCGTTCCCAAGACGTGGCGTTTTTAGCCAGTGGAACTTCTTGGTCCTTTTTATCACCTTTTTGAACACGCACTATAAGAATTACTTCTTAACACTAGAACAATTCATCATACCGATAAATACTTTTGAATCATTTCAGAAGATAGTTCATCTGCAGCGTGCTCACCAACAATACTACCTTTATCCATTGCATAACACGTATTAGCTAAGGTTTTTATAAGTCCAATATGTTGTTCCACCAGTAGTACGGTTAATCCTAAATCTTTATTTATTTGGTTAATAATTTCTCCAATACTTTGAATAATGTTTGGTTGTATTCCTTCAGACGGCTCATCTAGAATAAGTAATTCTGGTTGCCCTATTAACGCTCTACCAATTGATAGCTGAGCCCGTTCACCACCACTTAACGTGCCAGCTTTCTGACTTAATCGTTCTTTAATTCGAGGAAAATAATGATAGATCATCTCGTATTTATTATTTTCTTTTTTTATATTTATTGCTTCTCCCATGCGAATATTTTCTTCCACCGTTAGATTCGGAAATACACCATGTCCTTGTGGAACATATCCAATCCCTAATCTCGCACGCTCATACGTACTTGCATGTGAAATATCAACTCCATCAAAAATAACTTTTCCTGTCTTGGTAGGTAAAAGTCCCATAATTCCTTTCATCAGTGTGCTCTTTCCGACACCATTTCTTCCAATAATTGAGATTACTTTTCCTTTCTCAACATGTATTGATACATCTCGAACTATCATTATTTTATTGTATCCGCTAGTAAAGTCATGCACTTGAAGCAAACAAATCACGCCCCTTCATAAACGTCAGAACCTAAATAAATTTCAATTACTTCTTGGTTCGATTCAATTTCTGCAATACTTCCTTCTGCAAACGTTGCTCCTTGGTGTAAAACAGTTACTCTTTCAGATATTTTTCGTACAAATTCCATGTCATGATCAATAAAGATGATCGATACACCATTTTTATTTAATCGCTGGACAATTTCTGCTGTAAACGCCGTTTCTTCTGGTCCCATACCAGCAACTGGTTCATCCAGTAAAAGTAGTTCTGGTTTAGAAGACAATGTCATCGCAATTTCCAACCATTGTTGTTGACCATGGGAGAGATTGTTTACTTCGTGCTCTAATAGATGCTCTATGCCTACAAGCTTTGCTAATCGATTAATTTCCTCATCAATTTCATTTGGAACTACATAATTTTGTGCTGCAATTCGGATGTTTTCATAACCGGTTAGTTCCCCAAAAACACCAGGAATTTGCATCTTAATCCCAATACCTAATCGAGCTCGTTGCCATGTAGAAGTTTTTGTAATATCATTTTCTTTTAATATTACTTGACCAGCTGTAGGAGAATGAATTCCCATAATTAATTTAAAAATCGTACTCTTTCCAGCTCCATTTGGTCCAATTAATCCTCTTAACTCTCCTCGATTGACCGTTAAATTAACATTATTAACTGCTCGTAATCCCCCAAAATCGATTGTTAGATTTTTTAACTCTAATATTTTTTCATGATTAGAAGTTACCTGCTTGTTTTGAGTCGGTTGTAGTTCCATTTACATTACGTCTCCTTTTTTTAAAAAATATACGATCAAAAAAGTTAAACAGTGTTACTACAATACCTTGAGGGACGACTAATATAACGAGAATTAATATAACACCTAAGATTACTAGTGCATATTCACTTCCTGAAACGGAAAGCTTTTGCGATAAAAAATAATATAATACAGTAAAAATCATTACAGCAGATATGTTTTTACGACCCGCTGCAGCAACTAATACAACAGGGAGGGCTGCTGCGGAAATATCCATTGCAGACGGCGCAATATATCCACCCCAAGTAACGTATAATACGCCACTAAATGCAGCTAACATACCGCCAAATGAAAATGCAAGGGTTTGTAAAAAAGGGATATTGTATCCTAACAATTGACTTCGTTCACGATTTTCCCTTACAGCGATGAAACTATAACCAAGTTTACCAATTTGCATTTTTTTAAATAATAAATAGATAATGATCATCGTTATTATAATAAAATAGTAAAGTGAATTGCCGTATAAAGATAATTCAATACTTCCTAATTTAAAAGCGATAGGTGGTATATTATTGATCCCGTTATCTCCACCTAACAATACATCACCTATTTTCCACTGAGATCCAGCTGATTGCGCTAAAAAAGTAGCCATGACAAGGGTGACACACAATGTAATCAGTCCGACAAACACATCATTGACTCCACCATAAAACATAAAATACCCTAATAAAAATGCCAATCCCCATGCAATTACCATTGCTAAAATTAACGCTAAAATAGTCATGTTTGGGTTATCAAAGTTCATACTAATCATTGCATAAGCATATCCACCGACACCAAAAAATGCAGTTTGCCCAAAACTAAAGATACCGGTTAGTCCCCAAATGAGCCACAAACTAATCGATAAAAAAACCGTCGATAAAAAATAGGACATATTTAGTACATCGTAAGCGGAACCTATCAGTGGAAAAATGAGTAAGGTTATGCATAGTAACATCATAATGGACTTCTCTGCATTCATATTTTTAAGCATTTTTAATTTATCCATTGTATCGCTTCACCCTTATTAGTTTTTTCTCTATTAGTCCAGAAAAACCAGTTGGCCACAATCGAATAAATAAAATTGCTGCCACTAAAAGTCCCACACGACCAATAAAGGTTCCAAATACATAAGAAAGTCCACTATGCACGACTCCTAATGTACCACCAGCCATCACTGTTCCAATTAACGGATTTGCTCCCCCTACAATAACAGTTACGAAGCTTTCCATTAGAAATCCTGATCCAAACGTAGGGCCAATCGACATCGTAAAGGAGTAAAGCCCACCTGTCAAACCGGCAAACATGGAACCAATGACAAACGTTGACGTATACATTCGACTAGTATTTGTTCCTAAACTTCGCGCAATTTCCTCATTTTGCATGGTCGCCCTAGATCTTAAACCAAACTTAGTATGCATAAATACCCAATATAGAATAACGAGTAATAAACAAGCTATTATGCCAAGTACCAACCGATAAGTAGAATAATTAATATCTCCAACTGTAAAAGAACCTAAAGGGGTTGACAGACCTTGCAAGGAAGGACCCATGATAATTAACATTCCTTGCCCCATAATCAAACTTATCCCCCAAGTTGCTACAACCGAATCCAATGGCCTTCCATACAAATGGCGGATGATTAATTTGTCAACAATAAATCCGAAACACCCTACACCTAATGCACCTAACATAATTGCTAACGGAATTGGGACACCAGCTAAACTCAATAAAGTTGTAATATATGCCCCAAGCATAATAAATTCACCATGAGCTAAATTGATGACACCCATCATTCCGAATATAATGGCTAATCCTATTGCTGCTAATATTAAGAAAGAAAAACTATCCATGAATTGATATAGTATATTAAATAAATTTTCAAGGAATTTAATAAAAATCATCTCCAATCTGCATGAAAAGAGGTTGTAGGTTTCACCAAAATGGAACTAAATACATTGCTCTTTCTCCTAAAAAGGAGAGGGGCTGTCCTAAAGGAAACTTCTAGCAATTTATTGAAGCATAGGACAACTCCTTCATGTAATTTATCTTGTTAATAAATTTCTTCTCATAAAATCTATTAATCAATTGGTGTATATTGCTCATTAGGTGAATCTTTCGTTAAATCAATTCCTTTTTCTTCATGTAACCAATAAGGCTCTACTTGTTCCCACTTAAAAATGTTACTTACGTTATGTTCATCATCTGCATGAAATAGATAAATATCTTTTATCGCATGATGCGATTTTGGATCGATACTAACCGTCCCAGACGGCGCATCATAACTAAGACCGCTTTCTAGTTCTTCAATGACGGCATCTACATCTGTTGTACCAGCTTGTTCCACCGCTTTTGCCCATAAATACACACCTGTATACTGTGCCTCTGCTTCCATTCCAACATAGTCATCATCTGGAAATTTTTCTCTGAACTTTTCCACAAATGCTTCCGCTTCAGGCGTATCAAGCTCTTCCATGAATGGAGCAGCAACGTGCATATTAGCAAGGGCAGGAGCTTCTGTACGAATATGCTCATACTGTTGAGCCATATTAATCGTTGTCGCCATTGGTAAATCCTTTATACCTGATGTGTTCCACTGCTCATAGAAAGAAGATTGTTTCTCCCCAGTTAGTAAAACGACTAAAAAGTCTGGTTTTGCTTTTTGAATTTTATTAATACTACTATTAAATTGCGATTCTCCTAACGGGATAAACTCTTCTCCAACTATTTCTCCCCCAAGATCTTCAGCAGCAACTCTTACCCAATCAGCAGTAATTTGTCCAAAATTATAATCGGCAGCAATTGTATAAATATTTGAACCATAGTTATCGATCATATATTCCATCACAGTCATTACTTGGTGCTCCGGAACTGCTCCTGTTGGGAAGGTGTATTTACTAGCAACTCCACCTTCATATTGGTTATTGTAGAAATAGAGCATCTTATTTTGTTCCATAATAGGACGAATAGCTTCACGCGATGCACTTGAAAAAGCTCCCATAATTACATCTACTTCATCTTCTAAAATTAACTTTCTTGCCATCTCTTGAAATCGTTTATCATCTGATTGAGTATCTGGTGCGATGATTTCAATTTGTTTTCCTAATAATCCACCATTTTCATTGATCTCTTCAACAGCAAGCTCAACTGCATGGGATTTTTGAATTCCGACAAGTGCAAAGTCACCTGAACGGTCCTCTAAAACTCCAAGTTTAATTGTATCCTCATTTGATCCTGATGAACTGTCATCACTACACGCAACGAAAAGTAAAGAAAGTAAGATGAGTGACATCCCATTAATGAATAGTCTTTTATACCGTTTCATATTATCCCCCTATTTCCTATTTTGAAAATAGTATTTAAATTTTTACAACGAAACCGCTTCTCCTAACACTCCATTCACATTCTTCAACATTCAACAACGAATAAAGTGTACACTCCCTTCTCCCGTTTAATCGGGTAGGAATTACTTTTAAAAAACAGACCAGATTGTAAACGCTTACTTCTGTGTGTATTAATACTACCATTAAAAATTTTGTAATACATTATCGAAAATTATGAATATTTAAGTGAAAGATATTACCTTTTTGTGCAAATATCCAATACAAATGGAACAAATGTCCAATTAAATTGATTGTCTTTTAAGTTCTAGGTTAAAAGTCATAACAAATGAGATTACTTAACAACATGAATGAACATACATGCAAATATTAATTATTTCAGCATTTTACACCAATTTAATAATTGTAATTTGACTGCATCTTTAAATTTTCGAGGATCTAAGTCTAACAACTCTTTAATTTTTTCTAATCGATAAATTAATGTGTTACGGTGAATATGCATTTCACATGACGTTTCTTTTATACTTAAATCGTTTTTCAAAAAAATAGTTAACGTTTCATCTAATTCTGGATGTAAAGACTGTTTATTATTTGTAAACTGTGTCAGAAATGATTGTCGTATTTTCGGAGGAACTTGCGTTAATAATTGTAAAACACCCCATTCTGAAATATGTGCAACGTGTTTTTCAGAACTAATTTGTTTTAATATGTCAATACTTTGAAGTGCCTCCAAATAGCTTGTACGATATCCTAATATACCTTGGTTTGGATTACCAATTCCGATATAACTAGTAATCCCTTCAAATGATAATCTATCATGAATGTCTTGTCCTAACTCGTTAAGCTGATGAACCTCTCTATATGTTTTATTAGATAACCCTGCAATAAATATCCCCTTTCCAATATATGTCGGAAAAAGACATTGAGGATAATAAAGTTTAAATAACTGCATGATCCGTACTTCATTTTTGTGCAAAGTTTCATAGTCATATGTCCGTTGATTAAAATCCAATATTTCAAAAGCAAATACAGAGCACTCTATATTAATATTAATATTTAAATATTTTGCCTTTGACTCTAACAGCGGAATATCATTGTAATTTACATCCACTAAATTTTGGACCCACTCTTCTAATGCTGTATGTTTATAGCGTAATTGTTCGATCAAAAGCTGTTGTTCTAATAATGTTTCAACCGTTATTTTTATAATATGAATAAATTTATAAATTTTTGTAGGATCACCTGTGATACCTACTACACCTACAATTTTGTCCTTCATTTCAATCGGCACATTTACACCGACATTTGTACCAACCATGTTTTTAAAGTCGGTACGATGAATAATCCTTTCCCGCTTTAACTCAATTGCCTCTAAAGCCCCTTGATGTATTTGATGAATTCGCCCTTCATCCCCACTCGCAACTATAACTCCTTCATGATTCATAATATTAACATTATAGTCAATCACCTTAATCATCTGATCCACAATTGGTTGTGCCATATTGGTAGTAATTATCACTTGCTTTCCCCTCTCTCATTAGTAATTTAAATTAGTGCGTCAAATAGGTAAGCAGATGTTTTAAAATAATATATAATAAATCTGATAATTGCAACTATTAACATTTTAAGTACGATAAGATAATCCATTCTAATGGCATGAAATTAAGCGATTTTTTATTGTTTCAAAATAGGATTCTTTGATAAGAAAGATCTTTATGAAAAATAATATGAAATGCCATCTTTCTCTCCATCCAAACATTCTTCTACCGCTTTACTATCTATTTTCGCCTAGTCCTATTTGTTCCACAGCAGACTTTTCTCAGACTAATTATTAACCATTATTTACTATTGCACGAAGGAAGAGATTTATTCTTTCATCTCAACTCTTAGCTCAAAAAATGGACATAAAAAAACCGGCAATAGAATTTTTTTCTAGATGCCGGTGTCTATTTAAATATATTTATCCATACTAATGACTAAAAACTTGTGTATTTCGCCTATTTAACATCATGATAAATAACAGTAAAACCTTGTTACCTACCTCTTCTTCGTCTCCTTCCCAAATGTCTTCTCCATTTCCTTTATTGGATCATACTCAATCGATGGATCCCATTCAACGACTTGTCCTTCATTTAAAAGTGCTGCTTTCAACTCCGCATAAGGAATTTGTTGTACATTAAGCTCATTTTTTATGGCTAAGTAAGCGGCAACTCCAGCCGATTGACCTAAAATCATAAAAACCGGTTCCATACGAATCGATCCGTAGGCAATATGTGAGCTTGACAAACAAACTGGAACTAATAAATTTGTACACTCTTCTTCCTTAGGGCGAATTGCTCGATAAGAAATAGGATATGGTGAAA
Organism: Pseudogracilibacillus auburnensis; assembly: GCF_003201975.1. Classification (GTDB taxonomy): domain Bacteria; phylum Bacillota; class Bacilli; order Bacillales; family Amphibacillaceae; genus Pseudogracilibacillus; species Pseudogracilibacillus auburnensis. The sequence goes on along the minus strand of NZ_QJJQ01000001.1, from coordinate 32,117 downwards.
TAGGGATTTGTACATCCCCTTCATTTACACATCTACCATCCAAAACTACTCTTCTGCAATGGTGTGAATCCATCTGATAGGAAGCGAGTCCAATCGAATCATCAACAGATGAATATCCAAGACAATTATGATCTGTCATAACATAATCAGAGATCATCCTTCTTGCTTCCCTTATATACAATTGATGTGGCCAGTGACCTGTTTCAATAAATTCATCTTTTGGTAACCCCCATGATGAAACCTCATCTCTGATATCTTGTGGCACCCTACTATCATTGGCTAGAAAATATAACATTCCCAAATTATAAGTAACATGGTCTTGGAATATTTCCTCCCGTTTCTCATAACTTCCATTCGGCCATTCATAATTCCGCCCGATATTATCTGAAGAAAAACCGCCATAGTTATTTAAGTCCGATTTTCCATTCGGCATCATTGTATGAAGATTCATTGCATCCCAGAAACCAGCTTGAATATACCGTAACAAAAGCAGATAACGATCTGCGTCATACTGAGGAGGCTTAGGAAAAGGTATTTTATTCTCTTCCTCTTGCGTTAAGCAAACTCTAAAATTATACGCTTGAATCGACTTATCACCTTGTCCATTAAAACCAATCTCATCAGGTGATAATTCGACTACCCCTTCAACAAGCCCACTCTCTTTATTCCCTTCTATCACATACGGATCAATCCATGTTTCAAACTTATGATGTGGTCCACCAAAATAAATTCCATTATATATTTCCTTATACGTAGAATTGGACTCCCGACCAACATAATATGAAACGCCAGCTCTAGCTAGTAAATCCCCTTCATAGCTTGCGTCAACAAATATTTTACCTTCATATGATGAGCCATCTTCCATCTTGATACACTTAATTTTGCCATTTTCCATTTCGACCTTGTCTAAATACTGCTCATAATAAACAGCGATATTGTAATCTTTCACCCATTTTTCAAATATTTTTTTGGCAACATGTGGTTCAAAAGCTTGCTTCATCTCTTCCCCATAATGTTCACCGACTAACTGATAAAACGCTAATGACAACCCTCCTGTTGCTTCTACAGCTCCCAAATCTGTTGCACCTAATCCACTTGCCGTCATTCCACCAATATTTCGACCAAATTCAGCAATACACACTGAGAGTCCTAACTTGGAAGATTGTACTGCAGCTGTTAACCCTGCCGGAGTAGCGCCATATATAACAACATCGTAATGTAATCCTTCTTCTATCTGCTCTTTTTTCTCAGACGGTTTATAATAATAAAGATTGTCAAAACTCATAAACGAACCCTCCTAATTATTTAATACTTCCTGCTGTCATTCCTTCAATAAATTTCTTTTGTGCAAAGAAAAAGATAACAAGTAGTGGAATGGTAGCTAATGTTGTCGCACTCATTAAATGATGCCAAGACGTACCAGCCTCATCCGTAAATAGTGCGAGCCCTACAGGTAATGTCATTAGTTCCCTACTATTAATAAAAATTAATGGATATAAAAATTCATCCCAATTTGTTAAAAAGGTAAAGATTGTTAATGTCGCTAAGGAAGGAACTGCAAGTGGTAGCATAATCCTCCAATAAATCTTAAACCTTGAACATCCATCCATAATTGCAGCTTCTTCTAATTCTTTCGGTACAGCAATGAAAAACTGCCTCATTAGAAATACACCGAATGCCCCAGGTGCGCCAAATACAGGTAAAAAAATCAATGGGAAATGGGTATTTACTAACCCCAAATCTCTCATAAATAAAAATAACGGAATAATGGTCACTTCAGGTGGGATCATCATGACACTAAGCAATAAAATAAACACAATATTTTTACCTGGGAAATGAATCCGAGCAAATGCATAGCCCGCCATGGAAGAAAATAAAAGCACCATAAGTGTAACTAAAACAGCGATATATACACTATTCCAATACTGTTTTAAAAAGGTTACTTGCCCAAGAACTTCGACATAGTTTTCCCAACGAATTGGGTTCGGGAAAAATTGCGTAAAAATTTTAGTAGGTTCTTTTAACGAAGTGGAAATCATCCAAATTAAAGGTCCAACCATAAAAATAATAATGAAACTAAGCACGACATATTTTAGCCAGACGATTCTTTTATTCTTCATAGAACACCCACCTCTTTCTTACAACCCACGATAAAATGGTAAATGCTAATAAAAGAAAGAACAGCACAAACGCAATCGCCGATGCATAACCAATATCAAACAATTTAAAGGCTGTTTCCCAAATATAGTACACTAACACTTTCGTACTTTCTCCAGGTCCTCCACTCGTCATTACATATACTTGACCAAAGACTTTCATTGCCCCTATCGTTGTAATAATCATCGTTAAAAAAACAGTTGGGGTGATTAATGGTAGTGTAATATTTTTAAACTTTCTAAAGGAGGAAGCACCATCAAGTTCAGCCGCTTCATATAATTCTGCTGGCACTTGCTGCATCGCCGTTAAAAATAAAATCATATTTAATCCAACATTCTTAATCACACTGACGAGAATCACGGCAGGTAAAGCAGTCGATTTATTTAACAACCAGGCAGGCCCATCGATGCCGAAGATGCCCAAAAATTGATTAATAAACCCGAGTTCCGGTGCCAATAAATATTTCCACACAATCGCCCATACAATTAATGATGTAACAACTGGGACAAAAATAGCGGTCCTAAAAAGGCCAATTCCAGCAAATTTATCTTTTAGAAGTACTGCCAGAAAAATGGCAAGGATAATATTAAGTGGCACTAAGCCAAAACTAAATAAAAAAGTTACTTTTAATGAATTAAGAAACGATTGATCAGAAAGTAAATCTTGATAGTTTTTAAGACCGATAAAAGTTTCTTCTCCAAGTAAAGGCCAGTCATGTAAGCTCATATAGAGAGCAAAAAGTAACGGGCCAAACATAAAAATGGAAAAACCGATCAACATAGGAGAAACGAAAAGCCATCCGGCAATTCGATCTCCTGTTTCATTACTAAATCTTCTTTTTTTCACTTGTATATTGTTCTTCATATCATCATCCTACATGACTAGCATGTTGAGTAAATGCGTAAACAGTTTCATAGATTGATTTTTCTGTTGTTCCGATCGTCACTGCCCCTAACATAACGGACTGAACTCCAAGTTGATGTAAAATATCCAAATCTTCAGGGACTAATCTTTTTTGCGAAGGAATAATGATCGGTAAATCTGTTTTTTCACGATAATTTCGATACAATGTGATATCTTCAAAGTTTAATGGCTTTCCATAATCTTCTTTTTTAACAACGGATAGCTCGACCGCTTTCATATCAAAATGTTCGATCGCTTTTACGTGATCAGGTTGAAATAGATCATCAACGGCAACTGTTTGTTCTAATTCTTTTTGTAATAATAGTTTTGAGGTAATATCTTTTGCATAAAGAGAAAAATACGTAAAACCAATGTTCTTCAACTTTTTTAAATCAAGTTGATTTACTTTATTGACATCATCACTTAATACAAGCCCTAAAGGACCATCATATAATTCTCTAATTTCTGTAAATACATCGATATAGTGATCAACGTTCTTAAATTCATTTCCACTTGCACGGTGATTGACATTAATATGAAATTTTAGAGCATCTGCCCCTGCATCTATTGCTGCTTTTGCAAGATCTACTCTATTTTCAGGAAGGCTTACAATAATAGATACCTTCTTTTGTTCAAAAAGTGAGCATAAATTATTATTCATTCATAACACTCCATTCAAATTTATTAGAAAACTCGGCATTCGCTAAAGAAAACACACCGATTGGCGAGCAGACAAGGCGGTGACTAGGTGATGTTGCCCCTATGTAAGTAAATATTTTTACGTTACCAAGCCTTTAATGGCGAATTCCTTAGTTGCACTTATGTAGTAAGAAAGGATTGATACTTTCTTATCTGCTAGGAAAGAGGCTGGGACATAACTAAAACGATCAAATCTAAAGACGAACAATATACGACCTAAGTGGAGGAAATATACGTAGACTCCTGCGGGAGGAAAGGCATCGGTGAGACCCCACAGTGCGTTAGCACGAGGAGACTCACCAGCCGCCCGCGGAAAGCGAAGTATATTTCCGGAACGGATTATATGCAACAACTATTGTTCGGATTCCCCTTTGATAAAAACACTTTTGTCCCAGCCTTCTTTATTATTTTTGTAAAATTGGATCGATATTCTTTTCCATTTCTTCCATTATTTCTTCGCTACTTTCAATCTGAGAAAATAATTTATCAAAGCCATTATTAATCTCACTTTCAATCTTCGTCCACTCTTCATGTAATGGATAAGTAAAGCCATTATCCATTTCATTAATCAGTGCTAACTCAATCGATTCTTTCGGTGGGTTATTTGGAATATTAATAAACTCATCCGATTCAAGTACACTTTTTCTCGGTGGTACGAAAAACGCTGATTGAGCTTGGATCCCTGTTTTACTACTTAAAAACGCTAACAATTTTTTCGCTTCTTCGGGATGCTCACTACCTTCAAAAACAGAAATACCTGCTTGTCCTAACAATGGTACTCTTCCTTCAGGACCTGTTGGAAGTGGTGCAATATCCCATTCAAAATCCGTAATATCTCGTACATTAGCAATATAGCTGTACATAAATGTAAACATGCCAACTTTTCCGCTTTCAAAATTAATATTTTCCCCTGGTGGCACATGTGATTTATCTTCAAACATCATTCGTTCTAACATCTTTAAACTTTCAATTCCTTCTGGTGAATTCCATTCAAATGTTGACATATCGTCTGAGAACATGCTCCCACCAAATGAAAATGTGTGTGATGGAATGGTCGCAAAGTTTGTCCACTCATTGAACAACCTAGCACCATATGTTTTATTATTTCCTTTCCCATTTGATAAGGCTTTTGCGCTTTCTTCAAATTGCTCCCATGTCCACTCCCCTTTTTCCGCCAATTCAATAGGGGTTTCTAAGCCAGCCTCTTCAAACATTGTTTTGTTATAATACATAATCATCGGTGGAGTAGAGAAAGGAAGCCCTAATAATTTCCCATCGTGTTCCCATAATTCTATAGTAGAAGGAATATAATCATCGAAATCAAAGTCTTCTGCCTCTACTACCTCCGAAATATCAGTTAAAATATTATTGTTTACAAATTGTGGTACCATTCGTTCTGCAACCCAGCCAACGTCAGGAAGCTCGTTACCAGCAGCTAATACAGATAATTTTTGTTGGTAGTCCGCGTGTGGAATACTTTCCACATTTACTTTAATATTCGGATTCTCCTCATGAAACTCTTCCAACAAATTCTCATACATTTCAATATGTTGATCTCCACCCCAATTAGTGAATGTCAATTCGACCATTTCATCTGAATCGGAGCTTTTTGTTGTATCCGTCGAATCATCTTTGCTTCCACATGCACTAAGAGCTACTAGTAAAATACCTAACATTATAAATATTGTTTTTTTCATCCCTTTTCTCCCTTCACATTTTTAGTTCAAATAACTTAAGAACATTATACGAGTGTTGAAAGCGCTTTTATATGTGGTATTCTTAAGAAAAGGTTCATTATATTAATGAAATTGACCTGTCCTATATTGATGAGGTGTCATCCCTTCACTCTTTTTAAACACAGATGAAAAATATTTAGGATTAGAAAAACCAGTCAAAAAGGCAATATCATATATTTTTAAATTTGTATTTTTTAGTAACTCCTTCGCTTTCTCCATTCGTCTTGTCAAAATATAATCTGATAGCTTCAAATTTGTCTGTTTTCGAAATAAATTACTTATATAATTAGGATGAAGATTCAATGCCTTTGAAATATATTCTAAAGATAGGTCCCCTTCTACATTTTTATCAATTAATTCTTTTATTTGGTGGATCACCATCGAATCATTACTTTCTCTTCCTTCATCATTTTTCACCTTATTCATAAAAATGGCGTCTAAAATACTTGCTAATTCTTTCCGACTAATCGGCTTTAATAAATAATCTTTCACACCTAACCTTAAAGCTTCCCTGACATAGAGGAAATCATCATAGCCACTAATGACGATAACAGGAATTTCTGTATGTTTTTCCTTTAATAATGTGATGAAATCAATTCCGGTCATTTTCGGCATGCGAATATCGGTAATAATTAAATCAGGAATCTCAATAGTTAATATTTCCAGTGCCCTTTGTCCATTGCTGGCCTCCCATAATACCTCATATCCCATAATGACTTCCTCAAGCAATATTTTTATTCCTTCTCTAATTGTTTGTTCATCTTCTACTACCATCACCTTAATCAATGAAATCACCCTTATTAGTCGGAATTATTATTGTCATTTTTGTTCCTTCATGTAGGTTAGAATCTATTATTAATGAAGCTTTTTCCCCATAAATAAGTTTTAATCGTTTGTAGATATTTTCAAGTGCAATTCCAGCACCTTTATTGCTTGAACTATATGCTACCTTTGCTTTGTCATTCATCCGTTTATCGATACATTGAAGCTTCTCTGGACTTATTCCAACCCCGTTATCTTCCACACTTATTCGAATGAAATCTTTTTTTCGCTTCACTTTTATCATTATTTTTAGCGTATGATCATCTTTTCCATGAATCAGTGCGTTTTCTATTAAAGGTTGAATCATATATTTCGGTACTTTTTTCTGCAAAATACGTTCATCAATTTCTTGATGAATCATTAAATTTTCCATCATCCGCTGTTTCATAATAGAAAGGTAAGTAAAGCAAAATGCCAGTTCATCCTGCAAACTTACTAATTGTTCGTCATTTTTCAGACGGTATCTAATTAATTTCCCTAGTTCTGTAATCATATCGGATATGTCGAACTGTCTCCTTTTCACAGCTGTCATATTAATCGATTCCAATGTGTTAAAAATAAAATGCGGATCCATTCTAGACTGTAATGCTTTGTACTCGGATTCTGCATTTCTAGTATTTAACTCATAGATTTCTTCCACTAAATCTTTAATTTCTGCTAATAAATTATTGTAAGCACCAGATAATATCGCCACTTCCCCTTCATACTTTAATTGAATCTCATTATATGGATTATTTTGCATCCCTTTAATTTGATTTTTTAACATTTCAAGTGGCTTTAATAAATGGTTCGATGTGTAAAAAGATAACATTAAAGAAACGATTAAAAAAATAAAAATAAGAATAAATAATAATCGATCAAATTCAATTATTTCTTTATAAATATATTGTTTTGGAATGACATTACTAACTTGAATATTCGTTTTACTTGAAGTATTTGTTATACAGAGATAATCCTCATTCGTTTCTTCATCTGTTATCCAGCTTTGATTCGTCGTACATTTTTCTAATAACCGACTATTTTTCTTCTTAATAAGCTGCATGCCATCGCTGGCAATTTTCCAATCATCGCTAATTAATTGATCTGTTAATTGAGTGATATATTCTGGTGAAAAATCTACTTTCATCACACCAATTTCTTTCTTATCTTCAGGGTCTCTTAAAAGCCGAACAATGCTAATCATTTTCTGATTATTTCGGCTATAATAAACAGGTAATTCTTCAGGATGAATAATCCAAGAACCCCTTTTTTCCTTCGCTGTTACATACCATTCTTCATTTGGAAGATAAATACGGTTCGTAAGACTGTAATTATTCATATGACTAAAAATCTGCCCATTATTTGCAAACACATGGATCCCATGGATCTGTTTTTTATCATAAAGAATCCCAGATAAAAATAGGGAAAAAGCAGTCGTATGCTGATGATTTTTATATGTAATAAACGTATTTTCATCATATTCTTTTAATATATCAATCAATTCACGATTGTATAGAAGAGATAAAGTGGATCTAGCCGCATCCTCTACTATAAGGTCTAAACTATTATTAAATTGTTTAATTGAATTTTCTGTATTGACGGTTGTGTCATGAATTTTAGACGTTGAAAAAATATAATGAACGGCAAAACTTATCGCTAAAAGTGGAACGATAATAAGGATCGTATAAATAATGAATATTTTATTTCTGAGTGTCATGTTGCCCATATTCCTTTCGCAAATTAGTAGAAGGTTACATTCATTCGGTAATGACGGAATTTCTTTTTGTAAAGTATAAACGAATAGGACGATTATAGATATACCATTTATTCATTCATTATATTTAATACTTTGCTACGGCTGTTAATCATTATTCGATTGTCTATTTTAGTATCGTATTTTTATCTTTTACATTTAATTATAATACGAATGAAAGCGCTGTATAATATTGATTTCTTAAGATAAGGTTAATAATCTTAATGAATAACTTAAAATAAAGGTAAATAGAATTGCTAATTAATATAGGTATCAAAAGCTTAACTTTCTACTAAAAAATATAATGCTAAGGTATGCGAATTCGTAAAATGTTTTCGCATACCTTTATTTATTCTCCCATTTTCATCTCTAAATTTACTAGGCTTATTTGTAATCTTTCACATTTACTATTGACAGCCTATCAATCGATCGGTAGAATATTTACTAACAAATTCGATAAATTGAGTCCATTTCATCAATGCTAATTTCAAGGATAAACCCGAACATAACACATTGAAGAAATCTTACTATTCGTGTATTGTAACTTAACTAATGGTTGGAACGGTAGGTGGATTTTACCTGAAATATTGGATGATGAATTTAATTGGCAAAAAATAAAGAGTAGAATTGCTAAGTTTTATGAGGAAAAGGTGACATGATGAATCAAGTAGAGCAAGCAATTATTGAATCAACGATAAAATTATTTTCTGAAAAAGGGTATGCTGCAACAAGCATCCGAGATATTGCTAAGTCAGTAAATATAACTTCTGCCTCCCTCTATCATTATATGGATAGTAAAAAAGATTTATTGGAATTTATTATGGAGAGATATTTGCTTCAACTAATTGATGGAGCTCATATAGCAATAGATCAGGCGACATGTCATACAACCAAATTGAAAAGTTTAATTAAATACCATGTTCAAAGCCATGGAAATGAAAGATTAGCAGCACTTGTTGTAGATACTGAATATCGATCTTTAGAAGGTTCTGGCAAAGAAAAAATAAAGGAGTTACGAAAAAAATATGAAACTATTTGGAGTCATATTCTGGAAGCTGGTTTAAAAGAAGGTATTTTTTCTTTTCCTAACTTAAAAATAACATCCTTTTCTTTAATTAGTCTTTGTACAGGAGTTGCTCATTGGTATCGGGATAACGGAACATTTTCATTAAAGGAAATAGCCGAACAATATGCTGAACTAGGTTTACATATGGTGCAAAATCATTCTATGAAAGGGGGTGAATGAGATGATTGACATGCGAGTTAGATTACCTAACGACTATCGACAAGTTTCCGAGCAAGAAATGGCTAGTTTTTACGGGAAATATAATGAAGTGTTAGATGTATATACTAAGGGACCAACATCGACGAAACAGCTAATAAATAATTTAAATGAAAATAATATTGACCTAGCTGTCGTTCATGCTGAATATGAATTCGGCGAAGATGCGGATGAATTAAATAAAAATGTCGCTACATTAGTAATGCAATATCCAAATCAATTAAGAGGGTTTGGTACAGTAAATTTACAAAGGTTGATCCCTCTTTCCCTCATCAAACAGGCTGAAGAGATTCACAACTTTGGTTTAAAGGGTATTAACTTACAACCTATTTTTTTTGATGTAGATCCTCTAGATCGCAGGCTATACCCGCTTTATGCAACTGCCGAAAAGCTGGGTCTCATCATGTCGTTTCATACAGGCGTTCATTTTTCTCTAAAGAGTTCAATTATTAAAAATAACCCTTTATTTCTTGATCAAATTGCGGTTGATTTTCCTACCCTTAAACTCATCGCTTGCCATGGAGGATGGCCTTGGATAGCAGAAATGACAGCGGTTGCAAGAAGACATACAAATGTATTCATTGAATTTGGAGGACTTGATCCAAAATATATAGGGCTATCCGGTTCTGGGTGGGATACATTGTTTACTTTAATGAATAATTTACTTTCTGACCAAATATTATTTGGAACAGACTGGCCAGTCATGACAGCTGAAAGGGCGATAAAAAGTTGGGAAAGAATCGGCTTAAAAAAGGAGGTTCTAAATAAATTATTTTATGAAAATGCTCAAAAATTAATGGAGCTATAGGAGGGAGAGTACGAATATGTATGAAACAATAAAGTTAAAGGAGTCGTTAACTAATTATACAATCATATTTAATCGTCCTGAAAAACTAAATGCTTTATCTGAACAAATGATTGAGGAACTGCATGCTACATTGTTGCATGTAAAAGAAAAAAACCCTAAGGTCTTACTATTAAAAGGGGAAGGGACTAGCTTTTGTACAGGACATGATGTAAACTCATCTATCTCTTTTGCAAATGAAGAGGATGCCATGAATAAGTTAGGGAAGCTCCAAGAAATTACATCCATTATTACGAACTATCCTGCGCCAGTAGTTGCTGCACTTCATGGATATGCGTTAGGTGCAGGTTTTGAAATAGCTTTAAATTGTGATTTATTATATGCTTCAGATCAGGCTATATTCGGATTTCCAGAATTAGAAGTCGGATTATCCATCACCCAAGGAACTTCTTATTTTCTTCCAAGGGCAATAGGATTAACTAAATCAAAAGAATTCATCTTTTTCAGCGAAAAAATAACTGCTCAGAAAGCGAAAGAATTATCTTTAATAAACGAAGTATTTAATGATGATCATCTTTTTGAAAGCGTTAACAAAAAAATCGACATACTTTCTAAAAAGTCTTTATTTGCTTTAAATGAAGTAAAGCAATTATTAAATAACGGTATGAATGCTTCGCTTGATCACAGTCTTAAACATGAAATTACCACACTTTCTAAACTATTAAGTTAATGGAAAGGAGATATAAAATGGGTAGTGAATTAAAGCACACTGAAATTAAAAATGTACACCATCTTATTATTCGTGCTGCAGAAAAGTGGGGCAATAAAACAGCTCTCCTATTTGATGAAACAGAAGAATCTTTTTCTTTTCACGAGGTAAAAAAGAATGCCGAACACATGGCCAGCATTTTAACAAAACTTGGGATTAATACCGGTGATAAAGTAGCAATTATGTTACAAAACGTCCCCGAATTTCCCTTTACTTGGCTAGCTTCTGGTTTAATTGGTGCTGTTACCGTCCCTTTGAATTATCGTTACCAAACTTTTGATGCGAGTTATATTATTCACCACTCGGAAAGTAAAGTTGTTATCACTACAGCAGAAAAAGTTGAAATGCTCGATATGATCCGAATCAAAAATTCACACGAATTTACAATCATTACAACAGATCAAGCCCATCAAAAAGCGGATGGATTTTTAAAGGATTTACAACAAGAAATAGAGAACAAATACCCACTACAACAACATGTTTATTCCGAAAGATTAATGAATATTCAATATACTTCTGGAACGACCGGAAAACCAAAAGGATGTATGCTATCTCAATTTTATTGGATTAATATTGCTGAAAAAATTGCAAATAGATCATTAATTGGTATCAATGAGAACGATATTTCCTTAACCTCACAACCATTTTACTATATGGATCCGCAGTGGAATACAATGGCAGTTCTTTTAAATGGGGCAACTTTAGTCATCTTAGATCGCTTCAGTCCCTCTGTATTTTGGAAAAAGGTTCAGGAATATGATATCACTTTTTTTTACGTCTTAGGAAATATGCCTGTATTGTTATTAAAAATGCCTATTACACAAGATGAAAAAAATCACCGCGTTCGTTTTATTGGATGTTCTGCCATTCCGCCACATATTCACCATCAAATAGAAAAACGTTGGGGAGTACCATGGTATGAAGTGTTTGGAATGACAGAATCAGGATACGATATTTCCATGAGAAGAGAGGAGCATAAACAATACGTAGGAACGAATGCAATTGGTCGTGGTGCTATAGATCGAGAAGTACGCATTATGAATGAAGATGGAGAACTCTTAGAGCGTGGAGAAACGGGTGAACTTGTGTTTCGAGGTAAAGGAATGATGGATGGATATTATAAAAATCCTGAAGCAACAAAAGCAGTATTGAAAAATGGTTGGTTTCACACTGGTGATTTAGCTTATATGAATGAAGAAGGTGTTGTATTTTATGTAGGAAGGATTAAAGATATGATTCGTAGAAGTGGTGAAAATATTGCTGCCGCTGAGGTAGAAGAAGTTATCATGCTCTATGAAAAAGTTGAAATATCAGCGTGCACACCAGTAGAAGACGAGATAAGAGGGGAAGAAATTAAAGCCTATATCGTTCTTAAAGAAACAAGTGAAAATCATACCGAAGTAATCAAAAAAATAATAAATCATTGTGAGGATAACCTAGCTTCTTTTAAGGTTCCTCGTTATTGGGAGATACGCAAGACCTTACCAACTACCCCTTCCGAGCGCATTGCAAAACATAGATTAGGTGAAGAACAACTTCGTTACTATGATAGATTAAATGAAACATGGAATTGATACAATACGAGGAGGATTCTAAATGGAACAGCCATCTAAAAAAATTAGTTTAATTGGTGCCATTGCTATTATAGTCGGAACAGTTGTTGGGGCATCTATTTTTATCTTGCTCGGTCCAATCGCTGGTCAAACAGGACCGTCTCTATTTCTAGCTTACTTGGTTGCTTTTTTACCTGCTTTATTCGGTTCCATTTTTTACGCTCAACTTGGATCGGCTATGCCAGCAACAGGTGGAACATATCATTATTCAAAACGATTACTTAATCCTACGATCGGGTATATTGCTACTATTTCATTAATCTTGGGAGGCATTGGAGCAACCGTTATGCTTGCAATTGGATTTGCAGAATACTTACATTTTTTTATTCCAACATTACCTGTAAAGTTTGCAGCGTTAATCATTATATTAATATTATATGGCATTAATTTGTTAGGACTTAAATCAGCCGAAATGGCTCAAATCTTAATGACAATATGGATACTATTAGCATTGTTTATTTTCGCCATACCTGGTTTATTCCATATTGAGCCTCAAAACCTAACACCATTGATTCCAAATGGTCTGGGAAGCTTCTTAATGGGAAGTGCATTAGCGGTTTATTCCTATGTTGGGTATGGTATCATATCAGAAATTGGTGGAAACATAGAAAATCCAAAAAGAAATATTCCAAAAGCAACATTTATTAGTTTAGGTATTATTGTTTGTATATATGCTCTTGTTGCCTTCGTAGCGATTGGAGTCGTTCCATGGGAGCAATTGAGTACATCAGGAGCTTCTGTTGCCGAAGCAGCACGTATATTTCTCCATCCACAACTTGTTTTCTTCATTAGTATAGGGGCATTATTTGCAACGGTTACAACGATTAATGCGGTTTTTATGACTATACCTGGTGATTTCAAAGCCCTTGCAAAAGAAGGTATTTTCAATAAAAAAGTAATGAGAAAGGAAATGAACAATACACCATTTTTTCCAATTACTATTCTAGTTATTACATCTTGTATTGGTATCTATACAGGGTTCAGTGTCGATTTTTTTGCAACGATTACAATCGTTGGTTTGTTATTAAATACCGTCATACTTGGTATCGCTTTATGGAAGCTTCCACAAAAAGAAAAAGAAGCTTACGAAAATGCACCATATAGAATAAAAAAAGGTATTCTCCGTTTCGCCATTGTTTTGGGTGTACTATTAAATACTATCTTTATCTTGTTAGCTGTGCTAGACTATCCAATCGTTATCCTACTTTACATCGTTTGGATCGTCGTAGGCTATCTAATGCATAGAAGGAAAATACCTAAACTAGTAAAAAACCGTTTAAACACAGCGATAAACGATTAAAGTACATTGTACCATACAATATATATCATTCATAACTACCGCTAGTGTACGTTTTTGATCGTGGATATTTGGATTATGAACGGTTCGATCGTATGACGGATGAAGGGTATTTCTTTGTCTCACGCCTTCGAAAAAATGCTGTTGTTACGTGTTCTTGAAACTTTTCCATTACAAGCAGAATCTAACGTATTATCAGATGAAATGGTTGTCATTGGAACCACGTAAAAACGTTCGGAAAACATCTTCACAAATTAACGCTATTTGATACAAAAGGTAATGAACTCACATTACTTAGGGTCTGCTGAACAACTAAATTGCGTTTCATCTTACCGTTGTCTTCCGCGAAATGTGACAAGCTTTTTAGCGGGCACGGCTTCAGCCTCCGACGCTCAGGACGTGCTAGTGCGGGTGTTGCGACATGGACGTCGCGAACTTAACCCGCCTCGGAAGAAAACCACTTCCTGCGGGGTCTTCAGACTCGCGCTTTTCCCGCTGGAGTCAGTCACTTTCGCTCCAGACAACTAGAGTAGTTCATTGCATATGCAAAGGTTTTTTGATAACCAGTCAAAAGCCTTGCACTTTATATCGAGAAAAACGGTTACAAACTATCGATGTAGAGGGGATTTCTTTTTATTCAGTAAACCCTACTTACCAATCGTTTTGATTTAAGTTCGGACGACATTGCCGAAATCTACAAATCGAGATGGGCTATCGAGTTGTTTTTCAAATGGATGAAGCAACATTTAAGTATTAAAAAATTCTACGGTTATAGTGAGCAAGCCGTTCACAACCAAGTCTATATTGCGATGATTGTATATTACTTGAATGTACTCGCTCAACTGAATATTAATAGTAACTGGACTTATCTACAAATTAGTCGTTATTTGAAGGCATCCCTTTGGAAACCTGCTTATATTTGGTTGCGGAAAATCAAAGGGGAAGGCGTTCCTTAAGGATTTTTAAATACCTGTTGCACTTGCCATTAGCTATTCTAAAAAAATGGAAGTTCACTACCTTTACCTGGGTATTTTAACTTTTTTTATTTTGCATTCAAGAATATAGACAGAATATTCCTTTAATATTTATGCGACGCTAATGAAGAATTCTATTAAAATAACGTTTTTCCCTTCTTTTATGTTTTTAAATAATTGCTACTTATTTGTTACATCTATTTAGGATTGAATGACGAGTAACATCAATCGTCTTATCCACAGCATCTGCAGTTTTAGGTGTTAGTAAAATAATAAATTTGGAAAGGAAATAAACGTTTCATCAATGCCAAACTCCAGAATAGATACTATCTTTTCTTTGTACCTTAAAATGAATCTTTTTCCTCATAGAAACACCAGCATCCAAACTACGAATGCTGGTGTTTATCTAAAGTCCGTTACCATCAAGTTAACAATACTAAAATTCTGTGTTCACTAACCTATCCCCTACATGAGGCATAAGATGGCACACTTACCTCTTCTTCGTTTCTTTTCCAAATGTCTTCTCCATTTCCTTCACTGGATCATACTCAACCGATGGATCCCATTCTACAACCTGCCCTTCATATAAAAGGGCTGCCTTTAACTTAGCATACGGAATCTGCTGTACGTTAACACCATTTTTTATTGCTAAGTAAGCAGCAACCCCGGCTGATTGTCCTAAAATCATAAAGACTGGCTCCATTCGAATCGATCCATAAGCAATATGTGAACTTGATAGACAAACGGGAACTAATAAGTTTGTACATTCTTCTTCCTTAGGGCGAATCGCACGATAGGAAATCGGGTATAGCGAAATAGGAATTTGCACATCCCCTTCATTTACACATCTACCATCCAAAACTACTCTTCTACAATGGTGTGAATCCATCTGATAGGAAGCGAGTCCAATAGAATCATCAACAGCTGAATATCCAAGACAATTATGATCTGTCATAACATAATCAGAGATCATCCTTCTTGCTTCCCTTATATACAGTTGATGTGGCCAATGACCTATTTCAATAAATTCATCTTTTGGTAACCCCCATGATGAAACCTCATCTCTGATATCTTGTGGCACCCTACTATCATTGGCTAGAAAATATAACATTCCTATATTATAAGTAACATGATCTTGGAAAATTTCTTCCCGTTTCTCATAACTATCATCAGGCCATTCATAATTCTTCCCGATATTATCTGAAGAAAAACCGCCATAGTTATTTAAGTCCGATTTTCCATTTGGCATCATTGTCTGAAGATTCAATGCATCCCAAAAACCAGCTTGAATATACCGTAACAAAAGCAGATAACGATCTGCGTCATACTGAGGAGGCTTAGGAAAAGGTATTTTATTCTTTTCCTCTTGAGTTAAGCAAACTCTAAAATTATACGCTTGAATCGACTTATCACCTTGTCCATTAAAACCAATCCCATCAGGTGATAATTCGACTACACCTTCCAGCATTCTTTTAGTCATCATTGATTCTCCTCCGTTTTCTGTTGAATCAAGTGTATATGACCTTAACGAATCTGTCTAATTAAGTGTAACCTATCCATTACCTTACCTCTCATCCAAACATTACCATTAAATAACATTAAACGTAATGTAAACATTTTATGCATAATAACTTTTATTAAAAAAAGATACCCTCATTTCGATACCCATCAGCACAAACACACTCCCCAACCACGTTTTAATCTATCCAAGTCGAAACAATCCGCGACCAACAGAGCCGTCCGCCAAAGCTTAGTACTCCAAATAAGCACAAAAATTGCGGGAATTCCTCGAACTTAACCTGGCTTTATATTTCAAAGTCTTTTCAACATAAAAACACTTATTACTGGGGGCTATCCACTAATAAGCGTTTTAAAATGAACGCATATTATATTAAGTAACGATGATTATTTTGAAAATCATCTATCCGCACACCATTCTATTTATTCCTCCTTCTTTGTAGGTACTATTTTCGTATAAGTTGAATAAAACAATGAAAAAGAAAATAAAGCAAATAATGAAGTAGAAAAAAACACAAAAAATAAAGTAAAAATCGTTTTAGACATTAATGCACTTACACTAACAACAAATATAGCACTTAATATAATAGATATAAATAACTTAACATTACCAAATGTAATTAATAATGTATGTATAAAAAGTTCTTTTAAACGATAAACATAATGTGATTCCACAATAAATAGATTATTTGTATAAACAAAGAACAATAAACTAATAAAAAAGATACAGATACCAATCACAACATAATGATATGTAAATGATAAATACATGTTAAACAAGAATGCTACCCAAAATGGTACAACAATAAGCCCTATTAACAAACTACGTTTATACCCTTTTATGTAAAATCTTAAATATCCTTTCATACTAGCCCTAGATTCCTTATGAATCAAACATTCTCTAATACTTGAATAAAGTGCAGTTGTAGCCGGAAAAAAAAATAAGACAGTTAATAAGGCGGGCATAACGACTACAAATGGATTAGTGGACATATATAACGTATATACAATGAAATATATAAGCGGTATATTCATAAGCAACCACATTAAATTAATAATACTTAAGTTCAATATCCATTCAAGAATTGAGTATATGAAACGAGCATACTTCTGTGTCCCCTGCACGATACACATCCTTTTCCAAAATCATTATTTAAACATGCAACATATCTTTTATCGAAATTAAATTAACCGATCTGTTACTGCTCGTGCAGTTTTCACACGATATTCTTGTGCCTTTTCTCCTTGTCTAATTGCCAAACCGGCATGTAAAATTTCAATCACTGCAATTTGTGATATTTTTGAAGAAAGTGCACTACCCTGTAATGGACTTTCTCGGGAAGACATAAGTAATTCAATGTCGGCTAGCTGTGTGATTGGAGAACGTGCATTTTGAGTAATACAAATAATCCTTGCCCCAGAATCTTTTGCCAACTTCATATTATTAACGGTATCTTTCGAACTTCCTGAAACCGAAATTCCAATTGCCACATCTTTTTCTGTCATCGTCACTGCAAGCATTGCCTGAAAATGTGGATCTGTTTGCCATACACAGTTCTTCCCGATTCGCACAAATGAATTCACCGCAAGTTGGGCGATAATTCCTGAAGAACCAACACCGAAACAATAAATGTTCTCGGCTTTATTAAGATATTCCACAGCCTTCTCATAAAGTTCCGGTTGCACAAGTTTTTGCGTCTCATTTAAAATACCATTGTATGATCGAATAATTTTCGATGACAGTACATCAAATGTATCATCATTTTCAACCTCTTCATTAGTAGACTCCTCAATCATTACCATATCCTGAGCTAAAGATAATTTAAAATCCTGAAATCCACGATAACCTAGTTTACGGCAAAATCGAATAACCGTTGTTTCACCTACTTTGACCTTTTCCGATACATCTGTAACCGAACTGTAAATCACCTCTTTTGCATGACTCAATACATACTCTGCAACCAACTGTTCAGACTTTGTCATAGATTGAATATGTGTACGAATTAGCAACAAGGTATCATTTTTCATTCGTTTCTACACCCCTTCCTTTTACTCCAAATGATATATCATCATTTTAAGCAAAAAGCATTATCTTAATATTGGAGTTTTACTTCATTATAACTATTAGCGATTATTTTTCCAACCGTTTTTTTGTTTTACACAACATTGAATTCCTATTTAATCTTTACTGTGAAAAAGCCATTGATGCGGCACCAATTATACCTGCATCATTCCCTAAAATTGCTTGTTTTAAGTCGATTGACTGATTTGTATGATTAGCAATTATTTCCCTTAATTTATCTATCCATAAATGAGAAGTAGTACCAAAACCACCACCAATAACAACCATTTCCGGGTCGAATAGATTTTGTAACGTAACGATTGTAGTACTTAAATCAAATAAATAAGTTTCCATAATTTGAATTGCCTTTTCATTTGATTGGGTATATTCATTCATTAAATCATAACTAGTCCATTCTGGTGCAACTTCCATGATGCGTCGATTTAATGCTGTTCCAGAAATGTACTGTTCAACACAACCATGTTGACCACAATTACACGTATGACCATTAGGATATAAAATCATATGACCAACTTCAGCAAAGCTTCCATTGACTCCTTGAATCGTATCTCCATGAAACAAATAAGCCCCACCGATTCCAGTTCCAATTGTCAGTAATAAAAATTCATCAACACCACGACCGACACCAAACCGTGCCTCACCTATTGCCGCAACATTTACATCATTGTTCACATATACAGGAAGCCCAACTTCCGCTTCCAATATTTTTTTTATTTGTACACCAGTCCAGCCCGGTAAATTACCTGTTGCATAAATAACTTTTCCCGACTCCACATCTATTCGCCCAGCAGAACCAATTCCAATTGCTTGCATTTCCGGGTATGTCGTACATAATTCTTTAACGATATGTTGAATAGAAGTAAGTATACCATCCCTCCCCAATTTAATTGAAGTCGGTCTTTTTAATCTCTTTACAATCTCACCATTTTGCTTGATGACACCTGACTTAATTTCAGTTCCACCGATATCGATACCTATCGAATACATATTATACCAATCCCTATTCCATTAAATTTATGATTAGTTATTTATTCTTTAACTGCCCCCCCAGTTAAACCACGAATAAATTGTTTTTGCATAAAAATAAAAAATATAATAACAGGTACTAATGTCATGACAGAAGCAGCCATAACAGATGCCCAATCAATATTACGTACAGATTTAAATAATGCTAAACCAACCGGCAAAGTTCTCATATTTTCACTATTTGTAACGAGTAATGGCCACAGTAAATTATTCCAAGAACTATTAAATGTAAAGATTGCCACCGTTGCTAATGCAGGCTTTTGAATTGGTATAACTATCTTCCGGAATGTATGAAAGGTAGAACTACCATCTATCTTAGCAGCCTCCAATATACTATCTGGTACAGAATACATAAATTGCCTCATTAAAAAGATTCCAAATGCAGTTGATATTTGCGGTAAAATTAACCCTGCATACGTATCCACCCAACCAAATGACACAACAATTCGATATAATGGTACCATAATAACGTGAAAAGGAATCATCAATGAAGATAAAAACAAGAAAAAGAAGAAATTTCTCCCTGGAAAATCAATTTTTGCAAACGCAAAACCAGCCATAGATGTAATAATAACCGTAATAACGGTAACTAACACTGTAACAATAATACTATTAATATAAAATTTTTCAAAAGCTACTAATTCAAACACTTTCAAATAATTCGAGAACTGAAATGTTTCCGGGATCAACTGTGGTGGCATTCGAAAAATCTCATTCGGCTTCTTTAAAGATGTAGAAACCATCCAAGCTAAAGGAGCAAAATTCAAAATTAACCCTAGACTTAAAGCCAGATAAATAAAACCATGTAAGATGTTTGATTTTTTCTTCATTTGTTTTTCTCCCTCCTCATTTAGTAATTATTTTTCTGGAAAATTTTCAATTGAATAATTGAAATAATTAATAAGATCATAAAGAATACGTACGACAATGCAGATGAATAACCTAAGTTAAGTTGTTTAAAGTTTGAGTATATCCAATATACAATTGTTTGTGTAGAATTCACAGGCCCCCCGCCAGTCATAACGTAAATTTGATCAAACACTTGGAAACCACCAATTGTACCATAAACAGCTAGGAAGGCGAACGTGTTTTTCAACCCTGGAATCGTTACGTGTCTCACTTGTTGGAAGAAATTTGCACCATCCATTTTCGCAGCTTCATATAAATGATTCGGAATTCCTTGCAATGCAGCTAAAAATATAATCATAGAAAAACCCATTCCTTGCCAAATACTAGTGACAACAACTGAGTACATCGCAATTTTCCTATCTGTCAACCAACCTACAGAATCCAGTCCAACGATACTTAAAATATAGTTTAGTAACCCTTTATCTTGATAAATTAATGTCCAAATAAGTGCTACAACAACCATCGGTGTAACTACCGGTAAAAAATAACTGACTCTAAAAAAAGCTTGAAACCTAGTAATTCGATCAATTAAAATCGCCAATATAAAAGCGATTGTAATACCACCAACTACACTCGTAATAGAAAATTTAATCGTATTTAAAAATGCTGTATTAAAAACACTATCGTTTGTGAAAATCTTCTTATAATTATCTAGTCCAATAAACTTTGCCGGTTGAATTCCATTCCATTCCGTAAAACTCATTCCAAATCCAAACAACATCGGAATAATGTTAAAAGTTAATAATAAAGCTAGTGGAAATAAGATAAACAGATAGCCAGCAATGCCTTTTCTGGCTCGCTTTAAAACTCCTTGCTTATTCATACTTTTCCCCTTTCCTATATAATCCAAGTTCCTAAAGGACATCATATAAAATCCTTTAGGAACTCATCAAAATAATCATATATAGTCGAAATATAGTTACTTTGATAATATCAAATGTTATTTAACAAAATAATAATTAATTATTCGCTAAAATTTCATTTACTTGTTCCGCCGCCTCATCTAATGCCTCTTGTGGTGTAGCATCTTGAATGATAGCCCTTTCAATTGCTAAATTCAAAATCTCAGCAATTTCTCCCCACTCAGCAACAATCGGGTTAGGCTTTCCACTATCAACAGCATCCTTAAATACTGTTAATGGCTTTTGATTACTAAAGTATGGATCTTCAACCGCAACCTCATCATGTTCTACAGCAGGTAAATATGCTGGCGCTGCACCCGAAGTATGATATAAAGCAACTTGGTTTTCTTCTCTTGATAAGAATTCTACAAACTTCCAAGCCTCTTCTTTATTTTCGGATGATTCAAAAATACTTAAATATGTTCCGCCAATATGTGTACCAAACTCTTTATTTCCAACTGGAGAAGCTACTCCCCATTTCCCTTCTAACTCTGGTGCACCTTCTTTTAATAGACCCATAACATATGGACCATCCATTATCATTGCAATTGATCCGTCTTGTAAACCTTGTACATAGTTTCCAGCGTCAGCTGACCAATATTCTGCAATTTCATATTTATTTACTAAATCTGCATAAAACTGAAGTGATTCAACTGCTTCTGGACTGTTAAATACCGCTTCTGTATTATCTTCATTTAAAATACTACCACCATTACCATATAAAAACGGTTCCCAACGTGGCCAATCCGCAGTTACTGCAAATGCATACTGATCAAACTTACCGTCTCCATCTGTATCCTTCGTTATTTTCTGTCCTACTTCGATAAATTCATCCCAGTTTGTTGGTGGCTTAAGACCTTCTTCTTCCAGTAAATCTGCTCGGTAGAATAATGCATATGCATCAAAGTCATAAGGAATTGCATATAATTTATCATCTATAGTAGCCGCTTCAAGCATACCTTCACTAAATACATCTTGGAGTTTTTCGCCATTCACTTCACCGTTTGATAACGGATTCACATCTGTATAAATTCCATAAGTCGTATATTGAGGCGCAAACATTGGACCTGTTGTTGCAACATCTGGCAACGTACCACCAGTTGCACCTGCAGCTAACTTTTCCCAATAGTTATCCCACGGTTGTGATTGGAAATCGACTTTAATATTTGGAAATTCTTCTTCGAAAGCTGGAATCAGTGGTTCAATAGGTGTTGTCGAACCATAGAAATCCCATACAGTAATTGTTACTTGTTCATCGCCTGATTTATCCTTATTTCCATCACTATTTGAATTATTTGTATTATTTGAACCGCACCCTACAATTACAATACTAACTAGAACCAATGTAAACATTAATAAAAACATTTTCTTTGCTTGCTTCATTATTAATTTTCCCTCCCCATATTATTTCGAAATTCAATTCACCCAACAGTAATTAATTTTGTTGTCTACCTCACCTCCCTAAAAAATATAAAGCTTAATGTAATCGTTTCTTTTCCACAGTAAAATCAACCTCAAACATTCGATCCCAAGGTAAGTCTACTGCAGAAATTTCGTAACTTAAAAAATCGGAAAGTAGAGTAGATGTTAGATTTTTTAATTCTCTTTCCACAATTTCAATCACTGATTCCTTCACATGGATTAATTTAAAGTATGACGCATTTATTGAAGGTAATGATCCAACCGTTACTTTCTCTCTTATTATTGACTGGAATAGCCAATCCTCAATTAGACGATATACATAAAATAGTTGACTAGCTGCGACATAATCAGATAAATTATTTTTTTCGTAATATGAGCAAATGATAACATGTGCAATTACCGTCCCTAATGTGTTACCTGAAGTATTCCAACCAGCATATGCAGTAATCTCCGGCAACAATCCTTGTTTATGTAGCGCTTTCAAGAGATAATGGTCACCACCATTAATAATTGCTACATCTGCCAACGCGATTGTTTTATTTTTCCTTAAATACCCTTTAATCGCCTGCATAAATTCACGATGATTTACTTCAGAGTAGTATGTATAATGTTTATTTTCTTGAGTATCATCAGCCATTTTCTTGCCACCGATTGCCGGTGAATTGACCATTAAAACACAGTCAGTACCAGTCGAACTATCTGCCATAAATGCATTTACTGAAGTTAATTGGGCTTTAATACTTTCATTTAATGTTCGATCTTCAAATTTAGGTGTAATAAATGGGCCATTTGTCGATGAATAACGCACATATACTTCTGGTACATAGTCTTTTACTTCGGTAAAAATCCTCGCAAACAAAGTACAACCAATCTCATCTGCACCTGGATAAATATACACTTGGTCCATCAAATTTAATTGTTCAACCTTTTCCACTAACCTCTTTTGCTCGTGTGATGTATACCCATAAGGCGCATTATCATCTAATGGAATAACCAAATGATCAATAACTTCATCTTCTACATAGTCAATTGATAATTCATTGATTTGATGATTTACTTCTCTACGAGTTAAAAAGTCTAGTAAAACCTCTTCCGGGATCATTTTCTCTATTTCCAGAAGTTCAACTTTTTCTTCTTTCTCTATAACACCCTTATCCATTCGATCTGTATATCTACCATATAAAAATATTTGTTCCCCATATGCATCGTAATAATCCGGTTCTTCTTCGCTACTACTATATGCAGGGGCTCTCATAATTAAATTGAACGCATATATCTTAATATTTGGGTTAATTGATTTCACTTCTTGTAATAATTCCATTCGTCGTTTACATTCTTCAACTGATAAATGGTGTAATCTAGAAGGTACAATTCCACCATAAACTAATAAATCAATAGAAATTAACAAATAATTGGCTGTACGGACTTCAGAAACAATCCATTCTCGTAACTTATCAAAATCCGCCGGTGTTTTCTTTTGGCCCAAAACTGTTACATTTGGTACTGCTAATTCGATATCTGTCATATCCGCTAACATTTGTGGATATTTATAATTACATGGTCTTTCATCTAAAGGAACATATACCACCTTTACCATTATGTATCCCCTTTCATTTACATCCTATTATTGAGTCATCTTACGAACAATATTTTCTGTAATAACTTCTGGTCGTGTAATCGCAGTCCCGATACATACAGCATGTGCTCCTAACTTTAATGCTTTAGCTGCTTGTTCACCAGTATTAATTCTTCCTTCCGCAATAATTGGCACATCGATAACATTAGCTAAATCCTTTATTAAATCCCAATCAGGTTCCATGATTCCTTTTGTGTCATTTGTGTAACCAGACAATGTAGTTCCAATTAAATCTGCCCCATTTTCTGCAGCAAATATTCCTTCCTCAAGCGTCGCAACATCTGCCATTACCAGTTTACCTAAATCATGTTTAATATATTTTATAAGATCACTTACATTACTTTGATCAGGGCGGTCCCGCATTGTGCAGTCTAATGCAATTATGTCCGCATCTGTTTTTTCTAAAACATCCAACTCCTTATATGTCGGAGTAATATAAACGTCATATCCAGAATAATATTCTTTCATAATGCCAATAATCGGCAAATCTGTTACTTTCCTAATGGATACAATGTCCTCAAAACCATTTGTACGAATCCCTCCAGCACCACCTTGTTCAGCCGCAATAGCCATTTTTGCCATTGTATCTCCTCCGAACAAAGGATCACCTTCATAAGCTTGACAGGAAACAATTAATTTATTTTTTAAACTTGCAATAATATCATTTTTCACAATGCTAACCACCTTTAAATAATGTTGCAGGAAATAACGAAATAAACATAACCTCCATTTTATATGTAATAACGAATATATCCTCCATTTATTAAAATAATACAACTTTTCCTTAATATTGTCAATATGATTATTAGAATAATACTAGGAGTCAAACTAAATGTATCCTTTATTTTTGTTCCTTCCATTACAGCTTTGGCATTAAATGATTATAGGACAAATATTAACTGAAATATATAAAGAGAATTCTTCTATTTCTTTACCGTTTAAATATTATTTTCATTCCCATCCTTAGCAAATGACTCTTGAAAAAAATGTGGAACAAACGCAGGTAATTATCATGAATATGAAATATTTTATATCTCAATTTCACCACCCTTATTTGTTCCAACCCATTAAATTAAAACCCTTTGATAAATTTATAAATAATAATTAACTATCACTTAATTAATTGATTTGCTTTCTTCGAGACATAAACATGAAAAAAACGGAACTTAGTACTGCTAATAAGCCGACAAACAACAAATTAAATGTATTTGTTGCCGTCTTAGGTAATTCATCTCCCTCTAACTCTTCATTGTTATCTTTCTCTTCTTGATCAATAATCACCTGTCCAGATCCATCGCCATCGGTTGACCCCTCATTATCATCTTCTTTTTCCGATGTTGAACCATCATCATCTTCTGGTGAACCTTCCTCTTTTTCATTATCTTCTTTTGATGATTCATCATCATCTTCTTGCACTATTTTCTGAAGAAAAGCATATACGGTATTACTTATACCATTTAATTTGACAAGAAATTCTTTTTTAACACTATCTGCAAGTACCCATTTTTGTGAAGATTCATCATAATAATACAAATGAATATACTCTTCGGCATTTTCATGTGATGGCATCGAAATCTCTAAGTTATGTTTGCCTTCGGCTTGATTAATACGAACGAAGATTCCTTTGCCAACCAATTCATAGTCAGATAATACTGCTAAATCTTCCTTTTCTAGTTGCTCAACAACAACTGTGCTATTCTCAGGTAAATCACTTGGCATTACGACAGTAACATCATGATCAGTAACGATAACCGTATCAGAAGCATTCACACTTACTTCCTCATTAAAATCTACATATTTTGTAGTAGGTACTTACTCACCTTCTACAGTAATCGAACTATTTTCAACAATTTCATTCGCTTCATAGCCGCCAAATAACCATAAATCAGGCGTATCCAAAATACCATTAAACACAACATCAAATGTCTCAACTGGAAGATTCATATTAGTTATTTTTAAAATACTTCCATCTACCTCATAATGAACATCCTCTAACAGAACTGTCTCACCATTAACAACGAAAGTAACCGCATCATCAGTTACACTGTTTGGATCAATACGCTTATTAAACGAAATATTCACTTCATGATCATCGATCCTTACCGCCTTCATCGGAGTTGGAATCGATTCATACATATGCCCACCAATGAAATACTCATATGCTGTCCACGTTTGGAACCCTTCTGCAAACGCAGTATCAGAAAAAGCATCCACCCATTCCTGATTTTTAATCATATTTTGAATCGATCCAATATCTGCTTGCACTCCAAGGGGCATATTCGGATGAACATTTTTCAATTGTTCAACAAATGGACGATAATGTTTAATATAATCAGTTGGTAAATCCGGTCTCATCCAATCTGGATAATGTGTTTGGAAAAAGTGAATATCCGGTTGAACTGCACCCACCATCTCAGCCGCATCCAAACCTTGCCTTTCTCTCAACGTTTCAAAAGAATCGTCCCCAGCATCAATCGCCAAGCTCCAAGTCGCAACTAAAATGTCGGGTCTTACATCTTTCACCCCGTTTTCACCATTAATTAATTCATCCAAAAAGCTATTTACCCCATCTACACGGAACTGGATCCATTTATCATACAACTCCTGATCATTTAGGTAATAATTACTTTTCGTTTCGTCCGTAAAATCTGGAATTTCACTTTCATTGTATTCCTCAAAAAATGCTTTTTGAGCGTTTGGACCAATATCTCCATAGTTTCCAGTATCAAACCCATTCCACTCCGGGAAATAAGGTTCAGCAATTTCAATACCATCAAAAGGATACTTTAACACTAAATCAGCCAAAACATCCTTTTTCCATTGACGGTAATTCTCGCTATGTGGAGATAACCTCGTATAACCATCATTTTGTGGTGTCACAAGTTCCATCTCCCACTCCGGCCACTCAGCAGGATATGCCGCGGTAGAATATGTACCATTCCCTAACACAAGTGCCCAAACCGCAATACCACGATTTCTGAACTCATCAATCAGCTCACCATCTACTTGATTCTCATTTACAACGAAATAATGAACAGACTCATAACCAGCTAACTCAATTTCATCAACAATACTCTTAACCGAACGATCTTTATAATATCCAAATAACGGATCAATCTGAATAGACTTACCATGTAATGCCACTTCACTCAAATCCTTTTCTTCATTTTTTGCATAAACTTTTGATGATTGCCAACTAAAACTTATACTCATAAACAATAACGGAATAGTTAATACCATTACAAAAAACTGATACATTCTTTTCGTATTCAATACAAATCCTCTCCTCATTGAATTATGTAAAATAACAATCAAACCAAAAAACAAATGGTACAAATAAGTGAGTTACAATAACCAATTCCCACTACCAAACGGCTCAATCAACATAACACCATTAAAAGCCCCCCTTCATTAATACCGCTTACATAGAAATCAAATTTAAAAGCGGATTGATCCCACTTTGGATAAATCCACCTTTTTATTATAAAGGGCGGATATAACAACCACTTATGCAACATATTATAAACAGTAAGAAATACAATTGTCAATACTTATTTAAATTTTCCAATAACTAAACGAACATTTCATAACATCATATTTTAAAAGTAATCCTCAGCTTAATACACATCTGCACGTATAGCGTCCGCACCACGCCACGATTTTATCCACTTTAGTCCCCACGTCCCGCCATTAACATAGCCGCCAACCCAAGCGCAGCACCTTAAAAACACAAAAAATCCGAGGTTTTCTCCCCGGATTATCATCTAATCTTACAAATATATTAACGTAAAAAGTTTATTTACTTACTTTTTTTGATTTCTTACCTATGAAGATATGATTTCTTCATCCGTTTTTTCATCTTCCACACTCATAGAATACATAAAGCCTATACTTGTATCCGATTGTAAGAGTCCATATAAGCTTCACCCTCAATATTTTCGTTTTATTATCATTATAAATATCACAAAACAAACTTGATGTGGAAAGATTAAGAATCACATTAGGCTCTCTTGAAAACTATTTTTATACATAAGTGGCTTTATATTCACGCTCAAGCTGTCCCCCCCTATATTGTGGGTTTTGGAAAACCTTCCTCCACCTAACTACACAACCTATCCCAAATTAGCAATCACGATGATTCGAATGACGTTGTTAGAGTCGTAAAGAGACTGGGACATAACTAAAACGATCAAATCTAAAGACGAACAATATACGACCTAAGTGGAGGGAATATACGTGGACCTGTGGGAAAAGCAACAGCCGAAAATCCATTTCAAAAGTTTTGAATAAAACGTTTGAAATTAGTTGAGGCGTTGCCCACGGAAAGCGAAGTGGATTCGGATGGAACACATGTACACAAACCTTGGGGACTTTTTCAGCAGCCTCAGGAAAGGCATCGGTGAGACCCTGCCCCGGCAAGGGGTATGCCGACGTTGGCCACAAAGGCCGGTTTTAGTTGGCCTTCCTTTAATTGCGCAGGAGGAGGCTCACCAGCCGCCCGCGGAAAGCGAAGTATATTTCCGGAATGGATTATGCAACAACCATTGTTCGGATTTCCTTTTGATAAAAACACTTTTGTCCCAGTCTCTTCACAGATACATACTTAGGTATGGTTCCTTTTCACTTTTCTACTTCCAATTCCAACAGCGCACTACTTAAGCACTTTCCGTGAGCATCTAACGCCAACGAGGTCGTCACTCCACCTAACAAACTATCATAGCAAACAAAATTAAAAGCTCTTATATTTGCCAATTCATATCGTACTACTTCTCCTTCTACAATATCTTTTAAATGTTCTTTAACAACTGCTGCTGTCACATTATGATATAAATAATCATAATCCTTTTCTTTAAAAGGGATTAAAGATAAATTTACAATATTTCCTTTATCCCCCGCTCTACTATGGGCGATCTCATACAATTTCACCGAATCACTCCTCATATTATCTAAACTATTCAGGACTGTTTAAAATACGCATAACAGCCAAAACAAAGTTAGTATGTTCAACATACTAATCATTATCATCTATCACGTCTCTAAAAACTCTACCTTTGATTTTACTTTATTTCTTGCAATTAAAGTTGAAATAATACCAATAGAATCCGTTACATGTTTTCTTGCTCCTCCACCTGCTGCAGGGCCATTCAAATAAAGAGATTCAACTTCATGTCCAATCCGCTCCGCATACATCTTTTGACGATGCCGTCCCGCGGCTCGTACTCTAACCTCATAAGGTTCTGATTCATTAAACTGTTTCCGATGAATCGATGATATACCAATTATATCAACTCGTAAATGATCGAAATGAGGAGAAAGTCGTTCATACAATATTTCTTTTGAAAGCTGTGCTCGTTCCAATGCACCAGTTCCTGCATACGAAATTTCACCTTCTCCTAAGTAACCAGCATGATAACCGACTGAAACCTTCAAGGAATGAGGTCTTTCCTTTCCACTCCCACCCTTAACTAAAATTTGATTTTCTTTGATTTCCTCTAATTGTACCGTCGTAAAATCAGCCACTACATCAGGTGTAATATACTCTCGGGGATTATGAACCTCATATAAAAGTTGCTCTTTTACTGTTCTAAGGTCAATCAAACCACCTGTATCCTGTACTTTGGTAATGATCCCTTCTCCTACTGGGGAAATGATAGCGTACGGAAAACCTAATTGCTTCAAGTTTGGTACTTTTTTAAGATTAGAATCAGCAAAATATCCACCACATACTTGACCAGCGCACTCTAATAAATGCCCTAACAGTCCCTTGCCCAAGTTTGTTGTAGTCAGACTGCGACCAGCCGTAATGGTAAACTTGAGGTGCCAAGAAAAGCGAAGGATCAGCTATTCTTCCAGTGATAATGATATTGGCACCAGAATCAAGAGCTGGTAATAATGCATCAATTCCTAAATACGTGTTCGCAGAAAGAATAGGTTTATAATTTATTAAGGGTTTATTAGTTTCCAAAGTTGCATCATGTTCATCAAGCTTATCCAATACATCGTCCCCTGACACTACCGCAATTTTGCAAGGAATACCAAGCTGTTTGGCGATTTCTAAAATTTTTTCCCCTCCTTTAAACGGATTAGCCGCTCCCATATTGGTAATAAGCCGTACCTTTTTTTGAATAAGCAAGGGTAAAACTTTTCGGATTCTTTGTTCTAATAATGGATCATATCCTAAATCTTTATCTTTTAATTTACTTTGCTGCGCTAGGGCAATCGTCCGATCTGCCAAACATTCAAAAACAATGTAATCCAATTCAGCATATTTCAATAGTATTTCAGCAGGCTCAAAACGATCCCCTGAGAACCCAGCACCTACCCCAATTTTTAACATCTTTTTTTCCTTCCTTTCTATTAAGATAGTAATCCCAACATCAATGCAACAATTGCCATGATTGTTGAGATTCCGAACGCAAGCGGAATCGCTTTTTTCTGAAGATCACCGAGTTCAACACCTGCTAGACCAATGAGTAAAAATGTCGCCCCTGTTAATGGGCTGACAGGAAACCCTACTGTCATTTGTCCAATAATCGCTGCTCGCCCCATCACAACAGAATCAATTCCAAATTCTCCTGCAGTAGCTGCTAATACTGGTAACACTCCAAAATAAAACGAGTCAGGATCAAAAACAAGGCTCAAAGGCATGGCTAAGAATGCTAAAAGAATTGGTAAGGCTTGACCTGCTGTACTTGGCACCGATGCCGATAAAGTATCTGCCATCGCCCCAATCATCCCTGATCCCGATAGAATTCCTGTAAATATACCTGCACAAAAAATGACGGAGGCAGTATAAATCGTCGCTTTTGCATGAGACTCAATACGTTCTTGCTGCATTTTCACATCACGATAATTTAGAATTAATGCTAAAGGGACACCAACTACAAACGGTATAGCTAGTGGAAGTATTTCCATGACTAAAGCAATAATGACTAAGATAGTTAACAATAGATTCACAATGATCATCTTTGGACGCTTTAGATTTTCTTTACTAGGATCATCCTTTTGATTGAATAAATTTTTAGGAAGCTCTTTTACTATCCCCAACTTTTTTCGTTCTTGCCTTCCAAGCCAAAAACTTGCTATCAATACACAGATCAAGCCAGTAATTTGTACAGGTAACATTGGCGAATATAAATCAACTACACTAACATCAAGCGCAGTTGCCGCTCGTATAGTTGGTCCACCCCAAGGTACCATATTCATCGTCCCAGCACTTAGCGCCGCTATAACCGCTAGAGTTAAAGGACTCATTTTAATTGCCTTATAAATCGGTAACATCGCCGCAACCGTAATTAAAAATGTACTAGAACCTGACCCATCTAAATGAGAAGCCATAGCAATGATTGCCGTTCCAATGGCTATTTTTATTGGATCCCCACCTGAAAAACGGAGCACTCCTTTGATTAAAGGATCAAACATCCCTGTATCAAACATAATTCCAAAGAAAAGAGTTGCAAAGGTTAACATAATTCCAGTTTGAGCATGTTGCCCAATCCACTCCCCATAAACTCCCCAAGTTCCTCAAAGTTAAAACCAGCAATAATGGCAAAAACAATAGGAACGATTACGAGTGCAAAATGAATCGACGTTTTTTTCGTCAAAACTAAATACAATAAAATGACAATAATTAAAAACCCATAAAGCGCTAACATATTTTCTTCCCCCTTTATATTTTTCATTCATATACTTTATTGCAACTTTCATGCCAATAAAAAAAGCCCATTTTGGTACCGCCCCCCGAAAGTTAGAGTAGAAAATCTAACTTTCGGGGGTGTTTTTATGGCCAAATATAGTGAAGAATTTAAACTAAAGCTTGTCACCGAGTATTT